>NZ_KB893013.1 GCF_000373985.1 Desulfobacter curvatus DSM 3379
ACGCTTAACCCATCTTGTTCGATACCCTTGTTATTGTTCTTTACTGTTGGGTGAGTCCATCTGCGCTTGTGTACGGGAGTCCCGGGCGCAGCTCGTTTCCAGCCAGGTTTCCCCAGCGTCCTAACTTACAATAGCCGGTGTATCTCCGCCATGGGTCCAAGGCTCGATACGGGTGGGTGGCTAACCCTTGCTGGAACCCATTACTGGATTCCACCCGACAGGGACTTTCACCCTGCAAGATACGCCGAGCTTTGCTCGGCGCGACAACGGGGAGCTGAGGGGCCAGGCTTTTAAACCCCAAAACTTCCGATAAAAAGATTAATTTTCCTGAACCAGGGACTTCCAAAAGGCCGCGCAGTAAGCCTGGTCCCTCTCCAGCGTTTTGTTGGGCATTTTTACTTAATTATTTTTAATTCGTGCAATATCCTTCTTGAGTTGCATGAACTCATGGAATATAGATTTTGGTATATATTGATCTTTTGATAATTCAGTAGTTATAAGTTGATACGCCTTATCGATAAATTTTTCACCGGTTGCATCAAAGAATCTATCGTAGTATTGAAGTGCTTGTTTCGCGTAAGTAATAATATGATAACTTTTTCTTTTATCATATTTAAGGCATTTGTCTAAAACATTAAATGAGTTATGAAGCGTTCCTAATAATATACCTCGATCATCAGGCTCTTTTCCTATATTAGTGTCAAATAGTATAAATGCATGTGTATTGGAAATACTCCATATTTTCCCTTGGGACATAGTATATGCAGTATCAATTTCTGACCAAGCATAATCAATATCACCTTTTCTCCACAAATATAGTGCGAATTGATGCCTAATAAATGGAGAGTTGTCTGTTGAAAGAAGTTGCTTATAAAAAGCAACACCGTCCTCTTTTTTAATGAAGGCTTTAGTCGTTATATCTGCATCGAATGCTTTTCTGCGGAAAATGTCGTATCTTCTAATAATTCCTCTATGAATATTTTTATGGAATTGCGTTAACACATTTCCTAACTGTTTGGACGGTATATGACGCAAAGAGGCTTCACAAAAGGCTCTGCTCCTAAGAGAAAAATAATCTTGATTATAATCATGATAAGGAGAATTTTCATCTATAAGAGTATAAATTTGTTTCTGAAAGTCGTAAATGGCAACATAGTCGATCTCTTTATAATCAGAGTAATAGCAAATCAACATATCCATTGATGCAAATACTCCAGTATATCTCACATATGTCATCAGGATATAAAACTCTAATAGGTCAAAACTGCTATCTGATATTTGTTTAATCAATGATTTAATACGGTCATTTAAGTTTCCTCCAGACCATAGACTATAACATAGTTCAAATAACGAGATCCTTTCTTGATAATTTACAGGCAAGGATCTTTCCATGCTGTCGCAAATCTTTTGCATGTCTGACCTACTTAGGTCACTAATATCAATTATTTCACTCTTTTTGATTTTAGCAATATGCTTTATTGATTCGTACCTCAAGTCTCTGTCTGCTAAACAAAAAATGATATTGGGTTTTGCGCTAAGAACTTTAAAAGCATCTATATTATCCCCTAAATTGTCTACAAATAGATATATTAGGTCTTTGTTTTGTATTTTGGACGCAAGGAATTTTGCCTGTTCAGTATCTATGCTGTCGAAAAATAATTTAGGGCCTATTAAATCTGATGAAGCTGCTAATTGCATTAATAAGGTTGTTTTACCAGATCCTGGAGGACCTATAAGTAAAACTTTATGTTTGTTGGATAGTTTATCAAATGCTTCAGAAAAAGCACTGATATTGGTTAATTTTCCACTTAGAATATCACTCCATATAGGCTCTTCGCCCTGAAAAAATGAAGATATTGGCCGAGATGGAGGGCTTGATTCAAGTATAGTCTGAATATGATTTTTCGGAAATATTTCAGCAAAGTTAACCTTAGAGGATCTGGTTTTCTTTGTTTGGGTCAGGGACAAAGTACCAAGGTGTTGCAGTAATTCTCGTGTATCAGATCTTATTATTCTATAACCATTATTTGAGTATTCATCTGCTATTAAATCATTCTTTTCATCAGGTCTTATCATGACCCATCGAGCAGAATGTGGTCTATTGTTAATCGTTTCAGGATTGAGCAAATCTATTATATTGGGATCTTCGAGATTTGTCCCCCAAAATAATGTAGGATGGGCAGCTACTTTTAGTGAGACTGTATGCCAGAATGCAGAATCTCTAAGGAAGGCCCCAGATAATTCGTTAGAGCTAAACAGCAACTCTTTGTCATATGTATAAGTGATTGAACCATGCAGTTTGTATAAATTAACCCCAGGACTTTCAATGGACCCCAATATTTCCACATCACTTAAATAGTTATCTTCTGAACTTTCATATATTTTTTCACATAAGTTATCAATATTGGTTGTGAATATATTTTTTATTGGTAACGTGGTTAAAATATTATATTTATCGTTATAAAATTTTACATTAAATTTTTTCTTCAAAATATGATAAAGATCGCTTTTTCTGGTTCTTTTTAGATAGTTTGCAATTTTAGGCAGGGAGTAATTTGAATATTTGTGCAATTCGAAGTGTTCTATTAAATATTCTTTTAATTCAGACCCAACCTTTAATTTATCAT
Source organism: Desulfobacter curvatus DSM 3379 (assembly GCF_000373985.1). Lineage (GTDB taxonomy): Bacteria > Desulfobacterota > Desulfobacteria > Desulfobacterales > Desulfobacteraceae > Desulfobacter > Desulfobacter curvatus. Next base: position 2,628 of record NZ_KB893013.1, read on the forward strand.
CTTCGTAATCACTGGCAAGGATCGAAAAACCAGCTCCAAGGAATAAATTGAGTCCACCGTTTCGCACTAACTCTTCAAATGCTGCTTGATTTTCAAATTGCATATTATCCTCTGAGTATACTTTGTTTGTTTTAGGAGCCCAACAGTTATATTAGGCAGAATGGGCCAATATGGTGATAGGCGGATTCTGTCTATTCATTTTTATGATTTATATTTCTGTTTTCATTTTCCAAAGCCCAAATGGGCTCTCTGCTTGAAAATCAGAATTATTCAAACAACCTCTCTCCCCGTTGTTACAAAACAGAAATAAGATTAAATACAGATTGCCCCTGATCGTTTCCGTATCATCACCCAGAAGAAATGTCTATCAGGGAATCCCTTAATTTTTGATGCTTTTTGTTGCCTGGGAGCGGGTGTTTCGTCCGCTCTTTACGGCAGGCGGGACGCCCGTGCTCCCGGATATAGCAAAATGGGCAAATTATTTAAGGTCCGTTCCTTAAATCCGCCTCGCATCCGGGAGCGTGGTGCCGGATGTATGAAGCCACTTCCGAGCCCCCAATACCTTTAGGAACCGAGATCAAAGTCCGGGAATAAAAGCCCTTCAGGCTTGGATTTTGCCCGGCCGGTTCCGAGCTCAACCGGGGTTTTTTGGGCTGAAGTGACGGTATTCGCGGTTTCCCGGGGCGGGATGTCGTAATTGACAACCATGCTTTCATCATCCTGTTTTTCAACAGATACCGGTATATTGAATACAAGTTCTTTTTCCTGGCGTGTTATCACGGGAAACCCATAATGGGTATTTTCATGCTTGATGGGTTTTCCAGCATCCAGACGTTCTTTGACAAATTGGTTATGAAGATCTATGCGGTGCCGGGAGGCAGCTGAAAACATGCCAAGGGAATCATTGCATTTATCGTAAAAATTCTCAAGAAGACTTGGGTCTATTTCATACCCGGCACTATTGCGCCCGGCAGCCATGGCCGCAAGCGTTGTGGTGCCCGTACCCAGAAACGGGTCCAGGACAAGGTCCTGTTTCACGGAATACATGTTGATCAGGCGATAGGCGAGTTCAAAGGGGAAGGCCCCGCTGCGGTTACGGTTCTTTTGCTTTCCCATGGCTTGGCGGGTGCCTTTAAGGTCCATCCAGACGTCTGAGAACCACTGATTCCGCTCCTCCCAGAATAATGCGCTTTGCCGCCGGTTTTCCTTGGCTGCAGCAGATGTAAATTCGCGTTTCCCCCCTTTTCTCAAAATAAGAATATATTCGTGCTCTAACGTGACATAGGCCCCGGCCGGCAACATGCCCGACCCCATGAATTTGTTGGGTGCATTGGTCTGCTTGCGCCATAATATGCAGGGAAGCGCTGCAAAACCTAATGCCTGGGCCGCAGTCAATATTCTGGCGTGGTTGGGATAAAGAGCAAAACGTTCCCTGATGGTGCGTGTGGCATCGCCGATATTGACACAGGCAAACCCGCCGGGGGAAAGCACCCTGAACACCTCTTCCCAAACCCGGTCCAGCACCTGATGCATCAGTTCAAAGGCAAGTGGCCCATCCGGTTTTCTAAGGGCTTTTGCAATTTTGGGGTCCTGACGGCTGAAAATATCGTCCCACATGTCTATCATGGGATAAGGCGGTGATGTCACCACAAGATTGACACTGCGGTCAGCCAATTTTTTCATCTTTACGGCATTGCCGATATAGTGCGTGTGAATTGTTTTCATTATTTTAAAATCAGACATCAAAGAATAGTGCAGGAATCAGTATTTTTAAGCCGAGTCCAATTAATATAACGCCGCCTACAACCTCCATTTTACTGCCGAAGGCGGCGCCCACCCGTTTGCCGATGTATATGGCGGCCACGGACATGGCACAGGTAATAACGCCGATAAGAACGGATGGGTACCAGATATTGACATCCATCACGGCCAACCCCAGGCCGATGGCCAGGGCATCAATGCTCGTGGCCACACTGAGCATGACCATGGTCAGTCCCTTGGAGGGATCCCTGTGAAGGTCCTCGTCGGTGTCGGCCAATCCCTCCCGGATCATGCGCCCGCCCACAAAGGCCAGAAGACCAAAGGCGATCCAGTGGTCCACGGCCCGGACATACGAAACAAATCCGGTCCCCAGAAACCACCCGATCACCGGCATCATGAACTGGAACAGACCAAAGTGAAACGCCAGGCGGAATACGGCCCGCCGGTTTTGTGCATACCCGCAGGCCGCAGCGGCCATGGACACCGCCGAGGCATCCATGGCCAGTCCGATGGAGATGACAACAATATCGAACAAATGCATTGTTATTTTATTATCCATTAACGGCAGCAACGGCTGCCGTCATTTTAAGCCATTAAAATATTTTGTTTACCGCAGCCATCTCCACCACCGGCAAAGGCCCTATGGGCTCTCCGGGCAACTGATTGAGAATTCTCTGCGGCATGGACCGGTACAGCAGGCGTGCGGTCAGCGTGTACCCACGTTTGGGGCTGCCATTTAATTTAAATAAATGGGCCACACTTTCGCCCACAGGAATCCGGGTGTCGGACAAAATTTCCTTGGCTTTGGCAATGTTGGCGACAGGATTTCCTTTGCCGTCCCCAAAAATGGTATTAAATATCACCGTATTTTTCGGCAACTCGTTGTTTTCATCGGGAACACCGGTCTGGAATACGATGTTTCCATCGCTGTCCGCCAAGGTCAGTTCAATCCATACCTGGCGCATATCCGTCAATCCTGTGGGCAGGCTGTGCCCGGCGCCTGTATTTGTGACAACCACCCGGGCAATGTGCTCTTTTTCCATCTCCAGGGAGATTTCAGCCGCATGCCGCAGGCGCTCAACAGCCATGTCGGATTTCTCCTGATCGGAAAACATCTCGGGCAAGCCGGAATTGGCGCCTACAAAATAGTGAGTAAAAATATGGGGACGCTGTTTTGCGTCCGGTGTGGCACTGCCCGGATTTTTGGGGCGCGGTGTGGAACCTGTGGCAGGCACGCCCGGCCGCTGGTACATATGGCACCCCTGGCAGGAAACATGCTTTTCAGGGTCAGGGCTGTTGTACGGGCCATTTTCCCATTCCGTGTATGTGGTCTCAAGGTCGGTTCCAAAGGCCACATGTTTAACATTATGGCAGGTACCGCAAATTTTTGAATCGGTATGCAGTTTTGAAAACGCGGCCTCGTGAAATTCAGGCTCAGTATCGTCAAAGGGACCATGCTTGATACCGGGATCATCCTCGCCCTGGCCGGGGGATAAGACCAGTCCGTTGTTGTACATCTTGGTGATATCTACGGCCACATGGCAATAGTCGCATTGGATACCCTGGGCAGGAATATCCTGAACGTGTGAAAACTCATCGGACACTTTTCTGGGAAAACCGCTGACATATCCCACAGGGGTATGGCACTTCACGCATGACTCGGCCTCCGCAATATGGCCGGCTTCAGTCAGACCCTGGAGGTAAAATTTTGCCACCCGGGTGTAAACCGGATCTTGATGGGAAAGGTGGTGCGTGGAATCCTGCCACTGGGCCATAATCTCATCGTGGCACCCCCCGCAGGTTTCTGCGTCAATGAATTGATCCAAATTAAAGGTCTGTTCTTTGGGATGGGTGTCAACGGAAGGGGGCTCAACGCGGAAAATCCACACCAGTACAAGACATAGACAAACAAGCCCGCAGCCGGTGACGGCAGCCTGAATCCTTACTTTTGTATTATTCATGATAGCGCAATCCTTTTTACAAAAAGTGTCAAAATCTGCGGCCCCACGGGCCGGTCATTTTTTCGGTGCTCAGTATTTGCATGGGCCACGTCCCTGTTGGTTGGCCCTTTGGGTCCCATTTGCGATCCACTCAAGATAGCGGACAAAAAAATTTTTTTTCTTGTCTTTTTTAACGCCTGATTTTATCCCGGAGACGTCACTATTCTTCATGGTTCACCACATGATAAATTAGTAAAAGATGTCCGCCTCCGATATCCTGACAGGACTCAAGCGTCAGATCCGTGTCAAGGTCAAGGGGCGGCGCAAATAGGGACAATCCTGAACCAAACAGTCGGGGCACCATGGTCAAATGCACCTGGGTGATCAGGTTGTCCCGGGCAAACAAGGTGTTGATGGTAGCTCCGCCAATTAAAGCCACGCTGGTGTAGCCTTTGAGCTCAAGGTCTTCAAGAATTTCAGCCGGAGACAGATCCGTAAATATCAGATTATCGTGATCACTTTGCCTTGATTTATCCCGGGTCATGACAATATTCAAGCGACCCGGGAGGGGGGAGCCAAGGGTATCATAGCTATTTGATCCCATGATCATCACCCCTGCCTTTTTGGTCTGTTCCACAAAATATTTTTTATCGGCTTTGCCGGTCCAGTCCACAAGCTGGCTGGAATCCTTTGCAGTCTTACCGTCCACGGTCGAGGCCATCAGCAAAATGACTTCCATATTACTTCCCTGTTCAGATGGAAACAGGACAGACAGACACCGTACATCATTCCGGTGGTCCTGCCTGTCCTGCTTGACTTAAAAAAAAGAAATCGAATATCCGATTAATATTTATACCAGGCCCTCAAAAAAATCATTGCCCTTATCATCAACAATGATAAACGCAGGGAATTTTTCCACCGTGATCATCCACACGGCTTCCATGCCCAGCTCTTCATATTCAACCAGTTCGACCTTTTTGATAAAATCCTTGCCCAGACGTGCGGCAGGACCACCAGGAGAGCCCAGATAAAAACCGCCGTAGGTCTTGCAGGAATCGGTAACGACCTGGGAGCGGTTGCCCTTGGCCAGCATGACCATGGAGCCGCCCTCTTTCTGGAAAATAGGCACATAGGGATCCATACGGCCGGCGGTGGTGGGCCCAAATGATCCGGAGGCTTCGCCTTCGGGTGTTTTTGCAGGCCCGGCATAATAGATGATGTGATTTTTAATGTAATCGGGCAGCCCATCGCCCTTTTCATACCGTTCCATAAACTTGGAATGGGCAATGTCTCTGGCCACAATGATTTTACCGGTCAAAGACAGGCGGGTGGATACCGGATATTTGGTCAGTTCAGCGCGAATTTCATCCATGGGACGGTTCAGGTCAATCTCAACAGCCGGAGCCATTTCAGGTTCGCTGGCGGGCAGGTATTCTGCCGGGTTTTCAACCAGCTGTTCCAGGAAAATGCCGTCCCGGTTGATTTTGCCCTTGATCTGACGGTCGGCAGAGCAGGAAACCCCAATGCCGATGGGGCAGGATGCGCCGTGACGGGGAAGTCTTACAACCCGGATATCCAGGGCAAAGTATTTACCGCCGAATTGTGCCCCAAGACCTAAATCCCTGGACCGATCCAGAACTTTCTGTTCAAGGTCAAGATCCCTGAACGCATGGCCGGTTTCACTGCCCGTGGTGGGAAGGTTATCCAGATATTTGGCCGATGCCAGTTTTACGGCTTTGAGATTGAGTTCCGCAGAGGTGCCGCCAATGACAAATGCAATGTGATAGGGAGGACAGGCTGCGGTGCCCAGGTGCTTCATTTCCTTGAGCATGAAATCAATCAGGCCCTCTTCGGTATTGAGCACGGCTTTGGTCATCTGAAACAGGGCTGTTTTATTGGCGGAACCGCCGCCTTTTGCCATGAACAGGAAGTTATATTCATCGCCCTGGACTGCAGCGATTTCCACCTGGGCAGGCATATTGTTTTTGGTATTCACTTCGTCGTACATGGTGAGCGGTGCATTCTGGGAATAGCGTAAATTGTTTTTTGTATAGGCTTCAAAAGCGCCTTTGGATAATTCGCGCTCATCCTCGGACCAGGTCCAGACCTGCTGACCTTTTTTGCCCATAATGATGGCTGTGCCGGTGTCCTGGCACATGGGATAGACCTTTTCAGCCGAGATGACAGCGTTCTTCAAAAGCTCCAGGGCTACATAACGGTCGTTGTCAGAACTTTCAGGGTCATCAATCACAGCCTTTACCTGTGCCAGATGTTCGGCCCGGTACAGATGAGCCACATCCTTAAAGGCGGCGTTGGCCAGCAGAGTCAATGCAACGGGCTCCACCATGACCACATCCTTGCCCTCAAATTCCCGGACCCGGACATGCTCCTTGGTCAACAGGCGATATTGCGTTGCATCCTTTTTCAACGGAAACATGGGTTCATAGTTAAATTCCATTCGTTTTTCCCTCTTTGTAGTTTGTCCCTCTTTTAGAAGATCTGACAAGCAGCATAATTAACGCCCTGCTGCCTGCCGCCATTATTTGAAATAGTTAATATAAAAGTCCGAACCAATTGTCCAATTTTCTTTTATATTTTTCGATTTTCTTATTTAATTAAGGCCATCCTGCGCCTCAAAAATGCAATCTGGGTCTGGAGAGGCAGATTCTTGGGGCAGTGATCTTCGCACCCCAGAAGGGTCATGCAGCCAAACACCCCATCATCATCACCGATGATCTCGTAAAATTCTTCATCCGTCCGATTGTCCCTGGGATCCAGATAAAACCGGGCCAGGCGCATGAAACCCACGGCGGACAAAAAATTCGGACGCATCCGTTTTGTCGCGCAGGCAGACACACAGCACCCGCACTCTATGCAACGTTCCAACTCATATACCTCATCCATGATATCGGGGTCCATAGGTTCTTCCAGCTTGTTAATATCCATATCATCAGTTTCAATATCATGAATCCAGGATTCCACCCGCTCGCTCATGGCCTGCATGAATTTACCCGTGTTCACGGACAGATCACCGATGAGCTCAAATCCCGGCAGGGGCAACAGGGTAATATGCCCATCTTCAAACTTTGACGTCAAGGTCCGGCAGGCCAGATCCGGTTTACCGTTAATCACCATTCCGCAGGAACCGCACATCCCGGCCCGGCAGACAAAATCAACTTGCAAAGACGGGTCCTGTTGCTCCCGGATCTCATTTAATGCAATGAAAATGGTCATCCCCGGGGCTTCAGAGATCTCATAGGTTTCCATGCGCGGCGTGCCGCCCTTTTTTTGGGGGTTGTACCGAAATATCTCAAATTTTAAAATTCTGCCGTCTTGGTCCATTATTTATATATACCCCCTGCCGATACGCTCGTTTTTGCCTTTAAATTTTTCCGGGATGGAAGTGGGATTAAGCAACTCCTGCATCTCAAAGCGGTCTGCCTTTTTGTTGCTCTTTTTGATCTCTTGGATTTCGGTCTCACGTTTTTTTGTATCCGGATGGTAAATGGTCTTGTCCTCACCATACCCCCTGGCACCCGGCGGCATCTCCATCTTCATGACATCCAGCTGTTCATAGGAGACTTTCGGCAGATCTGCTTCGGCGTCCACCCAGACGGTCAGGGTGCGCTTGAGCCAGTCGCGATCGTTTCTTTCCGGGAAATCTTCCCGGGCATGGGCCCCGCGGCTTTCGGTTCTCAGCAAAGCACCATAGGCCACGCACTGGGCTAGTTTGATCATCTTAGGTACCCGGATCGCCTCCACAAGCTCGGGATTGGCAGAAGAGGTTTTATTCCGCAAGGCGATACTTTTTGCCCGCTGGTTAAGTGCTTTGAGCGCGTCCACAGCCTGTTCCAAATCCGATGCGTTGCGAAAAACCCCCACCTTGTCCGTCATAATCTTCTGCATCTCTGATTTCAGCCGGAAGGGATTTTCTCCATACTCCCGGGTGAGCAGGTCGCCAATCTTTTTTTCCTCACGGTTCACAAAGTGTTCAATGGTGGTGGTGGAAATTTTCAGGCTGTTGCCGGCACAATAGTCCGCCACAAATTCGCCGACGATCATGCCGGCCACAACGGTTTCGGCAACAGAGTTGCCACCCAGGCGATTAAACCCGTGCAGGTCCCAGCATGCGGCTTCACCGGCTGAAAACAATCCCTTAAGGGTTGGACTTTCACCCGTGGCCTTGGTTCTGATCCCGCCCATGGAATAGTGCTGGGTGGGTCTTACCGGAATGTATTCCGAAACAGGATTAATGCCCAGAAAGGTTTCGCAGATCTCTTTAAACTCGCGCAGGTTTTTTTCGATATGCGCGCGGCCCAAAAGGGTGATGTTCAGCCAGAGATGCTCTCCGTAGGGGGACGGGACTCCTTTACCCTTTTTCATGTGCTCAATCATGCGCCGGGACACAACGTCCCGGGAGGCCAGCTCTTTTTTATCGGGCTCGTAGTCGCGCATGAACCGGTGCATGTTTCTATCCAGAAGCACACCGCCCTCCCCCCGGCACGCTTCGGAGGCCGGAAGACCCACCGGCACAATACCAGTGGGATGAAACTGGACCGCTTCCATATTCCCCAGGGTGGCAATGCCGGTTTCCAAAGCAATTGCGCAGCCAATGCCTTCGGAAATCAAGGCATTGGTGGAAACGGCATAAAGCCTGCCGTAACCGCCTGTGGCAATGGTAGTGGCCTTGGCAATATAGGCAATCAGTTCACCGGTGATCAGATCCCGGACCACGGCACCGTAACACACGCCATCTTCGTGAATCAGGGCAATGGCCTCTTTTCTTTCATGAACAGGGATCTCCATCTGGATGGCCTTGTTGCCCATGGTATACAGCATGGTGTGGCCGATACCATCGGCGGTAAAACAGGTGCGCCACTTTTGGGTACCACCAAGATTCCGGGCTGTGATCAGGCCATGGGCCTCATGCTTTTCAGTGATGGTTTCCCTCTTGCCGTCAACAATGATTTCCTTGTCTCCCTCCCGGACCCTGGACCAGGGCACACCCCAGGCAGAAAGCTGGCGAACGGCTTTGGGCGCGGTGTTAACAAACATTCTGACCACATCCTGGTCACACCCCCAGTCAGCACCTTGAACCGTGTCTGCAAAGTGAATATCTTCATCGTCCCCTTCGCCTTTGACGCAAGCGCCAAGGCTTGCCTGCATACCGCCTTGGGCCGCTGCAGATTGAGAGCGTTTGGCAGGCGTCAGGGAGAGAATAATGGAATCATAACCCCTTTGCCTGGCTGCAATGGCGACGCGAAGCCCTGCCAGGCCGCCGCCGATAATAAGTGAGTCCGTATATATGATATTCATTGGGCTTCCTCTTTCCTAGAAAGTTTCTTGCGGAGCATGACCGCCTTCAATAATGTGATGGACATCTCCTTCGACGGCGTGTTCTTCGGACTCCGAAGGCCCGGTTTCATTGGAAGTCGCCTCATGGGCGGCGTCATCATCGCCTGCAACGCCTTCCTGGATTTCTTTCTGGATTCCTTCTTGGATTGCGGCCTGAATTGCTGCCTGGATTGCTTCCTGGACGTCGCCCGGATCATCCACCGCATCTTCGTGGACAGATTCAAATTCCTGAGCGGCAGGCGCGCTGTCATGGGTCATGGATTCTTCAATAGGGGAAGCGGCTTGTTCATGAACGGCTTCAGTATCAGGCAAATTTTCATGAAACGTTTCCTCTGCTTCAGGCTCAGCCTCATGGACGACTTCATCATCACTTGCGGCTTCTTCCTGGTTTTCTACCTGAATTCCTTCCTGGACGTCACCCGGATCATCCACCGCGTCTTCGTGGGCAGATTCAAATTCCCGGACGACAGGCGCGCCGTCATGGGTCATGGGTTCTTCAATGGGGGGAGCGGCTTGTTCATGAACGGCTTCAATATCAGGCGACGCTTCATGGAACGTACGCTCTACCGGAGGCTCAGCCTCATAGATCTGAGCCCTGGTGGTAAACTGATCGGGTCCCTGATCCTTATGGCCCAGACCAATAATCACAAAAGCCAGAAGCGAGAGAAGCCCTGCGGACAGAAAAAAAATGATCAGCTTGTTTCGCAAATTTTTCAATCTTGTCCGATTCTTTCTGGCCTGTTGATAATCAGCCCCCTGGAACCACCCCCATTTCATACACAGCCGATAAAGACCGATGTTGCCGTGAAGCACCGCGCACACCAGCAGAATCAGGTAGACAAACCACATATTTTCAGCCACCACCCTGTCGGCGCACAGGTAGGCATCAATGGAACCCGGATGTGTAAGCATGGAGTAAAGATGAACAGATCCTGCAAAAAACATCATAAAACCGGTCAGGGCTTGGATATACCATAAATTGGTATCCTGATGTTTCATCATGGCCATCTGATCCTTTATAATACGGTGCTGTTTCCAGGAAATGGGTAATTTCCTGATACCCAGCAACGCATGGACGATAAAAACGGAAAAGATAACAACCACGACGAAAAATACGACCATTAGGTAACCATGTCCGATGTTGGACAAGAATGCAACTTCAATATTTTGGGATACCCAGTTAAAAGCCCGCGGCCCAAAGATGATGACGGCGTTCAAAACGATGTGCACACACACGAACAGCCCCAGAACAAGACCGGTAAAGCTCTGGAGAAAATCCAGCCGGGCCGGAAGCCTGCTCTTTTGCTTATTTAATTCACTGGCGTAGCTTTCCAATATAGAAGCCTCCTTGGTGTTATCGTTTTAAATGCATCATTAGCAGATCTGCCTATACTCCTACAAACATGAACATTGTTTTTTTTCAAATGCATTTATTCTATCATTCAGGTTCCGCTTGACCCTGAGATGAGATAATGATGCCGGTTTCTCCCATCCGGCCCGTAAGACGCAGTCAACCCTCGTAATAAATCCAAACTGCGGGTTTTGTCAAATATTTATTGTCAAATACCCTGCCTTAAAAAACATCAGTGAAGTTTCTCATCAAGTGCCCCATGATTTTACCGGAAAGCATTCCTGAATTACCCAAAATGACTGGGGTATTTTGTTTTTTCTTGAAGTTTTACCCTTGATGCGCAACAATAAGAAAATTCATTTCCAACCTGGATGAATCTTGATAAAAGGCGCCGTTTTAAGTTGCAGTAGGGTTGGTATGCTGCAGCAATATGATTTCTCATTTAATACGACGATCCATATGCTAGAAAAACTTGCCTTACAAAAAAAATTCATTACAGACGCGCAGTGCGCACAAGCAATGGAAGCATGTCGTAACGCAGCGAACCTTGATCTTGCGTTAAAGAACTATTTTGAAAAAGAAAAAATTCTTACCGACAAACAGATGAAGGCGCTTCTGGCCAGCTATACTGCGTTAAAAACCATTCAGAAAAATCAGGTATTCGGAAATTGTGCCGTTGACCTGGGTATTGTCAGTAAAGAACAGTTCCTTGGGGAAATGACCCGGCAGACAAACAAACTTGCGGGAAAAAAACAACCGGAGCTTATCTGTAAAATATGGATACAAGACCAGACACTTAACCAGGAACAATACCAGGAGATTATACAGCAGCTTCAAAGAAAACAGGCGCCCCTGGGCACTGCCCGGCCATCCAAATCTGTGGCAGACCCTGGGCCCCAACAGACTGATTTCTCCCTGGACAGCGAGCTTGACTGCGGCCTGGTGCTGAATGTTGATGCCTCCGGCATGACGGCTTTTATAAGAAAAACCGATACGTTTAAAGATACGGTGACTGCAGCAGAAATCATTGAACAACTGGAGGATAACGGCATCACTTACGGTCTGGTTAAATCCTCTGAGGTGGAAAAATTCATAGATTCCTCGGGATTCAGGACCAAGCCGTTCCGGGTTGCGCGGGGAGCGGCCCCGGTACCGGGCAAGGATGCCAGGATCGAATATTTTTTTGAAACAGACCATCTCAAGGCCGGGGGTATTGATGAAGACGGCAATATTGATTTCAAAGACAGGGGCCCTATCCCCTGGGTGAAAAAAGGAAGTCTGCTGGCAAAAAAATTCCCCATGATTGAAGCCGCTGAGGGCAGGAATATCTTTGACCAGGTTCTTGATGTTCCTGGGGTGGCCGACAGGGCGCTGAAATACGGCACAGGGGTTACCCGGTCTTCCGACGGCCTTAGACTTTATGCCGAAATAAACGGGACACCGACACTTGACCGATCTAACAAAATTCAGGTAAGCCATGCCTTTACTGTGCCCAATGATGTCAATTTCGAAACCGGGCACATTGACTATGACGGAGATATCGTCATTAAAGGTTCACTCAAGGCGGGATTCAAAGCCGTGGGGCATGTGGTCCGCGTCGACACGGTGGACGGCGGAGAAATCCGGGCCACAGGAGATGTTACGGTTCTCAACGGGATGATCGGCGGCAGTGTATATGCCCGGGGCAATGTCAGCATAAGATTTGTACAGAACTCCACGATTTACTGCCTGGGCAACCTCACCGTGGACAAAGAGATTCTGGATAGCCGAATCATTGCCTCCGGTGCGGTAATCATCAAAAAGGGAGAAATCATCTCTTCGGACATCACTTGCAACAAAGGGCTTTTCACCCAGCACCTGGGTACCGAGAAATCCGTGCCCAACACCATTACCTTTGGTGTTGACACCTTCACTGCCCGGGAACTGAAAAATATCCACGACCGCATTGAACACGCGATGGACGGACAGGAATATATCCACGAAAAACTGGCGTCGCTGTCTGAAGAGCTTTCCCGGGAAACAAAAAATACATTGAGACTGGTTCACGAAATCGACAGGGCAAGACACGAAAACTTTTTGTTGTCAAAAAACCAGGAGGATCCCACCGCACGCGGGTTTAAATCCCAGGTACAGGTGAACAGCCGGCTGCTGGTGCGTTTGGACAAAGAGCTGAACCATCTGCTTGACCGTATTGAGAAAAAAAAGAAACAGAGAGAAGAATTCGAGACTGAATTAAGCCGGCTGGAAATAACCCTTGAAAAACTGAGAAGCGAACAAAGCAATTTCACCCGGTGGCAGCAACGCAACCCAGGGGTCGCCCAGGCGGTTGTCTCAGGTCAGGTCATCCAGGGGACCATGATAAACGGCCCGGATGCTTCCATGGAAATTCTTGAGGTCAAAAATAATGTTAAAATTTTTCAAACTCTTGTCACCAAAGATGAGGACACTGTATTGGGAATAGACATCGTTGACAATACTAGACGAAAATAAAGTCCAAAGGTTCCGGGACAGACTGTATACCCATGACATGCCGAAAATCATGCGCCAGGGGGATGAAGGCTTAACACCTGTAAAAAAATACCCCGAAGACGAAGACGGTTATCCCCTTGTCCCCATCAAACGGATTTCCCGTTTTTTCCTTGAAGAAATTGGAAAAGCACAATTTGTACTGGCGGACCAGCATATCGAGGAGCTTTATAAGCTGTTTAAGATGCTGATCGAAGATCTGCCGAAGGTTTCATTTGATGTAGGGGGCAGCATTGACCAGGAGGACATCCAGGACGCGGACAATAAAACAACCATTGAATTTCTCACCACCAATGTCATCATTACCTATTTTTACCTGGTAAAATCCAATCTGGGAAACCAGGACGACAGCCTGCTTAACCCTGATATGCAGTCCATTATCAAACAAAGCACAGCAGGCAAGGATTATAAGCCCCTTGTATCCAACACCCTGAAAGGGCTTATTTTCAGCCTTGCCCAAGATAAGGCATGGTTTGAATATATCGAAGATATTAATGAGGCGGACCTGGTCTGCCGGCTGGCCGGTGCCAGACTGCCGAGTATGGAAAAGACAACCCTGGGTGCTATTACCGACAAATCCCGGCAGGAGATCGCCGGGTACAATGAGATGTTTACCAAACTGCTGCAGACCCGAGCCCGAATCGTAACCAGCCAGGAAAACCAAAAAGAGTACTTCAAGTCCATGGAAAAACTGGATACCGCCATATATGGTACATTAAAAAAAATGGACCGATTCCTGGAGATGGCTTATAGATTGAGTCAAATTCTGGATATTCCTTCCAGATCCATCATCGGCGATACATTTTCCAAACTCAGGCAGAATATGCTGTGGCTGTTTTTCGACGTATGGCCCAAAGCGCTTGAACCGGGGAACATGCCGCACCAGGTAGCGGTTTCCGCCCTGAGGCACAGGATGAATATTCTGTTCAATGGACCCCACATTACACGATTCTGCCGGGAATTTACCCAGAGCCCGGCATTCCAGCCTCCGGTGAATGATCTCTTCCAGCAGATGTTCAAGGGGCTTGTAAAAAGAATTAATCTGGTATCCATGGAAGAAGGCGACAGCATTACCGGCCTGGCATGGGTGGAAAGGGCGTTATTTGAAATCCGGCGGGCCATGGAAAACCTTGATCCGGATGAATCCAGATTTACCGATGAAAAAAAAGAGGTAAAAAATGCGTATATTGCATTGATTTTTAAAACCGACTTTGAATCTTTGGACGCGGTTTTAGATCTTTGTGACATGATCTGTGACGTAACCCATGACACGGACCGGGAAATCATGGTTGACATACGGGCCGCACTCATGAAAAAAAGTTTTTTTACCCTTGAAGGATATGCCGCTAAAAAGGTAACCCCCAAGGACGCCATTCCACAAATTAGTAGACGGTTCCAGGCGTTTGCCGTCCATTACCGGCCCCAACGGGAATTTTACCGGATATTTTTTGATACCTATTTCATTTCCAAACCCAGGCCCAAGGTCCCCCATTTTACTCATTTTTTTACAAGCAACAGGTACTTTGCCCAGGCCATGCTTATGCATTTTGCAGACGACAGCGCCATGAAAGACCTTTTGCCGGTATCCTATATTCAAAAAGCGAAGCACCTGCTTGTGGATCTTTTAAAAAAAATCAAGGCTCCGGCCTGAGCCCCCGGAAAGAAAAAACCATGAATAATTCACAACCATTTTCTGATCTGAAAGCCATATACCATGCAGCCATAAAACGGGTGGATCCCTACGCCATGGTAAAGTCAAGGGTAACCCTGGACAACAACACCCTTAAAATCCGTCTTGACGACCAGGAAAAGTGCCTGTGTCTGGAAAAATTTAAAAAAATATATGTGCTTGGCGCAGGCAAGGCCACAGCACCCATGGCCAGGGCAATGGAAGAAATCCTTGGTCCGAAACTGTCCGGGGGCCTCATTTCAGTAAAAAAAGGGCACACAGACACCTTAAACAAAATTAAAATTATCGAAGCAGGCCACCCGGTCCCGGACGAAAACAGCGCATCGGCAGCACGGCAGATCATTGACATTGCAGCAAAAGGAGATGAAACCACCCTGTTCATCAATCTGATTTCCGGAGGCGGTTCCGCCCTTCTGGCCTGTCCCGGGGAATACGCGGATACAGCCATTACCCTTGCAGACAAACAGAAAACCACTGAAAGCCTGCTGGCCTGCGGGGCCGACATTAACGACATTAACAGGGTGAGAAAACAGCTGTCCGGCATTAAGGGCGGAAAACTGGCCCGGCACATGTACCCGGCCACATCCGTAAACTTAATTCTTTCCGATGTGGTGGGCGATGACCTCAGCGCCATTGCCTCCGGCCCCACAGCACCGAATTTCACCACCTTTACCCAGGCCCTTGGCATTATAAAAAAATATGGATTATCAACCGGACTGCCGCCAAGGGCAGCAAAAATGTTCGAATCCGGTGCGATGCAAAAGACAGACAAAGACCACATCAGTGATGATATAATTTTTTCAAAGGTTCACAACATTCTTCTGGGCAATAATTTGTCCGCCCTGAATGCAGCCCGGCAACAGGCGCAAAGCCTTGGTTACAACACCCTGGTGTTAAGCTCCCGGATCACCGGCGAAGCCCGGGAAATCGCCAAGGTCTTTTCCGGTATGGCCCAGGATATCGCCCTTGGCAACCTGCCCCCCCAACCTCCGGCCTGTGTGCTTGCCGGTGGAGAAACCACGGTAACCATAACGGGAAACGGTAAGGGCGGACGGAACCAGGAAATGGCCCTCTCCTTTCTTCAAGCGCTGGAAGCCGGCCCAACCGGAATTGAAAACATATTTTTTCTTTCAGGGGCCACGGACGGCAATGACGGCCCCACGGATGCAGCCGGCGCGTTCGCATCCCAGACCGTTCTGGAAGCAGGAAAAAAGGCAGGGCTGGATATCAATGAATACCTGAGCCGACATGATTCATACACCTACTTTGACCGGGCAGGCTATCTGTTCAAACCCGGGCCCACCAACACCAATGTATGTGACCTCCAGATCCTTATCGTAACATAACCCAGGCGATAGTTTGCTATGGATATTCCGTGTTCTTCAGAATTTCAAGCTGTTCAATGGTTTTTTCCGCCACTTTTTTATTTTTGGTAAAAAAGCGTTGTAACCGTTCGATAAGCTGCCTTTGCATTGCCTTATCATTGGCATAGTATTCATGCCCCAACAACTTCTTAACGTAGGCTAAATTGGATCGCACGTCTTCAGGAATTCGCTCTCCGTCATGACGCGCTGCATCTTCCGGGCATACATCGTGACAAATTCCACATCGAATACAATCGTCATCTTCTATAAACGCAATATCGTTTTCCATATGAATTGCCCCGGCAGGGCATTCATCAACGCATATTCCGCATCCCGTACACGATTCTTTATTTATCCACGGCATTTATCTGTACCTCCTTTATGTTATAGATCTGATTTTGACACTACCATATCATTTTTATTGACACCCAGTAAATTTGCTATGGGGTCGCATTTTGCGATCAAGAGAAAAAATATATTCGGCCGGCGACTCTCCATAAGACCTTCAAAATTTCCCTGCCCTTTGGATATGATAAGATCCGCATTATTATATTCGTATACAAATTCGTCTGAACAAAAGTCAATGAGTGTTGACGGCGCATCAAACCCATTGGAAAGCACCCTGCACACGTTATCAATGCCTACCTGGGCAGCATCTTCAAGTGTTGCATCGTTGATTACAGGCATGCCTCGTACAGCAAAGGTAATGTTTTGAGGCTTCATTGTTTCAATAAACAATTTATCAAAAACGATTTCGCCACTATTATCACCTAAATACAAAATATTTTTAGCTTTCTTGATTTCGTTTTTTAATTCCAGCGTCATATCAATTATTAAATCTTTACGGAAAAAAGATTCAATCTGATTCGATATGTCGTCACCAACACTTTGGGCGCCATAATCAATTATATTGCCGATCACCGACAGTTTTGCGGCTGTGAAAAAAGGGTTTTCGCTTTTATTAACTATGGTTTCCCAATATGGGTATTCCTTTAGAAGAATCTCATTGGCCTTTAATTTTTCTTCGGCATACAGGTTTGTATTGCTAAGATGCACCTTGGCCATGCGGTGAATTTCTGTTGCCAATTGGGGATTTGAAAGTTCCCGATTAGAGTCAATAAGTTTATGGACTGAGAAAATGAAATTTTGCGCAACGTTTTCATCCGGTTTAAATTTATCAATCAGTTTTTCGATTGTCCTTATATGACAGAAATAACATTCGTGTCTCATAACTTCCCTTTATTCGATATTTTGCTATTGACCGTTCAAAAAAATCTTTTGAATCTTCAATGCACTCCTTAAAGCAGCCATCACTGACGTTTTATCAGACAGGTGCTCTTACGGTCCGACCTTGGGCAGTACATCCTTAAAAACAACGCCGTAAATATCCCAGATGGTGACAAACAATGCGGCAATAATCGGCCCGATAATGATGCCGATAATACCGAACATGGCAATGCCGCCAAGGGTGGAGAACAGGATTAAAAGATCGTGCATCTCCGTATCTTTACCCACAAGCCGGGGCCGCAGAAGGTTATCAACACTTCCCACCACCGCACCGCAGAAGACAACAAGCGCACCGGCTTTGAACCACATTCCCTGGGCGGCCAGCCAAAGCGCCGCCGGAATCCATATCAAGGCGGTCCCAATGCCCGGTATAATGGACAAAACCGTCATAACGGCACCCCAGAAAACAGAGCTGTGGATACCCACCAGGGCAAACGCGATGCCCGATGCCCCGCCCTGGACAACACCGATGATGGCCGTTCCCTTAATCGTGGCGCGTGCCACAGAGGTAAATCGGTCCAGAAGCCGTCTTTCATCCTTATCCTCCAGGGGCATGTAAAACAGGATTTTCTCCAACAGTCGATCTCCGTCTATGAGGAAAAAGAACATGCTGTACAAAAGAATGGCCACCATAAACATAAAATTAATTGTGCCCATGGTGGCGGCCTGAAGCCCGTTGACAAAAAACTGGCTTGCGGCCCCGACCAGCTCCCCGGCCTTGGTGTAGATGGTTTCCCTATAGGGGTATATATGTTCATAAAACGGCAGATTTTCCAGCCACTGGGAAATGGCCAAAGGTGACGACAACTGTTTCTGGACCCAGGGTGTTGCTGTCTGGCCCACCTTGATGGCCTGACCGGTTACAATGCCCAAAAGACCGCTTAAGGGAAGAAGAACGATAAACACAATAATCATGATGGTGATCCCCGAGGCAAGAGCCTGCCTGCCTTTCAACCATTTGTTAAGCCGCAGGTACAACGGATAGGCCATGGCTGAAAAAATACCGGCCAGCAAAACGGCCATGAGAAAAGATTTTATCATTACAAGAAAAACGGCTGAAATAAAAAACACCAGTAACAATAAAAATGAGGGATGGATCAGGTCTCGATTCATGAAAATTTACCTCCGGTAAACATTTTAACGCCCTCTCCTAAAAACAAAACATATTGTAACATATTATTGCTTTTGTGCCACAACCAGGAATCCTTCAACCGGATCACCGGACTGCTTCCTGATATCCGCGCTCTCCAACGCCAGTGGTTCCAGTCCATGACGGTTCAGACAAGTCTGAACGTAATTTCGGGAATGTGCATACCGGCCGCTGGGGTAAAGCTGATAATCGGTTGCATCGTCTTTAAGTTTTTCCACTGAGAATGCAATTTTCCCCCCTGGTGCAAGGCAGGTTACCGCCGATTTGATAATTTGATCCAAATCCCCGAAATAGACAAAGACATCAGAACTGTAGATCAGGTCAAATTTTACCGGGAATGCCCATGGCTGCATGATATCAAACACCTCCAGGCGGCTGTAAATTTTCTTTTCAGCCGCTTTTTCAAGCATCTTTTCCGATACGTCGACCCCGGTCAGTTTTTTTGCAAACGGCCGGTACAACACAGCCCCCAGCCCTGTGCCGCAACCAAGATCAAGGATCTCCATTTTTTCGGTCAGATAGGGACGCACCAGATGAAACAATCGTTCCGGGGTTTTATATTCCAGCTCTCCAACCAGAATGGCCTCAAAATCTTCCGCACACTGGTCAAAAATGCTGCGGACATGATTTACCGGTGCGGCATCAGGCGGGGAATCCCCTCCGCTGATGCTCTGGAGCATGAATTGCGCGATTTCATTTTTGGGTTGGCTTTCAAGCACCTTCCGGTAATGGGTTTCAGCTTCTTTGAACCGTTCGAATTTTTGAAGTATGATTCCGATATTCAAGTGGGGGGAAACATAATCCGGCTGGATTTTAATTGCCTTTTGATATGCGTTTAACGCCTGCTCCACCTGACCTTGCTCATCCAGAGCCACACCCAGATTATTCCATGCTTCGGCCATGTCAGGTGCAAACCGGACAGCCGCACGGAAACTGTCCATTGCCTCATCCGCGTTCCCGGTTTCCCGGTAAGCCACGCCCAAATTATTCCATACCAGACCGGCCTCGGGCTGCTGTTCAAGCATCTGCCGGTATACGGGGATGGCGCCCTGATGATCGTTTTCCATCTGTTTCAACCGGCCCAATTGATAACATGCAGACAAATCCGGCGGGTTGAGGCCTGCTGCTTTTTCAAATAAAGGTTTGGCTTTGTCCGGCCGGTTCTGATCCAGGTACAGAATCCCGAGCGCACTCATGGGCTGTCCCCATTTCGGCTTTATCGACAGGAGTTTTCTGTAACCTTTTTCCGCCTCGAAAAATCGACCCGCCTTGTGACTGATATATGATTGTTGAAAAATTCGTTCGACATTGTCCTTTGCTGCCCTTTTCATATAATACGTCTCTTTCCTTCACTGATGCCCGTTCCAAAAAATCCAGCATTTTCTTGGCATCGGTACTGTCACTGCATTTAATGCATCAAACCTCCTCAGGGTTTTCTGCAAGAGTGCTTTAAAATTGTTCCAAGCGTAACAGGGCAGGCCAAATTGATCAACATTTGATGAGCAGCAGATCATGGGAAATTAATAACCGGCAAAAAAATCATCAATGGGTTACAACCCGTATTGAAACTTTATTGCAAGTTCCAGGGAAATGGGGGCGGTACCTGTTTCTTCGGGGCGCTTCACCCTTTGGCCGGCAAGGACGATTGCAGATTTGGAGGCTTTGTCGATCAAAGCATTTCCGGAACTTCTTGTTATATGAATCCCGTAAAATTTTCCGGCAGCATCTATGGAAAAAGCATATTGCGCATTGCCGATAAGCTGATTCATCTGCTCTTTATCCATATCTTCGGATAAAAATTTACACCGATTAATCTCTTCTTTGACCTGTTTCAAATAAAGGGATAAAATTTGTTTTCTGTGATTTTCGCCGCTTTGACCGTCTGCGTCGGGATCGTTTGAATCAACTGTCTGTTCAACAAGCTGCTGCAGGGCAAAGGATGGTTTGACACAGGGGGCTCCCCGGCTGATGTTAAACGGTGTCAGCTCAATGTTGCCGTATGGGCTTAGGGCCGGGGAAAAAGAGAGCCCGAGAAGAATCCAGTGAATAAAGCAGGAAAGCAGCAGACAGCAAACTTTAAGATGGGCATCCGACATTCATCCTCCCCGGCTGTTTATGGCCTGGTTGTAGCGATAATCAGATCTTCAAATCCGGCTGTCTTGACCATATCTGCGGTCTTAATGAAAACAGCGACCTGTGCAAGGGGGGAGCATTCAAGAATAATCCGGGCAGAAGAAGGGCCATTGGCTGTTGTTATGATGTTTTTCAGCTTGAACGACAATTCCCGCATATCGATCAACTGATCATCAAAACGAAGGGTATTGTCTTTCATGATACGGATTCGATGCGAAGGGCCTGAAATCGGTGTGGCAGTGACGGCTTCGGGAAGATCCATTTTTATCCCCTGGACGGTGAACACCGACGACACCACAAAAAAAATCAGTAGAATAAATACAACATCAAGCAGGGGTGTGATATCGGGTTTTGCCGGTTTGGATACCAAATCAGTCAGGTGAATCATGATTCCAGAATCCTGTTGGCATAGCACTCCATTTCAAATGCAATTTGACGGACCTTGGCACAGAACCACTGATGGGCCAAGAGTACGGGAATTGCAATGACAAGACCTGCAGCGGTGGTCAGCAGCGCATGCCAGATCCCGTCGGCAAGCAGGCCGATATCCATGCCGGCCTGGGATCCCGCCAGTTTTGAAAAGGCCTGGACCATGCCGACCACGGTCCCTAAAAGCCCTAACAACGGTGCAACCGTGGCAATGGTGGACAAAAAATCAAGACTCCTGTTAAAGGAGAACAAAAGCGCCTTGGCTGCCATCGTTGTTTTCTTCTCTTTTGTTGAAACGGAACCCTCGCTGAAAAGTGCGTCAAAAAAAGGAGCAAACACGCCGGGGGTATCAGGCGGCGTTAATGCATTTGCGTCCTTCACCGGAAAGGGATGACTGATAAAAAAAATCCATCTTTCCAGGAGAATTGCCAAGGCAGGGATGGACAACAGGATCAAGGGCCACATCATCATGCCGCCCTGGGCAATCACGTTCATGCAAACACCCCTTTTATGGTTAGGTGTTGTTCAAGGTTCAGGCCGATAAAAACCAGGAAATAATCATCTGTATCTTCTCCGGTAAAAGGCGTGATCTGCCAGGAGCCCGGAGCATACTGAAAAACCATCGGCCCGGACCGGTCATTGAACCGGACAATGCCTTTAACCCGGAGAATCTGTTCGCCGCCCCCCTTGATTACGGCATTGAGAGCCGCCTCATCAATGGGGTGATCAAGGGCGATAAGCCGGGTCTCTATCTGGTCGTCTTCATGGGTGGCATGGGTGCCCGGCATATAGAAGAGGGGGCGTCTCAGGGGATTGCGGAAATTAACACCATACAGCACGCCGGGGTGAACAGCGGCATGAATGGTCTGGTGGACCATTGCCACCGGGTTCAGCTGCCGGATCTGCTCTTCAATGCCGTCAAGGTCGGTTTCCGGCAAATCGCATTTATTGACAAGGATCACGTCTGCCAGCCGCACCTGATCCCTTGCTACCTCAAAACGTTCCAGGATGCGTCGGCCTTCTGAGCCGTCCACAAGGGTGGTGACGGAACCGAACTCAAACAGATCGTCAAGATCCTGGAGTTCTGAAAGGATATTGGCCGGGTTGGCAAGACCTGTGGTTTCCAGAACAATAAAATCGGGTGCAAACCGGTCCAGGATATCTGAGAGCGCGGCCCGAAGATTGCCTGCCAGGGAACAGCAGACACAGCCTTCATCCATCTGTGTAACGGCATAGGTCTGGTCCAGAAGTGCGGCATCCAGCCCCTTTTCCCCAATCTCATTTTGTATCACCGCCACAAAATTGTTGGCTGCGGTCTGGACCTGGATAAAATAGTCCAGAAAACTAGTCTTTCCCGTGCCGAGAAATCCTGTCAGCAGAATAAAGCGGGGTTTGGTCATGATGTCCATAGCTTTTTTGTCCAGGCTGTTGCCGGTTCTGGTCAGATCCGGGGTCCACCACAGCTCAGTTTCATAGGGGTGGGGAAAGGGCGTTTGTCCGGACCAGGAGATGTGGGTGAACGCATCCTCCCAGTCCGACACACCCGCTTTTTCGCCGTTACTGAAATAGCCAAGTGTTAATCGCTGCTCATCAGTTTCAAGAAAGCAGGCCGCATCTTTTTTTTCCCGCTTTTGGGAATAAAAACAGGTGGGAGCGGCACCAAGGGTGTAAGAAAAGGAAGCGGCCAACGGCTTGAAAAATGCCATCCCCACGTCAAAGGCGGGCAAATCCTGGTCTATACCTCCGGGGGCCACCGCCTGGACCGGGCCGTTTTCAGTTTCTATTTCAATCCCGTTTTCAGCGATCCAACCCAGGCGGTGCAGGGCTTGAAACGAGATGAAAATACCATGGTCTGATTGAAGACATTCAATCCAGCCAATGTGAAAGAGCCCTGCAAAATCAATGTGGTCAACAAAGCTTCTGATTTTTTCCATATAATCCGGGGCCAGGGCAAAGATCCCAGCTTCAATGGAATACTTTTCCACTAAAGGCTCTTCCGGTTCCGGATAATAGCTCAATAAAAACCGGGCTGCATGGCAAGGACCTGGGTCAACGGGAAAAAAGGAGAAGACGCCCGGCATGTCATTGACCTTTGCCGTTAGACTGCCCGGAGGCAACCCCGGGGTGACGGCTTCGTGAATGCCTCGCCACCCTAGGCGGTGGCGAATCCCCGGGATATACGTTGACCGTATCAGCACAGCCCTTGCCAGTTCATAGCCAACCAATTCCGGCGCATTCACCACGGAAGGCGGTAAAAGGGTATCAAGTCCGCAGGCAGAATCTGTTTCAGGCATTTCCCGGAATCCTTACTGATTGTGTGTCCAGGGAAGTGGTAGGCCCTGGACACAGGGTTTATACAACCTATCCGAAGGTGATAACATCTCCATTGCCAAGATAGGCTTTGTCCTTGGAACGGAACCTTGCAGACCCTTCAACGACAGGATAGCCGGCAGAAATGAATTTCTTGGCACACAGAACACCGGTGCAGTGATTGCACCCGATCCGTTCAAACCCGTAATTTCTTAAAGAGATCACAAGGTCGTCATACTTGGGGTCCCAGTCCTCAAACGGAGAGATATGAAGACCGCCGTAAATACCGTGGAACTGGTCCTTTTCATACTTCAGTTCGTTGTGCGCCGTTTCCGCAAACCGAATGATGCCCTGGTGGCAGCACCCGGTTACGGAAACAAGTCCCTTGTCTTTTACATTAAAGTAAATGGACTGTTCACCGAAAACCCGGCAGATGATGGGTACCGGAAATACATAGGTGGCCATCCCGGGTATGTGTTGATACAGGCCGTTCTTGACCACCACCAGCTTGCCGGTGTGCCCTGAATCCTTGATATATTTCTTTCCTTCGGGGTAAAAGCCTTCGGGAATATAGATGGTAATGGTGGGATCATATTTCAGGGTCACGGGCAGGCCCCAGTAATGGTCAAAATGCTCATGGGAGATAAACAGGGCTTCGATCTCCCGATTTTCCAGCATCTTGTCAATCCCTTCCCGCTTGAAGCATTCATCCATCCATTTATAGGACCAGCCGGAGTCCAGCAAAAATTTACGCGTATTGCCGGAAAGCTCTTCAACTTCCAGCAGACAGGCGTATCCGCCGGCATTTTCCGGGTTAACTGAATTTTTTGCAATGATTTCCCAGGCCTTATCCAGGTCATAAGGTATAAGATCTTTAATCTGTTGGATCCCGGCTTCATAGGAGCCCTTACCAAGGCCGGTACCGTTGCCGAAAGGCGGCCAGTTATAGGTGTACTGGTTTACCAGCAAGCCACCGGCACCTTTGATATCACCCATGAGGACATGGTTATCAAACCAACTGGTTTCTGAAATATTGGTCACCTTAACGTTTCTGCAGGTGCCGATATCGGTCATTTTTCTCTCTTTTTGGGGAAAAAGCTTTTTCCTCATTCCGGAATAGGAAAACAGTCCCATGGCAGCCAGCGCGCCAATGCCGGTGCCGGTGACCGCACCCTTTAAAAAGTCCCTGCGTTGTATATTGTCAGACATGTTGCCTTCTCCTGTTAATTCATTTAGGGATGATATCAATGGCCTGATACATTGCGGGCAGCATCATAACCACCACGGCATAGACAGCCACCCCAACAGCTAAACCGACGCCCACACCTGTCACATATTTGGGCGTCACCCGAACGTCTGCAATTCTTTCCTTCATGTCTGCATGATCCTGCGCAATCTCATCCTGGGTTTTGGGCACCATTTTCCATGCAGGCCAGTTATCCATAAACCAGTGATGGGCAAGCCAGATATTGATCAGCCATATGGTTGGAATCATGGGAAATTGCTGGGGATGAGAAAACCCTTTCTGGGTGCCCAGGAAAGAATGAGAGGTTTTGTAATAAACAATGTACAAAAGCACAGCACCCACAAGGCAGATCACCGTTCGAACGGCTACATTCACCGGCAGGCTGAATTTCTTCGGCCAATTGCCGCAATAAAAGTTGAGAAACAGGGAAGGAACCAGAAAAAAAATGGCCATTTCACCCACATGCAGCCATCTCCAGTCCGGGGCAAAATCCCGGCGGGTTCCCCTGATCGCTTCACCCCAGGTGAGTTCCTGGGCAAAATAAAGGAAAAAATGCATGGCAACGGCAATCAGGATAATCCCGAAAAAGCTGGCAATTCGTCTGGTCCAGTCGTTTTTAATCATACAAAAGGGATAGCGTTCCCAGATGGTTTCCACAAGCCAGACCACCACTGTGCAGCACATGATCCAGGAGATATGGAAGTTGCCTGAGACGGTATCGGCAAAGTCACCCCAGTAAGGCGGTGCAATGGAGGTGAAATACTGCCAGGGATGGTACAAAATGCCCATGTGGGAGTGCATGGTCACAAAATAAACCACTGTGGACATAAAAAAAGTCAGCACTAGAATGGAAAAGCCTCTGGCCGGCTGGGACAATTTTTGCCAAGGCGCACCTTCCATGGCAACCACCCAGGACGGTGAGAGCCAGGATGCAATGGCAGCAAACATGAGGATGGCCAGACAGGCATACTCAGCCGCAAAAAAGCTGGTCACACCGGGCAGTTTCTCAAGCTGTTCCGGGTTAAAATAGGCCAGCCCGAAGTTGCCCAGAAATGATTCAAAAAAACCTTTGATAAGCGCGAGCAAAATCACCACGGATATCAGGGTCAGCACAGACCCCTTGACCAGTGGATGGGTGTTCTCAAGCCACTTTCTGTTAAAGGGCCAGTAATCAAAAATATAGACCATCCAGATCATCATGACCAGCCACCACCGGCAGTACATATAGCCGACATACGGCGTGTACATGCGCATAATCCCCCGGGGATCCTGAAAAATCCACCATGTCGCGTAAAAAATCGCCAAAGTGAAAACAAGGCTGACAACAGCAGGAACCGGGCCGGCCCATCGCTTGACAAGTTTGCGTTCCTCAAGGTATCCTTCGCCAAACCTTTCCATAAAACCTCCTGTATTAATATTGTGGGTTGCGTCAGGTTCGGGCGGATCGTTTGATTGCCAGTCCTTCAATCCGCCTTTTTTTCCTGTTGTTTTCTCTTGTATTTACGATGTCATATTGCGTTATCCCCCCACACCCGGCCGCCCCAAGGCCGCCAATATGGAATCTTTTATTTTTTCTTTATCTTTCTCAGGATCAAGCCCCAGCCGCTGCGCCTCCATGGCTAACAGCTCCGGTGCCAGGTCTCCGGAAATCTCTGATGTGATGCCTGTTTGTGCAACAGGCTCATTTTGAAACGGTCCAACCCAGCTTTGGAACAGGTCCGTAGCTGTTCCTGCCATCTGCTTGAAAAAAAGCCTGCGCCGATAATTTTGAACGCTCATGCATCCTCCTTATAAAACTGAACCTGAAGGTCGGGCAGGGCATTATTTCCGATGATCCGGTTTAAATGAACGGCATAATTTCGGGTCACCTGCCTGGCTTTGGCGCAGTCTTTTTCGATCAGTGCGTTCAGTATATTGACGTGGTCCCCGAACAGTTCCTCCCTGCTTTTCTGCGTCGCCTTGAAAAAATGGTCAAACGGAATCATATCAACATCGAAGATCTCTTCCACAATACCGGACATAACGCTGTTACCCGTTCCCTTGGCAATGATCCTGAAAAAGGA
The DNA here is from genome assembly GCF_000373985.1 of Desulfobacter curvatus DSM 3379. Lineage (GTDB taxonomy): Bacteria > Desulfobacterota > Desulfobacteria > Desulfobacterales > Desulfobacteraceae > Desulfobacter > Desulfobacter curvatus. The sequence continues at coordinate 29,233 of NZ_KB893013.1, forward strand.
CAGACTTTCCAGCCATACTTTTCTATGGTCCTTGGTAAAAATACTGCGACTTAGGGCGACATTGCTTTTTTGGAGCAAATCGAGCTGGGCTGGAGACATTCGCCGGCATGCCAGTTCAACAATAATGGGGAAAAATAAAAATATGGATTCCATCTGATCTGCCATCACTTTTTCCGCAGATTTTTTTTCAGTGCCCCAATGGAGATCCAGGGTATTAAAGAAACGGGGTTTTAGAAAGGTGCCGCTGCCTTGTTTAATCTCAACCATGCCCCGGCCTTCCAGGGTATGGAGCAGACGTCTAAAGGTGTTCCGGCTGACATTGAGTTCTTCGGCAAGTTGACGCTCAGCAGGGAACCTGTCCCCCGGTTTGAGATCAAGTGACTGGACAGTCGCTTCAAGCTGTTTAAACAGATCGTTCAGCATATCGCTCCCCTTAAACCGAGATAGCATCAATATATCTGTATTGGATAGTAAAATATTAAAAATCATACTACCATGTCAACAAAATTTCGTGGGGAAATTAAGTATTGTGAAAATAACTTTATAATTGGTAGTACCAATTATAAAGTTACATAAAAAATCAGGCGTGAGCCGACGAATATAAAAAAAGAAAAAAATTTTATGAGCGGAGACTTCTGCGCCAGTTGCGAACAGCCCCATTGAGGATCTTAAACAGATCTTCAAACAGATCGGGCGGGATATCTGCAAAGCGGCCCTGTTCTGTGGCGCACAGAATCAGCACCGTTCGCAGGACAGACCGGCTGTAAAAAGGCATGGCAAAATAGGAACGAACGCCTCTGGGAACAAACAGCGCCCAGTCAATGGGTTTGATACTATCCTGGGTGTTATCCACAACAAGATAGTCCAGGGAATACCGGTTGATATCTTCGGCAATGGTGCCTTTATAGGAATAACTCTCCGACATCTGCATCCCCTCGAACGGTGCACCTGCACCATAAACCGTTACGCTGTTTTTGCGTACATGCACATCTGAAAACAGAATCCCTTCAAAGTGTCCTGCGGCCAGGGGGCTGTCAAGACAGATTTCCATAATCCGGTAAATGTCCACAAGCCCATGGATTTTGTTTTCCAGCGACTTGATATGTCGCTCTTTTGAACCTGATACTGTTTTGCCCCCGGCACTGCTGGTCTTGGGATTCTGAAGGGATACCCGGATAATCTGGTGTTCTTTATGGACCAGATACCGGACAATAGCCCTGGACTGAACCCGTTTTTTTCCGTCAGCCGACCCCAAAATGATGTTACCGGTCCACGTTCTGGACAGCGGCAGATTTTTTAAGATATCCGACACGGTTTGCCGGGTGTTTCCGGCATAAAAAGAATCCAAGGAGAGCTTGCCGAAATCTATCTCCTGGATGCCGAACATCAGTTTGGCACTCGGATTGGCGCAGAGGAGTTCCTGCCTGTCGTATCCAAACAAAAACACCGGATTGTTAATATCTTCAATCATTAATTTAAGTTCCAGATCAATGCCCAGAATCCCTTTGATCACGGCCACGGTATCATCCACATTCAAAAGATAGCCGTAGTAATACCCCGGGTCCTGCCGGTTAACGGCACCGGTGAGCTTAAGCCATGAAATCCGTCCGTTGCTGTTTTTTACCCGGAACACGGAAGCCGCCACCTTTCCCTCTTTGACCATATCCATAAAGGTCTCAAGGACGTGCCGGTCTTCGGGTAGAATGTTGGCATTACGGTAGGCAATATTTTTTAAAAAAAGTGCACCGTCAATCCCCGGTGCGACATTTATATTTTTATTGAGGAACTCAATACGGGCTTTTCGGATCTCTATTCGCCATAAAAGGGCGGGGAAATCATTGATAAAACTATACAGATCATCCACCGGAATTGTCAGTAGTCGTGTCAAAAGTACGCCTCCTGAAGCATTGCATTTTAAACCTGTTTACGGTCGTTTGTCGTCGTTATCCTCCGGGTTCTAAGTAAGAGGTGGAAAACCCGGACACAGACGTCGGTGTATTCAAAGATCAATAGGTTTAAACATACCTTTTTTTAAAGAGATTTCATAGCGGCAACGCAATGTCATCAAACTCGTTTTCAATGACAATTATCGTAATGAACAAAAAATCAGAAATAAAGATATTCCTTTCTGGGTCCCCATTGTCAGGAGGATTGTTTTTATCTGGTCACCGTTTTTTTACTTTTCCCACAGGGGCAAGATAGGTTTCAAGCGCATGACGACACCCGGCAGAAGGAACATTTCTGTATGCATGGCCGTGAAATCTTTTTCCCCTGACGCCCTGGGTACACCACAGCAGGTATGCCAGTTCTTCCAAAGTAAGGCTTTGATTCAAATAGACCCGGTGGCTCTTTCTGTTGCCTATGGCATGTGTGAGATCTGTCCGGGGAATCATATGCCATTCATCAGGGCCGGGAAGATCCGTTAAGGTTGCTCCCTCAGGGTATGGTTTTTCAATGGGCGGGACTGGAGCGCCTTGGTTTTGATCAGTAAAATTGAAAGCAATTGTTTTACGGATACTGTCTTTAAGAAAGTATCGATACGTTTTGAATTTGTCATCCTTCATAATTTACCCCCCGAAAAATTGGTTTTGAAGTAATGTACCTAATGATTTATCCGTAGGTTACAGCATCCGTTTCTGATTTCATATTTAAACATAATTCAGAACCGGCTTTTGGGAATTGTGAAATGCATCAAAAAAAGAATCTCGGTGTTAAGATACCTAGGCGATAATGAAATTTTGAATTATCGGAAAGCAATGTGGCATGCTGTTGAATTATTAAAAGACTTGCCTTTGTGTCAACGTGTTATTAAAGGTGCTCACCAGACCCTGCTTCAAGGCGTCAGGGGGCAAAGCAAATCCCCAGGTGAATATAGGCGGGTTCCTAACTGGATCGGACCGCCCGGCTGTCTCATGGAAGATGCTAAATTTATCCCGATATCTGCGGATAAACTGGATGAAGCAATGGGAAAATGGGAAAAGTACATTCATGAAGAAACCGGATTTGCTTGTCCAGTTGGCCGTTGTTCACGCCTAACTTGAAGCGCTTCATCCCTTTTTAGATGGAAACGGAAGGTTGGGGCGGATGTGCGCTCCCTTGTTCCTGCACAAGGTCGGTTTAATTCAATCCCCGATGTTCTATATAACGGCCACGGGCCGTCCTTGGTCTATCTACACCCAGGCTTCGGCCCACAACAAAGATAGAAAGAATCCAGTTAGTTGCTGGAGACTTTCATATAAAGCGCATACTTTGAAAAAAACCGAGATGAATATTATGGAAAAGTGTTAGCCATTTCAAGGGATAATGATTGGACCGGCTGGTGCGCTTTTTTTTCTTAAAGCAATCAAAATTCAGGCCATTGAAAATCAGGCAAAAGCGACTAAGATCCTATCCCTTTATGAATTCAAAAAAAATCAAACGGTAGACCTTACGCATTCACGCTTTGGATTTTATTTTTTCAAGACCAATTTTTAAATCAACGGACTTTGCTGGTTTGGATGAGATACCGGCCCCTACGGCAAAACGGATTCTCGCCACTCTCAGGGATAATGGCTTTTTTACAGTACTGCGAGAGCCTAGTGGCAGAACACCTGCCATTTATGCATTCACGGAATTAATTAATATTGCTGATGGCAAAGATATTCTTTGAGGATCATGTATGATCCTCAAACCAAACTTATCCCTGATCATATACCTATAAAGCCGACAATGGGCGTGTTGACAGCGAAAAAGGCCACCTCATTCTTGTGGTGGTTGAATGCCAGGGAACTCACCCCATTTTGGTGGTGAGCGTTCGTGTCTTATCCAGAATGCAATACAAGGTGAGGGGAGCATGTGGAAAATAATCCAAAATGGGGGTTGGTGTGGGGAAGATTATTTCCAGGCATAAAAAAAGGCACTTACATTTAACTGTAACCACCTGTTTTTATTTAGTGGTGATCCCACCGGGAATCGAACCCGGGTTTCCGGCGTGAGAGGCCAGCGTCCTGACCGCTAGACGATGGGACCACATATCATTAAGGGTGTCTTTTATAGTAGTCCGGTTTAAAAGTCAATACAAATCAAAGTATCTTGGGCTATAGCGTTCCCATGAGCTTAACACCTTTTGTCCATTGAAATTACTTTGAATCAAAGTTTTTACGGGTGCCCTTCTTAGCGCCCAGGGCAAAATAAAAAAGCCAGCCGATGACCGGAACGATGGCCACAAGATGCCAGACAAATTTTTCTTTTGGTGTCGAAAAATCTTTTTTCAGCAGGTCGATCAATGCAAGCATGGTCAAGACAAAAGATAGGCCGACAATGAGAAGTACATATAAAATAAGTTCGTTGGGTGTCATTTAATTTTTCCGATGTTTTTTAAACCAACTGATATTGGCTTTACGTTGTGTTGCGAGTCAAACATTTACCGTTATTTCAACTTGTCTGAAATCTTGAGCAGTGCATCCACATAATAGTTTGAATGGTTATATTGGAACAGGACTTCGTGCTGGCGCTGACGGCTGAGGCCCGACTTCCAGCCGTAGTGTTTTAGATAATTGGCTACGGAAAAAATGGCGTCATCATGGTCAAACAAATCCACCCGCCCGTCCTTATTGCCGTCCTTTGCCAGTGTCAGCGCATTGGAGGGCATGAACTGAGGGATACCCATGGCACCGGCGTAAGACCCTTTAATGGCAACAGGATCAATTCCTTCACGATCAGCATAGCGGATCAACGCCTTAAGCTCCTCATATCCCCATCTGCTCTTCTGATCCACCTTTTTGTCAAAAATGGCACGCCCAGGTTTTTTATTATCTGATATAGCATGCCAAACCCTTTCGGCAAGCGCTTGGTCCGTAAGTGCCGCCATGGTAGACAGGGTGTTTATCACCGTGCGATTGCCAAGGTATGTGCCCAAGCGGGTTTCCACCATAAGGATGGCTGTAATTATGGTTTTGTCCACGGAAAATTCTTCCTGGGCTTTATCCAGGCTTTCCTTATACGTGACCATATACTTTTGGGCATTGACTATGGATTTCGGAGAAGAAAACTGGTCATAGTTAAGGCTGGATTCCGAATGGATAAAAAACAGAGAAACATCCCCGGGATCAAAGAAAACCGCTTTATTGTCAAACAGGGCTTTGATTTTTTCCGGATCAAACCCGTCCTTGACAAGCCGTTGGGTAAGGCGATAAAGATCATTTGTCTCACCGGAAACATCCGGCACATCAGCCTGCTGGGCATAGCAAAAATTAACAGAAAAACAGATGATCAACAACACAACAACGCTCAGGATGAATTTAGGGGAAGATTGGGAATTTTTCATATTTGCGGCATCTGCTCCCTTGCTGTAATAGTTTGAGGCAGGATATTTTTCCTGTTCCAGGGCCCATTTTGCTGCCGTTTATATAGCGTATTTTGTTTTTGATTGCATTAAAAAAAAGTGCCGACATCAGAACGCATCACAGGCATACACATATAACAAAAAAAACGGGCCCGGGAAACAGCCAAGGCTTCCCGGGCCCGTTTGTCAGGTCAATCCCAACAAAAGGCTGGTTTTTTAAATGTCAAAGTACAGATAGAACTCATGGGGATGCGGACGGCTGATAACCGGTTTAACTTCGTTTTCCATTTTGTAGTCAATCCAGTAGTCAATAACGTCCTTGGTGAAAACATCACCCTTGAGCAGGAACTCATTGTCTGCTTTAAGGGCTTCAAGGGCTTCTTCAAGGCAACCCGGTGCGGACGGAATAGCAGCCAGTTCTTCGGCCGGCAGATCATAGATGTTTTTATCCATGGGATCGCCCGGATCAATTTTGTTCTGGATACCATCAAGCATGGCCATGGCAATGGCGGAGAAAGCCATATAACCGTTGGCGCTGGGATCAGGTGTACGGAACTCAAGGCGTTTGGCCTTGGGAGATCCGGAGTACATGGGCAGACGGATGGCCGCAGAACGGTTCCGGCTGGAGTAAGCCAGCTTAATCGGCGCTTCAAAACCGGGCACCAGACGTTTGTAGGAGTTGGTGGTGGGGTTGGTCAGGGCGCACAGAGCCTTGCAGTGTTTCATGATGCCGCCGATGGCCCACAGGGCATTGTCGGACATACCGGCATATTTGTTGCCGGCAAATGTAGGATCGCCGTCTTTCCAGAAGCTCATGTGGGTGTGCATACCGGTACCATTGTCACCATAGAGGGGTTTGGGCATAAAGGTAACGCAATGTCCGTATTTTGCAGCCACATTTCTCAATACATATTTAAACCAGGCAAGCTTGTCACCCATGTTCAGCAGGGAGTCAAACCGAAGGTCAATCTCAGACTGTCCGGCGGAAGCAACCTCATGATGCTGGCATTCCATATCAATACCCAGATCCTGCAGGGTCAGCATCATCTCCGTTCTCATGTCCTGATAGGTGTCTGCGGGAGGCAGTGGGAAATAACCGTGTTTCGGTTTAATTTTGTATCCCAGGTTGGGTTCGGAACCGTCACCGGTGTTCCAGTGTGCTTCCGGGGAATCAATTTCAAAAAAGGAAGCCTGGGGATCTGAAGAGTAACGGATGTTGGAAAAGATGAAGAACTCGGGCTCTGGGCCTACAAAAATTGTGTCGCCGATGCCGGTGCTTTTGATATAGGCTTCAGTTCTTTTGGCAATACCGCGGGGATCTCTGGAGTACCCTTCGCCGGTGATGGGGTCATGGATGTTACCGAGAACAACCAGGGTGGGCACTTTAAAAAACGGATCAATTTTTGCCGTACCTGCCTCAGGGATTACATTCATGTCGGAGTTATCAATGTTCTGCCATGCTCTCATGGAAGAACCGTCAAATCCGAACCCATCTTCAAAGGAAGCTTCAGTCAGCTCTGATACAGGCACACTAAAATGTTGCCAAGTACCGATGAAGTCCATGTAGCGGATATCAACGACTTTAACGTCATTTTCTTTTGCCATTGCCAATACTTCTTTTGGTGTCATTTTTTTACCTTTCTATCTAATAAAGTTATTATGGGTTTACCCTAAGTTTTTGGGTTTGAAATAATGGGCGTAAAAACACCTTAAGCGCTAAATTGCATCATCTCCGCTTTCACCGGTTCTGACCCGGATAGCCCCTTCAACCGGTAACACAAAAATCTTACCGTCACCGATTTTACCACTATTTGTCGCAGACCGGATAGTTTCCACGGTTTCGTCAAGTCGGTCATCGGTCACAACAATTTCAAGCTTTATTTTCGGAACAAAATCTACAACATATTCCGCGCCGCGGTAGATCTCTTTGTGCCCTTTCTGCCGGCCATATCCATTAACTTCTGTAACGGTCATGCCGTAGATGCCGATTTCACTCAAAGCCTCTTTGACATCATCCAGCTTAAAGGGTTTAATAATTGCCTCAATTTTTTTCATTCATGACCTCCTTTGACTGTATCTGTGGAAGACGGTTAATAATAGCATTTTTTATCTGATTCAATTTTTCTTCTGATTCTATTTTCTGGTCTCCTTCAATATTCCGGACATAAAAAACGTCAATCACCTGGTCCACCTTGGTGGCGACCATGGCAACATTAACGTTGATGCCGGCCCGGTATAAGGTATTGGTAATGGCAAACAGGAGCCCTGGAAAATCATAGGTTAAGACTTCAATAATCGTAAAAAAACTGGATGTTTCATTGTCTATGCGGACCTGGTTGTCTTCGGGCCTGCTGCCGCTGGATATGATCACTTCCGTTGGAATCTTCTCAAGGACATTATCCAGGTAGTGATCATCTTCAAGGGCCATGCTTAAATCCTGCCCGGCTTTTTCCCATTTCTCCTTTTCAAAAAGTCTGTCCTGGGGGGGACGGACATTAAAAATGTCCAAAAAATGGCTATCCCCCAGAAAATAGGCTTGGGAGCCGACAATATCAATATTATTCTGGAAAAAAACCCCGGCAAGCTTGGAGTAGAATCCGGGCTTATCCTTGCCGCAAATGGAAACGGTTCTCATATCCGACTCATTTTCCTTTGTGATCTGCCAGATATATTCCCGGTCTCCCAGGTTTCTGAAGAGATTTATATGGTCCACGATGTTCTGGGGCGGCACATAAAGCAGATAGCGCCGGGACATGGCGGACAACTGCCGGGTAACCTCTTCTTCCCGCCAGCTTTCCCGCAACAGGGCCAGGACATCTTTTTTCTTTTTTTCAATAAGGCGCTGGGTTTTCTTGGACGCCAGTTCCCCTGTTTTGATGACACCCATGGTCTTGAAAAACAGGTCCTTAATCAAATTTTCCGTCCAGTCGTTCCAGGCCTTGGGTCCGGTGGCTTTGGAATCTGCCACAGTGATCAGAAAAAGCATTCGCAATAACCGGATTTTTCCGATTTTATGCGCTGTGTAAACGGCTGTTTCCTCATCAAAAATATCTCGACGGGTGGCGGTTTTTGCCAGAAACAAATGGTTTTTGATGAGGAAAAGAACATCTTCTTTTTCCACAGGGCTGAATCCGAGGCGTTCCACAATAGGTCCGGCTATTCTGGCACCTCTGCGGGAGTGCTCCTTGGCAGGGTCTGCTTTACCGATGTCATGGAGAAGGCCCGCCACAAGCAAAACATTTTTATTCCTTATTTCCTTGAACACGGAGTTATAAAGGGTTCCCATCATGGTATCCCCGGGATCCTTAAAGCTGTTGAGGATCTCTACACAGCGGATGGAGTGTTTGTCCACGGGGAACAGGTGGTACTGATTATACTGAATTTTGTGCACCAGAGACGTAAATTCCGGAATGAACTGTGCCAGGATACCGGTGGAAAGCATGACATTAAGCACGTTGAACTTCCAGACCGACATGCCCAGAATCCGCTTGAAAATCTTGACACATGCCGGATCCGTGCGAATCTCATCATCCACAAGGTGACGGAATTCCGATGCGATCCGTCTGGCTTCAATGGACAGGGGTATACGAGTCTGACCACTTTCAAGAAAAATGCGAAGCAGTAAATCAGGGTGCTGGATAATTGTAACCGTATTGGCAAAACAAAGCCGGCGTTTTTTTATAACCAGACCTTCGGTCTTGGTGGGCCGTGGGCCAACCGCTTCTTTTTTAACCCGGCAGGTGGATACGATATCTTCAAATGTGATCTGGTAAATCTGCTTTAAAAAATCCATTTTTTCATGCAGTTCACCGAGGAAGACCTCCACCTGAGGCGAGCCCGAGGAATCCACATAATCCATCAAGCCGGCCACTTCTGCCTGGTGTTCAAAATGCAGGGTATCGTTTTTGCGGTGACTGATATGATGCAGACGGTTGCGCACATCCCAAATATAGGTTAACGCATCTTCCAGGTTGTCGTATTCAAAATGGGAAAGAAACCCGTAATATTCCAGATCCCGGCGGGTCTTGATATTGGATTTAATTTTAGCATACCACAGCAGGGTGTGATAATCCCGAAGGCCCCCAAATCCTGATTTCAAATCAGGGGAAACCAGATAGGAGGAGTCGCCAAAATCCTCCAGACGCTTTTCTCCGTTTTCGTACAAATAATTCAGCGTGGGCTTTAAGTGCTTTGCGGCGAGCTGCTGCCGAAATTTTTCCATGAATTCGGAATAGATCAGGGAAGCGCCGCATATAAACCTGGCATCAAGCACCGTGGTCAGGATATCAAAACGCTCAAAAGACATTTTAATACATTCATTAATGCTCCGAACTGCATACCCGACTTCAAACCTGGCGTCCCATAGAGGATACAAAAGCTCCTGGACAAAGGACTCCACATCCGGCGGAATAACTTTATCAAAAAGAATGAGCAGATCAATATCCGAATGAATACACTGTTCTTTCCTTCCGTATCCCCCCAGGGCAATGATGGCAAAAGGACTGCCCGAGATAACCATTTTCCTAGCGGCAATACTCTTTTCAAACACGCGATAAAAGTATTCATCAAGACGAGTAGTCATCTTTTCCAAGAAATTCGTTGCTTGTCCCTGGAGGTACTGATCTATCAGCTCTTGCTTCTGTTCAATTAATAGTTTGGCTTCAGGACTGTCCATGTCTGTTTCGTATCTCTATTTTGACTTTATTAATTGATGTCCTTTTTCTTTCCGACAACACATCTCATACACCTGACCCAATACCCTAAAATACTTCCCATTACTGCTTCCAGCCACTTGCACTTGTGATAGACTGCAATGGATGTGCCAGCCTTTTATTTTCAACAAGTTATAATGTGTATATACGGCCGAGCCCTACAAATCAACGAAAAGAATAGAACTTATTACAGTAATGTCTATTCCAAAGGGCGGTATATTACTTTTTTGTAACTCCCACCGGATAAGGGTCTAAAAACCAACAGGCGGGTATATGATATGCCAACTTTCTGAAAAAGCATGAATAATCAGCCAGGCACATGGTTGTGCTTGGCTGTTGAATTATGGAAAGAAGCGGCGAATAAACGCCATTAATCTTTATCTATTTTTTCGGGTTCCTTTTCTTTGTCGTCATCAATGGGCTCTTTTGTTGCCTTCTTGAAATTTTTAATGCCCTTTCCTAAACCGGCACCGATTTCAGGCAACTTACCCGCGCCGAATATAATAAGGATAATCACCAGAATTATTATCAATTCCGGCATTCCTAGACCACCAATCATGATTCAAGCTCCTCGTTTTGTTCATGGCGTTACTGCAAAATTCATCAAATCAGGTGATTAGCATTTAACCTGTACGAAGTCAATCATTAAGGATTCATGCCGCCACATCATGGCATCACAATTTTGTAAGAAACCAGTTGTATTTCATGATATTAGGATCATACTGCGGCATTTCGCGTCTTCCCCCAATTCACAAAATTTTGATGGACCCAGGGATTAACCATTGACTATAAAAACTAAGCCTGTTACCCAAAACGGATTACGCTTACGCCTTTTCAACAAATTCGACATAACGGAGACCCAATGACAAAACATCAAGACGCACGGTTCCAGGGGGCCCAAAAATATGTACTTGACCCCGAACTTGCATCCATTGTCAACATATCCATGACCCTTGAAATGCCCCTGCTCTTAAAAGGGGAGCCCGGTACGGGCAAAACCATGCTGGCCCATGCCATTGCCGACACCCTGGGCATGCAGCTGATTATCCTCAACGTCAAATCCAGCATGAAACTAGTGGAGGCGCTCTACCAGTACGACACCCTTACCCGCCTCAATGATTCCCGGTTCGGTGACTCCACCAGGGATGTCAGCAATATTGACGAATACATAAAGATGGGAAAAATCGGCCAGGCATTCTGCGCAGAAAAGCGCACCGTACTGCTCATTGATGAAATTGACAAGGCAGATACGGATTTCCAGGATGACATGCTTGATGTCCTGGACCAGATGCAATTTGATATTATAGAAACCGATAAAACCATATCCGCCGTCCACAGACCTGTAATCATCATAACATCCAATGCAAAAAAAGACTTGTCCGATCCCTTTCTCGGACGGTGCAATTTCCACCACATTGCCTTTCCCGAACCCAAAATGATGCGCAAAATTATCCAAGTCCACTTCCCGGAGATTGATTTAAAACTGGCGGAAAATGCCATCAACGCATTCTATGCGGCCAGAAACATTGACGGAATAGAAAAAAAGCCCGCCACCCGGGAACTGATCAACTGGATACGGGCCCTCCAGGCAGACCCCGACTTCAGGGCCCAGGACCTTCTCAAGGGCGGCCTGCCGTTTTTAGGCGTCATGTTTAAAAAAAGCCCGGACTATGAACGGGCCAAACACATGACCGGCCGGCCCAAACGGTTCTAAGGACCTATCCATGTTTCTCAAATTCTTCTATACATTAAAGGATGTGGGCGTGCCGGTTTCCCCCACATCTTTTTTAACCCTGCAAAAAGCACTTTACCAGGGTCTGATCACCAGTCTGGACGATTTTTATACCTGCGCCCGGGCTGTGCTGGTAAAAAGTGAGCGTTACTTTGATCTTTATGATCAGGTGTTTGCCTATTACTTTGACGGGGTGCCCCTGCCCGAGGACGAGGGATTTGAAATTGACCAGATGGCACAGGCCATGCTGGATGAATGGCTGAAAAATCCCAAAACAATGGCCGACGCCCTGAACGTGGATGAAAACGCCTTAAAAAAACTTACCCCCGATGAGCTCATAGACTATTTCAAAAAACGGCTCCAGGACCAGGACGGGCGCCATGACGGCGGAAGTAAGTGGATCGGCACCGGCGGCATCTCTCCTGTGGGCCATTCCGGGTATCATCCCGGCGGCATGCGTGTGGGAGGAGTTTCCCGGAACAAATCTGCGGTAAAAGTGGCCAATGAACGCAGATACAAAGATTATTCCACCCGGGGCCCCCTGACCCAGGCCAAAATCGGCGAGGCCTTGAAACGGCTGCGTAACATGATTCCGACCGGCCCAAAGGATGTGATCAATGTGGACGAAACCATCCGGGCGACCCTTCGCAACGGCGGGGAAATAGAATTGATTTTTAACAGGGCCATGCGGGACAGGCTCAAGGTCATCCTTGCCATTGATAACGGCGGATGGTCCATGGATCCCCATATCCAGGTGGTCCAGACCCTGTTCAATTACGCCCGGGCCCAGTTCAAGGAAGTGAAAACCTACTTTTTCCACAACACCATTTATGATTATGTCTGGGAAGACCCGTCTCGATACAAGAAACCCCAAAAAATAATGGATTTTGCCCGGCTGGACCCGGAAACCAGACTCATTATTGTTGGGGATGCCAGCATGGCGCCCTATGAACTCATGGCACATAACGGGGCTATCCATATTCTGGATCGCAGCGGACGCCCCAGCATTGAACAGCTCAACTTCCTGGCACAAACCTTTAAGAATGCTGTCTGGCTTAACCCGGTTCCACAACTCATGTGGCACTATACCCACACCATCATGGCTATTTCACAAATTTTTCCCATGTATGAACTGTCCCTGGATGGGCTGGAGAAGGCAGTCACAAAACTAATGGAAAAAGCATAACTTGTTTGGGCGAGAAGTCACCCATCTGCGGCGTTGCATAAAAATTTGCAATCCTCACATACTTTAGTATGCTCCGGTTACAAATTTTTCTGCGCCTTGCATTTGGGCAACTTTGTGGGCATGCGCCCCTCTGACGAGCCGCCCAAACACTAAACGCTTGAGCAGACTTTATCTATCCGGCCAGGCCGGATCGGCAGGAATATTGTAGAGATCCAGGGTATTTTTAAATACTGCAGCGGCCAGCTGGTCCGGGTCTTCTTTGCGTACCTGGGCAAGACATTCCATCACGGAGCGGACAAAAGCAGGTTCATTGCGCCGGTGTTTGTTTTTCTGGGGTTTAGGTGTCAGATAAGGGGCATCGGTCTCTATGAGCAACCGATCTTTAGGTACCAAAGGGACGATACTGCGCAGGTACTCACCCCGCTGGAGAATGGTAAGAATTCCTGTAATGCCGATGTAATACCCAAGGTCAAGGTATTTAAACATTTCCTCTTTTGTACCGGAAAAACAGTGAACCACCCCTTTTCTGGATTTGGGGCCGTCGGATTTCAAGATCTCATAAAACCGCCCTTTGGAATCGCGTTCATGGAAGATCAGCGGCAGGTCCAGCTTCCCGGCCAGGGCAAGTTGGGCCGAAAAACAGGCTTCCTGGTCTTCCCGGGGGGAAAACATACGGTTGAAGTCCAATCCGGTTTCCCCCCAGGCCTTGATGCAGTCATGGGTCAGGACCAGTTGCCGAAGCTCATTAAGCACCTGGGCAGAACACTGAACCGCATCATGGGGGTGAATCCCCACAGACGTGTAAACATGATCGAACCGGGATGCGATATCTATGGCCTTTTGGGAGGTGGCCCTGTCAATTCCGACCACCATCACGGCCAGCACCCCTTCCCGGCGCGCCCTTTCCATGACCTGGGCCCGGTCATTATCGTAGCATTTATCGTCAATATGGCAATGGGAGTCAAAAAGAATCATTTATCTATTCCTATGTTTTTTCCCTTTTCTATTCCTGGAAAGCAAGGACAAACTTCCGTTTGCAGCAAAACAACCAGGCCGTCAAAATTTTAAGCCTCCACTGATTTGGAAGAAGCCGATTTACGGGTTCAGTGAAGGCTTTGTGTAAGAAAAACTGTTTGCAGCACTCCTTGACACAGGCGGTTTATATCAGTAAATTCAATGTCAGTCAATTATTCCTAAAAGACCACAAGGCAAATCTTATATGAGGGCGAACAGCGGCAAAGCCAATATTATCAGGCTGTTTAATGTGACCAAGCGTTATGGCGGCAAGCTGGCGCTAAACAACATCACCCTTGATATTGCGCCCGGTGAATTCATTTTTATCTCCGGGCCTTCCGGGGCCGGCAAATCCACATTGCTCAAGGTGTTATACCTGGCCGAACGGGTGTCCGAAGGACAAATCCTCATTGACGGCATGAATCTGGCACGCATTTCATCCGCAAAACTGCCCTTTTTACGGCGTCGTTTCGGCATGGTGTTTCAGGATTTCAAGCTGATCCCCGGCCGCACAGTGTTTGAAAATGTCGCCCTGGTTCTCAGGGTTGCAGGAGAAAAACCGTCCTATATAAAAAAAAAGGTGATGCACGTGCTCAGGGTCACGGGCATGGAGAAAAAGGCCAATCACCTGCCGCCGACTCTGTCGGGCGGAGAACAGCAACGGGTCGCCGTGGCAAGGGCGGTGGTGGGAGAACCATCCATTATCCTTGCAGATGAACCCACGGGCAGTCTGGACAGTGAATCGGCCCAGCGTGTGCTTGATCTGCTTTTGGGATACCATCAAAACGGGGCCACCATTCTCATGGCCAGCCATAACATGGCGCAGATGAACTATTTTAGCAGAGGAAGAAATGTAGCGTTAGAAGACGGGGCGCTTAAAGGGATATCAACCATTCTATGCTGAAAAAACTCCAAAAAAATGCGATTGCGATATGATGCGATTTTCCAGTAAAGCCTTGACGGATATCCGGTCCAACCGGTTTTTAAACATAATCACCATCATAACCATCGCCCTTTCTATCCTTCTGGTATCGGTTTTCATGCTTTTTTTCGAAAATGCAAGCCGGGTTCTTTCTGCCTGGAATCAGGGTGGGCGCGCCATGATTTACCTAAGCGAATCTTTCACCCCTGCTATGCTGCCCCATGTAAAAGAACAGCTTATGTCCATGGGCGGCATTGAGAAAACGGTATTCATACCCAAAACCCAGGCTCTGGAACGGCTGAAACAAGGAATGGGTGCCAAAACCCAATTTCTGTCGACCCTTCAGGAGAATCCGCTTCCCGACGCCATTGAAATCACCATGACCGACCATTCAAGCTTTGATCAGATTCAAAAAACAGCCGAGCGGCTTGAGGCCTTGGACATTGTAGACTCGGTTGAATATGGGCAGGGATGGCTGGGCCGTTTTTTCAAACTGTTCAATCTTTTCAAAATGACCGGCTATACCATGAGCGGTCTGTTTTTATTGATCGCCCTGTTCATCACGGCCAACACCGTGCGCCTGGCCTTTTATGCAAGGCAGACTGAAGTGGAAATCATGCGCCTGGTGGGCGCTACTGACGGGTTCATCAAAACGCCTTTTTATATTGAAGGGCTCCTCCAGGGCTTTTTAGGCGGCGTTTTAGGTATAATCATTCTTCTATCAGGCTACCTGACATTATCTTCCGGCATTTCCCAGAACCTGAGTTCCTATGTTTATCTGGATATTCATTTTCTTTCCTGGCCGGCCATGGCAATCATTTTATTTTCCAGCACCTTTTTAGGTTGGTTCGGATGTTTCATTTCACTGAAGCAGATTTTAAAATAAAACCTTTCGCTTTTGCCTGTATTACGGCTGTTGCCGTTATTTTGGGCCTGGTAGATTTGTGTTACGCACAGGTCCTGTACAAGGGCAAAATTAATGCAGCTAAGCTCAATGTCCGGGCAGCGCCCGATAACCTGTCCCCGGTGGTGGTGATTCTCAATAAAGGCGAACGGGTTGATGTTCTGGAAATGAACAGCGGAGTCGGCGGCTGGTTGAGGATTGAATACCAAGGCATACAAGGATATATTAGAAACCGTAGCCGCTATATTCTTTTAAAACCAGTGTCTTCGCATCCAAAACGAAAACCGCCTCCCCAAAAAACTTCCAGGGAAAATCAATCCGAACAGGCGGCCATTGAAAAAAAAATCCGGGAAGAGAGCCAAAAAGTCAAAAAATTCTCCTACCAGGAGATGCAGATTCTTGACGGACTTAACCAAATTGACATGGCCCTAAACCGGGCCCGGCTGACAGCCCGAAATTTAAGGCAAGATGCTATTGTTATTTCCCAGGAAATTGAAAAAACCCAGGCGCGCATTGCAGACCTGAAAGAATCAATGAAAGCCGCACGGGACTATGCTGGTAAACGCCTGAATGCCCTTTTCCGCATGCAGATGATGGGACGTCTTGAAATGGCCGGCCCCTCGTCGTCTTTGTTCAATTTTGTCATCACCCAGAACGCGCTTAAAAAAGTCGTAGAATCGGATTTTTCCCTGCTGGAAAAGCAGGCCCGGAACATGAAGGCACTTGAGGCTCTTGAACAGGACTTGAACAGTCAGCACAAGCTGAAATCAGATCTACAGGAACAATTGGCCTATGAAATTAAAATCCGTAAAAACGAAGCCCGTAAAAAGGAAGAAATCCTTAAAGAGATCAGACGCCGCAAGAGCCTGGCCATGGCCGCAAAAGACTCCCTTGAAGTATCGTCCCGGGCCTTGAACCAGACCCTATCCGCCATCACGCCGGCGGCCGGTTTCCCACGGATGAAAACCTCCTTTGCCGGCCAGAAAGGTCGACTGCAGCCGCCGGTAAAAGGTGAAATTATTTCAAGTTTCGGCACCAAACGCAAAGGCGATTACAACGCCTTCACATTTCAAAGCGGAATTGATATAAAGGCGGAACGGGGTACGCCCGTAAAAAACGTTTTCAGCGGCGAGGTCATATTTGCCCAGTGGCTGAAAGGCTACGGTAACCTGATGATCATCAATCATGGAAACAACTATTATACCCTTTACGCCCATGTGGAAGAGCTGTACAAGAAAAAGGGCGAGCAGGTCGACACTGGAGAAATCATCGGCACGGCAGGAGATACCGGCTCCATCAAAGGACCGTGCCTTCATTTTGAGGTCCGTCACCACGGCAAACCCGTCGATCCCCTCAAATGGCTGAAAAAAGGAGCATGACAGATGAAAAAAATGAATTGGGCCGGATTGATGAGGCTCTGGCTTACTGCGGCCGTGATCCTGATGCTGACAGCAGGTTCAGTGCATGCGGCTGAAGAAGAAACCTATCAATCCTTAAAACTGTTTGCCGACGTCCTGGAAGAGCTTGAAAAGAATTATGTGGACGAGGTCAAGCCCGAAGAGCTGGTACACAATGCCATAAAGGGTATGGTGGGCAATCTTGATCCCCATTCCAGCTTCATGCCCCCGGATGCCTTTGGGGATCTTCAAGATGATACCAAAGGGGAGTTTTCCGGTATCGGCATCGTTATCACCATGAAGGACGGAATTCTTACGGTCGTCTCCCCCATTGAAGGCACACCTGCCTACGCGGCCGGTATCACCGCCGGTGACATCATTGTCAAAATTGATGACGCGTCCACCAAGGACATGGCCATGTGGGAAGCGGTGAACAAAATGAGAGGGCCACGGTACGAAGAAGTTAAAATCACCATCATCCGGGAAGGGGCATCAGCACCGCTGATCTTTACGCTCAAGCGGGATATGATCCCCATGACCAGCGTACGCTCGGCCATACTCACACCGGGGTTCGGGTATTTAAGAATCACCAATTTCAGAATGAACACCCTGGACGATGTGACAGAGCAGCTGTCAAGCCTGGAAAATCAGGGAGACGGGCTTAAAGGCCTGATCATTGACCTTCGGGATAATCCAGGCGGGCTGCTGGACCAGGCCATTCGAATTTCCGACCTGTTTATCGACAAGGGAACCATTGTGTCCATCAAGGGACGCATTGAAAAAAACAACCAGGTGTTCAAGGCCCATCCGAATTTCCCGGAACGTAACTACCCCATTGTCACGCTGATCAACGGCGGTTCTGCGTCAGCTTCCGAAATTGTAGCAGGAGCCCTTAAAGACAACTCCCGGTCCCTGATTATAGGCACAACATCCTTTGGCAAGGGTTCGGTGCAAACGGTGCGGCCTCTCAAGGACGGGTTCGGGCTTAAATACACCATTGCCCGATATTATACCCCCAGCGGACATTCCATTCAGGCCAAGGGCATCCAGCCAGACATCCGGGTGGAGGCGGGAACAGTGCAAGAAGCCCAAAAAGAGGATTCCCCCTTTGACCAGATGCTCAAAGAAAAAGATTTGAAAAACAGTCTTAAACCCGAAGAGGAAGAGACAAAAAATAAGAAAAAATCCCAAAAAGATGCTGAAATCGAAAAACTCAATAAAGATGTCCAGGTAAAACGCGCCCTTGATATTCTCATCAGCTATGGTGTGTTCAGTAAAATAAATGGCACAAACTAAATCCACGGGAGGCACAAAAAAAAGTCCGGGCAAAAAGACAAAGGCTCCCCCCCAAAAAAAAGCGCCCAAAACCGCAAAAAAAACGAGCGCAAGAACAAAAAAAAAGTCTGGAACAAAGAAGCCTGCTAAGAAAAAAAGCCCCGGTTTTTTCCATGAGGTAAAAAAAACGGTACTGGGTATTGCTATCCTTGTCTCGGTCTGCCTGACTGCAGCGATGCTGGTTGATATTTTTATACAAGCCGGTCGGCCCGTGGCACCAAAATCCCAGATGGACAGAAAAGTGGCGCCTGAGGCACATCCGCAAGATCCGGTTCCGGTCCCCCCCCGGCAAAAGCCCCTGCCCCGGAAGACAAAGCATCCGTCAACCGACGAACCAAAACTCATATCCAAAGCCAAAGGGCTAAAGGAAAAAAGCCATGCTCCCGGCAAAAGCAGTATACCCAAGACACCCGTGCCCAAAGAGGGCTCGGATATTGTCTACGAAGTGTATGATGATGTAACGCCGACGCCCCCAAAAAAGGCTGTGCGGCCCCAAAAGGATAATTTTGTACCCCGGATTGCCATTATCATTGATGATATCGGATACAACAAAGAACTGGCCATGGGCCTGCTCAACATAAATAAGAATATCACCTTTGCCATTTTGCCCTTCTCTCCTTCCGGAACACAACTTGCCCGCAGTCTGTCGGCAAAAGGAGCGGAAGTGATGCTGCATCTTCCCATGGAACCGACCCAGTATCCCAAGGTCAACCCCGGACCGGGGGCGTTATTGTCTTCCATGTCACCAGATGAGCTTTTAACCCAGCTTCGCAAGGATATCCATGCGGTTCCCGGCACAGTGGGGGCAAACAACCACATGGGGTCCAGGCTTACGGCGGATTCAGACAAAATGAACCAGATTTTTACGGTGCTCAAACAAAACAACATGTTCTTTGTCGATTCCAGGACATCTGCCGAATCCAAGGGCGAGCAGTCCGCCCGTATGTTTCAGCTGAAGTTTTCCCACAGGGATGTATTTCTGGATAACTTCCAGAATGTCGAGTACATTTCAGGCCAAATCAAAAAACTGATTAAGCAGGCCAAGGACCATGGCAGCGCCATCGGTATCGGCCACCCCCACCAGGCCACCCTGGATGCGCTGAAACGCGAGATTCCAAAACTTAAGGGAAAAGTCCGGCTGGTGCCTGCCAGCAGGCTTGTCGAGGTGCCCAAAAGCTAAAGGGCCTGGTATAATTCCAGGGCCTGGTCCACAGGTATCCGGTCGGGCAGCCCGTCTTCAAAGCAACTGACAAAATGGTTGTTCACAGCGGTTAAAAGGGTATTCATCCGGTCAAGGTCCAGCATATCAGACCGATCCAGTTTTTTTACGCCCTTGAAATTTTTAGGACAAAAATCCACCATGGCCCTGCCGTCTTTCTCCATGTACAGGGGATATCCGTGGGTCCTGCAGATAATGGGGCGGGCCTCATAGACCATACAGACATGGTCCACCAGCAGGGGGCAAGAGCGATCGGTCTGCTGGGCCTGCCCAAGAATCCTTTCCCGGCATGGGACATCCAGACGGCTGAAGGCCATAGACAAGGCAAATGCCTCAACCGGAAACAAAGACAGATGCCTGCAACATTCATCACACCCTTTTTTGCAGGCAAGCCGGTCTTTGTGGATACTGGCAAGCCTTTGGATATGTTCATCCACCCGTGTGATCAGTTCCGTGTAATTTTTCAATAGATTATCAAGCACATGTTCGGTCATTGTATTTACCCCCCCATCTATTTTCAGCACCCCTTATATCTTACTTGTCATGAAATGCAAGCGATCAGGATAATGGAAATTTATCTGGCCTGGATTATTTAATTGATTTTTTGGCAATAGTAAGGCTAATCTCAAATAAAATTAATTTTCGATTTTGGGCCAACCGGTCTGAATTGGTTGGATATCATTCGAATTTTCAAAACATGCTGTTAACCGTCGATGTCATCAGGCCACACCAGAACGTGAGTTCTGCGATGGGAATCAAAAACCAAGGGGGAAACTAAAATGCCAAAATACATAGCCGTTACATATATGCTTGCAATTTTATTATTAGGGACAAATGCGATGTGTGAAGATTCATCAGGAAAAGAGATGGCATTAACAAGTGCAAATATATGGTTGGCGCATATCGATAAAGAAGAATATGCCGAAAGCTGGCGCAACGCAGCAACTCTTTTAAAAGACGCCATAACGGTACCCCAATTGGAACAATCGGTATCAACGGCAAGAAAACCTTTTGGGAAATTGATTTCAAGAAAAGTGACCAAACAAGAGTATCATACCTCATTGCCGGGAGCACCGGATGGCAACTATTATGTTATTCAATTCTCCTCAAAATTTGAAAACAAAGCAAAAGCAATAGAAACCATCACAACGGTAAAAGATGAAAATGGGGCTTGGCACGTATCAGGGTATTTCATCAAATAATCTGCCCATCGGGATGGGGTGTGTCCCATCTCTGAAGAGCCATCTTAATAATAGAAGCAGAGTGTTCAAATTTTGGATCACTAACCGGAAGCTGGCATAAATTATCTTCAAACGGATAAGAATATGGATTGTCTCGTATTTGCTGCAGGATTTTGCATTATTGCCCTGGCTGCCAGACAGATCGGCGACACATTCAAACAGGCCGGCTTTCCCCTGATCAGCGGTTTTTTATTCACCGGCATCATTGCCGGCCCCCATGTTCTGCACCTGATACCCAGCCAAGCCGTTTCAACCCTGACCTTTGTGGACCAGGTTTCTTTGGGGCTGATCGCTTTTGCCGCAGGCGGGGAACTCTATCTCAAAGAACTCAAGTCAAGGCTGGTGGCCATTGGATGGATTACATCGGGGCTTGTGATCTCAACCTTTACATTGGCTTCCCTGGCGCTGTTCACCCTTGCCGGCCATATCCCTTTCATGGCGGCCATGCCGGTTTCGGGAAGGGTTGCCGTGGCCATCCTTGCCGGAGCCATTCTTGTGGCAAGGAGCCCGTCCTCGGCCATTGCCATTATCAATGAACTCAGGGCCAAGGGGCGGTTTACAAAAACGGTCATGGGGGTGACGGTCATCATGGATGTGGTGGTCATTGTACTGTTTGCCACAG
Organism: Desulfobacter curvatus DSM 3379; assembly: GCF_000373985.1. GTDB lineage: Bacteria > Desulfobacterota > Desulfobacteria > Desulfobacterales > Desulfobacteraceae > Desulfobacter > Desulfobacter curvatus. The sequence goes on from NZ_KB893013.1 coordinate 50,840, forward strand.
CCACCACCATGGCGGACGCCCTGCTTACCGGCTTGACCGGGAATGCCGGGTTTGTCTTTTTTCTGGTCCTGGAGATCGCATTATCCATGTCCCTTGGCATTCCGGTGGCCGGAATTTTGTTTTTCATACTCCGGCTTCCCGCCTCTTTTGTTTTGAAATCCATTCTGATCCTTTTAACCGGATACCTTGTTTTTATCGGTTCTATAGGCCTTCGCGCCTTCATCCACCATACGATGACGGTTGAAATTCTGATTGAACCCCTTTTGGTCTGCATGGTGGCCGGTTTTCTGACAGCCAACTCCAGGCGGTACAGAAAAGAATTTCTTGACCTTCTCAGCTGTGCCGGGCCAGGAATTTACATTGCCTTTTTCACCCTGACCGGAGCCTCCATCCGTCTTGATATCCTGGCCGAGACCTGGCCCATTGCCCTGATCCTGTTCGGGGTCCGCATGCTTGCCATATTTACGGGATCTTTTTTGGGCGGGTGGCTGGCCGGAACCGGTGCCCAAAGCAGCCGGACCTACTGGATGGCCTTTATCACCCAGGCCGGCGTAGGGCTTGGGCTTGCCAAGGAGGTAGGAATAGAATTCCCCCAATGGGGCCCTTCTTTTTCCACAATCATGATATCCGTTATCGTCCTGAACCAGATCGTCGGCCCCCCATTGTTTAAACTGGCCATCAAGCGGATGAAAGAGGATCATACCCCGGCCAAGCCCAATGCCGTCACCGCACCACGGAATGTGGTAATTTTCGGAACAGACAGTCAGTCCACGGCACTGGCCCATACCTTGTTTTCCCATGGGTGGCGTGTAAAACTGGCCCAGCCAAGAGGCGGCTCGACCTTAGCCGGCCTGGAAAACAGCCCCCAGATACCTGTCCAGGTTGTGGACGGGTTTGATTACAAATCCCTTGAAAAAATCAACTGCCGGACCGCAACGGCCATTGTGACCCTGCTCAGCGACAGGGAAAACCTGGATATCTGCGAAACCGCTTTTGAGCATTTTGCCACCCAGACCCTGGTTGCCCGGCTCAATGACCGCAGCAACCTTCACGCATTTGAGGATATCAACGTATTGGTCGTGGATCCTTCCACGGCCATTATCGGGTTGCTGGACCACTTTGTCCGGGCACCGGGTGCGGCTTCCCTGCTGATGGGGTTTCAGCGGGGCCGGGATGTGGCCGACGTGACGGTCCGCAATCCGGACCTTGCAGGCATTTCCCTAAGAGATCTTCGCCTGCCCTTTGATTCGGTGATTATGGCAATCCGGCGCAGGGGAACGCTCTCTGTTCCCCATGGGTTTACCCGGCTGGAGACCGGAGACCGGGTCACGGTCATGGGCACCACAGCGGCCTTAAGGGAAATAGCCCTGCGTTTTGGGCGCCACGAGGGCCAGGCCGCTTTAAATTTAATAGAGCAGGCCGTGCCCGAACAATTAAAAAAGAATGGAATAAAGCCTTCTCTCATTGAAAACGGACACAGAGACCGGTTTGATCTTTTGGTGGAAAAGGCCGTGGTGGCGGATCTCAAACAGGAAATGGACAAAAACACCTTTTTTGAACTGGTAGCAAAACAGATGAGCAAACAAGTCAATATCTCCGCATCCACCCTGTTTGAAATGCTCAGCCAAAGGGAAAACGAAATAACCACGGTGCTGGCCCCGGGACTTGCCATCCCCCACATTATCATTGAAGGAGAAAACCAGTTTGGCATGCTGATTGTCAGGAGCAAAAAGGGCATCATTTTTTCTCCCCAGACCCCAAGCGTTCATGCGGCCTTTGTGCTGGTGGGCACAAGGGACGAGCGGAATTTCCATCTTGAGGCCCTGTCTGCCATCGCCAAGATCGTTATGGACCCGAGATTTGAGCATAAATGGCTCAGGGCTCGTTCTACCAAGGCGCTCAAAGAGTTACTCCTGAATGCCGACCGGGATCGCCGGCCGCCGCCTCCCTGACAAATCCGCTTTTCCATAAACACAGTAAGCGGAAACTTTTTAGGACGCCATCAATATTGATTTTTTGTGCCGGACCCGGTATGCATTAACCAGTTTAAGCGACAGACATGGACTGACCCCGGGCATATCGACCTCCAGGCTCAATCCACAACTAACGACCATGGCTGATCTGGTTTTTCACCGTGGTTCAGCCCACAACGAAAGTTGAAAGATCTGAGTAACTTACCCAGACTTTATTATAAAAATTATGATAGTAATTCAAAAAATTATTGTGACACTCACACACTCCCATTGGAGAGGGCTATGCGGTTTGAATGCAGGGGGCTGACTTTCACCTACCCGGAGGCGGAAAATCCGGTTCTGGAAAATCTTAACTTTTCCATGACCGCACCGGGATTTAATGCTGTTTTCGGGCCATCAGGCGTGGGGAAGACTTCCTTTGCCAGAATTCTTGCCGGCGGCAGCAATGGCCCCGGGGGGCGTGCGTTGACCTATGACGGCATTTCCACTATTTTGTATTCTTACAACCAAGAGCGTCTGCCCGGCTGGTCCAGCACCGGCAGTCACCTGGAAAAGGTGTGCCCCTCAAAAAATTCAGACCTTAAAAAAGAGCTTATTAAAATTTTTAAAGTGGACGCCCTGTTGGCGTCACGCTTTTCCCAGCTATCCATGGGCCAGCAGAACCGGATGAACCTCATCCGCTACCTTATCCAGGACTTTGATCTGCTGATACTGGACGAAAGTCTTGCCAATGTGGATGAAGCCTTGCGGGAAACCATTGTCCTGGCCATAAAAGAGATCTTTCCGGACAAGCTGTTTCTGTATATTTCCCACAATCTCATGGAAGTGGCACGATTCTGTAAAGACATTCTGGTGTTAAGCCGGCCTGGAAAAAGCAAAAGCGCCGTCGTGGTCCAAGGCCAGGATTATGAAACAGGATATACAGCCGCCCCCAAGGCCATTGATCAGTCTATGCTGGAGATTATGAATGCTGTTTAGACGAATCTACCAGTTTCTAATTGTCTATTGTCTTGGTGTCACAGGCCTGTTGGCCATCAAATATGCCGCGGGCCTGTCCAATTATGTTATTCCAGGTTTACCGCTGATCTTTGACACGGCACACCGGATGCTGGCCGGCTACTTCCTTGACGTACTCAACACCCTTTCGGTAACTGTGCTGGGCCAGATGATCTCCATTTTCATGGCCTTTTTTGTGGGAATCCTCGGCCGCAAATCATCCTGGGCAGGCTCATTTATCAAGGTCATGGCCTATAACATCCAGGCCTATCCCATTGTGGCCCTGGCCCCGATTATTTTTATTCTCATGGGAGACGGATTTTTATCCCGGCTGCTCATTGCCTCCATGATCTGCTATTTTCCCTTGCTGTTATCGGTTTTAGGGATCATGGCCTCACCCATCAAGGACATTGAACATTTTTATATTGCCACCGGCCGGATGCGCTGGCAGTTGGAAGTCAAAATCCGGGCCTTTGAAAATTTAAACAAACTGACCACCGTGATTGCAGGATCATCCACGCTGGCCATGGCCGGCACCATTGTGGCCGAATTCATTGCCGCAGATCAAGGCATCGGTTACAGTATACGCATCGCTCTGTACCAGAGTGATCTTGCCTGCATTCTTGTGGCCTTGTTTTCCATCGGCATTATCATATCGGTTTACCAGGGCATTCTGGAAACGGTGGGCGAACAAATGAAGAACAAATGGTCTGCACCAAAGGGAGGAGATCTGATATGAACCCAAACATCAAAACTGTGACCAGGGCAGGATTCATGGTCCTGTGCATGATACTTTTTTTTGCAACCGCGCCCGCCTTTGCAGGCGATACGCTGAATTACCGTCTGAAATGGCTCTTCAACACCTCTGTGGCCGGTGACATCATTGCCGATACCGGCGGCTTTTTTAAAAAAGCAGGGCTGGATGTCTCCGTAAATGAAGGCGGGGCCGGAAAAAATGCCATCAAGGAGCTTGAACTGGGATATGCGGACTTTGGCGTGGCATCTGCCGACCAGGTCATCCGGGCCCTTGAAAAAGGCGCAGATGTGGTGGTTTTAGCCCAGCTGTTTCAAGTTAACCCCATGCAGTGGATATACCGGTCAGACCAACCTGAAATTAAGGATCTTTCCAATTTAAAGGGCCGGCACATCGGAGTCACTTTCGGGGGGAATGATGAAACCATCATAAACACCCTTTTAGCCAAAGCTGGGCTCACGTCAAAAGATGTCCGCATCTCAAGTGTCAGGTTTAATTTCACCCCGTTTTTAAAAAAAGAAGTGGATGTGTGGCCGGTATACCGAAACTCCCAGGGGGTGATCCTGGAAGAAAGACTGGCTGCGGAAAATGAACAGGTAAAATTCTTCAACCCCGCAGACTACGGTGTCTCCTTTGTGGCCAACTCGGTTGTGACATCAGGCGCCATGATGAAAAAGCACCCGGACACGGTGAAGGCTTTTATAACGGCGCTGCTGTCAGCCTGGGAATTTGCAATGGATCCGGCCAATGAGCCCCAGGTTTTAACCCAGATTAAAAAGAAGGATAAAGGCACCAGGGACAATATCCGCCAGAAGCAGCTTGAAGCCACCCGGCCTTTGATCAAACCGGATAAAGGAACAAAAATCGGTATAATTGATGCACGGGCATGGCAGCAAACCGAAAGCATCATGATTAAGGAAAAGCAGATAATGACCCCGGTGGATGTGACACGCTGCCTGGTTGGGCCTAAAAAATAGAATCCTTAGGCAACGCACAGAAATAAATACCGAAATAAAACGCACTGAGTCCAAGCCTTCCATACCGGGAAATATGGAAATATCCTAAATCCGGCGGATGAACAGCCCATACCTTTGCCAAATGACTTCTTTAGCACGGTTTACTTAAGTATTGAATCGGAATACCCTGACATCTCAGCTTCAAATTTTTCAAAACGAACGTCAAGAAAATGGGTTAATAAATCCTTATTTCTTTCAGAAAGAAAGGAATATTTAATACTATTGTATACATACTCCTTAACCGTTTTATAGCTTGGTTTATACCTGGCAGCCAACAAAACATACTCACCGGTTAAATTATTTCTTGAAACCCCGGAATCATCAGTACAGATAACCACTGGGACACCATATGCTGAGTATATAAGATAAGGGTGGTCATTACCTTTAACACCTAATATAAATTCATTACTGGTAAAACAAATCTCTACGGCAGATTTTTCTTTGATTTCCCGCAACAGGCTAATCGCGTTTTCTTCATAAGGCAAATCCACGCCATGCCCAATTCTTTGAGCATTTGCTATCTGTATAGCCTGGGAAATATGGAACTTCAAATTTTTGGGGCGCACCATGCCAAGAGTGAGTTCACCAGCATGCAATGCTCTGTTAACATTTGGAAATTTTTTATTTAAATATGCAAACATATGCATATGCAGCTTGTAATCTGCGATTGCAACCACACCATTTTCAGGGCCAACGATGTTGACGCCTACTAGAAAATCGGACTGCTCAACAGCTTTAAATGCTGAATAGAGAGCTGAAAATACGGTGCTTGGTGAACTGTTTCTTGATGCATAAGTTTGATAGCGCATCATAAATTGATCATCATCTATCCCCTTATGAGCAGCTTCTATTGTCTTGATGAATGCATGGATGGTATTCTTAAACGCATCATCTGCATCTATCTTGGAAGATAGTTCATCAAAAAGTAAGAAAATAGATTTATCGCTGGCAGCATTTCTAATCTTTTCATCAAACGACGTATCCGGATATGAATAACCTACTGATTTAAGCATAATCTCGATAAAACTGACATTTTCTTTTATGGCCCGCTCTTTCAAAATCATTAGTCCTTTATGGTAACTTTGGGAAATTGGGCCAAAATAGCTAAATGTATTAAAAAAACAAGCGTCGGGAGGTAATTGTAAATGGTAATGATTCTGGTAATCTTTGTCAGACCAAAATGTTAAAAGTTTTCTATACAGCTTGGTGTCAGAACGTAATTGATCAACTGAAATACTGCTGTCCGTCTTTACCTTACTGATCTTAAATGTTTCTTTGTCTATCCAATAACCGGCATCAGCAACCCAATCCAAATATGTTTCCGCATAAATACTTCCAGAGTAATGATTGTGTAAGTCTCCACCCTTGGGCATTTTAGAAAAGAAAAGAGTAAGCTGAGCGATATTAGGTGATTCGCCTTCTATCAATTTTTCGTAAAGCGCCGCGGTTTTAAATGCATTATCAAACTCAGCATTTGATTTTATCCCGAGAGTTGAACATCCGACTATCGTAAAAATTGCAACAATGAATATACCCAATCTAAATTTCATATCTCCCCCCCTACCAATATATTTTTCATGTGCTGACGAAAAGCTGAGGGGCACGAGGTTATGAGCGGCCCTCTTCAGCGACTGGTTCGCTGGTTTTTATTATTGGATTTGAAAGGTATTTAATTGATTTCGCTCTCCAAAATGGAACAAAAATCAACCCTGTCTTACTATCTTCATTCCATTCATCACCATCCCTGCTTTCAACTGACCATGAATATGGCTTGCTACCACACTTTACGACTTTTAGTCGGCATTTATCGCTTAAACCGAATCCGAAACAATTCAGGGCTTCATCCTCATTATCAAATTCCTCATGCCATCCATCAAATCCGACTGTGAATCCTGGATTATTATCAATTAGCCAAACGGTAAAACCATTTGGAGATGTCGGCTCAACAGAAATCTTGTTGTCATCAATTTGACAATTTAGTTGAGGATACTTTTTTAGTTTTTCTTTTATTTTATCGCTTGCGCTCATAATTTTAGACAGCGAACAAGTTGATCTGTGGTTTCCGTTTATCTTTCATATTCACTTATCTAACGGGATACCACCCGAAAAGTTGGAATATGCAGATCTTAATAACTTTTTAACATATCGATTAAAAAATTCTTACCATTACCCGAAATGATTCGTAAAGGATTTAATTTAAAATCTATATTGCCACAAGCGCCACTCAAATGTAAAGTAGAGCAAGTTTTCATCAGCAAAATTTAACCACCTGGCCCTGGTTTTTTGTTGTACAAGACAACTCTTTTTTAATTTCCTGCACCAGTAAAGGGGCATAAAAATTTCCATGGACCCAATGAAGGACAATAACATGAAACATTTTCGCCTGCTTTTTTTACCGGTACTATCGTTATGCCTGCTTCTTTTCGCAGTTCAGGGTATAGCCCAAAGCGCTGAACTTGAAGCCCGTTTTGCCGGTCAGCAGACCGTGGACGGACAAAACGCCCTGGCCGTCACATTTTCTCTACCCCTGGATACGATACAGGACTTAAGCAAATATTTCAGCATTATTGAACAAGCAGACGACGCCCCTGTGGACGGTGCCTGGATCCTGGCCAAGGATACCCAGGTGGCCTATTTCACCCAGATAAAACCGGACACCGCCTATACCATCCATGTGGCAAAAGGCCTGGCACCGGCCCAAGGCGAGGCCCTGGCCGAAAAAGTCATGTATGAGGTGACCACCCGGTCGGCCCAACCCATGATCGCATTCGGTTCCACGGGATTCATCCTGGCCACGGACCTGGTCAAGGGGCTGCCCGTGGACAGTCTGAACATCAAACAGACTGACATTGATTTTTTCAGGGTACGGCCGGATCAATTGACCGGCTTCAAGGATGAATTCTGGAGTTCCACATATTTAAGGTATTACCGGTCTGATGAGCTGGCGGACATCGCAGATCTTGTCTATACCGGCCGCTGGGATCTGGACATTAAAAAAGACTTACGCTCCCGGTTCAACATCCCCATCACCCATATCAAGGAACTCAAAACACCCGGCATTTACATTGCCGTACTCCGGGGTGCAGGCCACTATCAATACGGCTACCGCATGACCTGGTTTTCCATTTCCGACTTGGGGGTACATGCCAGGGTATATGACACCTCTATCCGGTTTTTTATCCAGAGTCTTTCAACGGCAGACCCAATAAAAAAGGCTGTCATCAAGGGACTCGATAAGGAAGGAAAAATTCTGTTTGAGCAGGCAACGGATAAAGACGGCCTATGCGTGATAAAAGGACATTTTGAAAAACTGGCACTGGTGTCTGTTTCCAAAAAGAATCATATCAGCCTGATGGCCATGGATACCCCGGCCCTTGATTTGTCTGAATTTACCATGGGCGATGCCCTGTTCAGGCCCCTGGAGCTATTCGTATACGGCCCCCGGGCCATCTACCGTCCCGGGGAAACCGTAGTACTTGACGGCATCTTGAGAAACCAGGACGGCCGGACGGCGCCTGGGATAAAAGTGGCGGCCACGGTGGTTCAGCCCGATGGAAAAGTCATCCGGGAATTTACCTGGAAACCGGGCAAAGGCAATCATTTCAACACCAGTTTTCAGCTGCCCGCCAATGCGCTGACAGGAAAATGGCGGGTGAAATTCTCCAATGGCGATAATGCGTTTAAAGAATATCCCTTTCTGGTGTCCGAATTTCTGCCCGAACGTATGAAGCTGGTCATAGACCAGGCAGACAACAACATTCTGTCCCCGGATAAAGACCTTGCCATCCACATCCAGGGCGACTTTCTGTACGGGGCACCTGCAAGCGGCAGCCGGGCCAATGCGGTGATCCACGTGAAACAGGCACGGGATCTGTTCAAAAAGACCTTACCCGGTTTTGAATTCGGTGACATCACAGATCTCGTCAACACCACCTACACCTGTGACGATATCCGCCTGGACGAAACGGGAAAAGGCGTTATTGAGGTGGATAATCAATGGAAGGAAGTGACCTCCCCTCACTGGGTTACGGCCAATGTCAGCCTTTACGACTCCGGAGAACGCCCGGTGGTGAGAAACGCCTCCTGGCAGGTGTGGCCGGCCCCAAACCTTGTGGGCATCAGAAACATGTCCGGAACAGAAGACGACCCTGATCAGGTACCCAACAATGATACGGCAAAATTTGAAGTGATCCTGGCAGACACCCAGGGCCGGCTTAAAGCAGCCCGGGGACTGAAGGTTACAGTAATCCGGGAGCACCGGGAATATTACTGGGAATATAAAGACGACGCGTGGCACTGGGGCAGCAACAGCCAGTTCTATCCCGTGGACCGGTTTGATCTTGATATTCCGGACCAGGGCAAGGCCCAGGTAAATGTTCCCGTGGAATGGGGCGGATACCGTCTGGAAATAAAAAATCCCGCCACAGGCCTGACAACATCCAAAAGCATCTGGGCCGGCTGGCGGCCCCAGGGGCAGGGGCAAAAAGATATGAACCGGCCGGACAGGGTGGACCTGACCCTGGACAAACCCGGATACCGGGCCGGGGATACCGCCCGGGTGATGGTTAAGGCGCCCCAGGGCGGGAAAGGCTTTTTATTTGTGGATGGGGCAGACAATCTTTTAACTCTGCCCATTGATATTCCTGCCCGTGGAAAAGAGATTGCCGTTCCCATTGACCCGGCCTGGGCCCGCCATGATCTCTATGTATCCGCACTGGTAATCCGGCCCGGAGAGAGCAGGAATGCAAAATTGCCCAAGCGCTCCGTGGGACTGATCCATCTGCCCCTTGACCGTACCGGCCGCCGTATGAACGTTGATATCCAGGCCCCGGAAAAAACAGAACCCAACCGCCGGGTGGATGTGACGGTCAATCTGACAGATGCTGACGGCAAACCGGCCAAAAACGCCATGGTCACCCTGGCTGCCGTGGACTGTGGAATTTTAAACCTGACCCGGTTCAAAACCCCGGACCCATTCGGCTATTTTTTCCAATCCCGGAAATACAGCCCAGAAATCCATGATATTTACCAAAAACTCATTGAAGCTGCAGACGGCAGTTATGCAAAAATGCGTTTTGGCGGGGATATGGCCACACTGACCCGGGGTGGGGACCGGCCGTCAACAGATGTGCAGATCCTGGCCATCCACCAAAAGGCGGTTGATGCAGACGATCAGGGCAACGCCCTATTCCACCTGGACCTTCCCGACTTCGACGGACAGGTGCGGATCATGGCCATTGCCCATACGGACAACACTTTTGGTTCCGGGGACAAGGAGATGATCCTGGCCTCGCCCATCGTGGTCCAGGCCACCATGCCGCGTTTCCTTTCCTGCGGCGACCAGGGTTTTATAATGCTGGAACTGAACAACTTAACAGATATTACCCAGAATATAACCCTGGAAACAGACTTCATCGGACCGGTGTCTATCACTGGACAGGCCGATCACACCATAGCCCTGGAACCCCATAAACGTAAAAACGTCAAACTGCCCATTACGGCAGGCACCACAGCGGGCCGGGCACACATCACCTGCCGGATAAGAGGCATTCAGGGTCCGGACGTCTCCCCGGAAATGACCAAAACCTGGTTCCTGGAAACCCGGTCGCCCTATCCCCATAAAACCCAAACCTGGCAAAAATTGCTGACACCGGGACAGAAGTTTTCCACGCCGTCTGCCGCCCTGAACACTTTGGTGCCGGATACGGTAACCGTGATGGCCAGCCTGGATTCGGAGCCGCCGGTGAACCTGGCCCAGCATGTGAGTGAATTGCTGGCCTATCCGTACGGGTGTCTGGAGCAAACCGTATCAGGCTTTTTCCCCCATATACTGCTCTCCTTTGATCAGTTTGCACAATTGGGTGTTGAGGCAGGCACCAAGGAAGCCACCAGTGAAAAAATCAGACGCGGCATCCAGCGCCTGCTTGAAAAGCAGAAAAGCTCCGGCGCCTTTGGCCTGTGGAGTTCCCAAAGCCCGGAAAGCCCCTGGCTCACGGCCTACGCCACCCATATGATGGTCGAAGCTGTGGACGCAGGGTATGAAGTGCCTGTAAGTGCGGTGAAAAAGGCACTCACCCGCCTTGCCGTATATGTTCGCCGCCCCAAAGCCATTCGCAGCCCGGGATGGACCGACGGCAAAATGTTCAGGGCGGCCACCCGGGCCTATGCCGCCTTTGTCCTTGCCCGGGTCAGTTCCCTGGGACTTGCGGATGCCCGGAATGTCTATGCCTATGTGAAAGCCAACCATCCCACGCCCTTGAGCCTGGTCCATGCGGGCACGGCCCTTGGGCTTGCCGGAGACCGTACCCAAGCGTTTGGGGCCTTTGACCTGGCCCTCAAAACCCGGCGGGATGACGAACGGATGTATGGCGGAGACTACGGTTCCAATGTCCGGGACCTTGCGGCTGCCTACTATTTTGTCACCACCTATTTTGCCGACTATGCATTCCGGGGCGTATTCCTCCACGACCTTTCAGCCGAGCTGAAAGAGCGGCAGTGGCTCTCCACCCAGGAACGCAACAGCCTGGTCATGGCAGGAGCGGCCAAACTGGCCCATCCGGCCGGAGCATGGGCTGCCGATGTAACCGTCGGAAACAAGACCGGTGCCCACACCGGAAAGGGTCCGGGACGGGTGATATTCACAAAAGGCACTGCGGCCGGGGGATTCACCGTGAAAAACACCGGCAAATCCAATCTTTATCTGGATCTTGTGCTCACAGGATATCCCAACAGCCTGCCGGCCCCCCAAAGCAATGGTGTCAGCATTTCCAGGCAGTTTCTGGATACCAACGCAACGCCGGTGGATATTTCCAAAGTGACTTCCGGGGACCGGCTCATTGTGGCCTTGAAGGTTGGATCCAAAAAGCAGCAACTGCCCCATGCCCTGGTGGTGGACATGCTGCCTGCCGGATTTGAACTGGAAGATCCCAATGTGTCGGGATCATTCCTCATTGATGACATAGAGGTGGATGGCAAAACCATTTCCCAATGGCATGACGGTTGTAATACGGCCCACACCGAATACAGGGATGACAGATTTATGACAGCCCTGAATCTTGGTTACAGTGAAACCTGCCGGATTTTCTATGCTGTGCGGGTGGTCAGTCCCGGTGTTTTCAAGGTCCCGCAGCCACTGGTGGAAGATATGTACCGGCCCTATATCCGAGGCGTGGGTAAAACTGTTGACCGGACCCGTGTGAATTCTCCCGGTTCCGGGCAAAACTGATATGACGAAGAACTTTATCTGAAAGAATCAAAAAAATTGCTAAGTTACTTTCATGTTTTGTTGTGGGTTGAGCCTAGGTGTTGATAAACCAGGTCGGCCCATGGCCGTTAGTTCCGACAAAAATTGGCCGGATACTGATCTTTGTTCTGGTGGCAGGTGGTGTCTGCTTTATTGCATTGGACCATTTGTTTCCCTTTGATACCTTGGAACGTTCCATATCCACCGTTATTGTGGACCGTCACCAGACACCCTTGCGGGCCTTTGCCGACAAAAACGGGGTATGGCGGTATCCGGCAAGGCCCGGGCAGGTCTCTTCATTGTACCTTCAAGCCCTTCTGGCCTATGAAGACCGCTGGTTCTATTACCACCCCGGCATCAACCCCCTGGCCATCTGCCGGGCGTTTTTCCAGAACCTGATCCACGGCCGGATCGTATCCGGCGGATCAACGCTCACCATGCAGACCGCCCGGATTATTGATATGGGGGAACAAGGAAACAACCCGTCGCCCCCAGGATTTTTCCCGCGCATGGGTGTCAAATTGCGCCAGATGTTCAGGGCACTTCAGCTTGAATACCACTTTACCAAAGATGAAATTCTTGGGTTATACCTTACCCACGCACCGTTTGGCGCCAATATCGAAGGAGTCAGGGCGGCCTGCTACACCTGGCTGGGCAAGGATGCAAACGAAATGACCCGGGCCGAAGCAGCGCTTATGGCCGTACTGCCCCAGGCACCCTCCAGATACCGGCCGGACCGCCATCCTGACAGGGCGGCAAAGGCCCGGGATAAGGTTCTTGACCGGATGGCCCGGTTCGGCCTTTGGACCGCAGACCAGATCAAGGCAGCCAAGCAGGAACCGGTGGTCTCTTTCAGGTTTCCCACATCCATGACAGCGCCCCTGGCAACCCGGCGGCTGAAAACCATTTACCCGGATGCAAAAATCATCAATACCTTTATCGATGAAAACCTGCAGATGCGCATGGCAGAACTTTTGCGGGCATATATGGAAAGGCTGCCGCCAAAACAGTCGGGTGCCGTGCTGGTGGTCAATCACAAAACCTTGGAAATTGAAGCCTATGCCGGGTCTGCAGATTTTTTCAATTCATCCAGGCGTGGCCATGTGGATATGATCCAGGCCCTGAGGTCTCCGGGTTCCACGTTGAAACCTTTTATTTACGACCTTTCCATGGATCAGGGACTGATTCATTCCCATTCCATGCTCCTGGACGTGCCAAGATACAAAAAAAACTATAACCCGGGCAATTTCACCCGGGGATTTTCAGGGCCTGTCACCGTAACCCGGGCGTTGCAGGATTCATTGAACCTGCCTGCGGTCCAGGTGCTGGAAGCATATGGTCCGGGCCGGTTCCACGATAGATTGCGCAACGCAGGAGCCCGGTTCAAATTTGAAGGTAAACCCAATCTATCCATGGCCCTGGGCGGTGTGGGCACAAGCCTTGAATCCCTGGTGACCCTGTATACGGCCATCGGGCGCGGCGGCATTGCCGGCAAGCCGCGGTTGTGTCCCTTGGAGCCTGTGCAGGAACGGTATCTGATGAGTCCCGGGGCCGCCTTTATCATCCGGGAAATCCTGTCCCGGCCCTTTCCGGGCAGACAGGGCGTCGGCAGGTTGTCCGGCGCATTGTCCATAGCATGGAAAACCGGCACCAGTTACGGATTCAGGGATGCCTGGGCCATGGGCCTTAAGGGGGATTATACGGTGGGGGTATGGATCGGCCGCCCTGACGGCTCCCCGTCTCCGGGACAGTATGGAGCCATCACGGCGCTTCCGCTTCTTGGCCAGGTGATGGAAAATTTAACTGCCGGCACGGGAACACAGGAACAACCTGAAAGCGTATCAAAGGAGACCGTATGCTGGCCGTCCGGTCTTGCAGCATCCGGAATCCGGGATCGGGCAAAGGGGGCTTGTGCCAAAAAATTTGATGCCTGGATACTGAACGGGCAGATTCCGCCAACCATGACCGGGGAAACCGGCCTTACCGCCCCATTGATCCGGACGTTCTGGGTGGACAGCAAAGGCATGCGGGCAACACCGGCCTGCGGGGGTATTGAAAAGAAAACGGTGGTCTTATGGCCATGGCAGGCTGAGCCCTTTATCCCGGCCCGTTGGCGACGGGCTGCCGTGCTGCCCAAGGATTCGCCCGGCTGTCCCGGTATGGCACCCCTGATTCTACCGGATATAAGGATTATTTCTGTTTCCGACAACAGCATCCTGACCTGCCAACCGGGCCAGACCGGTTCTCCCACCATCCCCCTAAGGGCTTTAGGCGGCAGGGGCGAACGTCAGTGGTTTCTCAATCAAACACCTTTGATGAATACCGGCGGATCAGCCCCATTTTTTATGCCCATGCCGGTGCCGGGAAGGTATCATCTGGCCGTGGTGGATGAATCCGGCAGTTTTGACCAGGTCTGTTTTTCCGTCATTGAACTCAATCCTTGATTCCTGCAACAGCGATCAAAATGCAACAATCAAATGTGCCGAATGCCGTTCAGTTCCAGGGGGGATGATACACAGCAACCGGCCCCTGCGTCTTCGAGATCCTGCCGGCTGCCGTATCCCCATAGAACGCCTAATCCGTAAATGCCGTTCTCTTTTGCGCCGATCATATCATAGGATGTATCTCCCACCATTATTGTGTCAACGGGTTCAAGATTCTCCTGCTCCATCACATAGGCGATCAGTGAGGTTTTATCTGCCCTTGTTCCATCCATCTCAGCACCGTGAACCGATTTGAAAAAAGGGGCCAGATCAAAATGATCAATGATTTTCTCTGCAAAAAGCCTGACTTTTGAGGTGGCAACGAAAAGGGTATGCCCGTTTTCCTTCAGGTCCTTAAGGGCCTTTGGAATGGTTTCGTATACCTGGTTCTCAAACATACCGATTTTTTGAAAACGTTCCCTATAAAAAATCACAGCTTTTTGCGCCCGATCCATATCGCCATCCAGAAGTTTGTAAAAGCTGTCCTGCAACGGTGGACCAATACACCACCCAAGGCTTTCGGCTTCCGGGGCCCTGGCATTCAATTTTTCAAGGGCATAAATAATACTTGTTGTGATCCCTTCAAACGGGTCTGTCAGCGTACCGTCCAAGTCAAATAAGATATTTGTTTTCATAATTTAATCTCCTGCCGCATACAATACCTTCTGCAGGAGATTTTTGTAAATTAAAGTTTGGCAGGCAGGAAAGGATGTGATTATAGCGCTGTTCTTATTAATCCAAATTCATCAGCTCTGCAGCGTTAATGGTTTTGGTACCCGGGTGTTTTCTTAAATAGTCGGCGATCTTGCCGGCAAGGTAGGCTGTGGAGATGGATGTGCCGGCATAAGTTCCCGGATCTCCTTTGGATCCAACGGGAAGGGACGCAAAGCCGGGAGCGGCTAAATCCACGAAGTCACCATAGTTGGACATCTCCCAGGCCTTTCCGTCAGGCCCCAGCGCGGACACTGCGATCACGGATTCATAGGCCGCCGGGTACACAGGGTCTCCGGTGGGCGAATTTCCGGCCGCAGCTACCACCACCAGTCCTTTTGACGCAGCGTAATTGACGGCTTTTTCCAAAAAGGCCGAGTCTGTTTCGGAACCCCAGCTCAGGCTTAACACTTTTGCCCCATTTGCCAGTGCATATTCAATACTGGACATGAGCGTGGAAGTCGAGGTAAATCCGTTATCATCAAAGGCCCGGACCGACAAAACCGGATTGGAAAATTCGTCTGGTTCAGCGCCCATGGGGCTGACCTGGCCCGATGCGATGAGCGCCATCTGGGTGCCGTGCCCAACATTGTCTGAAATTGAACTTTCCGGATTCAAGGCGTCAAAGCTTCCCTGAATATACCCTTGTGACCGGTATGTTTCCATAAGGCCGGTATCCAGGACGGCTACGGCAAATGAAGAGGGCACAGGGGGTGTGTCCGATTGTGTCTGTGTGCCGGCGGATTCACTCACCCCTGCGACCCTTGGCGTGCTGTCGGCCCTGTAAGCATAATCAGGCTCTGCCGTACCTGCAATTCCCTCCTGTTTAAGTCTTGCCAGGACCTCATTGAGGTCGGCATTGTCCTGTGAGATCAGAGCGTAGATCCCAAGGTGCGCGTTGACAAGTGTGATTCGGGCACTTAGGTCTTCAATAAGTTTATTAACCTTGCTGGTAGAGACCTGCCGGTTGAAGGTCAGCAAAATTCTGTTTTGGACATAATATGCCCCTGTTTTGGGATCCTGGACTATGTCCAGATTTTTTGACGTCCGGAGGGTTCGGGCTGATTCTGTTTTCCCGGGGCGGAATACAATAACTTCAGACAGCTTGGGCTCGCCGTATAGGGCTTTGGTCCATATATAGGAATGGTTAAGCCCGGCCAGGATCTCATCGAAACCGTCCTGAATCTCTTTGTTAGAGAACTCTTTTGAGATCAAAGGGTTGATCTCAGGATCTATCCTGATTTTAATCCCGGCCATCGCCGCCTGTTTAAGCAGATCCTGAAGAGGCGTATTCTCAGCTGCCACACAGAGCCGGTCGTTGACAATGGTTAAAGAAGCGGCCCGGCAGACACTGATGACAGGTAAAACAATAAAAAAAACAATAATCAACAATATTTTTTTATGGCATAACAAAAAATATCATCCTGTTAAAATGAGGTGTCGGCTATCACGCCCCCACTAACCGGTGAAAACTCAAGATCCTTGATCTTAAACTTAAAATTCTCGGATTTAAATGAATGATTTCCTGCATTTTCCCGGTCTTTGAAATAATCATCCAGGGTTTCACGGATAACATCAAAGGCAATTTTGTCCCACGGGATATCTGATTGGGAAAACAGACGAACATCCGTGCTTTCCGTTGTGGGGCCAAAATCCTGGGATAATAGTTCTGCAATAAACATCAGGTAAATCTGGTCCACAAAAAGGATATTGAACATCCTGTAAGGCGATAAAATCCGGACCTCAACACGGGTCTCCTCCAAGGTTTCACGAACGGCGCCCTGCTGAACGGATTCCTCATTTTCAAGATACCCGGCAGGAAGGGTCCAGCACCCTTTCCGGGGCTCAATATTTCGTTTGCACATTAAAATTCTGTCCTTGAAAACTGGAATCGTACCCACAACCATTTTGGGATTTTCATAATGAACATGGCCGCATGACTCGCACACCGCCCGGATATGGTCATCGTCCTGGGGGACCTGGCGGGTCATGGAATGGCCGCACTGGGTGCAAAATTTTATTGACATCTGTTACCTTTATTCCTAAGTTTTGCAAAAAATTAAAATTCTGCCTTTTTCATTCATACAATTTTCTTACCATAAAATTTTATGATAAGGAAATCTTCGTAGTAAAGCAATTGGGAAAATCAAAGGACCTGATCATTGTGTCCGACATTTATTAAATGTAGCGGCTTGGAATAATTCAGGCCGGGCTCACTTTTGAACATACCGAATAGTTTACACAAAACCGGATAGCATTTCAATGTTGTAGGGTGGGCAGCAGTGCTGACGCATAAATAATAAAAGGTCGGCCGAAGTTGTTCCGCCCACTCCTTTTTGGGAAAATTCCGCCTTTCCTTCTTTCAGAAGGCATCGGAAAGGTAGTTCTTCCTACACAAACCATGGCCTGTACCGAAGATTTTCATTCCGTCCGGGCATAGTTCTCCCCCATTCCAGGCTTGAAACTGTTTCGATTACCTGTCCGTGGTTGCCGTCTCACACTAATCGGAGTTGAAAGGGGGCGGACAGACGCTCTTTCAGCCATGGATAATCCAACCAGGGACCGGACA
>NZ_KB893014.1 GCF_000373985.1 Desulfobacter curvatus DSM 3379
TCAACAGAAGAAAAAAATCATAACCATTCTATCACGTCTTGTCAGCAAATGTGTCTACTTGAAAAAAACAAATCAAACCAGGGAGGCGGATCATGATGAATAATCAAAAAATTAAGCCGGACCACTTGCAACGGACCGCCTATATTTATATCAGACAGTCAACCGCCGCCCAAGTCGAATTTAATCGAGAATCCACTGAAAGGCAGTACAAACTCAAGGACAGAGCAGTTGATCTGGGCTGGACAGAACGACAAATTCGAATAATTGATCAAGATTTGGCTCAATCCGGTTCCAGTACTTCACAACGTAAAGGTTTTGGTGAAATGATCTCAGAAGTCGCCCTTGGAAAAGTTGGTTTGATCCTGTCCATTGAGGTATCAAGGGTTGCACGGAACAACTCTGATTGGTACAGATTACTTGATCTGTGCAGCGTAACCAACACACTTATCGGCGACAGTGACGGTCTCTACCATCCGGGGCTTTTTAATGACAGACTTTTACTGGGCATGAAAGGTACTATGGCCGAGGCAGAACTTCATGTCATTCGAGCCAGATTAGAAGGTGGTATCCGGAATAAAGCTGCCAAAGGGGAATTGCGCCGGGGGCTGCCGGTCGGCTTTATCTGGGGTGATCAGGATGGAGAAGTTTTAATGCATCCCGATCAGGCCGTTACCGGAGCCATTCATACTGTTTTTGAAAAATTTACGCATATGGGGTCTGTCCGGCAAGTATGGCTATGGTTTCGATCAAACAAATTACTATTTCCGTTGCAAACCATCCTTCTTCCGGAAATTAAATGGGTGACGGCCAGCTACCATGCAATCCATTCTGTTATGACGAATCCTGTATATGCCGGGGCTTATACCTATGGTAAAACAAAACAAGAATGCGTTATCGACGAAACCGGCCAGGTTAAAAAACGAACCAAGCGGTTACCTCAATCCCAATGGGCGGTATTAATCCATGACCATCACAAGGGGTTTATCGACTGGAAGACCTATGAAATGAATCAAGCCCGAATTGCTAAAAATACTCGGCCGGTACCTCATAAAACCACTGGTGCCGTCAGAGAAGGAGCGGCTTTGCTGCAAGGACTTGCCACCTGTGGGAAATGTGGACGTAGGCTTAAAGTATATTACCAAGGAAAGAACTCCAGCCCCGGATACTATTGTGCTGCCAATAACATTGTAGAAGGCCGGGCAAAATACTGCATGCGTGTCGGAGGTGTAAAAATTGACACCGTAGTTGCCGACGCCTTCTTGAATACGATTACACCTGCTGCCATGGATGCAATCTTGCTCGCCGAAAAGAACATTAAAACTGAACATGACGCAGCTTTAAATCAATGGCGGTTACATATTGAACGGCTTCAATATGAAGCAGATAGAGCAGAACGTCGTTTCCAAGCAGTAGAGCCGGAAAATCGTCTGGTTGCCCGCACGCTTGAGAATCAATGGGAAACATGTCTTCACCAACTTCAAGCCGCAAAAAATGAATTTGAACAATGTCAAAGACAACGTCCGGAAGCGCTAACACCTGAACAACGTGATCATATCCATACGCTCAGTAAAGACATAAAGCTGGTTTGGCAGGCTCCAACGACGACGTACCGGGACAAAAAAGAATTGCTTCAAATTTTATTGCAAGAGGTGAATATCAGTGTTGATCGAACCCTGAATACTGCCCACCTGATTATACGATGGCAGACAGATGCAGTGACTGAAATTGATATGGACCTTCCGAAAAGAAATTCGCCAACGATCCGAACCGCACAAGACACCATTGATCTTGT
>NZ_KB893015.1 GCF_000373985.1 Desulfobacter curvatus DSM 3379
AATTTAAGTACCACGAAAATTGGCTTCATAATCTTTTAATTTCGGGTTCATTGGGAGGCTTACGGACATGTCCCCAAAATCCGTTATAATCAGAAACGTTTACTATTAATTATTTCCGGCTTCGATAACATTTATAGAAATATCAGTGTGTTCAGCCAACTTATGCAAATTGATAAGAGGGAAAATAAAAGGAACAATACCAGCATTAGCCAAAAGTGAACTTATTGTGGAACGTAAATAAGGTAACAGGAGTACCGGAAAATGATTTTTAACAATCTGTTCCTCAACTTCTTGTGGGAAACGTTCACCAGGAACTTTAAACATTCCAGCAACACCTGCTGATAAAGTTATCAATTTCTCATCTGTATTTTCATTGCTTAGCTCAATATTCACATCAAGCCCCGCAACGTAAATGGCCTTATCAGAGAAATAGGACGGTTGCCTGATTGCAATCTGAATATTCCATTCTTCACTTGGCAAATATTCTGTATACTCTAACAAATTAATATCGGGCTTAAGCGAGTATTCAAGTCTATCTACTTTATATGAGATGAAGTCAAATTCAGATTTTATGCTGCCAACGCCCATAACTTTTGCTCAATCATTCCGTAATGGTTACCATTAGTGCCTGGTTCAACGCTGCTTTTTTGGGTGGAGCAGGTAAGATCTATCACAACCTTATTCTTATCCATACAACATCTGTAGTTACCTTCTTCACAATCATTAAAATGATAAAGCTCTGTTAAGTATTTACAAACGTCTCCTTTTGCCCTTGTTTTTAACAGGTCTTTGATTGTTTTAGAATCGAGTTCTTTCAACTGATCGAAGACTTGCCTTGCTGCGGCTATGACTCTTTTGCTGTTTTCCATGTCTTTAAGTCCTCGCTGTTATAAAATTCTGACTTATTTATTGTAATACATTTCGGTGTCCGTGCAACGTAGCATCCAGCTTGGCCGACTAATTGTCCAGGATAACACCTCGGTTTTCTCGGTGGATAAACATTAACCCTGAATACGTTTATCGGGTTGCCCAGCACTTTCTCCATCATCTCAATAAATAAGTCATGTAAGTAAGCTCCATTATTTCTATTATCGGGAATATCCTTGTCTTTTATGAGTTCTAAAAGGAGGCTTTTCATTTCGGCTGATTCAAGATTTAAAAATTCATCTTCAGGAAGATTCAAGCACGCAGTTAAAATTGTGCATGTTTTATCTGCATCTCTGCTATAAATTCCTGACGCCATACGACTTAAATACCAGGCAATGGCAAGATCCTCCGAATAAGGCGAGTCTTCCCAAAAATAAGCACCAGTACCTCTTTGTCCTTCTCCCTTGCAGTTAAACCGCTCTGAACAAATTGTGTTGTATCGCGTTTTTGTTGTCCCGTGAGTCCCTTTTAAGTTTAACATTACAGAAAACGGCATCAATCAGTTTAGATCATAGTTAATTGTAATTCATAAATCTATTAATACAACAATGATTCTAACCTTGGCTATATATAAAACTCCTACTTAATGATCGACTTACCAACATTACGTTGGTATGTAAAGATTAATTTGAGCCCTATCCAACCCAACGTGGTTTATGTTTTTACAAACACTATATGTTGGGGTCACGTTTAAATTTCCAATTGATTCCCTTGGATCAAGTCGCTTAATAGTATCCCAGTGCTGACGCATAAATAATAAAAGGTCGGCCGAAGTTGTTCCGCCCACTCCTTTTTGGGAAAATTCCGCCTTTCCTTCTTTCAGAAGGCAT
>NZ_KB893016.1 GCF_000373985.1 Desulfobacter curvatus DSM 3379
CAATTAAGTGAATTTTAGTGTCTGGGGTTTTATCACGACAAACCGGTCAAGGTAATTGTCGTCAACCGGACAAGATAATTGTCGCAGAATAGATAGACCAAGCATCATATGAATATCACTGATATCACCATAAAGAGTACTAGAGAGCTCGGGCTGATAATAATACTATGCGCATTATTATGTATATTTGGAGTGTCGCGAGGTGGGTACTTTGAGGCTGTTTGCAACCTATTTGCAGGAGCAATCATCGGAGCGGGGCTTGCTTCATGGGGCGCAACAGTTAACAAGCGTAAGCGAATAATAGAGCGCAATATGGCTCAATTTTGGAAGCCGTTTACCAACAATGCCATCATTATCACTTCGAGTTATAGATGGGAAGGGTTAGAGCGAGATGACAAACATGAAAACAGCATTTTCACTCCATTCCATGATGCCGTAACGGCATATCAAATACAGAAATTTATCGAACATCAATTCGGTGTTAAGATTCCTATTTGCGATTCTAGTTCAGCTAAAAAACTCCTTAGCCAAACACGAAATAAAATCCTCATTGGCGGACCGAATTTGAATTCATACACAGATGACTTAATGAAGTCTGTTGCAACAGCATACGGGACCCCTTTCTACAATTGGTCCTCATCATTCTGCGAAGAGTCTGCCCGAGCCACACTAACAAATGAAAAAGACCATTTCGCTTTGGTACAAAAAACGGGCACAACTCACTTTAAAAGTAGCGAATATGCTGATTCACCGATTGATCGCAGACAATCGTCTCTAGTTTACGGAATGGTTTATAGATCTGTTTTGTCGGAGTTGGAATCGGCAACATTGGTAATAGGTGGAGCAGAAAACGCTTGGGGAACACTGACGGCCGGTCTGATATTAAGCGATCCAAACTCATATGAAACTTTCGATATTGACTCACACTCACAAATAATCGCCTCTGGAAAAGTGAAAGCAAATGATTTAATTGTTAATTCAATACGGATCAAATACAAATTTTGCGCGCCATCCTTAGCTTTTATTCTTGATGATTGATACAGCATGATTCTCGGCATATCCGCAAATTTACACGAATCTGCAGCAGCCTTAACCCACAACGGTCAACTGCTTGCAGCCGCACAGGAGGAAAGATTTACAAGATGTAAAAATGATGGATCCTTCCCCTTAAACGCGATCACATTTTGTCTACATCAGGCAGGTATTTCCATTCAAGAAATAGACAAAATTGGTTTTTACTGGAACCCGACAAAAGGCCTCTCAAAAAGAGTGTTGACTGCGGCATCATCGCTACCAAAGTCAGCAAACTTGCTATTCGGAAATAGCACTGAAAGGGGAAATTTAAAAAATCTCGCACGACATATTCTAACGCCGTTAACATGTAGGAATAAACTTGGGTTTACGGGGAAATTTAATTTTCATGATCACCATCTTTGCCATATAGCATATGCTCATCACTATGCATTATCCGATAATGCCGGAGCATTAAGCATAGATCTGTCTGGCGAATTGCATAGCACCTATCTATCGCACATTAAAACAGGCGAGTTTCGAACTTTAAGTACGGTTGAATACCCTCATTCACTCGGCTCATTTTACGGAACTATCACTCAGTTTTTAGGGTATAGGCCCAATTACGATGAATTTAAGGTCATGGGGTTGGCACAGCGCTGACGCATCAAAATTTATTATCAATGATATCAGGGGGGCGGAGCGACATCTAAAATTATTTTGTCGCAAAATTATAATAGACACTC
>NZ_KB893017.1 GCF_000373985.1 Desulfobacter curvatus DSM 3379
TTTTTTTAACAGATTTTGATCATATGATCAAAATAGTCTGCAAACTCAAAAACAGAAGTTTGATTTGGGCTCTGACTTTTTACAGGACCATCAAAAATTAGTATATTCAAAAAAACACCTGTTAATTTTTTGCGCCTTCATGAGCCTGCATCCGAAGGTTTTTAGAATAATCTCTCTATTTTTAATAGTCGATTTATGCGTTTTTTTATGGTTTTAGATCATGTTGACTTGTAATCATCCCTCACCCTATTCTCTATAACAGCCATGGGCTGACCTGACATATCAGCACCGAGGTGTAGCCCACAACAAAGTAAGAAAGTAATTCAAGAACTTATTGGAACTTTCATATAAAAATGTAACCTAACTTTGCACTAAATAGAACGAGGTTACATCGTGAACCCCGCAACGGAGGGAAAAGTATGAAGCATTTTTCAAAAAGCCGGATCGCAAGTCATATGCCTGGTCAGAAGCCGGATGACCTTGTCCCAAAAACATTAAAAAAAATCGGCCGAAAGTTCATTGTGATGAGCGGTAAGGGAGGCGTAGGGAAAACAAGCGTATCCGTCAATCTTGCCATCGCACTTGCAAATATGGGGTATACCGTTGGATTAATGGATGTTGATATCCACGGACCGGATGTCCCCCGCATGCTCGGACTGGATGGTATGCTCACGGTAGACCTTGATAAAAAGATAGTGCCCATACGTTATGTAGATAATTTAAAGGTTGTATCCATGGAGTCTCTGATGCCGAACAAGGACGACGCCATCATCTGGCGGGGACCTATCAAACAGACCGTCATAAAGCAGTTTGTCGGGGAAGTCAGTTGGGGAGTTTTGGATTTTCTGGTTATCGACTCCCCGCCCGGAACCGGGGACGAGCCCTTGACCGTTGCCAAGTTGATCCCGGACGCTCTGGCTATTATCGTTACGACGCCTCAGGAAGTGGCACTGGCAGTCATCCGAAAGTCCATCAGTTTTTGTCGAACTGTTAATATGGGCATCTGGGGGATTATTGAAAATATGAGTGGGTTTATTTGTCCTCATTGCGGGAAGAATATTGATATTTTCGGAACCGGCGGAGGAGAAAAAACCGCAAAATTCCATGGAATCAGGTTTCTAGGCAGAATCCCGTTTGACCCGGACATGGTAAATTGTGGGGATCAGGGCGTTTCATTTCAACACTTACACGCGCAATCTCCTATCACGGGTGCGTTTATCCGCATTGCGGAAAGAATGATACCGAAAAATTGAAGAAATTTTTTTATAAGAAAGTCTGGGTAAGTTACTCAGATTTTTCAAACTTTGTTGTGGGCTATGCCTGGCAGTTGATATGTCAGGTCGGCCCATGGCCGTTATTTAAAAATAAAATTTAAAAAAGCAAAATGAGAGTCCTCTCTTTCAGTCTTTTTTCGTTCACTGATATCGATGACTAACGTACGGTATTGTTCAGGTTTTTTACATGTGTTCATGACAAGGATCGTTTCCAACTGCACATCAAAAGGAATGCTATCCTTTTTTGTCATCCGCAGTTCACAGATTTGCCGTGTTTTTAAAGTGTCGAGGTCTTTCAGATGCTGGTAATAGATATTATGGTCTTCTAAAGCAATATAATCCGTAATGTGGTTATCTATAACTTGGATTTCGCTTGTTCCCATTTTGAATTTTATAAATTTAAAAATCAATAAAATCGGTCGAAAAAGTCTAATTTTTAGAGCATACACCCA
>NZ_KB893018.1 GCF_000373985.1 Desulfobacter curvatus DSM 3379
TTTTCCCTCATCAGTTGATAATCGAGGGGAAGCATAACTTCTTTTTGCTCAAGAGGATAGTCCGTTTTAAAAACCGGGAAAATGGGAATGCGCCCGGCCATTCAACGAGTTACTACAGTACTATGCGATTGAACGATTTCTTTACAGGCTTTCTCTATCTAACCATTCACAAGACGTGTAAATGTAGCGTTGGCAGGGGCCAATTATATTTATATCGGTTTCAATTTTATCAATGGCTCATTTGGGAAAATCAATGAAGAATTTCAGACTAATTGAAGATTTAAAAATAAAGGTATCGGCCTACCAAAAGTCCTATGAAAACAGGAGCAAGGGCAGAGAAGACAAAGTATGCCAACTCATTGCCGAATTGCTGTTTGAAGCAGAAATTTATCCCTATCAATTATGCAGTGAAACGGTTGGTAAGATCCTTGCCGGAGATATTCTGTGGCCCGGAGAAGAGGGGCAGGTTTGCCATAGAAATCTTGCCCCGCAAAAGGTATCCACCCTTGATGAATTGGAATCCGCTTATTTAGCCCGCTTTATTAACCATGAATTGCGATTTGTCTCAGTACCGGCGGATTCCGAGGATTACCCAGAGGGAAATAGAAAATTGATAAAAACGGTTCGCTGTTTACAGGATATGATCTGGGGCCGAAATGGTTTTGTCTCCCAACATCTTAGAATTCAAAAAGATAAGGCAGAACATCTTCTTTACCAACATGGCGTATGTGGAACCGTTTGCGATTTTCTAATCCCTTCTAAGGATTATTTCTCGTTTAGATTGGGCCGATCCGATTGTGGGCCTGTTGGGGGGAAGTTATGGTCCATTATCCTACATAAAACAAAAGGGAATGAGGCTGCCGTTTCCGATTGGTTAAGGTTGATCGGGTGGGCATTTCAAGATGGATACTGGGGAGATTTTCAGTTTAAAAATGAAGCTGAAAAAACAATTTTCCTGGACCTTGGCGTTGAAACGATTCTAAACGAGCCGGATCTTGTTCGCAGTTGGGAAGATGAGTTTTACATGCAGACACTGGAAGGATGCCGGAATAATGATATTCTTCGTTGGAAAAACTATAAAGAAATGCTCTCTCCAGAATTGCCGGAAACTTTTCTGGAAGACGATTTCACAGGGTTGTTCTTGTATGCATCCAGATTAGAGCAAAATTTGTCCTTTCCGGAAATGCGATCAAAGATATCCGCATTGTTGAATGTGATTATAGAGAACGAAGAGCTCCATATTGGGAAAAACAGCTTTCAAAGAACCCAAAAGCTCATAGATGGAAGTTATAAGCGTCCCGGGTTATTTCAGATGCTGACTCTGCCATATCGTGTTTCGAACCTGACGTATTATTTTATGTATCGCCGTGAGTATGTCGTGATCGGGATGTTTCACATAATAGTCAACGGTAAAGGGCCTCAAAGTTATTACGGTGAAAAGGATTATTCACTATACTGGCAAAGGCTGATATGGTCCCAGTGTCTGGATATCTTTTCAAACCATATCGCCGGAGATAAATCAGATGCCCAACTCTGCCTAAATTTAATATCTAAACTTGCTGAGGATAGTTACAGTCCTCCGAGGGATGGTTTCTATCAGGGGCTTCATTATTCTGCGACAATTATCTTGTCCGGTTGACGACAATTACCTTGACCGGTTTGTCGTGATAAAACCCCAGACACTAAAATTCACTTAATTGGA
>NZ_KB893019.1 GCF_000373985.1 Desulfobacter curvatus DSM 3379
CCGATCGCTTGACACAACTCTTTTTTCGAGTTATCTTCTAAATTGAAAGTATTCAATTTAGAAGATACAAGCTTCTACAGAAGGACCTCTTCGGCTGGCACCGATGAGGTTTTTTTGTTTTAGCGGTTACTTTTCTTTAAAAATCAGTTCACTCTCCATAAAAAAAAATTTATAATAGAGCGTAATGTATTAAAGAAAGAAGTTAAGACGGGCGATCTGGTATATTTTTCCAGACCACCGCTTAGGGAGAGCCCAAATAAAAAAAGGGCTCAGAAGAAAGAAGTCTTCTGAACCCTTAAAGTCTGGGTTGGAGGCGGCTCCCGGATTTGAACCGGGGAATAACGGCTTTGCAGGCCGTAGCCTATTTTTCCTCAAGAATCCTTTTTAGAAAAACACACTTAATCTGAAATTAGTATCGCTTTCAACAAAAAGCAACAATTTTTTTAATTAAGTGCATATTTTGTAATCCCCAACAATCATATAATTACATAACTATCTGAATTAATTTAAATAAACATTTAGCATAAAATTTGCATTTGTTGGGCACGGTTACCTAACTTTTTCTATTTAGGAGGTATTCAATTGAAACAGATCAAAGAAGTTCATGAAGCGTGGAAATTTTATGATGATTTTATTTTACAGTCACATTCAAAGAGAAGTCAGACGACAGAGACCGGTAGATGGAAAAACCATATTTCCCCGATAGTTGGGGAAAAAATCATAAATGAATTAACCATTTATGACCTTCTTGAATTACGCAAATCTCTGGAAGCTAAAAAATTAAGCCCACAGACTATTTTTCATTGCCTATCCTTACTGCGTAGAATCCTCAACAGGGTTGTCGATTATGATCCCTCTGTGCAGGTCCCTAAATTCAGAAATGTAATGCCAAAATTTGACAACCGCAGATTACGTTATCTCTCAAAATCAGAATTTGATAGGCTTCTAAATATTTTAAAGAAAAAATCAAAAGCTTGGTTTGATATATCAGTCTTTGCCGTTAACACCGGGTTGCGCCGAGGGGAAATATTTAATCTTGGTTCTGAAAATATTAACGATAGTGATCGGAATATTTGCATTTTAGACTCTAAAACTCATAAAAACAGGGTTGTTCCGTTAAATGGGACAGCCTTTAAAATAATTTCAAAGAACAAAAATAAAAAAATATTTACCTTTTCCGCACCAAAAATCTTTGAGCAGGCCGTTAAGGAATCCGGCCTGAATGATGGAATCAAAGATTCCAGGCATAAAGTTGTATTCCATACACTGCGTCACACGTTTGCAAGTTGGCTTGTCCAGGATGGGGTTAAACTTGAGGTGGTCAGTCAATTGCTTGGCCACAGCAGCCTTAATATTACAATGCGGTATGCACATTTAGCACCTTCCCAGGGGAAATCGGCTGTTAATTTAATAAGTGAAAAATTTGAATAAAAATTTAGCGATAATTATAGATTTATGTACCCCTATGATAGATTTTCGCATGTTTTTTATCGATAAATGCAGATTTCTAAAGAATTCTCCGAATATCTGCATTTATCCCGAATATTCTGTATAACCCCCATGTCCTAGCGGACACAACGAAGCATGAAACACTTGCAAATTTTGAAAAATGGTCATAGCTATCAAATTTTTTTTCGACCAAGA
>NZ_KB893020.1 GCF_000373985.1 Desulfobacter curvatus DSM 3379
AGAGTGTCTATTATAATTTTGCGACAAAATAATTTTAGATGTCGCTCCGCCCCCCTGATATCATTGATAATAAATTTTGATGCGTCAGCGCTGCTATTATTAATAGTATAGATGATCAGCGTTAATTATAAGTAGGGCAATTATCAAATTTTCGTGGTTCTGATAGAAATGGATTTCATCAAATGTAGGTGGAATTATAGAGAAAGCAAAAACTTTTCAAGATGGACATGCTCAATGCCTTTATATGTGCCGCCTATAACCGGGTCCATGGTCACCACTTTTTTAGGATGGTTGTCTGGAATAGCAAGAAGACTGCCGAATTCACGATCCCGAACCTTGTCATCTGGAATCATGTAAGCAGCCTGTATGTACAGGCGTTCCCCTTGC
The DNA here is from genome assembly GCF_000373985.1 of Desulfobacter curvatus DSM 3379. GTDB lineage: Bacteria > Desulfobacterota > Desulfobacteria > Desulfobacterales > Desulfobacteraceae > Desulfobacter > Desulfobacter curvatus. Next base: position 388 of record NZ_KB893020.1, read on the forward strand.
TTTTCACAGACAAAATCGGTTTCCTTTTTTCCAATTTGTCCAACGGTGACTTCATATCCGGCTGTTTTCAAGTGGGTGAAAATTACGTTTTCAATAATTTTATTGATGTCTGAGGTGTTGAAACCAACCATTGCATGACGGATGCCAAGATCCTCAAAATAGTATTTTTCTCCAATTTCAAAAATTTTTTTGCCAGCAATGTCATACCGTCTTGCCTGAAGTACAAGCTGGGCGCTGGAAAGATATGACAGGTAGTCAATGACCAGGTTGTGGGAGATTTTGATCTGCTGGGATTTCAGGTAGGTGCTGATTTTTCGCGCCGTGACCAGGGAGCCGACGTTATCTGCGAGGAAACGGCATAACCGCTGCAGAAAGGCAACATTCCGGATGTCGTACCTGGCAACAATGTCTTTGAGGATAATGGCATCTGAAACGTTTCTCAGATAATCAAAAACAATTGAATCGTCTAAAGACAGATGTTTTAGGTAGGGAAGTCCGCCAAATTTCAGATAGGTTTGCAGGCTATCCAGCCCTTGCTCAAGCCCGTGAAAAGTTAAAAACTCATTATAGGTCAGCCCATATACCTTTATTTCAACGTACCGGCCGGATAGATAGGTGGCCAGCTCTCCGGAAAGAAGTTTGGCATTACTGCCGGTGGCAAAGATATCAACGCCACCACCGGCCTGAAGGCTGCGCAGGGCGGTTTCGAATTGATCAATATCCTGCACCTCATCAATAAAAAGTGCCAAACGTCTGTCAGGATCTCGCCGGGAGGCTATATAATTCAGGAGATCCTGGGCATGACGGATATCGGCGAATTCATGAAGTTCTTTGTTTATATAAATCTGCTGGTCTTCCGGGTGCAGGGTCGTGAGCCGGTCCATGAGTTGGAACAGCAAATAACTTTTGCCAACTCTGCGCTGGCCCACCAGGATTTTCATAATATCCTTTCGGACATAAGGCATTATTCTGTCTATGTATACCGGGCGTTCAATGTATTTGGGGATATTCACGGCGATCCTTTTTTTTGTTTAATATAATCAATATAATTGTGATTAATACCGTTTTTGTATTGTATAATCAACAAAAAATGTGTTTCTTGGCAGCTACAAAAGTGCGATTTTGGGTGTTATATGAGATGTCGACAGGTCGTCGTTCACCTGTTCCTCGTCGTTCACCTGTTCCTGGCATCTGAAAATGCAGCATGGATCATCGGTGGTATTTTCCAAGTTGGCGGGG
>NZ_KB893021.1 GCF_000373985.1 Desulfobacter curvatus DSM 3379
CGATTTATGGCATAATTACGGCAAAGGCCCGCAGGCACCATGAATGTCAGCTTCCACTGGTTGCCTGATTGCTACAAAACTTCAGACTGTCAAGAGATAAGGTGAAAACCATAAATTACTGCTCGCCGTTAAAGACGTTTGAGTACATGGCAACAGGCAGGACTATCGTCGGCCACGCATTCCCTACAATAAAGGAAGTCCTGGAAAACGGGAAGAATGCATTATTGGCAAATCCGAATTCTTTTGATGAATTAAAAAATAAACTTAATATCGCTTTAACGCTTGATGAGAAGTCTGAAATCGGCCGCAATGCCCGAATCCTTGCTTATCAAAAATATTCCTGGCGTCAGCGCGCTATATCAATACTAAAATATTCAGGTTGTCGTTAGTGAATATTCAGGTTTTAGGGTATTAGTTATCGGGGATTTTCATTTGTAAACGCTGATTGGAAAAGGAAAAATTTCTGGGTTTTGTCCTGAATAAACAGAAATAATCATGTATACACAGTTTTTCAATCTTAAAGAAAAGCCTTTTAACCTGGTTCCCAACCCCAATTACCTCTATGTCAGTTCAAGGCACCAGAATGCCATGGCCTTTCTGGAGTATGGGCTGTCGGAAAAAATCGGGTTTGTCATGCTCACCGGGGAAATCGGCATCGGCAAAACAACATTGATCCGTCACCTGCTCAACAAGATCGAAGGGGATATGGATGTTGGGGTTGTGTTCAACACCAATGTCTATTCCAATGACCTGATTTACCTGATCCTGAATGAGTTTGAAGTGCCTTATGAGGACGGAATCAGCAAAGCCAGGGCCTTGGACATATTTTATAAATTCTTAATTGAAAAATATGCGGACGGCCGCAACGTCCTGCTCATTATTGATGAGGCCCAGAACCTTTCCCATGAGGTTTTGGAAGAGATCCGCATGTTGTCCAATCTCCAGACCGACGAGGATCTTCTGATTCAGATCATGATCGTGGGCCAGCCCAACCTCCGGGAAATGATTGAAAACCCCAAGCTGGAGCAGTTTGCCCAACGCATATCGGTCAGCTACCACCTGGCGGCCATGGACATCAAGGAAACCAAAGCCTATATTTCCCACAGAATCTCCAGAGCCGGTGGAGACCCTTGCCTTTTCCCTTCCGATGTGGTCGAAAAAATCCATGAAATTTCCGGTGGCATTCCCCGGACCATTAATCTTTTATGCGATGCCGTGCTGGTATATGCCTATGCCGATGATAAAAGGGCCATCACCCGGGATCTGCTCGACCAGGTAGTTGAGGACAAGGGGGGGCTGGGAATTTTTACCAAAGAGCGGCAAAGGCAAAAGAGTCCGGCCCCGGTGCCTGAAATTGAATCCGTACCGAATGATGCGCTTTGGAACCGGATTGCAACCCTGGAGCAGCGCATGGACCACATGGCCGAATCCGTTGAAAAAGAATTAAGCCGTGTGTCGGCCAAGGCTGAAGGCTTCAGGGATGACCTCATCGACGAATTGAAAAAACAGCTTGAAAAAGAACAGGCCCGATATAACCCCCATGTCCTAGCGGACACAACGAAGCATGAAACACTTGCAAATTTTGAAAAATGGTCATAGCTATCAAATTTTTTTTTCGACCAAG
>NZ_KB893022.1 GCF_000373985.1 Desulfobacter curvatus DSM 3379
TGTCAACTGTAAAAATAGAACTCGGGATTGAGTTTCAGGTCTCCCGCCCACAATATAGGCAGTGATCGCTTTGATGATGTTGTCGGGAAGGGGAAGATGGGCAGGATTGCAATTTTTTCTTGAATGGATAAAAATCTCTTTCTGTCTAAATGAGATGTCATCCAGGGTTAGCAACCTGATTTCTTTGGGTCTCAATCCCAGGTAATACGCCAGGTGTATGGCGGCATTTGTGCGAAGATCTTTTGCTGTTGACAGATCCAGGCTGTCAAACAGCTTTTGAACTTCATGAGCGCGTAAAAATTTGATTGGTTTTAGTTGTCCGAACTCCGGAGGGCTTACTATCAAAGGAGCCAGATCTTTTTTGAGATATTTGTTCAAATAAAGATGCCTCAAAAACTGCCTCAGATATGACCGGTTCGACTTAGCGGTCCCTATAGAATAATTGGTATTGTACAGGGCTAAAAACTGATCAACTTTCTGGATGGATAGCTCATTCAGGGGGACGCATGATTTTTTCAAATAGATATCCAGACTTGTCAGTATCCGCTGCATTCCTCTGACACTTTGCTGACCACGGACTTGATGATTATAATAATCCAGATACCGCTGACAAATTTTTGGTAATAGATGATCAGGTGCCATGACCGGATTCCCTTGCGTTTAAAATCGCCTGCAGATATTTTACGCTGCTGACAAAATCGGTGTTGCGCCAGATCATTACCATATCGATGGTGTTAAAATTCTTTTCGCATCGAAAGCACCGGCTCAAGTTCGTTCTGGGATTAACTGCGGTTTGAAACTCGTTGCACAAGGGACACAGAAAACGGAAAACCCCTTCACTGATTTTAGCCGGGATACCCAGTTGTGTTTCGATTAACACATGAATGGGGATTGTATTTCGTAATTTATAAAGTTCCATTGAAGAAAATCGTTTGCCCATATTGACACCTCTTCTTTTGGGTCAGTTCTTTTAGAATATCTGGCGTCAATTTTACCGTTTCCTCGTCCGTGGCATCAATAATCTCTTGTAACGCATTTTTGTTAAGGAGGGTGTCAAATCCAATAAAGACAAGGGTTTTGGCAGATATTAAATCTTGTAACGGTATTTGGATTAAATCTATCGAAGATCCTTTACCAGCAATGCTTTTGCCGTTTTTTATCTCTTGTAACGCATCTTCAGTTAAGGATAGCGTTTCTGAGGGCTTTTTTCGCTTCCAGTAACCAGGATTGCTTTGGCGCCAATTCTGAACACGAGCCACATTCTCAGGTCCTGAGAAATAATCCCGATTCTTTGGCTTATCCAACCATTTTTGCTGGCTGTGTTTTTTGCTGGCAATTTTGCATTCGGGCTTGTCACAGAATCTTTGCCGCTTCAAATGGCGGGAATCGGGCATGAATAAATTTTGGCAGTTTTTACACCTGCGCTGGCGAATTTGCTTTTTCATAGACCTGATACCTCCTTAGGTCTATGATCGGATGGACGACATGGCGGGGTAGTATTTTTTCAAAATATGGCGGGGTCTGGCAGGGTCCAGCTGGATCGGGCGGGGTAGAACACACAACAAAAAAAACTCGCTACATAAATACCAT
>NZ_KB893023.1 GCF_000373985.1 Desulfobacter curvatus DSM 3379
AAGCGAGTATAACCGAGGAACCGGATGCGGGAAAACCGCACGTCCGGGTCTGTGCGGGGGGCGCTGGGTAACTGGCGTTCCTACCGCGAGAGGCTCCAAGAAACATCGAAAAAGAAAGTATAGGGAATGGGAAAACAAATACGTAAGAAGCTGTCTAAAAGAAATAAGAAGAAACCTTCTATTTTTAATGCTGAAAATATTGCAACCGATGAAAAAAAACAAGCAAAGTACAATAAGTTAAATACGAAGATACAGGATATGCTTAAAGGATTGGGCTTAGATTCGGAAAAAATGAACTTTATCGATAATCCTGATCAAATCAAAATGTCAGCTGTAATCCTTAAAATAGTTGAACCATATATCAAAATGTATTGGGGAGATGAAATTAAAGTTCGTGGAATAATTTCTTTATCTATAATGATATGGAATATGGCTTATTTACCTCAAGAAAAACAGAATAAACTTCAAGAACAGTGGATAGAAGATGCACTACCGAGCGATTGTGATGCTCAAGATGTAGCCTCAATGCTTAGTATTTTTGAAAGCTTACAAAAAAGACAAAAGGATTTATTCCCAGATATTCGAAAATTTATTATGGGGCATGAGCTTAGATTAGATAATGAAAATATTCATTTGAACATATCGTCTGCCCCATTATGTGAAAAAAGCTAACTGGTTTAAATTAAATAAAAATGCCCAATAGGGATAGGACTCCCCATTACTGAGGAGCCCTCCCACACCACCGGGCGTACGGATCTCGTACCAAGGCGGTTCGGCTGGTATGAATAGAATCGGTTGTAGGTTATCCCACCGATTTTATCGGGCTTTGGGCAAAGTCATGCTATGGAAATTTCGACCACTGCCGCATTATTTCCATAAAATCCTTCTACTTACTCACCACAACCATTTACCCAAGCCATTCGGCCCGGGTACCGTTCAGGCCTTCATCGGGGTGAGGCCTCCGGGTGTACTTCTCCCATGACAGGGAGGCCCGGCTCGTTTCCTCCAACTACTATGCCCTCTGCTGACTTCTCCCATGCGGTCAAGACCGGTTACCCGGCCCTCAGCCAATCCGGCACATGGGAGATCTCCCGGGGTAAACACGTGTCTTTCAGTACGTGAATGCCGGATTTACGGACATACCCTTTAATGGATAGAGGACTTCACCTTGTTGTGCAGGCTCGTCCCGGTATGTGCGCCTTATATCCGATTCCTGTACGTCATCCCGTACCTTCGTGGTACCTTGCCTCAGCAAAGCGGCTTCCTCCCGAAGCACCGTCACCGATACCCCGTTGCACTACCACTACACCCTTCGCCTCCATCCGGCTGGGTCTAAGACTTGCCAAATGTATTGAAATTCTATACATTTGACTCACTTTTAAGAACANGTGCCGTGCCCGGCACACACAAAACGCTGGAGAGGGACCGGGCTTACTGCGCGGCGTTTTCGGAAGTGCCTGGTTCATGAAAATTTAACTTTTTATTGGGGCTTTTGGGTTTAAAAGCCCGGCCCCTCAGCTCCCCGTTGTCGCGCCGAGCAAAGCTCGGCGCATCTTGCAGGGTGAAAATTCCTGTCGGGTGAAATCCAG
>NZ_KB893024.1 GCF_000373985.1 Desulfobacter curvatus DSM 3379
ACAGCTTATTTAAAGACTTTGCTTGCGCCTTGATTTTCACTAAAATTTCATCCGACTGCAACATAGCAATATTTTGATATTGATTTACTGCAACAGATTACATATTTGGATCCATGGAACATGACAAGAATAGAACTTTCTGAAGTTCCAGGTCCGACCAGTGTAACCGGTGGCGATGGCGAAGAGGCCACACCCGTACCCATCTCGAACACGGAAGTTAAGCTCTTTAGCGTCGATGGTACTGCATGGGAGACTATGTGGGAGAGTAGAACGCCGCCGGTTCTTTTTCTAAAAGCCCTGACCAAGGATACCTTGATCAGGGCTTTTTGTATTTTACAGATGCAGATCACCTTGTCCATGGGTTCGTCATTCAGAGGGTTCGTCATTCAGAGCCATGATGGATTCTCGATTGTTATTTTTTCAGACTATCCTATAATCCGGTCCTTCTATGACTATGGCCTCATCTTGTACCGGTTCAATTGTGGGTGCATGCATGTGTTTTTCCATTGACTTTACCTGCATTCTCTGGTCATGCAAGACCCTGATCATGCCGTCGGCAAGTCCCTGCATGGGGACATGAATTTTTTCACAACGGCCCCAGGTCATGGCTTTAATATAGATCCGCGCCCCTGGGATGATAACGTCTGCCCGGTCAGGTTTTAAATTAAAGCGTTTCATCCGTTCTTCCAGTGCATAATCAGCCAGTTCATCCCGGATTTTTTTTATCTTTTTCAGCTTCACCCATGTGCCGGGACGGCCCTTGGCCAGCTTAAACAGCTTGTTGATGTTGCCGCCACTGCCAATGGCCTCCACAGGCTCGTGCCCCCGGGTGATTTTTTTCAACCAGGATTTCATAATATCCCAATCCTGCTGCCGGGCCCGGTTGTTGAGCAAACGGATGGTGCCCAAGTTAAAGGAACGGCTGGCCTGGACCCTGCCGTCACAGAATAAAGTGATTTCCGTACTGCCGCCACCCACATCCACAAACAAAGCCGCCTTTTCCGAGGAGGTCATTATTTTGTGGCGGTTTTGAAAAAGATACCGGGCTTCTTGTCTGCCGTTAATGATTTCAATATCTATACCGGCCTGTTCCTTGATTCTGCGGCATACCTGTCTGCCGTTTTTGGCGGTCCTCATGGCCGAGGTGGCACAGGCCTTGACGGCTACGGGCTGGTACGCATCAATGAGTTTTGCAAAACCATTCATGGTTTTTGTCAGTTTGCAGGCCCGTTCATCCGAGATCACGCCCTGTAAAAAGGCATCCTCACCTAAGCGGATAGGCATGCGCATCCAAGAGATCTTTTTTACCCTGAGTCCGAACTCTTCTTTCGATACCATGGCTAAAAGCAGGCGCACGGCGTTGGAACCGATGTCTATGGCGGCGTATTTTGTCATTGAATCCATAATAGTTGACATCATAGTTTAATGACGTCATTATATCAAGGCGTGAAACAAAGATTAACAAGGATCTAATATGGTAAAAATCAGAAAGGTGAATACTTCCCTAAGGCTGGAAAAAAAAGTGCTCAAGGCACTTAAAATTTTGGCCATTGAAAAAGAGACCAGTGTTCAGGCCATTATTGAAAATCTGATCCATGAATACATCAAAAAGAATAAGGGAAAATCAGAACAATGAATTTGCCTCCTTCGCAAACTTTTATGCTGCCGACCGGCATAAATCTCGAAAAGATAAATGCCAAGCTAAAAGATGCAGATATGACCCTTACTGGAAATACCTGTGAGCCGCAAGAGGGAACTCTTCTGGATACATTTGATGCCGCGGTTTACAACTCCGATGCCCTTTTAATTCAGACGGAGTCCGATTTAATCAGGATCTGCTGGTCAGGTGATATAATGGCACAGACTGCACCGGAATCCGGATGGCAATTTGCCCGGGATCTTCCCCTGGGGCCTGTCAGGGATCTGCTATTGGATCAGTCCCCTTTGCGGGCGTTTACACCGGCAGGTCAGGTGACCCTTATTCGGGATACATTGCTTCTTCTGGATGACGAGCAGAAAACCTGCTGCCGCATTGAATCGGTCTCTTTGAATCGTGGGAACAATACCTGGTCCTGGCTTCGGACCCGTCCCATGCGCGGGTACAACGACAGCCATGCCTTGATCTGCGACATTTTGAAAAAATTGGAAAAACCTGGGCTCCCGGCTGGCGTGCTGAAACTTGAGATCTCGGATTATACATCCAAGCCGGTTATTCGTCTGTCTGAAAATGCCCCTGCCAGGAAAAGCCTTTGTGCGATTGTCCAGACTTTTTTGCAGGTGACACGCCGCAACGAACCAGGACTGATTGATGATCTGGACACTGAATTTCTTCACCAGTGGCGGGTCAGTCTACGCAAGGTACGTTCCGTGCTTACCTTATTCAAAGGGGTGGTGGCCACAGAAACCCTTGTTCAGTTGAAGCAGGATTTCAAGGATATTATGCAGGATACCAACCTGATGCGGGACCGGGATGTTTATCTTTTATCCAAGGACGATTATTTTGCCCTGGTTCCGCCCCAGGCCCACCCGGGCCTTGAGGTCCTTTTCGACCTACTGCAACAGGATCGGAATGAGGCTTTTGGAAAGGTTAAGACCATGCTTAAATCCAAGAGGTACAAAAAACAGATAAAAGCCATCCAAAAGTTATTTGAGAATCCTAAAGCCTTGCCCAAAGGCCCCAAGGCCGATGCGCCGTCCAAAGTTTTTGCTGCCGGCCTTATTTTGAAACGATATAAAAAGGTGTGCACGCTTGCCGGCAATATTAGCGATAAGACCCCGGACGAGACCATTCATGCATTGCGCATCCAGTGCAAAAAGCTGCGGTACCTGATTGAATCGGCCCAGCCTTTATTCGACGACAAACAGGTAAAACGCCTGCTAAAAAATCTTAAAGGGTTACAGGAGCACCTGGGAAGTTTCAATGACCAATCTGTCCAGCAGGCTACCCTGGCCCAGTGTCTTGACCGTTACCCGGGCACCGGAGCCAACGCCAAGGCCCTGGCCGAAAGCATCGGGGCGTTGACGGCCATGCTTTACCGCAAACAGTTGGCAGAACGCCGGATGATTATTGAAAATCTGTCCCGGTTTTACAGCCCGGATACACAGGGGGCGTTTAATGCTCTGTTTGATTTAAAGAACACAGATAGTAAACAAGACAACACCCAGGTTGATTCATAGGGAGATAAAGATTTATGAAACTTATTGCCTGTTATTCCAACAAAGGCGGAGTGGGAAAAACCGCTGCTTCGGTCAACCTGGCATATGCCAGTGCATTAAGCGGCAATCGGACACTTTTGTGCGACCTTGATCCCCAGGGAGCCTCAGGATTTTATTTCCGTGTGAAGCCATCCGAAAAATTGAAAAATAATACTTTTTTTGAAGATACGAAAAAATTTGCAAATGCCATCAGAGCAAGCGATTTTCACAATTTGGATCTTTTGCCGGCCAATATGAGCTTCAGGGATTTTGATATTTTTTTATCCCGGATGAAAAAGAGCCGCTCCAGGCTGAACAAGGCGTTGAAACCGGTTGATGGCGAATATGACATTGTTCTACTGGACTGCCCCCCCAATATCTCTCTGCTTTCGGAAAATGTTTTCAAGGTGGCAGACCGCATTGTGGTGCCGGTGATCCCCACCACCCTGTCCCAAAGAACCCTTGAACAACTGTATGTGTTTTTTAAAAAACAGGGTTATCAGTCATCCAAAATCTTTCCGTTTTTTTCCATGGTCCAGCAGAGCAAATCCCTGCACCTTGAGACCATGGAAGAGATCCGGGCCGGCAATAAACAGGTGATGAACTCCTGGATACCTTTTTCTACACATATCGAGCGCATGGGTGTTCACAGGGCACCGGCCCTGTCCTATGCCGGAAAGGAAGCGGCTGTGGCAGCCTATTCACAATTGTGGCAGGAAGTTCAAAATTAAGGGAACAGCGTACAATGAAAGAAATAGAACGAAAGTTCCTGCTGCCAAAGATGCCGGAAATTGTTTTGCAGTCAACCACCTGTATTCGGCAGGGCTATATTTCCAAATCCCGGGATTCTGTTGAGATCAGGCTTCGCCAGAAAGGTGATGCATTTTTCATGACCTTTAAACGGGGACAGGGTCTTATCCGGGACGAAGCGGAAATCAGGATTGATGAAGCGGACTTCAATTATCTGTGGCCGTTGACCCAGGGCCGGCAGGTGGAAAAGCAACGGTCCAAAGTCGTTCTTGATAGCGGCTTCACTGCAGAGATTGATGAATTTTCAGGTGCTCTTGCAGGCCTTTTTTTATGTGAGGTGGAATTCGGTGACCAGGAGCAAGCCGGGGCGTTTGTTCCGCCCCAATGGTTTGGGGCGGAAGTGACTGAAGATGCTCAGTATAAAAATAAAAGCCTTGCCGAAAACGGTATTCCCGATTAAGAAAACGACATTAGGGTACCACGCACATTGTAGGATTCCTCAAATTTTTTTGAGCCTGCTTTTTTGAAATAAGCTTCTGCCGTCTGACTTCTGGCCGAATTATGAGCGCAAACAAATAAAACATTTTTCTTCATCTTGATATCCATTATAAATTTCCATATTCCAGGAATCGTCCGGCACAGATTGATTATGGTGTCCCTGTTTTTCAAGGTTCGAACGGGTATTCCTGTAGCCAATCTTTCTGGCCCAAAAGCTGCAACGATGATTCATAGCCAATGACGATGCAATGCAGCAGGGGTTTTTCTTTTTTGTCGGCTGTCTTCAATTCAGTCAGCCGCTCAAGGTACCGGTCCTTCAATTGCTCAATTACCCAGTCAATATCCACTTCATGCTCCATTTTACCCCCCCCTTCTATGGTCATTAAGGATAAGTTTACTAACGGATCTTTATCAATCGATAGGTAATATGTAACAGAGGGCGCGTTCTATTTATTATAATTTGGAAAATATGAACAGCACCAAAGTTATGGGGAAAACGCTAAAAGATACCACTCAATTGATGGTCAAGTCCGGTCCTCCCTATAGCGTTAAAAAAGGTCAAATCCAATCCTTTTAGATCTTCCATGCTTATTAATTATATGAGTTGTGTTAGAAGAGTATTAGGATGTGCATCAAGTGAAAAAACGCTCCATGTTCCGGCGGCTGGAAATGGTCGACAGTCTCCTATACCAGCCTGCTGAAAATTGACGCACATTGTAGGATTACTTTATAACGGTCACTGACTCCTTGGTCTTTGACCGTGGTTCGGATCACAACGAATATTGAAACATCTCTGTAGGTTACAGAGAGTTTCTTATAAAGGCTTATTTCTTCTGTAACGCGGACTTCCCTTTTTTTACCACCATTCGGTGTGTCGTTTTCAGCCTCTTTTCCGCATTTTTAATTAGCTGCTCAAAGGAACTGCGCGCATCTTCACCCTGTTTCGGCTTCAGTTGAACATAGCTGCCGTCACTTTGCATTTCCCAGCAACTGTGCCTGTCGTTCAGCTGGATATCAAGCATCTCCCGCAATAAGGCCTGCAGGCGTGGAGATTCAACAGGCGCGCAGACCTCGACCCGGCTCTCAAGGTTTCGTTTCATCAGGTCGGCCGAAGCTATAAAGTATTCTTCCTTACCATCATTGCGAAAGTAAAAAATTCTTGAATGCTCCAGAAACCGGCCGACGATGGAAATAACGCGAACATTTTCAGAGAGTCCTGGAATGCCTGGCCGCAACCGACATGAATCACGGACGATGAGATCAATGTGAACGCCGGCCTGAGATGCCTTGTACAGTGCAGTGGTGATATCTTTGTCCTCAAGGGCATTTGTTTTTAATTGGATTAGCCCTTTCTTACCTTCAGCCTGCAACTTGCTCTCCCGGTCAATCTTCTCCAATAACTTTTTTTTCAAAATATAGGGGCAGGGTAAAAGCTTCTTGTACTTACGGGCGACCGTATATCCGGTCGTCAGATAATTGAATAGCTTCGTGAGGTCGGAACCGATGACTGAATCACAGGTAAAGAGACCAAGGTCGCTGTATCCCCGGGCAGTACCGGCATGATAGTTGCCGGTTCCTATATGGGCGTAGCGATGCAAACCGTCAAAATCCTTGCGTACCACAAAGATAACTTTTGAGTGGGTTTTCAAGTCCACAACCCCGTAGGTCACATGGATACCCACCTCTTCCAGGGATCTGGCCCAGCGGATGTTGGCCGACTCATCGAAACGAGCCTTCAGTTCCACAACCACGGCGACCTGCTTACCGTTCTGGGCTGCGTCAATCAGGTACTGTATGACTCTGGATTGCTCGGCTGTCCGGTATAGTGTCATTTTAACGGCTAGAACTTTGGGGTCCCGACTGGCCTCCTTTATAAACCGTTCCACTGAGGTATCAAACGATTCGTATGGATGCTGCAAGAGAATGGACCCTTTTTCCTTTATGATATGAAAGATATTAGGATCCTCTTCAAGCAGCTCCGGATGATCGACGGGTTGATGAAGCGGAAAGTGCAAATCCTGCCGGTCAAGTCCGGCAATGTCCATCAGGTGCCTCTTCGCCATGATTCCCTCAACTTCGAAAACATCCTTTTCTTCATCAATGTTGAGTTCTGCGGCCAGCATGCCTCGTAGAGGCATGCTCATATTCGGGTTCACCTCAAGCCGGACGATTTCAGCAAATTTTCTGTCGCGGAGGGCGGATTCGATCATAGACAGGAGATCGTTAGCCTGCTCCTGGTCTCGTTCAGTAATGGCATTCCTGGTCACCCGGAAGAAATCACACGATTCAATAACCATACCTGGGAAAAGCAAGTCAAGGTTGTTGGCGATAACATCCTCTATCGGTACATATAAGTCTTCTTCGCCAATCTTTATAAACCGCGGAGAGAGCCCGGAGTCGACCGGAACCTTGATTCTGTTGAGGTACGCGTGCTCCGTATTTGGATAGCTTACCTTGACCAGAAGATTCAAAGATAGGTTGGAGATAAAAGGAAACGGATGCGCCGGATCCATTCCTTGGGGCGTTAGGAGTGGATATACATTATCGAAAAAAAACATGTTGGCAAATGTCTTCTGCTCTTTTGTCAATTGGTCGTAGCCGATAAGAATAATGCCCTCTTCAGCGAGCAGTGTCTTTAACTCCACTTCCAACATTTGGTTCTGTTTTAAGATGTCCTGAACAACAATATGGCAGTCATCAATCTGCTCCTGCGGTGTCCGCCCGTCGACACTCAGCTTTTTGACCCCGGCCCCTACCAGTTGTTTGAGCCCACCGATACGTTTCATGAAAAATTCATCAAGATTCGAACCAACGATTGAGAGAAAGAAGACCCGCTCCAGAAGGGGGTTACGTGAATCCTGCCCTTCATGGAGGACCCGGCGGTTGAATTCCAGCCAGGTCAGTTCTCTGTTCAGGAACCATTTCGGAGATTTCAGGTCAAAGTCCGTGGAAATTTGTTGTTTCGCCTGAGTCGGGTGATGTTCTATTAAATTCTTCTGTTCATCAAGGGACATGATGTTCTCCAAATTATTTTACCCCAACACTACAAAATATTATATCAGATTTGCTCACATAGTTCTATTTTTATAAGAAAGTCCCCATAAGATACTGAAATACTTTCTTACTTTGTTGTGGGCTGCACCTCGGTGTTGACATGTCAGGTCAGCCCATGGCTGTTATAAGAAAGATCTGTGTAACCAAAACAGATCTTTCAACTTTCGTTGTGGGCCGAAGTCTGGGTGTAGATAGACCAAGGACGGCCCGTGGCCGTTTTATGAAGGTCCCCACGCTGTTAATGAACGTGATCAATAACCTGAAGCAATATAAACTAAGAATATAAGAATTGTGTTAGCGGCACATCCCGCATATCTGAGAGTTTATATTTCAGGAACCGTCCGGCACAAATTGTTCATGGCGTCCTGCCGAAAGTCGCCCATATTGTTGTCAGAAGCCAAGCAGCAGCTCATTGGGATGTCCCCCCGGTCAAATTACTGAGCATGTTGTATATGCCCGCCTTTTACTGACGCTTACTTGATCCCAGGTAATAAAAAGTTAATAGTCGCCTAACTGTCATTGCGTTACTGATTTGGCGGATCTGAAAGCGCAAGGGGTAAACATCATCGCGCCGCCGATCTGGGCGCTGCTGACCGTTGATAATGACAACCAGATCATTGCTTCGGAGTATGCCCTGAACGCCAAAGCGTCCGGTTTGGACATCATCACCTGGACCCTGGAGCGATCCGGTCTGCTGAAAGAAGGCGGCGGCTGGTACTACCAGAGCATTACTTCGGCCATTGACAACGACGGAGATATGCTGAAAGTGCTCAATGTGCTGGCCCAGGATGTCGGAGTCATTGGTGTGTTTTCCGACTGGCCGGCGACTGTTTCTTTCTATGCCAATTGCATGGGGTTGAAGTAGTAATGTGAAAAGGACTCGGTCTGGGCTGAATCCCGGTGCTGATAGACCAGATCAGCCCATGACTGTTTTAAAGAAGGGGGTTGGATTCGACAGCATCAAATAAGCGTGCATTTTAGGCTTGACATTGCCAAACATGGCCGGTTAAATTTTTTATTTGGTTTTGTATGAAATAAATGAGATTTAACCGACATAAAGGAGCAACTGCATGTTTGAATCTGCCGAGTTGGGACATAAGATACCTAAATCCGACTACAAGAAAGAAGTGCCTGCCCTGCGTGAGGAACTTCTCAATGTGCAGTTGGAATTGAACGAATCATCCTCTTTTCAAGTGATTATCCTAGTCGGCGGATTGGACGGTGCAGGCCGCGGAGCCACTGTGAATCTGTTGAACGAATGGATGGATCCCCGCTTTATTCAAACCCACGGCATGGGGGAACCCACGGACGAGGAACTTGATCGCCCCATGATGTGGCGGTTCTGGATGGCCTTGCCGCCAAAAGGTAAAATTGGTGTTTTCCTGGGGTCCTGGTACACGTGGCCGATGCTGAACAGGGTCCATGGCAAAACAAAGGATGCGGATCTGGAGCAGAGCATGGGCCGGGCAGTAAAATTAGAAAAAATGTTGGTGGATGAGGGGGCACTGGTCATTAAATTCTGGTTTCATCTTTCCAAGGAAGAACAGAAAAAACGACTCCAATCGCTGGAAAAAGACCCATTGACCCGTTGGAAGGTCACCAAGCGTGACTGGGAGCATTTCAAGAAGTACGACAAGTTTCGTGAAGTTTACGAAAAGGTCATTCGTCAGACCTCAACCGCTGAAGCTCCCTGGTTGATCATTGAAGGATCAGATGCCTGCTACCGGAACTTAACCGTCGGTAAGCTGATCCTCAACGCGATTCAAGAACGGTTGAACAAGGATGCTCAGCCTTCTTCGGAAATCCTCGCTCCTCCCCTTATGCCGTCTATTGATAATGTCAACGTGTTGAAGACGTTAGATATGACGCAATCCCTAACAAAGGAGGCGTACCAGAAAAAGCTGAAAAAATACCAGAGAAAACTCAATTTGCTGATCAGGGATCCAAAGTTTAAATATACCTCAGTCATAGCCGTGTTTGAGGGCAATGACGCCGCAGGAAAAGGAGGGGCCATACGTCGTATTACAGGGGCGCTTGATGCACGCGGGTATCAGATTATCCCCATTGCCGCACCTACAGAAGAAGAAAGGGAACAGCCCTATCTCTGGAGATTCTGGCGACATTTGCCCCGTAAAGGCCGCGTAACTATATTTGACCGATCCTGGTATGGTCGAGTACTGGTGGAGCGGGTAGAGCAATTCTGTTCGGAGGCCGACTGGATGAGGGCCTACAGTGAAATAAACGAGTTTGAGTTGCAGATCACCCGTCATCGCATGGTGGTGGTCAAGTTCTGGTTGACTATTACTAAAGAAGAGCAGTTGCAAAGATTCCATGCCAGAGAGCAAACCGGCTTCAAGCGGTTCAAAATCACGGAAGAAGACTGGCGTAATCGGAAAAAATGGGAACAGTACGAACTGGCGGTTACAGATATGGTGGACAGGACCAGCACACATTATGCCCCATGGACCATGATAGAGGCGAATAATAAATATTTTGCCCGTATCAAAGTACTCAAGACATTGTGCACAACAATTGAGGCCAAGCTCAAGGAACTTAACGATGAAGGCGTCGATTATCTGGAAAAACCAAAGAAAAAAAAGAGATGAACCAGATGATTGTTCCCGGGTCCCTAATAAATAAGTTGTTTAATCAGGGCTTTTTTGCCTTTCTTTTGGGCTTGTGAAACCGTTTCTGCCGGGTTTTTAACAATTCCGGGCGCAGGGCCGATCCCCGGCCGGACAGGCTGGGGTTGGTCATGAAAAAGTTATGGGCATTGAAGGGTTCCTTCTCGGGTTCGATTCGGGTGTAGGTGCCGTCACTGTTCAGGGTCCAGCTTTGTTCATTATCCCTTAAATTGGCCACCATAATCTGGTCCAGGACCTGGCGGTGGACCGTGGGGGTAAGGATGGGCACCAGGGTTTCAATGCGCCGGTCAAGGTTTCTGGGCATCCAGTCTGCCGAGGATATATAAACCTTGGCATGGGGCGACGGCAATTCATGACCGTTGCCAAAGCAGGCAATTCTGGAGTGTTCCAGAAACCGGCCCACAATGGATTTCACCCGTATGTTTTCGCTGAGTCCGGGAATGCCCGGCCGCAAGCAGCAGATGCCCCGGATGACAAGGTCTACACTGACTCCTGCCTGGGATGCCTGGTAAAGGGTGTCAATGATCACCGGATCCACAAGGGAATTCATTTTTGCCCAGATATGGGCCGGTTTCCCCTGTTCGGCAAATTCGATTTCCCTTTGTATATTTTCAACAATGCGTTTGCGCAAGGTCAGGGGGGCAATGTCCAGAACTTTAAGGTTGGCTGGTTTGGCATATCCGGTCATGTAGTTGAAAATCTGCATCACTTCTGCGCAGATCTGCGGATCATGGGTGAAAAAAGAGAGATCCGTGTAAATTTTGGCCGTAATGGGATGATAGTTGCCCGTACCAAGATGGGCATAGGATGTAAACTTGCCGTCTTCCCTGCGCACCACCAGGGAGAGCTTGGCATGGGTCTTCAGGTCAATGATTCCGTAAACCACCTGGGCTCCGGCAAGTTCCAGCTTTCTAGCCAATTCAATGTTGGCCTCTTCATCAAACCGCGCCTTGAGTTCAACCATGGCTGTAACATTTATTCCCGCCTCTGCCGCTTCCACCAGGGCCTGGACAATGGGAGAATCCTTGCTGGTGCGGTAAAGCGTCTGCTTGATGGAAACCACGTTGCTGTCCTGGCTGGCCTGGTGGATGAACTGGACTACCACATCAAAGCTTTCATAGGGGTGGTGAACAATAATATCCTTTTTTAAGATGGCTTCAAAGCAGTCCCCGCCAAAATCCCGGATACGTTCCGGGAACCTGGCATGGTATTTTCTAAACATTAGATCCGGGCGGTCATCACATATCAGTTCCTTGATCGCGGACAGCGCCACATATTCTGATTTGAACACATCTTCGGGGGTCATCTCGAATTGATTCGTGATGAACGTGGTTAAATTGTCCGGCATCCCGGTATCCACCCGCAGGCGGATTACATTGCCCCGGCGGCGGCGGTTCAAGGCGGATTGGAAGGTGCGTACAAGGTCTTCAGCCGCCTCATCAATTTCAAGTTCTGAGTCGCGGATTAACTGGAACGCCCCTGATCCCGTCAACCGGTATCCGGGGAACAGGTGATCATAGAACATGCTGATGACCGATACCAGGCGGATAAAGCGAATGGACTTGCCGGGTATCCTGATGTAACGCTTGAGCTGGGAAGGGACGATGACAAGGGCGAACATGGCATCCCCGCTCTCTTCATCTATAAGATCCATGATCATGCCATGGCCCAGGTTGGGAATAAAGGGAAATGGATGGGCCGGATCCACAGCAAGGGGGCTGAGCACAGGGAATAGTTTTGTCTGGAATTCCAAGAGCAGGTTTTCCCGGTCCTCCATGGTAAGCTGTTCGGGCTTGACAACAAAAACATTGGCTGCCTCCAGATCAGAGGTCAGCTCCTTAATACATCCCCGGGTAATGTTGTTGAGTTCTATGACGGCTTCTTCTATGGCCTTAAGTTGTTCGGACGGGGTCATATTGTCCGGGCTTGCACTTGTTGCGCCTTTGTTTACCTGGGCTTTAAGACCCGCCACCCGGACCATGAAAAATTCATCCAGATTGGAGGCGGAAATGGAGAGAAACCGAACACGTTCCATCAGGGGGTGGTTGGGATTCAGGGCTTCTTCAAGGACCCTGCGATTGAACTGTAGCCAGGAAAGCTCCCTGTTGATATAGCGATTGGTTGTGCTTAAATCAACAGCTTCTTCTAAAACGGTTTCTTCTAAATTGATCTCTTCTGCATCTATATCCGTTTCCATTCGTATTCCGGGGCTCCTTTAAAAATCATATGTCATTTCAGCTATGCTTTGAGTTACAATAGTGTTGTATGTATATCAGCAAATTACTAAAATTGTGTTAGGATCGAACGAAAATTAATCTTTATGATATCGGGGCTAAAGCTATTGATAACACCCTGAAAAAATGTTCAATAATGACAGTTAAGCTGTTTTAAGAGGAGAACTCATGACAGATAAAAATATCGGCTTCATCGGACTGGGCGTTATGGGGCAGTCCATGGCCGGGCATATTTTGGCCGCAGGCTTCAATGTTCGTGTGTACAACCGTACAAGACAGAAGGCCGACGCCTTGGTTGATAAGGGGGCGGTCTGGTGTGACAGTGTGGCGGAGCTGGCAGGATCATCGGATGTCATTATTTCCATTGTGGGATATCCGGCAGATGTAACAGAGGTGTTCACAGGCCCGGCCGGTATCCTGGAAAATGCCTCCGCCGGTGCCCTTGCCATTGATATGACCACATCGAATCCTGCCCTTGCAGAAAAATTGTGGGAGGAGGGGCGGCAGAAAGATATCCGTGTGCTGGATGCGCCGGTTTCCGGCGGGGATATCGGGGCTCGGAATGCGTCGCTTTCAATTATGGTGGGCGGGGAGGCGGATGATTTTTACCGTGCCCTGCCCATTTTTAAGACCATGGGAACCAATATTGTCCACCAAGGCAAGGCAGGCAGCGGCCAGCACACCAAGATGGCCAACCAGATTGCCATCGCCTCCACCATGATTGCCGTGTGTGAATCCATCTCCTATGCAAGGCACGCGGGGCTGGATCCTGAAACCGTACTTGAATCCATCGGCAAGGGCGCAGCTGCATCCTGGAGCCTGAATAACCTTGGGCCAAAGATGATCCAGGGGGATGATGCACCGGGATTTTTCATCCGGCATTTTGTAAAGGATATGGGCATTGCCCTTTCTGCAGCCGAAACCATGGGCATGAAGACCCCGGGCCTTGATATGGCTTACAAACTCTATAAACAGATGGAAGACCAGGGCGCCGGATTAAA
Source organism: Desulfobacter curvatus DSM 3379 (assembly GCF_000373985.1). GTDB lineage: Bacteria > Desulfobacterota > Desulfobacteria > Desulfobacterales > Desulfobacteraceae > Desulfobacter > Desulfobacter curvatus. The sequence continues at coordinate 13,378 of NZ_KB893024.1, forward strand.
CGGCACCCAAGCGTTATTTCATTTGTTTGAGTAAAACTATTCTTTAGGCCTTGGCAGTATCACATTGAGCAGCACGCCGAGCACACCGGCAAGGCCGATACCGGACAGTTCAAAATTACCGAACTTGACGGCCAGCCCCCCAATGCCGGAAACCAGAATCAGGGCTATGATGCTCAGATTTCGCGGTGCCACAAGATCTTCCCGGGCCTGGGCAAGGGTGTTCAAACCCACCACGGCAATGGCCCCGAACAGCAGCAGCATGATACCACCCATAACAGGGGCGGGGATGGTCTGCAGCAATGCGCCCAGCTTGCCGATAAAGGCAAGCAGGATGGCGGTAATGGCGGCCCAGGTCATGATGGCCGGGTTAAACGCACGGGTCAGGGTTACCGCGCCTGTCACTTCGGAGTAGGTGGTGTTGGGCGGGCCGCCCAGAAATGCTGCCAGAGAGGTGGCAACACCGTCGCCCAGCATGGTGTTCTGGATGCCGGGGTCTTTTAAGTAATCTTTTCCCGTAACTCTGCCGATGGCCACGATGTCGCCGAAATGCTCAATGGCCGGGGCAATGGCCACGGGAATAATATAGAAGACGGCTTGAAGGTTCCACTGGGGCAGAACAAAGGCGGGTATGGCAACCCAGGGTGCAGAGATCACGGCATCAAAACTAACCATGCCCATGACAAGGGCCACAACGTATCCCACAGCAATGCCCACCAGAATCGGGATCAGTTTTATCATGCCTCTTGCAAGCAAAGAGACCAGGACAGTGGTCGCAAGCGCAATAAAGGCCACCGTCATGGCTGCGGCCTTGGAATAGTGGTCACTGCCGCTTGTGGCCATTCCCACGGCCACCGGTGCCAGTTTCAAGCCGATAACCATAATGACCGGGCCGGTGACCACAGCTGGGAGCACCCGCTGGATCACTTCGCTGCCCCGTATCCTCACCAGGGTACTCAGTATGATATAAACCACGCCGGCCGCTGCCAGGCCGCACATGGTGCCGGGAATCCCCCAGGTCTCGGCGCCGTACTGGATGGGGGCGATAAAGGCAAAGGAAGAGGCCAGAAAGATGGGCACTTTGCCCCGGGTAATGACCTGGAACACCAGGGTGCCTAAGCCCGCAGTGAACAATGCCACATTGGGGTTCAGTCCTGTGAGCAAGGGCACCAGCACCAGGGCGCCAAATGCCACAAAGAGCATCTGGGCCCCCAGGAAACAGTCCTTAACCTGGAAGTTGTAATCTGTGGATGACGGCAGATTGTCTGGCATTTTTTTATTTTCCTTCTTAAATGAGAGTACCAACCAGTTGCAGAGTTACTTTCATGTTTTGCTGTGGGCTGGGACTGGGCGGTGATAGACCAGGTCGGCCTATGGCCGTTATTTTAACATTACTTGGTGCCGAATATTTTATCCCCGGCATCCCCCAACCCGGGCAGAATATATCCCACGTCGTTAAGGCGCGCATCAATGCTTGCCGTGTAGATGTCAACGTCAGGGTGTTTTCTCTCCACTGCTGCAATGCCCTCCGGGGCGGCCACAAGAAACAGCCCCTTGATCCTTTTGCATCCGGCTTCTTTGAGCAGGTCAATGGTGGCGATTAAAGTCCCGCCGGTGGCCAGCATGGGGTCCAGGATCAGTGCGGTACGCTCTTCCATGGCAGAGGCGGTTTTAAAATAGTACTGTACAGGCTTTAACGTCTCTTCATTTCTATAAAATCCCACCACAGACACCTTGGCAGAAGGGATCAGGTCAAGCACCCCGTCCATCATGCCTAAACCCGCTCTCAAGATGGGAACAATGGTAATTTTTTTACCTTTTATTATTTCGATCTCAACCTCTCCTGCCCAGCCCTCGATGACCTTTTGCTCGGTCTCAAGATCCTGGGTGGCTTCGTAGGTGAGCAGGCGGGCCACTTCCGAGGCCAGATCCCTGAAATCCTTGGTGCTGATATCTTTTTGACGCATCAACCCCAGCTTATGTTTTATTAGCGGATGGTCCTCCACATATACGGGCATATCGCCTCCCTTTATTTGACAACATTAATATACAGGGTGAATCCTGACAAGATTAGTAAACCCGGATTTCTTAGTCAAGCTTATTTATGCGGGGTTCTGGGCAATTACCTTGCCTGCAATTTAATGCCAATTTTAATTGAGTCCATTCCCTGGAACAGTTATATTTATTCTTGCGTTTCGTTATCAAGAAGGCTTAACCTTCAACATATTCATGTTATCTGGTTAGATTAGCCAAAGGAAATAATGGACATAAATCTCAGAAATGAACTTGTAGCGATGGCTGATGAAGATCAACGGATCTTGAAAGAACTGCACGATAACGGTGAACTCGGAACTAAAAATATGGCACTCAATTTGACATTATCAAAAACGGGGAGGTCGTGCCTCTTCCCATTGAAAATCCTCAGATTGTTGATAGGTTACGAGAAGAAATTGGTTTAGATTCTTTAGCCGAAAGAACAAAACAAATGCAGAAGATTCAAAATGAAAGGATTAAAAACAGAAAAAAATAATTGTTAGAAAGGATGTCTTCACTTTCAAAGATGTTCCATCTTTGTATTCATTTCTATGTACATTAATTGAAAAGGAGATTCATATGTTATGAAAAGGTTTTATTCGTTGTTGGGACGTTTCAAAAAGATTTTAATGGTTGGTGTTGCCCTGGTTCTGCTCAGCTCGGCCAACGCATTTGCGGCCACATATTTTATTTATGATGACTGGGGCGGAACATGGACGGATGTGGATAAGTCAGGGGCTGACGACTCATCGCTTTGTTGGGCTGCCGCTTCATCAAATGTTCTCAATTATACTGGCTGGGGTGCTGTGGCCGGCAGTTCTGCGGCTGATCTTTTTAGTTATTTTAACAATGCATTCAGTAACGGGGGCAGCCTTGAAAATTATGCTTATGAGTGGTGGTTTTCCGGAACCTATGTTCCCCAGGGGGAAAGTGACTGGGCCCAGGTAGAAGATCCCAGTGCAGGTGCTTTTTATACTGATTTGGACGTTGATGATTATATGAGGGTTGAAGCCGCTGGTGCCGACGGTTTCAGCAATGCATTGTCCTTGATTGACGCGTGGATGGAGGAAGGCTACGGTGTCTCTTTAGGTATATTTAACGCAGATATAGGAGGGCACTCCATCACTGCCTGGGGCTTTGAATATGATGAGTTGGGCAATTATACAGGAATCTATGTTACGGACTCAGATGATAACGGATGGGACTACTATGGCCTCCAGCATTACGCGTTAAGCTTAGTTGAAGGCCTTTGGTATCTTGATGGAAACGGAGGCTATTATAGTGGTGACGCCGATTTCATCAGCGATGTGGTTGGTTTAAAGATTATGACGTCAGCCGTGCCTGTACCGTCATCACTGTTGTTGACTTTTTGTGGGTTGTTGTTTTGTGCAGGTGCAGGCATGAGAAGAAGAATTTAAGCGCTTAAAAGAATATTACGCAAAAAGAGAGATTTTCAGAGTGCACCCTGATCCAAAAAGTCGGGGCCGTTTTGTGGTAATTGTAGGCATCATTCTTGCCGTTGCCTGGCCTGACATGGCACTCGAAATTACCAGATAATTCTGACGATACTGCCTGTTAGAACCAGACTCGGCCCCTCAGCTCAATGGATGGGTCGAATCAAGCCGATTGTTCAAAAAAGCTTTTGATTAACAAATCGTTACACGAGTTTGCTTGGTCCGACTCTATGGCCGGTCAACCAGAAATACAGGCACAAAATGCCGCAACTGTATTTCTGGTTGAAGGCAATATGTTTCAATACTTAGTTCTGTCCGATTATTTTGTTTTGTAATTCAGCTATTCGACTTCAAAAACGAGTGTTTCCCTGAAGACCTTGCCATGGGTGTTTCTGGTGACAACCTCAACACTATGAGCACCTGCTTCCAGGTCGGCGGGAACGTTGCATTGGAATAAATGGGTGGAACGTCCTGCTGTGGTATGGAGCCACTCGCCAAGGTCAACGGCTTCACCGGGTCCGTACTGGGTTCCCATAAAAGTGCCGTCGTCCCAGTTTTTATCAAAAAGAGCAAACCCGGGGACACCGCGGAGAACATACATTTCCAGAGGCAGGGCATAGGGGTCCATCACATCCTCTGAGTATTCTGCAGTAACCACAGTATTCTTATCAAAGATGAAAACAACGTTATCTTCTTTGTTGGCTCCCCAGACGTTTGCCACCAGCTTCACGTTTGAAAGCTGAGCACTTGAAACGATATTCCTGTTTTCAAGATCCGTGATGGTTACGTTTTCGCCGGCAGCTCTGCTGTCATACCATGACTGGAAATCATCTGTCAGGAAGGCAAGGTGAATCTGCTTATCATATGCCTTGGCACCGGCCTTGTAGATATCTTCGTAGTTGTTGCCGTTGAAAGAGAAGACCATGTGGCCACGGGGGACACCGTCCCTCATATAGGATACGGGCACCCCGGTATCATCCAGGTCACCGGACCACCAGCTGCCGCAGGCTGCGCCGACGATAATCTGGTCAAAAGGCGTTTGTTGCCCCCAGCCGTCAAGCTCATCACCGGCTTTAAAGTGTGACAGGGTATGGGTATGCCCGCCCAGTGAGACAACCTTGCGGCCGTCCAGAAGTGCATAAAGCGCTTCACGGTTATCCACCTGATGCTGCTCATTTCCGCGGTCAAGGTCGGATACGATGGGAATATGCATATTCAGGACAATAAGTTTATCCTTGGGAACATAGGCCAGGTCATTGGCTAGCCATTCCATTTCAGCATCGCTGATTTTACCATTATAGCTGCTGGAGCTTTCGCTGGGATACTCAACACTGTCAAGGATGACAAAATGGACATCGCCATAGTTGAAAGAATAATAGCTGGCACCCATGTAGCTTTTCAACGTATCAAAGGAATCTTCATCGCTGGGGGCGTCAAAATCCAGATCATGGTTGCCGGGTACATAATAGACGGGAATACCCATTTGGGACATTACGTCCAGATAACGGGGATAGAGGCTTAAATCATCACCAACGTTATCACCCATGGAAATACAGAAACTTGCCTTTGTACCTTGTACTTCTTTAACCAAAGAATCTCTTAAAAAGTTAATTTCACGGTCATTGTAGACCTGTGTATCACCGGTGATAATGGCCTTGAAAGAAAATTCTTTACCGACTCTGTACAAAGGAAAATTAACCATGTTCGGCAGTAATCCAGTGGGTTCAATCCCCCTGAATCGTTGAATTTCATCCGGAGAACCCGCCGGTTTATGGATATAACTGAACTGCGGCAGGTTATTTTCATCCACAGGTGTCATCCAGCCACTGGGCTTGATGACAAAAACGACCATGTCATCATAGGCAGGTAACTGATATATACCTTTTCTGTCGGTTTGGGTGACTTCCCTGCCATTTGACACACAGACTTTAGGAATTCCACGTTCCCAAGTCTCCTGAATACCATTTTCGTTCCGGTCCCAGAATACTTTACCTGTAACTGTATCCGCTGCTTCGGCTTGATTTGCTAACATACCCAGTAGTAAGCCTACTGAAAGTGCTATTGCTCCTTTTTTCATCAAAATCCCTCCACGATTTTAGTACATTAAAATAACGGCCATGGGCCGACCTGGTCTATCAACGCCCAGACTCAACCCACAACAAACAATGAAAGCTATATCAAGGCAATGTTCATTAAACATTGCCAACAAATTAAAATTTAATTGGGAATCGGATTGCTGAAATTTAGAAGCGGCTTGTAGTTATTTTTTTGTAATAGGTGGGATTAAAAGCGTGTTTATGGGGTCATGCCCATGGTTCTTAACAACACGGATTTCGCCAAGATTTGGATATAAGGTCTTAATGAATTCCAGATAAATTTTCTCAAGATTTGCTTTGGGATTTTCTTTGTATGCTTGATAACGGGAAGAAAATCGTGATGCTTCCCCTTCGGCGGCAAGGACTTTTTTACTTTTATATGAACGGGCGTTCTGAACGATGGCATTGGCCTCTGATCTGGCCGCAGGAACAGCGCGGTTATATTTCCCCTGGGCCTGATTAAGTACTTTTTTCTTTTCCACCTCTGCGTTGATCACTTTATCAAAATACTGCTGCACCTTTTCCGGAGGGATAATTTCCTTGATTTCCAGAAATGTCAGGCGTATGCCGGTGTTAAATTGCGCAAGTTTATTAATCAGCTCCTTTTGGATATCAAACTCAAGCTGTTTTTTCCCAAAGGTTAAAATTTTGTCAATTTCCAAACAGGCTAAATGGTGGACAATCAAGTCGGCTGTGCAACGTTCCATAAAGTAATCAGGGTTGGTTATCCCATAAAGATATTGTACCGGGTCATCAATTGTGTATTTGATGACCAAAGTGATGGCAATAATATTGTTGTCTCCGGTGATACAATAGGGGACCAGTTTGGTTTTCCGGAAAAAGGAACCGGAGGCACCATTGTTTTTTTCTTGATTTTCGAACCCGGAACTAAAATCACTTATAACCAGGGTTTTGACCTCTCTGGTCGGTACAATTGCAATGTTGTCTATGGGCCATGGCAATTTGTAATGCAGGCCGGGCAGGACCCTCGGCTCAACTATTTTGCCAAAACGGGAAAGCACGCCCACCGCATCCCCTTTAATCTGATATATTCCGCTCAGACAATATATGAACAACGCCAGCAGCAAAAGCCATTTTAAATAAATGCTTATCAGCTGCCGGCCTGCTTTTGTCAGAGCCTGTGGTATGGTTCCGTCTTTTTGCATTAATTGTTTCCCAGGGCCTCTTTGGCATCCAACTGCAGATATTTAAACAGTTCGGAATCGGTGGAAAGAATCAGGGTGGTGTCTTTTCCCAGTATGGTGCTGTAGGTTTCAAGAGACTGAAGAAAGTTAAAAAACTCACCGCCTTCCTGGTAAGCCTTGGTGTATATCTCCATGGACTGCTTATCGCCTTCCCCTTTAAGGATAAGGGCTTCTTTCTGGGCTTTTGCTTTTATTTCCCGGGCCTGCTTTTCAGCTTCAATGGATATTTTTTCGGCCGCCTCATATCCTTCTGCCTTTATTTTATCCGCTTCCTTGATGCGTTCTGACCGCATCCGTTCATATACTGAATTGATGACCACTGACGGATAGGCAAGCCGCTGCACGCCGGTACGCTGTATTTTGATACCATATTTTTTGATGCTGTTTTTATTGGCTGTTTCGGTGATTTGTTCCTCAATTTTATCAAGAAGAACGTTCTCGGCATTCGTATTGATGATGTTGTCAATGGTGTAATCGGCCAGAACAATACTCAATTTTGAGTTGACTATATCGCCAAGTTTGAGCACGGCATTGGATGCCTGCCCCATGGCTTGGAAAAACAATAATGGGTCATAAATTTTCCATAATACATAGCAGCTTATTATGATTGGCTTTTTATCGCCAAGCAACAATTGGGTCGGCTGGGTTTCAAACAGATCCGACCGTTTGTTGAACCGATTTACATTTTCAAAAAAACCGGGCAGTTTGATTTGTAATCCTGCATTTTCGATGATACGGACAGGTCTGCCGAACCGGGTGAGTATGACCAGTTCATTTTCAGCCACTGTAAACAGGGAAAAATAACCCACCAGTGCCACCGGAAGCCCGATGCAGATTATCGCAATCCGTAATCTGAATATTTGTGAGATAACTGAAATCTTCATTATGAATCACTTCCTTTAGAATAGCTGCGTGGTACAATAAAATTTTCTATGTACAAGAGGTCTTCGGTAACGCCGCTTTTCGGATCTACAAGTAAGAGTTTTTTTCCGTCAAGTGTTTTGGCTGCGGATTTCAGGTACATTAATTTTTTCATTACTTTTTTCCCCTGTTGAAAGGCTTGATAGCGCAAATGATAATTGGCGGCCTCTCCTTGTGCGGTCTGTTTTTTTTCAATGACATAGCCTTGGGCTTCACTGATTGTCCGTCGTCTCCTGACGCGCTCTCTGGATTGAATGGAAGCACCTTTTCGTTCTGCATAGTTCAGGCTGGTGACCTTGAGTTGGTTGGCGGCAACAACATTTTCAAAGGACTCTGCCAGGTTGATTGGCGGATGCAGATCCCGCAGGCAGAAGGAAACAATTTCCACCCCGATTCCCAGTTCATCACTTTGTTGCTGCAGTTGGCCGCACAATTGCTTGGTCCAAAGGCCCCGCTTGTTTAGAATCAAGTCATAAAAGGCTGTTTTGGAAAACATATGGTTGAGTAATTGCAGGGACAGTGATGACAGCATTTTTTCAGGAACGCCGTTTTCATAGTGGAGATAGTAGCCGTGGTAGTCTTTAACTCTGTAGTGAATGATAATATAGGGTAGAAAAAGGTTATTATCGCCTGAAATAAAGGCTTTATTATCCCCATGCTCCGTATTCCAAATCATGGCTGATTCTTCGGTTGTGCTATTGCCGACGACCAGGGATTGAATGGACTCCGTGTTAAAGATGATTTCACGGTCTATGGGGTAAGGGAACTTAAGGTGCAGTCCGGGACCAATATCATAAGAATTGTTTATTACTGAGCCGAAACGAAACAGCAACGCTTTTTCATTGCTTTTCACTGTGTACAATGCTGTTGAACACCACCATATGACAAGGGCTGCAGTTGCGGCGCAGACTGACCATCGCGCTGTTTTGTGAATACATTTGAAAAAGATATGCAGGAAATTTTTTGATTTGTCGCCCAGGTTTAGCTGGGTTTCCAGGTTGGACCAATGGGTTTTATAGGTCGAAATTCTGCATGCTTTCCAGATTATGGAAGTAAATTTTTGTTCAACACTCATCTTCTGCCGGCCCTTGATAATGGCCTTCATTGAGTTAACCAGCAATTCAAGGGCAAAGGTCAGGATATATAGAGAGATAATAACACCGACCCAGCGGTCCATATTGATTTTGAAGTAATAAAGGATAAGGGAAATACCGGTTATCAGCGAGATTGCCATGTCTGCGCGGTTGTGATGGCTGTCGGCAATCAGTGCAGCGGAATCTTGTGAGTTTCCGACAAATTCTTCAAACCGGGATAAAAAATAAGAACCAAAGGAAAGGCCTACAAAGATAAGGCCTGTTGTCAACGGAGCTGTGACTGCCACTTTGCCGGCAAATATTGCTTTTGCAAAAATTGAAATTGCAGCAACCGTCAGGATCAGACCAATGGTCATGGCTACCTTGAGCTCGGTATTGACGGTACTGATTTTTTGCCATGCCCGGGCTAAAATATTTTTTTTCTTTTCGGTATCAGACGTTTTCTGATCAATGGAAACGCCTGATACCGAAATCGAATCCTTTTTTTTCTGGAGAATAATAGAGATAAAGACCAGCATAGTGGTACCGATGTCTGCAAGACTGTGCCAGGCCTCGGACAGGACACCCAGACTGCCGGAAATCCAGTACAGGAGAAACTTGACTATGGTCAGCAGGCAGATAATGAGAAAGGCAACACCCGCAGCTTTTGATTGTTGGGTCACAGGATCGGCTCCTTATTAAAACGAAGAATCATCAGGTCACCGATTGTAGTGAATCAACCAGAAAAATAAAGATGGGAACAGGGCTTCGATGAAGTTTTAATCAAAAAAAAATATATGTTAGAGACATATTCATCCGGATTTTTTAGTCAAGTTCATTTATACGGGATCTTTGGGCAAGTGCCTGTGGCGACCCAAGATACCAACATTATGGATGTTCAACTGTATCAGCTGAGCCCAAGTTAATAATATATAAAATTTACTGGTGGCGTTTGCGGGCAGATACAATATCTGGTGGTCGGATAATTTCAGAAAAAGAGTTCAATCATACCATCAATGCTCAGTCTCTGAAAAATCGACTTGATAGAAATCGTGTCCTGGGGAATCAATGTTATATTTGTCGCCCCTCAAAAAGGAACTTGTCCCGTAAAGGACCAGCGGGAACATTTGAACAGAAACTTACGGTTATAATGTCTTATTTAATAAGATCAAAACCGTACCTTTTTGCACGGATGTCCCCACTGTCCAGCTTTGTTTTTTACGTAACTTATTGTAGTTACGTTAACGAGAAAGCAAAAAAACTAACCGGACATTACTCTCCACTACGAAAGTAGTCCATTTGGCAATCATTCCAACAGTTACCAAGGCCAGTTATGTCGTCTAAACCTATACCTGGATACATCTGATTGCATCTCTCGATACATTTACCATAATCGTCAGATCGCTGTTTGTCTTTATCATTCTGATATTGGGCATTATTACCCGGTTGCTGCGGATATTGCTGCTGTTGCGGATATTGCTGCTGTTGCGGATATTGCTGCTGCGGATATCCGACCGGAGGCTGCATGCTCTGATATCCTGGCTGCTGCTGTTCGGAATTAAGGATTCTGGCAGCATTTTCAATAATGTAACCGTCGCCAATCTTTTGTCCCAGCGGCATCCATTTATTGGCTATAGCCACGGCTTCGGTATGATTACCCAGGCATTGCTCGGCTTTTGCCCTGGTTATTTCCGATCTGCCAGTCCTTTGGCCGAAGAATATTGTTTCCTTGTCGCTCCGCCCGGAAGATTTAAAAAGATCGTTATACATATTGGACGCCCTTATAAGCATCATTCTCGCATTAGCACAATCACCTCTCTGCAAAAGATCATTACCCTGACCCAGCATGCTATCAGCTTGCTGAATATTGCTCATTTGCTGCGCATTCGATAATATTGCTGATAAGGACAAAGAAATAGCCACTGCAACAAGTATAAGCGTTACTTTTCTCATCTCTCAGACCTCTCTTTTTAGTTTAAATTGATATGAAGGCCTAAAAAACTCTTTTATTGGGGTCTAAGCCTAAAACCCCCGGAATTTCTGTTTTCAGAACAAAAACCATAGCACATCCTCACAAGCGGTACCTCAATATTTTCAACGTGCCGGTTGAGCCATCCAGCAAAAAAATATACCGACACGATACAAAATAAGATCCCGTTTCTTTGGGAATATTCAAAATAAAGCTATTAAAGATTTAGGTAAAATCCGTGGGGAATTTGCCCTAAATGTTTAGTTGAATCCTATATTGACACAACGCCCCAAAAGATCAAGATTGAAACCGTATTTTTTCGTACGAATACCCCCTTTGGTCCAGTGTGGGAGCAACAAATCCGTTTGCAGTTGGCAGGCATGGGATGTTTCCCACAGCAATCGTCCAAGAATTCTTAACAACGCTGCGAATAACACCATTACTGAAAAATTTAGAAAAGAACAGTGAAGATGACAGGTTTACAATGGTTGTACAGCATGGAACCATGAATTTTATCAATGATAAACAAACCCGAACCCTGGGATATAATAGTTGTTTGAGCGCGGTCTTGGTTTTTGATGTTATTGTGGCCACGTAAAAGGATTGGCTATTTATTAACGATTTGAAAAAATAATATATTATGACACGCCCCCCTGGGGTTGATGGGAAAAGGCCTTTTTATAAGCGAAAAACTGGCCAAATGCCCGAATTTTGGTCAAGATCACTGATGAGAATGTGGTCAAATTATTGATGGAGATCCCATAACATGATGATATAATGATGTTAAATTTTTTCGTATTGATTTTCTGGACACGGCAAATAAAAGATTACCTCTCGGCGAAATCAAAAAGCGCGTTGCTATTATTCCGATAAGTTAAGTCTAAAAACCTTATTTAGCTTAGCCATATTGAATACGATATCCATCAATTATTGAGGCCCATCTCAGTTTTTTTCAGTTTGTTTGCAAAGTTAATCAATGATAAGCAGAAATAATTTCAATAGGCGAACCATACTCTACATATTGAACCGGGCTGTTGTCCTTAATTTTTAGGTTTTTTAGGATAGGAATTGAGTGACGGCTATGTCTATGAGTCCGGGATTTTTAGAAACCCTTTTAACCGCAATATGTTGTGTCTGCTTTAAAAAGCCACAAGTCAATTTAATAGAACATAAAATTGACTGACCGGTATTTATGTGGTGTGTAACCCTTGCTGGTAAAAGGGGTTTACTCCTTTTGTTATTGGGGACCGTCACTTGGATATTGAAATTCATAAAGTTATCCTTCACAATGCCCACCATGATTTCCACGGACTACATTGAGGTTGCTGTGACCCTGCCTGTGAACCAGACTTATGTTTACGGGCTTCCCGATAGGTTCCGGGCTGATGCCTGCCCGGGCATGCGTGTTCTGGTGCCCTTTGGACGGCGTCGGATTACCGGCTATATCCTATCTGGAAAAAAGGAGAGCGGGCCATATCAGACCAAAGATATGCTGGATTTGCTGGATGACCATCCCCTGTTTCCCGAATTCGACATTGCTTTTTTTAAATGGGTGGCAGCATATTATATCTATCCTTTAGGGGAAACCATCAAAGCGGCAATACCTGCGGGTCTTTCCTGCATGGATGTCTCTTGCGCCTTTGTCACGGTAAAGGGTGCAAAGGCTCTTGATGCCGGGGACCTGTCCCATGAAGAGGCCAGGGTACTGGGTTTGGCCGCTGAAAAGGACGGAATTTCTTTAAAATCCCTTTCCCGCCGGGACCCTGCAGGGGCTGCTGTTCTGCGCCGGCTTGAAAAAAAAGAGCTGGTGCAGGTCACTGCCATACTTCAAAAGGAGACCGCCGGGATAAAAACCGAAAAATTCATTTCCCTGCCCGGGCAGACGCCGATCCGGCAAATCCGGATGTCGGTCAAACGTCAGAAGATTCTTTCCATTGTCCGGGAGGCTGGTGAAATTTCTTTGACAATCCTTAGGCGGCAAGTCCCCACAGCACCCAATTTGGTCAAACCCCTGGCCCAGGCCGGGTGGCTGAATGTGGTCAGCCGCCGGGTGTTCAGGGGGCCTTTAGGGGACCCGGTAACACCGGATACCCCGCCTGAACTCACCGATGAACAGGCAGCTGTTGTAAAAGAGATTCAGGACCGCGCAGGTCACTTCTTCCCCTGTTTGCTGGTGGGGGTGACAGGCTCCGGTAAGACTGAAGTGTATATGCGCCTGGTTGCCGATGCTGTGGAGAAGGGCAGGGGGGCCATTGTACTGGTGCCGGAAATTGCCTTGATTTCCCAGACCGAAAGGCGTTTCAGGGCAAGGTTTGGCGAGAAAATTGCGGTGATCCACTCCATGCTTTCCCAGGGTGAGCGCCTGGATCAATGGCGGAAAATCAGCCTTGGCAAGGTCAATATCGTTATTGGTGCAAGGTCTGCGATTTTTGCGCCCATCCGGGAGATCGGTATCATTATTGTGGATGAGGAACATGACTACTCCTATAAACAGGAATCGGGCTTGAGGTATAATGCCCGGGATCTTGCCGTGGTCCGGGCGAAAATGCACAACTGTCCTGTGGTGTTAGGGTCTGCCACGCCTTCGGTGCAGTCCTGCCGGAATGTGATGTTGGAAAAATTATTCAAGCTGGAACTGACCCGGCGGGTGAATAACCAGACGCTGCCTGAGATCACCCTGGTGGATATGAAAAAGTACCAGGGAACCTGGGGAACAGACAGTATTATTACCCCGGAGCTTGGCCGGGGCATCCGTGCCTGCCTTGAAAAAGGTAACCAGGCTTTGATCTTTTTAAACCGCCGGGGGTTTTCCACCTTTCCGGTCTGCGCCTCATGCGGCAAGACCCTGGGCTGTCCCCATTGTGATGTGACCATGACCCTCCACAAGGGCGCGGATCATTATAAATGTCATTTGTGCGGTCATATTTTTACCTCTGATATCCGCTGCCCTGACTGCGGCACCGGGAAAATCAGGAATTTCGGGTTTGGCACGGAGAAAATTGAATCCATGCTGAAAACCCTGTTTCCAGATGCCCGGGTGGCCCGGATGGACCAGGATTCCACGGCCAGAAAGGGCAGCACCCTGACCATTTTACGTCAAATCCGCAACCGCACCGTGGATATTATTGTGGGCACCCAGATGCTGGCCAAGGGTCACGATTATCCGGCCATTACCCTGGTGGGGGTGATCTGTGCGGACCTAAGCTTAAGCCTGCCCGATTTTAGGGCAAGTGAACGCACCTTCCAACTGCTGGCACAAGTGGCGGGCCGGGCCGGCCGGGGAGAAGAACCGGGCCAGGTGATCATGCAGACCTTTAACCCGGAACACTTCACCATTAAAGCCGCCCAAAATCAGGATTACCTTGAATTTTTTAACCAGGAAACCCCCTTTAGAAAGGCGTTAATGTATCCCCCGTTTTCCCGGATGATCCAGCTCAAGATTTCAGGAAAAAATGCAGATAAAACAAGGGATCATGCCCGGCTTGCCGCAGATATCCTTGAACAACTCAATACCCTGGAACCCAAAGCCCAGATTTTGGGACCCATTGAAGCGGCTATCCAGAAAATTTCCGCCCGTTATCGATGGCAGATTCTTATCAAGGGCGCTTCATCGGGTAATCTTAGCAGGATGGTGTCCGCCATGGTCCGGGACCCTGCAATTCAAAAGGTTTCGTCTGTGTCCATTGCAGTTGATGTGGATCCCTATTCCATGCTTTAAGTTAAGAATATTCACATTACTTGAAAATAAAAATGTAAAAAAGTAATGAGAATTTATTGACATGGATTGATCGTGTCATACCTTTATCCCGTAAACAATAAACCAACGGAGGTAAGACATGAGTCATATAATCGGAATCGACCTGGGTACCACAAACTCTTGCGTATCCATACTCGAAAACAGTAAACCAGTTGTTATTACAAACCCCGAAGGGGGAAGAACCACACCATCGGTGGTGGCCGTGACCCAAAACGGGGAGCGTCTGGTGGGGCAGGCAGCCCGGCGCCAGGCCGTGACCAACCCGGAAAATACGGTATTTGGGGTAAAACGTTTAATCGGGCGGCATTTTGATTCCCCTGAAGTTCAGGCGGACATCTCCATTCTTCCTTATAAAATTAAGAAGGCCGGCAACGGCGGGGTGGCTGTTCAGATGAACGGCAAGGATCACACCCCGGCGGAGATCTCCTCTTTTATTCTGGCCAATATCAAAAAAACGGCTGAAGAGTATCTCGGGGAAAAGGTGACGGATGCCGTGATCACAGTTCCGGCTTATTTTAACGACAGCCAGCGCCAGGCCACAAAGGATGCCGGAAAAATTGCGGGACTGAATGTGCTGCGCATCATCAACGAGCCCACAGCGGCCTCCCTGGCCTTTGGGCTGGAGAAGAAAGATGAACAGAAGATTGCCGTGTTTGACCTTGGGGGCGGCACCTTTGACATCTCCATTCTGGAGCTTGGCGGCGGTGTCTTTGAAGTAAAGGCCACCAATGGCGATACCCATCTGGGCGGCGAGGATTTTGACCTGCAGATTGTCAACTATTTGGCCGATGAGTTCAAAAAAGATCAGGGTATTGATCTGCGAAATGATGCTATGGCGCTTCAGCGGCTTAAAGAGGCGGCGGAAAAGGCAAAACAGGAACTCTCCTCTTCTTTGGAAACAGAGATTAATCTGCCCTTTATCACCGCAGATGCCTCAGGCCCGAAACATTTAAATATTAAGCTGACCCGGGCCAAAGTTGAAAGTCTGGTGTCCGACCTGCTGGACCGGCTGGAAGGGCCGTGTGCAACAGCCGTTAAAGATGCGGGTCTTAATTTTTCCGACATCGACAAGGTGATCCTTGTGGGCGGCATGACCCGGATGCCTGCGGTTCAGTCCAGGGTGGAAAAGATCTTTGGCAAACCTGCGGACAAGGGGGTAAACCCGGACGAAGTGGTGGCGTTGGGTGCCGCCATCCAGGGCGGTATCCTCAAAGGCGATTTGGAAGATGTACTGCTGCTGGATGTTACGCCGCTGTCTCTAGGTATTGAGACCATGGGTGGTGTGATGACGCGGCTGATCGAGAAAAATACCACCATCCCGGTGCAGAAAAGTGAGGTCTTTTCCACGGCTGAAGACAATCAGCCGGCTGTTACCATACATGTGCTCCAGGGTGAGCGTGAGATGGCTTCAGATAATAAATTGCTTGGCCAGTTTGAATTGACCGGTATTGCTGCCGCCCCCAGAGGTACCCCTCAGATTGAAGTCACCTTTGACATTGATGCCAACGGTATTGTTAACGTGTCTGCCAAAGATAAGGCAACAGGCAAGGCGCAGTCCATCCAGATTACGTCTTCCTCAGGTCTTTCAAAGGAAGAGATCGACGCCCTGGTTAAAGATGCTGAGCGTCATGCAGAAGAGGATAAACGCAAAAAAGATCTGGTAACGGCCAGAAACCAGGCGGATCAACTGATCTACCAGACTGAAAAAATAATCAGCGGATCACAGATCCCTGTGGATGCAGATACCCGGGGCCGTTTGGAAGGATTGTCCAATGATTTGAAAGAGGCAGTAAAGTCAGATGATGTGAACCGGATAAACACAGCAACTGAACGCCTGAATCAGGCTTTGAACACCATGAGCCAGGCTGCGTATTCCCAGGCCCAGGGACCGTCTTCAGGTCCCGGCGAAACCACCGGGAACACAGTGTCCAAGGACGATGATGATATCATTGATGCCGAATATTCAGACGTCGCTTAATTTTTAAAATCAGTCATGAGCCGAGCCTGGTCTATCAGTTGCTCGGCTCATGCTGTTAATAGCGGGTCCTTAAGTCCAGGGTATATGGAAACCTTGGGTTTAACGGTTCGTTGGGTATCTGGTTCAACGGGCCCGGGGTGTGACCAATATCCCTGAACCGGGAAATCCGTCGGCCTTCGGCTTCCAGGGCGTTAATTGGAAAAATGTCATAACCTCGCCCACCCGGGTGGAATGCATGATAGGTGCATCCGCCCAGTGACCGCATACTCCAGGTATCCACCAGGTCAAAGACCAACGGGGTATGTACACCGATGGTGGGGTGCAGGCAGGACGGGGGCTGCCAGGCCCGGTACCGGATTCCGGCCACGGACTGGGCATTGATCTCTGTGGGGTGAAAGGGTACGGGGCGCCCGTTGCAAAGCACCTGGTAACGGTCATCCGTCATGCCGGTTACCTTGATCTGGAGGCGCTCTAAAGAGGAGTCTACATATCTGGCCGTACCCCCGCCGCCGGGTTCTTCCCCCAGTACATGCCAGGGTTCAATGGCGGTGCGCAGTTCCATTTCCACACCTGCATGGCAGACTTTTCCGATAAAGGGGAACCTGAATTCAAAGTGGGGGTGAAAACATGCGGGCGTCAGGTCATAGCCGTCCCGGCGCAGAATATCCAGCACATCGCAGAAATCCTGCCACACATAAAAGGGCAGCATGAACTTGTCGTGCAGGGTCGTTCCCCACCGCACCAGTTTTTCTTTGTAAGGTGTTTTCCAGAATTTGAGCATGAATATGCGCAGCAGCAACTGCTGGGCAAGGCTCATTCTGGCATGGGGCGGCATCTCAAAGGAGCGAAACTCCAACAGCCCCAGCCGCCCGGAAGCGGAGTCCGGGGAGTACAATTTGTCAATGCAGAATTCAGCCCGGTGGGTGTTGCCGGTAAGATCCGTGAGCAGGTGGCGGAACAACCGGTCCACCAGCCAGGGCGGACACGGCAATCCAATATCTGAGCCGGGCAGAAAATTGGATTGATAGGATGACATCTGGTTGTCAAGCTCGGCAAAGGCAATGTCCAGTTCATCCAGGGTGTCGTGGCGTGCTTCATCAATCCTTGGGGACTGGCTGGTGGGCCCCATGAACAACCCTGAAAAGAGAAAGGACAACGATGGATGATTATTCCAGAACGCTAAAAAACTGCGCAACAGGTCCGGCCGGGCAAGCCAGGGGCTTTGGCCGGGACTGGGGCCGCCCATGACAATGTGGTTGCCGCCGCCGGTGCCGGAGTGCCGTCCGTCTAGCATGAACTTTTCCGTGCCAAGGCCTGATTGTCTCGCCTCTTCGTACAGATCACAGGTCACATCCACCATCTGGCCCCAGGTGGTTGCCGGGTGAATGTTCACTTCAATTACCCCGGGGTCCGGGGTGACGTTGAGGACGTTGATCCGGTGATCAAAGGGCGGGGTGTAGCCTTCAATGATTACAGGAAAACCTGTGGTGCGGGCGGCCTGTTCCACTGCGGCAATCAGTTCGAAATAATCTGTTGCACTGGCCATGGGAGGCATGAATACATAGAGCCGTCCGTCCCTGGGCTGGATACAAATGGCCGTCCGGATGACCGGCTCGGTGCCGTCGGCGTCATAGGCCGGATGGACTACGGGCCCAAGGGTTTGGGAGACAACATCATCCCGGGTTTGTGTTTCCGGTTGTCCCGGGATATTGAATTGACCGTCCTTTTCCCTTTCCACCCGGCGCAACTGTTCCTTGTCCGAATCGGTTGTCAACGGATCAGGGAACGGGCCGTGGATTCCCATGGGGTCCTCTTCCACCACATGGGGATACTTTTTGGGAGATATCCAGGGCAGACTGTCCAGGGGCAAACGAAGCCCCATGGGCGAATCTCCGGGCACCAGAAATAAATTGCTGGAACGCAAGTCCCAGGCGCAGCTTTTCCATGATCCTTTCTTAATGGGCAGTACAAAGCCCGTGACCGTCCCAATGCCCTGTTCAAATACCCGGGACATACGGGCGCGCTCCTCGGGATCTTTCAGCCGGGAGTCTTCCGGGGTAACATTGACCGGCAGGCGCTGCTCCTTTAAGAGCCAGTAGAATACATCTTCATAGGCCGGTATGATATATTGTTCATCCACCCCCAGTACCTGGGTGACGGTCTGGATCAAGACTTGTGCATGGGCAGGGCCGAAACCGTAGTCCCTGGTGTCATCCGCCAGAAGGGACGGATCCTGCCAAAGGGGGGTGCCGTCCCTTCGCCAGTAACAACCCAGGGCCCAGCGGGGCAGGGACTCGCCCGGATACCATTTGCCCTGGCCGATGTGTAGCAGGCTGCCCGGGGCCCATTTGCCCCGCAGGCGCTGTAGCAGTTCCATGGCCTTGATTTTTTTGGTGGGCCCCACGGCGGCGGTGTTCCATTCATCGGCGTCCATGTCCGTGGCCGATACAAAGGTGGGTTCTCCGCCCATGGTCAAGGTGATGTTTTCCTTTTTAATCTCTTCATCCACCCGGAAGCCAAGATCGTGAATTTTTGTCCAGATCTCCTCGGGATAGGGTTTGGTGGATCTGGGATCTTCGTGGATGCGTGTCACGCGCATGGTGTGGGAAAATTCTACCTCGCACTTCTCAAGCCCCCCTGTGACAGGCGCCGCGCTTTTGGGAAACGGGGTACAGGCAAGGGGGATATGGCCTTCACCGGCCAAAAGTCCGGATGTGGGGTCCAGCCCCACCCAGCCGGCTCCGGGTAGAAACACCTCTACCCAGGCATGAAGGTCTGTGAAGTCCTGTTCCGGTCCCGAAGGCCCTTCAAGGGATTTGACATCGGCGGCGAGCTGGATCAGGTACCCGGATACAAACCGGGATGCTAATCCAAGATGGCGTAAAATGTTGACCAGCAGCCAGGCCGAATCCCTGCAGGAGCCCGACCGCTTGGTCAATGTCTCCTCACAGGTCTGGACATTGGGCTCCATGCGGATATTATAGCTGATGGCCTTTTGCAGATCCTGGTTCACACGGACCAGGAAATCAATGGTGTTCTCTTTTTTGCGGCTGATCTGGGAAAGATAGGCGGTAAATTTGCTGCCCACACGGGTTTTTTGTAAAAAAGGCCCCAAGTCCTTTTTGACCTCCGATGAATATTTAAATGGATATTCCCGGGCATACTCCTCCAGAAAAAAATCAAAGGGGTTAATGGTGACCATTTCGGCAACAAGATCCACAACAATGGAAAAATGATCGGTCTTTTCCTGGAAATTAAGCCTGGACAGATAGTTGGAAAAAGGATCCTGCTGCCAGTTGATAAAATGGTCGTCCGGTAAAACCGTCTGGTTGTAGCTTAAAATCGGGGTCCGGCAGTGGGGGGCGGGGCGCAGCCGGATCACCTGGGGGCCTAATTGGATTTTGCGATCATATTTATATTCGGTTTTATGATACAAGGCCACTTGAATTGCCATGGATGTAAATACTCCTTAAAGGGTAGGTCCGGTTTGTTTTACTGGACTTGGACAGAGGTCTGTTCCGTCTGGTTGTCGGGAATTTTGAAAAATACCTCGCGGATGCCGATCCCAACCTGGTTAATCTTTGTCTGCAGATCATCAAGGTATTCGTGCATGCCTGTGGAAATTACATCATCAATATCCGAATAATCCAGATCCGCGCATAACCGGCCCAGGCTTTTTTCCGCCGGATTGGATACAGCAGCCCTGGGGGTACCGGTGATTTCGTGCAGGGCGCTCTTGGCGTTTGTCAGGCAGCAGTGGATGGATCTGGGAAAGTCCGGATCAAAGATTAGAAAGTCGCACACCTGTTTGGGTACAATCCGGTGAAATTGTTTCCGATAGATTTCAAACCCGGAGGTGGATTTGAGCACAGCGCCCCACTGGATCACATCGTAAGGGGAGTTGACATTTTCGGGTGTGGGTAACAGCATGAAGTATTTAACGTCCAGTATTCGGGAGGTCTTATCAGCCCGTTCGAGAAATTGGCTGAGCAAGGCAAAATGAAAGGCCTCCCCCCGGGACATGGTGGCATGCAACAGGCCTGTGAACATATGGCTCATATCGGTGATGCCTTTGAAAAAGCCGTGTGGGTCCTTGTGGGCCACACGGTTTTGGGTTGCATCCTTGAGCAGAAGATAGGAGCGGTTAATCTGTTCCCATATGCTCGATGAGATGATTTCCCTGACGCTTCGGGCGTTTTCCCTGGCAGCGGCTACACAGGAAATAATGGAGTTGCCGTATTCCCTGTCCAGGGCCAGGAACTGGATCACATTTTCCCTGGAATAATCTGTACCGTACCGTTTTTCAAACACTTCATGGTCGCCTGTGGTCATTACCAGGGGCTGCCAGGCCCCGGCCATTCCTGAGGCCATGTCCAGGGACAGGTTAAGGTTTACATTAATAAAACGAGCTATATTTTCGGCTCTTTCAATATAACGGGTCATCCAGTAGATGGAATCTGCAACGCGGCTTAACATGATATCTCCCTAATTTTTACCCCAATAATTAATCTGTGCCACTTAAAACCCAGGAGTCTTTTGTGCCACCCCCCTGGGACGAGTTCACCACCAAAGATCCTTTTCTCAAGGCCACCCGTGTCAGCCCGCCGGGAAGCACATAGATATCCTCGCCGTAAAGAATGTAGGGGCGAAGGTCCACATGCCGCCCTTCAAAATGATCCCCCACAATGGTGGGCACCTGGGAAAGGCTGATGGTGGGCTGGGCAATATAGGTCCTGGGGCTGGCCTTGATACGGCGGGCAAACTCCTCGCGCTCGGCCTTGTCGGCATGGGGGCCGATCATCATACCGTATCCGCCGCTTTCATTGGCTGCCTTGACCACAAATTTATCCAGATTGTCAAGCACATGGGCGCGGTCCTTTTCATCCCAGCACACATAAGTAGGCACATTGGGTAAAATGGGATCTTCCCCCAGGTAATATGAAATAATTTTCGGCACATACGCATACACGGCCTTGTCATCCGCTACGCCGGTGCCCGGTGCGTTGGCCATGGCCACCCGGCCCTTGAAATAGGCCGACATAATACCCGGAACCCCGAGCATGGAATCGGACCGGAACACTTTGGGGTCAATGAAATCATCATCAATGCGGCGGTAAAGAACCTCAATGGGTGAAAGTCCCTTAGTGGTCCGCATATAAAGCCTGTCATCGGACACCACAAGGTCCTGGCCTTCCACCAATTCAATGCCCATCTGCTGGGCAAGGAATGAATGTTCAAAATAGGCGGAATTATACCGCCCCGGGGTAAGCACCCCGATCTTGTGGTTGGAGCCTGTGGAGGGCAAAAGGTTTTCAAGGGTGGCCAGAAGTTTGTGGGGATATTCATCCACGGCCCGGACCTGTGAGCTTGCAAAAACTTCGGGAAACGTGCGTTTAAGGACCTGGCGGTTTTCAAGCACATAGGATACGCCGGATGGACAGCGCAGATTGTCCTCAAGTACATAAAACTCGCCGTCCGTATCCCGGATCAAATCCGTGCCCGTGACATGGCACCAGACGCCTTTGGGCGGTGTAAACCCTTCCATCTGTTTGCGGTAAGCGGCGCAGGACATGATCAGATCTTCGGGGACTACCTTGTCCTTAATAATTTTTTTATCGTGGTAGATATCTTCAAGAAACAGATTCAGGGCATGGATACGCTGCCGCAACCCGCTTTCAATGTGTTGCCACTCCCTGTCCTCAATGATTCTTGGGATAATGTCAAAGGGCAGGATCTTTTCTGTTCCTTCCTCACTTCCATACACATTAAAGGTGTTACCTAACTGCAGAAGTGAGGTTTCCGCAGATTGTTGCTTTAATAACAGCGCATTTTCCGGCAGGGACTCTATTTGATTGATTAGTTTTTTAGCACCGTCCCTGACAGTGCCGTCCTTGTGGAAGAGTTCATCATAGTATTCTGTCGGCTTATAATTTGAAAATTTCATGATCGGCTCCAACAATTTTCTTAATACAGGCACCAGGTTGTCCAAGGGGTGTCCAGCGAAAACAGCACCTTTGTCATTTTTTTAGAAGTATAAATTTTATCCAACATTATTGTCTGTTTATTTGTTATGAAAAACCGGCATAGAGCTTAGGGACCGGAACATCTATTCTATTTTTAACTGCTTTTCAATAGTTTTTTTAATGAATTTTAAAATATGCACAAAATGTGCCTTTTGGTTCTAAAAATAAATTTAAAAATAATTTTTAAAATTTATCTGAAAAACAAATGGGTTACTTAATGAGCAAAGATAAGGGGTGAAAATGAATTTAGCATGCTGTAAAAATACAAGACAACAATTTTGTGTTTTTGTAAAGAGATAGAGGTAAAAACGTTATTGTTAGAATTAATAGAAACGGTAAAGAAAATGCTTAAATTTAATGAATATATCGTTTTAACAATTCTACTAATATTTCATCTTACAATTCTGCAATAATACGGCCGGTGTCCGAAGTTTCATAACCGGGCAGGCAGGCAAGCTCCTCTCTGAATGCCCGGGTCTGGATAATATCCAGGGCTGCTGCAACACCGGGATGGGTCATCAGGTCAGAAGGAATGACAAGATCACAGCGAACATGGGAAAGGGGGATGAAATCCAACCCATAGGTCACGGCCACGGCCCGCAATCCCAGGGCAACATCACAGACGTGATGGCGCACGGCCTCGGCCCCCTGGGCATGGCTATGCACCAGGTATTCATATCCCAGGATTGCCGTTGCAGGAATGTTGCCCTCTTCAAGCAAATCATCCAGGAGACTGCGGAGCGCAGCCCCTTCCTCCCGGTTGGCAAGCCGGACGTCCTTGCGTGCCAGGTGGGCAACGCCCTGAATCCCCTTAGGATTCCCAGGGGCAACCAGCAGCCCTTCCTCAAAGGCGGAAAATGCAATCAGAAAACCTGAGATATCTTTCATTGTCTGGGTGACCAGAAATTTGTTTCCATCATCACCTCCCCGGGTATGCATGTGGGTCCCTGCGATATGGGCCTGGCCTGCGGCCACCCGGATGACAGCCTGTTGACTGGACGCAAATCTGACATTCAGGCCTGCATTTCCCGGGGTCTCACGGACCCGGTGACCCAGGACGGAAAAGGCCGGATCACAGCCCAGAAGCAGGGCTGTGGATGCCACCCGTTCTTCGGGTAATAATATCTTTGCCCTGGCCTGGCCCGGTTCAAGCAATCCGTCTGCAGCGCCCATGTCCTCCATCCTGGCATGGGTGCCCACAAGGGGGTATGCAAAGTGGCGTTCCCGGACCTTGGCGATGTTCACCCGCGGACCCCAGGCAAATTCTTCGTCCACCAGGACCACGTCCCGGGCCTGGCCCGCTGCCTGATAAAAGATATCCTCCACCCGGCAGCCCAGCACCTGGGCCATTGCAAGGGCAACACCGGTATTGGGCAGGTAACGGCCGGCTTCGATATCATAAACAGCCTGGCGCTTGATTCCCACAAGGCCGGCAAGTTCAGACTGGGTCATTTTTTTTTGGGTCCGCAGTTCTTTGAGACGGCAGGAAACGCTTACGGTGCGATTTGATGTTTTGGCCATGGCACTACTCTCTTATTATTTCAGGATGATGCACTATAACATAGAATACAATTGAAAAAAAACAGAACATTTATGACGTTGATAAAAATATTTTGACGTGTCTGGTGCTATCTATGACGATGCCCCCGTACCCCGGTGAATCTTAAGTTTGCGCATGCGCGAGGCAAAGGTTGAGCGGTTGATACCCGATGCCTTTGCCGCCCAGGTGATATTCCAGTTAAATTTTTCCATGAGCGCCTTGACATAGGCCTTTTCAAGATCCGGCCAGGTCATGGCGGAAATATCGTGCAGGCATTGTGCCCCACTTGCCTGGGGCGCTGAATCCATTGTGTCCGTGTCTTCTGTGGTCCCATCCTGGCCGGATTTACGGATATGTTCGGGCAGATCCTCCGGTCTTATAACGTCTTTTGGGGCTGTAACCATTAAATACCGGATAAGATTTTCCAGCTCACGGATATTTCCCGGCCATGTATAAGCCACCAGGTGATGTATGGTGTCAGGGGATATTTTTTTTTCAAAAATTTTTGTTTTCCGGCCTTCCGTGGTCAAAAAATGTCGGACCAGCAACGGAATATCTTCCTTACGTTCCCGCAATGGCGGCAGGTGAACCGGCAATACGGACAGGCGGTAATAAAGATCCTGTCTGAATCGATTTTCCCGGATCATTCCGGCAAGATCCTTATTGGTGGCGGCAACGATTCTGACATTGATATGCCGGATTTGGCTGGCGCCCAATGGTTTGATCTCATTTTTCTGCAGCACCCGCAGGAGTCCGGCCTGGGTGTTCATGGGCATATCTCCGATTTCGTCCAGGAACACTGTGCCGCCGTCAGCCGCTTCAAACAACCCGGCCCGGTCCCGGGTTGCACCGGTAAATGCGCCTTTTTTATACCCGAATAATTCGCTTTCCAGAAGGGTTTCGGGAATGGCCGAACAGTTCTGGACCAAAAAGGGATAATCCGCCCTGGCGCTGCCCGTGTGAAGACGCTCTGCCACAAGTTCCTTGCCCGTGCCGCTTTCGCCCGTTATCAGCACATTAAAGTCGGTATCTGCATAGCTTTTGATAAGATCCATGCTTTTGTGAAAGGCTTTGCTTTGGCCGATAATAATGTTTTCCTTTTCCATTCTGGACAGGGCCGAAGAAAGCCTGCGATTTTTTTTCCGTTCCCTTGAGTAAGATAGAGCGTTACCCAGGGCGATGGAACAGATTTCAACCAGGGATTGAACATGGGCAAGGTATGAAGAATCCAGATTAAGTTGAATACTGTCAGGGGTGGTGTCAATGATCTGTACCGCCCCAAAAACCTGTCCGTCTATCAGCAAGGGGAAACACAGGATCTGGTTGCTTTTTATGGCAAAATTGGCTTCCACCTCCCGGTTGTGACGGCGGTCGGAGCCCGCTTTGGCAATGGTCATTCTGCCGTTTTCAATCACCCAGCCCACAATGGAGGGTGAGCCTGCATCCAGGGTAACCCCCACTATATTTTCGCTGTCAATACCGGCGGCCTCCACACAGACATAGGTCCGGCCTCGTTTGATCCAGATTGATCCACGTCTGACGTTCTGGATTTCGAGCAGTGCATTTAGAAATTTTTTTTGAAGAACATCCGGGTCCAGTTCCCTGAACAGATCATAATTTCCCCGGAATGATTTATCTTTTTCGGTGTCCATAGTAACAGCATCCTGTTAATATTAGCTCGTACATACCATATATGATTAAATATCGATATTTAAAAAATTTTGAACACTGATTTTGAACACTGAACGTATTGCAGGAAAAACAATTGAACAATGGCAGAAGACTCTTCCCCTGCTTAAAGAGATTATGGCAGGTCAAGAGGTGTTTTGGTCAAATCCGGAGTGCCGGCCCGTAAACGCCGCATTTAAGTCCATTGCCTTGTCATACAAAGATGTGGCCGATGCGCAAGCAAGGCTGAAACGGTTTACCCCGTTTATTGCAAAGGTCTTCCCCCGGACCCGTGGGGATAACGGCATTATTGAATCGCCGTTGCGGTCAATCCCTAACATGAAGGCAAAACTGAATTTACAGGGGAAATTTCCTGTTTGTGGAACACTTTTGCTCAAATGCGACAACCTGCTTGCCGTGTCCGGTTCCATTAAGGCCAGGGGTGGGATCTATGAGGTTTTGAAGACCGCCGAATCCCTGGCTGTTGATAAGGGGCTGCTTGGTTTTGGGGATGATTATTCAATTTTTGCCACGGACAAGTTTAAGCGGTTTTTTTCCAATTATGCCATTGCCGTGGGGTCCACCGGTAACCTGGGCTTGAGTATCGGCATCATGGGTGCCGCCCTTGGGTTTAAGGTGGTTGTGCATATGTCTGCCGATGCCGCCCTTTGGAAAAAAGAGCGCTTAAGGCAGTGCGGTGTCACCGTGGTGGAGTATGAAACCGATTACAACCGGGCTGTGGCAGCAGGCCGAAAACAGGCCCAATCCGATCCCACGATGCATTTTATTGATGATGAAAATTCTTTGGATCTGCTGTTGGGGTATGCTACGGCCGCTGGCCGTCTGAAAGAGCAGTTCGACGGTTTAGGCCGGGTGGTGGATGAAAAACATCCGCTGTTTGTTTACCTACCCTGTGGGGTGGGCGGTGCGCCCGGCGGGATAACACTGGGGCTCAAGCTCGTTTTTGGTGATCATGTCCACTGTTTTTTTGCAGAACCCACCGCTTCGGCCTGTATGCTCATCGGTCTGATGACAGGGCTTCATGATAAGGTCTGTGTGCACGATTTCGGATTGTCCAATCTCACGGATGCGGACGGTTTGGCCGTGGGACGTCCCTCGGGCCTTGTGGGCAAAACCCTGGGAATGTTGATCAGCGGCTCATATACGATGACAGACGAAACCCTTTACCGGCTTTTGCACACTATGGCGGATCAGGAGTCCATTTCTCTTGAGCCCTCTGCCGCTGCAGGATTGTCAGGGCCCACGGGGCTATTGAATTCGCCGGAAGGCAGAGTCTACATTCGCCGTCAGGGGTTAATTGAAAATATGGCAGAGGCCACCCACCTCGTCTGGGCTACGGGCGGGGGCATGGTGCCTGAGCCGGTGATGCAGGCGTATTATAAAAAAGGGGGGTGCTCCACCGGTTCAGGATTAATATCAAAATTTTGATGCCATGTGCCCATCGTTAAGATGAACGTTAGGTGATTTTGTCAGGTTTGCACAACCGTTTGGGTTTATCTGACAATCTTTTGCATTTTTGACATGAATAGGTCAATTTCTGCATGACCGGTTTGCAAACCATCTTGGCTTCGGTTGACGATGCACCACAATTTTTACAGACAAAGGCTTTTGATGTATCGGATGATTTGCGCAAATGTTCTTTTTTATTTTTACATGCCTTACAGGCTCTAAGTTTTTTCCCCATACCGCACCTCTCCTTCATAAGTGAAATGCTGAACCAATAATTAAAAAATAGTACCGATTTTTGAAAGGTCAATTCCCGGCCGAATTGGTTCGTCGGCCCGGCTTAAGGTCAGATGGGAATTGCCGGCTGTTTTCAATTGGTCTCCCGGTGGGACCAATTTTTATAGGGTTCCCGATCCGGAATTTGAGCCCCGCCGAAAGATGAGTTTTATCCGTTGATCACCGTTTAATTTACCTGATTTTTTTAAATTGTTTATGATTTTTTCATTGACTTGAATAAATTTCGATAATATAGAAGCGGTAAATTTTTGGATAATTGTTGATCCTGATGCTGATGCTCTCATACTGAACCTGAACCTGCTTATCTAAATTATCCTGTCCGCCTGTCTGTCCCCCCGAGGGATGGACAGGCGGACTTTTTTTTTTAGAGAAGACTTGATGCAAATATGCATTGTCACACCAGCCGCTCCGGCGATTTAACGTGATTCATCAATCTATAAAGTTCTATAAAGTTCGCTGTGGTGGCTGGGTGTTATTCGTTCGGAGTCAGCATTATGTTCAACTTCTTCATAAAATCTTCATTGTCTGGATGACATAGTTATGGGCCATAGTCGCCTGCTTATCTGATGATTTTTCGTCCAATCACGGGTTTTCGTTTAGGCTCTACCTAAAGTCATATATCCGAAAGGTGTTTTGTTTGAAAATAAATAGTTCAAAAAAAAGGGGGCATATGAGACCTGACTTTCTGCCGTTTTCCAGACCATCCATTAGCGAGCCTGAAATTGAAGCCGTCGCAAATGTCCTGCGATCCGGTTGGATCACGACCGGGCCAAAGGCGGCTGAATTTGAAGACGCGTTTTCTGCCTACTGCCGTGCAGAGGGTGGGGTTGCCCTGTGCTCGGCCACGGGCGGAATGCATCTTGTGCTGACAGCCCTGGGTATCGGCCCCGGAGACGAGGTGATCACCCCGTCCATGACCTGGGTCTCCACAGTCAACCTCATCAAGCTGGCCGGTGCCGTCCCCGTCTTTGCAGATGCAGACCGTGACACGCTGATGATCTCTGCTGAGACCGTCGAACCGCTCATCACGGAACGGACAAGGTTGATCATTCCGGTGCATTTTGCAGGTGCCGCAGCAAACATGGAACCCTTACGCCGCCTGGCCCGGGAACAAAAGATACCTCTGGTCGAAGATGCGGCCCATGCTGCAGGCACTGAATACCGGGGAGAGCGGATCGGCTGCAGGGGAACGGCCATTTTTTCCTTTCACCCCATTAAAAATATGACATCCGGCGAAGGCGGCATGGTCTGCTCAGATGATCCCGAACTTTTGTCAGCGGTCCGCCGGCTTAAATTTCACGGCCTTGGGGTGGACGCCTATGACAGGACCATGCAGGGCCGGTCGCCCCAGGCGGAAGTGCTGGCTCCCGGATTTAAGTATAACCTCACCGACATTGCGGCGGTCCTGGGCATGGGCCAGCTGAAAAGGTTGGAGGGATTTATCGAAAAAAGGACCCTGCTGGCCCGCCGCTACCTGGAACGTCTGGCCCAGGTGGATGAAATTTTGCCCCTGTCCATGCCTTCTTACCCCATGCGCCATGCCTGGCATCTGTTTGTGGTTCGTCTGGATACAAAAGGGGCGCGTATGGACCGGGCAACCTTTATGGATGAACTTAAAAGTAGAAATATCGGCACCGGCATCCACTTTAAGGCCGTCCATACCCAGAAATATTATCGGGAAACCATGCCCTTTGCCGGGGAAAAACTGCCCCACACCCAGTGGAATTCAGACCGGATCTGCTCTATGCCCCTGTTTCCCGGCATGACGCCGGAAGACGTTGACAGCGTTGTGGACGCCATTAAGGAGGTGCTGGCGTGAAGGAACCGGATATTTCCATTGTCATCCCGGTATATAACGAAAGGGAAAATCTCCCTGAACTTGTGGACCGCTGCCTTTCCGCCTTGAAGCCCATAGGAAGGTCCTTTGAAATCATCCTGGTGGATGACGGCAGCCGGGACGGTTCCCGGGAGCTTATTCGGCACGCAGCCGACCATCACCCGGAAATCGTGGGGATTCTTTTAAATCGGAATTACGGCCAGCATCCGGCGGTTTTTGCCGGACTGGAACATAGCAGCGGCCACATTGTGGTCACTCTGGATGCGGACCTCCAGAACCCGCCGGAAGAGATTCCCAGGTTGGTGGCGGAGATGGACCGCGGTGTGGACGTGGTCGGCACGGTACGTCAGAATCGTCAGGATTCCCTGTTCCGCCGTGGCGCATCCTCCGTGATCAACCGGCTTGTCCGGCAGGCCACCGGCGTGATGATGACCGATTACGGCTGCATGCTCAGGGCCTACCGGCGACCCATTATCCAGGCCATGCTCCAGTGCCGTGAACGGTCCACCTTTATTCCCATTCTGGCCAACAGTTTTGCCGGCAGTACCGTTGAGATCCCTGTGAATCACGCTTCACGGGAACACGGAGAGTCCAAGTACAGCTTTTTCAAGCTGATTTCCCTTCAGTTTGATCTGCTCACTTCCATGTCCACCTACCCACTTCGGCTTCTGTCTCTGATCGGATCGGTGATCGCGGCCGGCGGCATCGGCTTCGGTCTGCTGCTGATCGTGTTGCGGTTCGTCTGGGGGTCCCAGTGGGCTGCCGAAGGCATATTCACCCTGTTTGCAATACTCTTTTTCTTTATCGGAGCCCAGTTTGTCGGCATGGGGCTTCTCGGGGAGTATCTCGGACGGATCTATCACGATGTGCGGGAACGTCCCCGCTTTTTTATCCAGGAAATCACAGGTGCAAACTGTGGATCTCAAACAGACCTTGATGATACCAAGGAGTAATTATTATGAAAACGATTGTACTGGCCTATCACAATATCGGATGCATCGGCATCAACGCACTTTTGGACCACGGATACGAAATTCAGGCGGTCTTTACCCATGAAGATGATCCCCATGAAGCCGTCTGGTTTGAGTCTGTGGCTGAACTGGCTGCAGCCAACGGTATCCCGGTCTATGCCCCCGAAGATATCAACCACCCCCTCTGGGTTGAGCGGATCAGGAACCTGGCCCCGGATCAGATTTTTTCCTTTTACTACCGCCATATGGTGGGGCCCGAAATCCTGGCCATCCCTTCCCAGGGATGCATGAACCTGCACGGCTCTCTTCTTCCCCGCTACCGGGGCCGGTGTCCTGTTAACTGGGCCCTGGTCAACGGGGAGACCGAGACAGGCGTCACCCTCCACCACATGACCCCCCGGCCCGATGACGGGGACATCGTGGGGCAAAAACAGGTGTCTATCCATGAAACGGACACGGCCCTGACCCTGCACCATAAAATCGGTACGGCTGCCGAAGGCCTGCTGGCGGCGCTTTTGCCCGAAATTCTTGCCGGCCGCGCACCGCGTATCCCCCAGGACAACGCCATGGCCAGCTATTTCGGAGGCCGAAGGCCCGAAGACGGACAGATCGACTGGACCCGGAGTGCACATGATGTCAGGAACCTGATTAGGGCCGTGACCCGTCCTTATCCCGGGGCCTTTTCCTTCCTGGGTACCCGGAAATGCCTTTTCTGGGATGTGGCAGAGACACCCTCGGTGCCGGATGCGCCTCCGGGCACTATCCTCTCCATAGATCCTTTGTGTATCGCCTGCGGTACCGATGCGGTGGAGGTGCGGTATGGCCAGGAGGAAAACGGTCTCTACATGAGAGGAACACAGCTTGCCCAGGAGATGAAACTTGCTCCGGGCATGCTTTTTGACGGCAAAACAGAGTCTGTAGTCGGCGTGCGCCGCAAGCGGCATATCCTGATTCTCGGCGTCAACGGCTTTATCGGCAACCACCTGAGCAAACGGCTTCTGGACAGCGGGCGCTATGAGGTCCACGGCATGGATCTAAGGTCGGACTGCATTCAGGATCTAATTGCACATCCGGATTTTCACTACAAGGAGGGCGATATCTCCATTATGCGGGAGTGGATTGAGTACCACGTTCGAAAGTGCGATATTGTCCTGCCTCTGGTGGCGATTGCTACCCCCATCGAGTATGTCAGGAACCCCCTGCGGGTCTTTGAGCTGGATTTTGAAGAGAACCTGCGTATCGTCCGGTACTGCGTTAAATATAAGAAGCGGCTGATTTTTCCATCCACTTCAGAAGTGTACGGTATGTGCGCTGATGATGAATTTGACGAGGATCGTTCCAACTTTGTCCTGGGTCCCATCCATAAGCAGCGCTGGATTTACTCCTGCAGCAAACAGATGCTGGACCGGGTTATCTGGGCCTATGGGAAAACCCAGGGACTGCCCTTCACCATTTTCCGGCCCTTCAACTGGGTCGGTCCCAAACTGGACTCCCTCAAATCGGCCAGAATCGGCAGTTCCCGGGTGATTACCCAGTTTATCTTAAACTTGGTGGAGGGTTCGCCCATCCGCCTGGTGGACGGAGGTCTGCAGAAACGCTGCTTCACCGATTACAGAGACGGGGTGGAATGCCTGTTTAAAATTATTGAAGATAAAAACGGCCAATGCAACGGGCAAATTTTCAATATCGGCAACCCGGATAACGAATACAGCATGGCCGACCTTGCCGACATTCTCAGAGAAAAATTCGCAGCACATCCACGAAGGTCTCAGTTCCCGCCGGACAGCGGTACAGAATGCATCGAAGCCCGGACCTATTACGGGGACGGTTACCAGGATGTCCAGCACCGGCGTCCATCCATTCGGTTATCCCAAAAAATACTGGGATGGACCCCAACGGTTCCCTTTGAACAATCCGTGGCAGAGACCCTGGAATATTTCCTTAACTCTGTGGCTGTCGTGGAAACTCAAGAATGAAGACCCGGGTCGGCTTAAGAATAGATGTGGATACCCTGCGCGGCACCCGAAAAGGGGTTCCGGCGCTGCTGGACCTGCTGGCGCGTCATCAGGTCCGTGCCACCTTCTTTTTCTCCGTGGGGCCGGACAATATGGGCCGCCACCTTTGGCGGCTGGTGCGGCCGGCTTTTCTGGTGAAAATGTTCAGGACAAAGGCTGCCGGCCTCTACGGATGGGACATTTTACTTAAGGGAACCCTGTGCCCCGGACCCGTTATCGGCGAAAAGAGCCCTGAACCCATGTGCAGGGCTGCAAAAGAGGGCCATGAGGTGGGACTCCACGCCTGGGACCACCACCGCTGGCAGATTAACGTTGAAAAACTGGACACGGCCGCCGTTGCAAGAGAAATCCGCAAAGGGTATGAACTGCTGGAGAAGATCATCGGCAGGGCACCGGACTGTTTTGCCGCCCCGGCCTGGAAGGTCACCCCGCAGGCCCTGTCCGCTCTGGAACAGTTTCCCTTCCGGTTTGAGTCCAACTGCCGGGGAACAACCCCCTTTTATCCGGTAATAGACCGGCGCTGCTATTGCCACCCCCAGATCCCAACCACCCTGCCGACCTATGATGAACTGGTGGGCCGGCAATGCACGCCGGAAAACTACAACGATCATCTGCTGAGTTTGATTCAACCCGGCCGGTTTAACGTGCTGACCATTCATGCCGAGGCGGAGGGCATCATCTGCCTGGACCTGTTCGATGATTTTTTGAGCCGCGCCGGGCAGCGGAAAATCGGCTTTGCCCCCTTGGGTGAGGTATATGCCGGCATCCCTGAGATTGAAATATCATACATGACTCAAGCGACTGCGCCCGGCAGGGAG
Source organism: Desulfobacter curvatus DSM 3379 (assembly GCF_000373985.1). Taxonomy (GTDB): domain Bacteria; phylum Desulfobacterota; class Desulfobacteria; order Desulfobacterales; family Desulfobacteraceae; genus Desulfobacter; species Desulfobacter curvatus. The sequence continues at coordinate 46,498 of NZ_KB893024.1, forward strand.
GGATGGATCTCCTGCCAGGATGTTCTGTCCGAACCCTGCGCCCACCTGGAGGAATTGTCCCGATGAGCAACATAAACAAATTTACCGTCCTGCTGCTGGTCTCTTTTTTCCTGCTGGCCTATATCCTGCCTTTGGGGGTCAGAGATCTTGTGGTGCCGGATGAAACCAGATATGCCGAGGTACCAAGGGAGATGATCGCAGGCGGCGACTGGATTACCCCCCATATCAACGGGCTGCGCTACTTTGAAAAGCCGGTCATGGGCTACTGGGTTCATGCCGCATCCCTTAAAGCTTTCGGGGAGAACAACTTTGCCGTGCGCTTTCCGTCAGCGCTTTCTGTCGGCCTGTCCGCGGTCCTGATCTTTTTGCTGATGCGCAATGCAGGCCGCCGGGAGGATGAAGAGGACAGGTTTTACAACCTGCTGGCCCCACTGATCTTTCTGTCTTGTTTTGAGGTTTTTGGTGTGGGCAATACCGCTGTACTGGACAATCTGTTTTCATTTTTTCTGACAGCCACCGTAGCCTGTTTTTTTCTATCGTCAGAAGCTGTGCCGGGTTCGATACGGGAAAAGTTACTGCTCCTGGTGTCCGGTCTTTTTTGCGGTTTTGCTTTCCTGACCAAGGGGTTTCTTGCTTTGGCCGTACCGGTACTGACTCTTGCCCCCTATCTGGTTTTGGAACGAAGATACAAGGATCTGTTCCGGATGAGTTGGCTGCCGATCCTGACGGCTGTGATTGTCGCCGCGCCCTGGGGTATCATGATTCATTTAAAAGAACCGGATTTCTGGCATTTTTTCTTCTGGAACGAACATATCCGCAGGTTCCTGGCAGATAACGCCCAGCACCGCGAATCCTTCTGGTTTTTCTTTTTAACCGCTCCGGCGATGTTCATTCCATGGACATTTGTTACCCCGGCCGCTGTCCGGGGGATCGCTGCCCAGTTCAGCGGGGACGATCCAAAAAACCGGCTGCTGCGGGTCAGCCTCTGCTGGCTGGTCCTGCCTTTTTTGTTCTTCTCTTTGTCCAGGGGAAAGCTTCTCACCTATATTCTGCCCTGTTTTCCGCCCTTTGCCATTCTCATGGCGTCCGGGCTCCGGCACCTGTTTAAAACGTCGGGGCCGAACCGGCTTTTTCAGGGAGGGACGGCTGTAACCGCCATGCTGTTCGCAGTCCTTCTGCTTGCCTTCCCCCTGGTCCAGTTTTTTGGCTTCGACGGGTTCCGGCCTTTCAGAGAATCCTGGAAGGTGATAATGGTCATTAACGGCCTGGCCTTTTTTGTGCTGCTCTGTGTCTGGTCTTTAAAAAGCCGTCATCTGCGGGGCAAGCTCCTTCTATTTGGGGCCGCCCCCCTGTTTTTCTTTTTCATGGTTCACTTCACCATTCCGGATCTGACCCGTGAAGTCAAATCCCCCGGACCTATTCTGGAAAAATACAGGCAAAGCGTTACCCGTGACAACATCATCATTTCCGATGAGAATTCGCTCAGGGCGGTTTGCTGGTATTTGAAACGAAGCGATGTCTATATACTCGGCGGGGCCGGTGAAATGGATTACGGATTGACATACCCGGATGCCAATGGAAGGCAGCTTGATGTCAAAGCCGCGGCCGACCTGATTCGAAAAAACCCCGGGAAGACGGTTTTGGTTGCCCGAATCAGACATGCGGCGCAATGGCAGAGCCAACTTCCCACCCCTGTTTTTCAAGACCAGAACGGTCCCACAGGGTATGTGTTCTGGCGGTATTAAAAGGAAAAAACATGACCAGCTATCTTCCTTTGATTATTTTCGGCGTCCTGCTGAACGCGGCCGCCCAACTGGCACTCAAGCAGGGCATGAGGCAAATCGGTTACTTTGAATTTTCCCTGCAGAACAGCAGCCACATTTTTTTTGCCGTGGCCTCAAGTCCCTATATTCTTGCCGGATTGTCCTGTTACGTCATCAGTGTGGTGGTCTGGCTCCTGGTGCTTTCCAGGGTTGAGGTCAGTTATGCCTATCCTCTGCTGTCCATCGGCTACATTGTCACGGCTTTTGCCGGATGGTTCTTCTTCCAGGAAAGCATCAGCCTGACGCGCTGGATCGGAATTGCCGTTATCTGCAGCGGGGTCTGGCTGATCACCCGCTCAGCATGAGCAGCTGGGAAAGAGGGGAGACCATGACTGTTAAAACCGGGATTTTTCTAAAGTGACCCCTGAAAGCCGTATGGACGAATGGACAAAAGTCATCGTCCATCTGCCGTATTCACGGCAAAAAGGTCTGGTATGAAAACCAACACCAGACTGGAAGGCCGTGGTAACGGCGTAAAGGATCTGTCTCTATGAAAGCCTGCCTGCACAGATACTGGCTCAAAGAATTTTCAAGATATTTTTGCATCATTCAGATCATTCTGCTGACCATTTTTATTTTTATCGACTACCTGTCCAGGATTGATGACTTTTTTAATTCCGATGTCACCATGACCCGGGGGCTGTTGTGTGTCCTGCTGAAGCTGCCCTTCATGGTTGTCCAGTTTGCACCGGCCTGCCTGCTTTTGGCAGTAATCTACACCTTTGGCGTCATGAACCGGAACAGAGAACTGATGGCGCTGAAGGCCTCAGGTATTTCTGTATATTTCCTGATCAAGCCTGCGCTTCTTGCCGGCTCAGTCCTTGCGCTGGCTGCATTTTTCCTGGGGGAAACCGTTGTTCCGTCGGCCATGGGCCTTTCCAATCATATCTGGAATCAAGAAAGGTCGGGAAACCAAAACGTTTCGCATAGACGGTCGGATATCTGGATTAAATCGGATCAACGCATGCTTCATATTGACTTTTTCGACCCGGTCCATGAACGAATCGCGGGGATCACTGCAACCACTCTGGGAAAGGGGTCCAAAATACTTCGAAGAGTTGATGCCAAAACCGGTGAATACCATGATGGAAAATGGCGCTTGACAGAGGTAACCGAGCAGGTACTCAGCTCTGAAAAAAAAGACTATATAGTCCGGAATCTGCCAACCATGGAGCTGCAGTTGGGCATTAACCCCAAAAACTTAGGGGCCGTGGTTCTTCAATCTGAAGAAATGAGCTGGTCTCAGCTTCGGGCCTATATCCGGCAAATTACGGCAGAAGGATATGACGCCACAACCTACAGGGTGGACATGAATGGAAAGCTTGCGTTTCCGTTTATCAGTGTGATCCTGGCCCTGGCCGGGGCGGCGACGGGTATGAGTTCCCTATCCCGAAAAAATCTGCCCGTAGCGGTCGGGGTGGGCATAGTCATCAGCTTTTTGTATTGGTTTGCTTTCGGACTGTGCACCGCTCTAGGATACTCCAAAATCCTGCCGCCGATGGTGGCCGCCTGGGTCAGCAATCTGGTCTTTTTTTGCCTTGGAGGTATTTTTTTAATTTACATCGAATAAAGCATGGCTTGATAAAGAATACCTGTCGATACTTAAAAAGGCTAAAAGGAAAAAAGCAGAGATCCATTGGGGATATGAATTACCCTGTATTAATATACTACTTCCTTTGTGAGTATTATCCCTTTTTTCAAGCCCTTTTGGAGTACTTGCCAAAAAAATCCCGTCATAATTAATGAAAACAAAACTAAAATCAGGAACACTTTTTTCATAACGCTTCCTCTTTTTGAGACGATATGGAATATTGATTAAAAATAGCAAAAGGAAAACTTAGAATTATTGTAATTAGAGACCATCCGTTTTGTAATCATATTGTTCTCCTTTCTTCGACAAACTTAAAGATCCATGACGCACCTATAAAATAGACCATTAAAATGAAGATTTCGTGAAGATTTGCAGGAAAAATTAAAATTTAGAAACGAGATGATCAATCCTGTGGTGGGTTATGTACCTCGGTTTTGGGCTTAGCCCTTCCCGAATTCGAAAAACCTCTCTATACAAACCGGCAAAATTCGGCCTCTTTTTGTTCATACTTTCTTCATAATGGTGAGAGTATATTGATAAAAACGGCAGCCGCCAGGCTAGCGTGAGGCTTAGACTGGTGATACCGCTGCCGCTGTAATCTAAAAACAGGAGATATCATCATGAAAAAAAGATTAATTGTTATGGCTGGCGCCGGGACATTATTCCTCAGTATCGCAGTGGCCGGGGTGAGTTTGGCCGGTTCCGATAAAACTGAGATCCGCAACGGCACCATCCGGATTGAAAAACAGTCTGAAGCCGAATTTCCTTCAATGGCAAAAATTTCGATGGATCAGGCTGTTCAGCAAGCCCTGGCCTCTGTTCAGGGCCGGGTTTTGAAAACGGAACTTGAGGATGAAAACGGTTTTCTGGTTTACGGAATTGAAGTGGTGACCGCCGACAAGGCCGTCATGGACGTAAAAGTGGATGCCGGTTCCGGCAAGGTGCTGGCCATGGAGCGGGATCACAGGGATGATGATGAGGATCGTGATGCCGGGGAAGATAATGACCGGGGTCATGAGGACTAATCCAATCAGTGTATCCTGAACAGCAGCGTGTCGATCTGATTCGGGGTATGACTTTACTATACATTATACCGATTTGGACCAACGGGTTGGTTTTATTCAATCTGAAAGTCATGAACCTTGTGAAATCAATAGGTTGAAAAAAATCGGTATAATGTTTACCGTATCAAAGGAGTGTAAGATGTTTCACCAATTTGTCGCCTGGCTTGCAAATACTGTTGGGCAGTGGGGATATTCCGGTATCGTGATGCTTATGGCTTTGGAATCCTCTTTCTTCCCCTTTCCTAGTGAGGTGGTCATCCCGCCGGCCGCATATCTTGCGGCCACGGGAAAAATGAACATCGGCATGGTCCTTCTCTGCGGAACACTGGGAAGTCTGCTGGGTGCTTTGTTCAACTACTGGATTACCCTGAGGTTCGGACGGCCGTTTTTTGAAAAGTACGGGCGATACCTGCTGGTCAGCCCCGGGTCCCTGGAAAAAGCCGATCGCTTTTTTAATCGTCACGGCCATATCAGCATGTTCATCGGGCGCCTGCTGCCGGGAATCCGCCAATATATTTCTTTGCCGGCCGGCTTATCTCGAATGAATATTTTCTCCTTTTGCGCGGCCACGGTTCTGGGGGCGGGGCTATGGGTGTCGCTGCTGGCCGGTTTGGGGTACTGGTTCGGCCGTAACGAACAGCTTGTGCTGCAAAATTTGAGCTGGGTCACCCTGTTTTTGGTTGTCGCCTGCGCTGGCATCGTGTTCTTTTATTGGCGCAAATGGAAAAGCCGTTCACGGCGGACAATACTCCTGGGCAATGATGGCATCCAACCGGAATATAGTGATTTCCCTGTGGATTCACACCGGGTCGGGCCGGCGTCCTGTCTATCCGAATTGAAAACTGAACAAAAATGAATCAGGAATCTTTCAGGGAGGTGGCGTGAGGGTATTAATCGTTGAAGATGACGGACAGACCGCCCACTTTATCTCAAAAGGTCTGAGACAAGAAGGCTTTGCCGTGGACCTCGCATCCAATGGCGAAGACGGACTTCATTTTTTATTGACAGAGCCCTATGATGCTGCAGTGATTGATATTATGCTCCCCAAACTGGATGGGCTGACGTTGATTGATGAGGCGCGCCGTAACAGGGTTCATACCCCTGTTATCGTTTTAAGCGCCAGGGGATCGGTGGATGACCGTATCAAAGGATTGCAGGCGGGTGGTGACGACTATCTGGTAAAGCCTTTCGCTTTTTCTGAGCTGGTCGTGCGCATTCAGGCCCTCATCAGAAGGGCCACCCGCGAGGATGACCCGACATCTCTCACCGTCGGCAACCTCGAAATGGATCTGGCAAGGCGAAAGGTCTTTCGGAAAGGCGTATCCATAGATTTGCAGCCCAAGGAGTTTGCATTGCTTGAGTATTTGATGAGGAACCAAGGGAAAGTGGTATCGAAGACGATGATCATGGAGCACGTTTGGGATTACAACTTCGATCCCCGGACTTCCGTTGTGGAAGCGCGGGTATGCCGGCTGCGGGACAAGGTTGACCGTTCATTCGCAAAAAAACTCATTCACACGGTCCGGGGCGTCGGATATAGTCTGGAAGAAAGGGATGAGTGATTTTCTTCCGAGACTCCGCCACATGGCAAAGATGCGTTGGCAGAGCATTCGACGCATATTGGCCGAGGCGTATAAATTTATGCAACCTTGGCTGTCAGCCTCGATTTACATCCGATTTTTTCAAACGACAACCTTTCGATTGACCTTCTTGAATCTTGGAGTGTTCACCACCCTTTCCGTTGCGGTGTTCCTTGTCGTTTATGCGTCCCTGGCCCTGCGCCTTCAGAAACAGATGGACAAGGCTCTCCTGACTACTTCAGAAGAATCTGCTGCAATTTATCGGCAACAGGGCATTGCGGCGCTTCAGTATGAGTTCGAGCGCGAGGCGGAGTCCCAAGGCTCGGGCCGTGTATTTTTCCGATTGCTTTCGTCCGATGGAACGCCCCTGGCATCCTCTGATTTGAGTAAATTACGGGAGAGCGGTTTATCTATCCCCAGCAAACCTGCGGCCCAGGGAACCCGGTCGGCGTATTATACGTTCCACCTGCGAAAGCCCGAAGAGGAGCATGGCCGAAAGGGTGAAGAGGATGAACGGGATTTTCAAATCAGAATGATCTCCATGCCGATCGGTGGCGGAGAAGTGCTTCAAGTCGGTAAGACCCTTTACAGCGAGGAACTCATTCTGGAGAAATATCGAGAAACCTTCGGCGTTGCGCTCATGGTCATGGGCAGTCTCGGCGGCCTTCTCAGTTTTTTGCTGGCCCGGAAGGCCATGGCAGGCGTACAAAGGATCACGGATACGGCAACGGGTATCGGAAGAAGCGATCTGGCCGGAAGGGTGCCGCTGGGTGATGAGGGGGAAGAGATAACCGCCTTGGCCCGGGCGTTCAATGCCATGCTCGAACGGATCGAGATCCTTTTTAGTGAGGTGCGGCAGGTCACCGACAATGTCGCCCACGAATTGCGTACCCCCATCACCCGAATCCGGGGAATGGCTGAAACAACACTCAAGGGAGACGATAATCTAATCGAGTATAAGGAAACAATGGCTTCGGTCATTGACGGATGCGACGATCTCATTGAGATTATCGGCACCATGCTCGAAATCGCGAAGACAGACTCCGGCAATTTCGATTTTGATCCGGTTTCTTTGGACCTTATTGAACTTGTGGAAGACGCGGTTGACCTCTTTATGCCCGTAGCCGAGGATAAGCGCATTCATATCCGCCTGAATAAACCTGCTATGGCGGCGAAGGTCACCGGTGACCGGCGGAGGCTTCAACGTGTGGTATCGAACATCCTGGATAATGCCGTCAAATATACGCCTCATGGCGGCATCATAACCGTGACAATCAAGAGTGACGCCGGGGATGTGAGGGTCTCAATCTCCGACACAGGCATCGGCATCAGCGAAAGCGACCTCCCTCATATTTTCGAGCGTTTCTTCCGCGGCGACAAAAGCCGGTCGACTTCAGGAAACGGGTTAGGGCTCAGCCTGGCCATGGCCATCATTCATGCCCATGGCGGTGATATTACGGTAACGAGTTCAGACCAAGGCGCCACCTTCACCTTTCTTCTGCCGGCTTCCCCATCTTCGCGGCATTATTCCTGAAGTTTACCAAAAAGTAAACTTTAGCGAATGTTCCAGTAAACTCCCGTACGGTATATTCACCAGCAAGTTCACTGTAAACGGGAATTGTTCCCCGGCCGGCACATTGTTGCACATAATGGAATAAATAAATTTAAAGGAGTGGTAATGAATTCCCTTGAAAAAAAGCAATTAGGACAATTGCTGAGTAAAGTCCCGGAGGTAACCATTTACTTCTGGGTCATCAAAGTGCTTTGTACGACAGTTGGAGAAACAGCTGCGGATTTTCTTAATATGGGTCTCGGGTTTGGTCTTGGCGGAACCTCTGCCGTCATGGGCGTCTTGCTCACGATCGTTCTTGTTTTCCAATACCGGGCACCTAAATACGTTCCCGGCATATACTGGCTGACGGTTGTGCTCATAAGTATTTTCGGGACCTTGGTTACCGACCTTCTTACCGACGCACTACAGGTCCCGCTTGAAACAAGCACACTTTTTTTCAGTGCGGCTTTGGCTGTCACCTTTGCGGTCTGGTATGGGTTCGAAAAGACACTTTCCATTCATTCGATTTTCACGGCACGAAGAGAGTCGTTCTACTGGATTGCCATCCTTTTTACATTTGCCCTGGGAACCGCTACAGGCGACCTTATGGCCGAAGGGCTTGGTTTGGGATACCTGGTTACCGGCATCCTCGTCTGCTGCCTGGTTTTCGTCATTTCAGTCGCCTGGAAATCAGGACTTGATTCAATCCTCTCTTTCTGGATCATTTACATTATGACCAGACCGCTCGGCGCATGTCTTGGCGATTACATGTCTCAATCGACTGCTAACGGCGGGCTTGATTTAGGTCCGACACTGACAAGCGCGATCTTTCTTTCAGCCATATTGTTTACTGTTATCTTTTTGACGATTACCAAACGGGATATGATTGTCAAAAATGATGATGGCGACAAGAAAGTCAATTCCTCCCCGAGAACTGTGTTCGCCCAGGTTGTGGTGGTTTTGAGCTCGCTGGTTTTTATTTGCTGGGGCGGATACCATTGGCTTCGTGCCGGGCTCCAAATCTCCACCACAGCCGAAGCCACACAGGCCCTGGGACAAACTTCGGCATCAGATCTTCGGCCCCTGGGGGACTTATCGCCTTTCAAAACGATAACCGTGGCCACCCTTGAACTCGTTGATTCCGGAAATCTGTCCGCCGCAAAAACAAAGGTAAGAGATCTGGAAACTGCCTGGGACAATGCGGCCGGCGCACTCAAGCGCATGAACAAAGAAAAGTGGGCGGAGGTCGATGATGCAATTGATACCGTTCTAAGGCAGCTTCGGGCATTCCATCAGGATAGCGTTGCCTGTCAGGAATCTCTTCATTCATTGCTTACAGTCATTGATACATTGAATTCTACGCCGTCACAAATAAAGGGCGGTCATGCCCATGGATAAACGAATCTTCGCCATCGCCCTCTCGGCTATGGCGATTCTGCCGCTCTTTTTTTCCATTGCAAATACCCGGGGATTATCCGGAAGCAATGCTGCGGCGGTTGAGCAAAAGATCATGACAACCCCCCAGGCCATAGTTTTGGGGGTTGTCGAAGGCGTGACCGAATACCTGCCGGTCAGTTCCACCGGTCATCTGTTACTGGCGGAAAAAATTTTGGGCATCAGCCGGAATCCGTATTTATCTCCGGCCCAAAGGCTGCAAGTCAAGGACGCTTTGGATGCGTATACCATCTGCATTCAAGTTGGGGCGATTTTGGCCGTACTTTGGCTCTACTTTGGCCGGCTCAAACAAATGGTGCTGGGAATATCGGGTAATGATGCCGGCGGGCGCCGTTTGCTGATCAGCGTGGCGGCAGGGTTTCTCCCGGCGGCTGTTATCGGTCTATTGTTCAATCATGCGATCAAAACATACTTGTTCGGGCCCTGGCCAGTCGTGGCTGCCTGGCTGGCCGGAGGCATTGCCATTTTGGCTGTGAGCCGGCGTAATCGAAGAACGTCTCAGGAAAAACGATTCTGCATCCCGGTAGATGATATGACCTGGAAAATGGCATTAGTCATCGGTTTTGCCCAATGCATCGCCATGTGGCCGGGTGTCAGCCGCAGTCTGATCACCATTATGGGCGGTTTGCTGGTCGGCCTGACCATGGAGGCGGCCGTTGAATACAGCTTTTTGCTGGGGGTTGTGACGCTTGGGGCCGCCACGGCGTACGATGTTTTGAAACATGGCCGGATGATGCTGCAGATTTTTGATCATTATTCGCTGATTGTCGGGGTGGCGGTTGCCTTCTTCGCCGCTCTGGTTTCCGTGAAGTGGATGGTGCGTTACCTGTCCAGGCACGGCCTGGAAGTCTTCGGTTATTACCGGGTGGCCATTGCCGTGGTCACGACGGTATTCCTACTGACGGCGGAGAAGATATGGATTCAATAACAGCCATGGGCCGATTTGGTCTATCAACACTCAGGCTTTAACCCCACAACAAAACATGAAAGTAATATAACAACTTATTGGTACTTTCATAGAAGGTATCCGGGGTCTGAAACGATTATCAGTTATTACAATAGGAACAAATATGAAATCATTTGGTTTAAATATAGATAGATGGGCCGGCCGGACTTCCGTTTTGACGGCCTCATTTGACCGGTTGGCCGGCGCTGTTGCCCGGGTTTTCACCGACAGCCGCATTGTTCTCCACGGCATCGGAAAGATTCGGCGCTTTCGGCTGGTTCATTTCAAAAAACAATACGTTCAAACCCAGCTTTTTAACCGCCGGGGCAGTTGCCGACAATGCGGAACCTGCTGCAATCTGCTTTTTACCTGTCCCGCACTGACAAAGCAGGGTAAATGTCTTGTCTATGGGATGTGTCGTCCCGATGCCTGCAAGGTTTTCCCGATTGACCAACGGGACATTGAGGAAATTCGCCTGTGCGGCGGCCATTGCGGCTACCGGTTTGAGAATAAAATAGGAGTATTATGCCATGATCAGTATAGAGAACCTTCGATTAACTGTCGAAGGCAAAGAAATTCTTAAAGGCATTGATATGCACCTGGCGTCTGGAGAAATTTATGGACTGCTGGGGCCGAACGGAGCCGGCAAATCTACCACCATCTTCTCCCTTCTGGGGCTGTGTTCCCGGCAAAGCGGCCGTATCCGTGTGCTGGGGAGCGATCCGGCTGAGAACGCCGTTGCCATTCGCCGTTCCATAGGTGTCATGCCGGAAAAATCCGGATTTTACGATTGGATGGCGGCATCGCCATGTTGATCGCCAGTGCTGCAGCCGGGCTGTTGTGGAATCGTTTCGGTGCAGCCTTTGCTTTCTATACGGGTGCAGCCTTTGCAGCTTTGGCTATGGTGGGCCTTGCCCTTAATACATGGCGCCAACGACGGCTTGGCGGGGAACCTTGTGGATAGCTTATTAAGCGCCGGATTCACGGACTTGGCTCCAATATTTTTGATGCCCTTAAACAAACGGTTGATTCGGACGATCAACCCTATCACCTGTCGGCTGCTTCAACTCATCAAAACCGATGCAAAGGAAAAAATCCCATGCACCATTATCTGAACACATTCCTGAGTTTTATTACCCAGCACGCCATGTTAGCCTACGTCGCCGTTTTCCTGGTCTCTTTTTCCGAGTCCCTGGCCTTGATCGGGCTGCTGATGCCCGGTACGGTGATCATGTTCGGGGTGGGCGCGGTCGTGGCCTCGGGCAGCCTGGGGCTTTGGCCTGTCCTGATCCTGGCCATGGCCGGAGCTGTGGCAGGAGACGGCGTCAGCTACTGGCTGGGACATCACTACAAGGAACGGCTGGCCTCTATCTGGCCTTTTTCCCGTTACCCCGAAATGTTGAACAAGGGCGCAGCGTTCTTTCACCGGCACGGGGGCAAGGGGGTCCTGTTCGGCCGCTTTGTGGGACCGGTGCGCCCGGTGATACCTGTGGTGGCCGGGATGCTGGGTATGGCGCCCATGCATTTTACCCTGGTCAATGTGCTTTCAGCCATCGGATGGGCCCTGGTCTATATCCTGCCCGGTGTTTTTTTCGGCTCGTCCATTGCCATGGCCGGGGCGGTCAGCAGTCGTCTGGCCGTGGTTGTTTTTATCCTGGGCGCAGGCGTTTGGGCGGTGATCTGGGGGGCGCGCCGGATGGCCTTCCTGGTTGTCCGGAAAGGCCCTGTCTGGTTTGACGATTTCAAACAATGGACCACCATGAAACCGTCTGCTCATGTTGTTTTACGCCCGGTTCAACGTTTTTTTTCCTTTCTGCTTTTCCAAGGCAGGGCAGAGGCACTGCCCGCGGCGGTTTTGTCTCTGGTGTTTTTTATGGCGTGCTGGGCGTTCCTGGCCGTCCTGCAGGATGTTATGGCCCGGGATATGGTGGTCGCGGATCAGGCCGTTTACCATTTTTTTCAGTCTCTGCGGACCGTGTGGGGGGACAGGATCTTTATCGCCATAACCGAACTGGGCGATGCCGTTGTGAATATATCCCTGGCCTGCGCAGTCCTGATCGTTCTCCTTGTCCGACGGTGCTTCCGCACAGCCGGATTTTGGGTGCTGACGGCCCTGGGCGGGGTGATTGGGGTTCAGCTGCTCAAATGGATCATTCATCTGCCGCGTCCGGTGGAGATATACCATGGGGCTTCGAGTTACGGTTTTCCCAGCGGCCACACCACCATGAGCGTGGTTCTCTACAGCTTTCTTGCCATCCTGTTGGCCGAAAAATTGTCGGGAACCTGGCGGCTGGGATTATTTTCAGGGGGGCTATTCATCTCCTTTATGATCGGTTTTTCCCGTCTTTATTTGGGCGCGCACTGGCTGTCCGATGTCCTGGCCGGCTACTTCATCGGCATCAGCTGGACAGCCTTTATGGGAATCGCCTGGCTCAGGGTGGCGGACGAAAAGGTACCGAACCGTTTGCTCTCGTTGGCGGTTATCCTGGTTGTAATCATTGCCGGGAGCCGGCATGTGACCCAGCGCCACGAGAAGGACCTGCTGCTTTATGCGCCCCGCCTTGAGGTCAAATCCCTGGCCCTCTCTTCCTGGCAGACCCGTGGATGGCAGGATCTGCCTGCCGAACGTATTGACATGGAAGGGGAACTTGAACAGCCCCTCATTGTCCAGTGGGCCGGGCCGCCTGACAGACTGGCCGGTGTGCTTAAGGCCCAAGGTTGGCGTCAGCCCGGGCACTTGGACCTGAAAAGTGTCCTGGGGATGTTTTCCTCGGGCACACCGGTTGAAAACCTGCCGGTCCTGCCCCGGTTTCACGACGGCAGAATGGAACGGTTGCGCCTTATCCGCATCATCGGCGACCATCGTTTCGTGTTCCGCCTTTGGGATACCGGTGTAGAAGTTAATGGCGTTGAGAGGTGCCCTCTTATGGCGGGAACCATAGAAGAGCAGCAAGGCCGCAGCCTGGCCGGTCTGGTCTTAACGGCAAAGGAGACCGGCGATTATGATCGGCCTCTGGCTTTGCTGGCGAAGACACTTGCCGAAAAGGTCTCAGTTATGCAGGTTCGCCGGGAGGATAAGATACTTCAAAGCCGCCTGGAGAATCAACAAAGGTGGCGGGGCGGGGTGCTGCTGGCGTGGTAAAATATGGATTCAATAAAACGGGTTTAATTTTAAACCGGCAGTTCAACCATAATTTGTATCATTCGGTTCGGGGCATTTTGGATAGCGATGGTGCCGCTATGAAGACTGACAATCTTTCGGGCAATTGCAAGACCAAGCCCTGATCCACCCAGGGCTTGGGATCTTGATTTTTCAACACGGTAGAACTGCTCAAACAAACGGGGAAGATCCTGTTCCGGGATTTTAAGGCCGGTGTTTAGAATTTCAACGCGGGCCATGGTCCGGGATTGGGTCAAGCTGATTTCTATAACGCCCTTTTTAGGCAGGTTGTATCGAATGGCATTATCAATGAGATTAACAAAAAGGCGAAATAATTTTTCCGGGTCTCCCATCATCGAACAGGGGGTGTCAATCTGCTTGTGGACATGAATCTGTTTTTCAGCCAGCATATCGCCATAATCATCAAGAACCCTTTTGATCAGTTCGGATAGATTTATTTTTTTTGTGTGCAATTGATCTTGCTGCTCCATTCTGGACAGGTCCAGCAGGTTTTTAACCAGATGGCTCATGCGGCGGCTTGTTTCAAGTTGTTTTATCAGGCTCTCTTCTGCCGACGAAGACAAATGTTCATTGATGAGCATATCTTCCTGGGCCAGCATCAAGAGGGTGATGGGACTTTTTAATTCGTGGGATGCATTGCCGATGAATTCTTTTTGACGCAGAAAAGAGTGCTGGATTCTGTCAAACATTTTATTTAATGCCACAGACAACTCATAGAGTTCATCTTTTGTCTTGCCCAGGGGAATCCGTTGATCCAGGGATTTTTCACTGATCTCCCTGGATTGATGTATGATGGCTGAGATCGGCCTTAATATCCTGCCTGCCAGGATATAGCTTAAAATAAAAATCCCCAGTGCACAGAGAAAAAGACTGATCCCGATGGTAATGCCGAGCCTGATTAATTCTTCTTCAAGGTCTTCAATGGGTTTTGCAATACGAATTTCGACAAATCCGCCGTTTATCTCTTTTTGAACCACCATTCCCCTGAACATGACATCATCATTGCGATCCTGTTTTAACCAGATCCGGGTTCTTGGGATATGTTTTTCGATGAGAAATTTGTCCTTGCCACTCGGCGTGGAAAGATCGGTAAATTCCGTCAGTTTTGATCGGTAAAGCTCTTTTTTTTGATCATTTTCTGCCACAATCCAGTATTCGTCCGGATCATACGGCATATCGTTCAGGTTTAACGCCTTTTGGTGATCTGTGTTCTCTTTGATCCTTTGGGCCAGAACCGTTGCCATATGCACGAGTTCCTTGTCGATCAGCTTGAACGGTTCCTCCGTCAGTTCAAAAAAAATAAGAGATGAAAATGCCAAGGTGGAAAAAAGGGCAGCCCCGGAAATCCATATGGTTATTTTTTTTCGGATCTTCATGTTTGCTCGTCAATGATAAAACCGATGCCCCGGATGGTTTTAATGACAGGTTCTTCCCCGTGTGCCGTAAGTTTTTTTCTAAGATTTTTGATATGGACATCCACATAATTGGACATGGAAAAGGGGTCAAACTCCTCTCCCCAGATATGCTCGGCAAGATTGAACCGCGACACCACGTTGCCTTTGTTATGCAAAAGAAATTCAAGGATTGAAAACTCTTTGGCGGTCAAATGGATCTGGTCGCCATCCACAAAGACAATTCGTTTGACCGTATCCAGACGAACCGTCCCCACTTCCAGTATCGGGTTTCTGTTCCCTTTCCGTCGGAGCATTGCCCTAATCCGGGCCATGAGTTCCGCCATGGAAAAGGGCTTTGCAAGGTAATCATCCGCACCGTAATCCAACCCTTTAACCCTGTCCTGAACATCGCTTCGCGCCGTCAGCATGAGAATGGGCATGTCCATCCCTGCGTTACGGACCTCTTTGAGTACACTCAGTCCGTCCATTCGGGGGAGCATGATATCCAAAAGAATCAGGTCATAGGGGATATCAAATATTTTGTCCAATGCCTGCTCTCCGTTTTCAGCAACGTCCACCGCGTATCGTTTTTTTGTTAAAGCGGTTTTCAGCTGGTCCAACAACCCTGTATTATCGTCCACTATTAATATATGCATCTCAAGTTTTTTCCGTAACGGTCCTATGATTTTGAGAATAACCGGATACCGGGTAAATAACAAATTTTATGTTAGAAAAGGTCCTTGGAATTCTGAACACTTAAGTTTTATCCGAACATAAAAGATAATATAGCCAACATGCAGCCAACCGTTTTTGTCCCGGTCTTTTTTTTATGTTTTGATCCAGAGAAGCGCCTTGGCTTTGTGCCAGATGTTTCAAAGGCCTGCTCCATCGATTCAACCGGTGGGTGAACACATAATCCGCACCCTGATAATATGCCATAAGGTCTCTGACTCCGGGATAATCCTTGGATACTTTTTCAAGGACGGAATTTTCTTGACCCAGGCCCATCCGATTGATTTGCTTTCCCGGAGACAAAAACAGGAGTTCTTCATTATTGAGCAGCCCCAGTTTCTGGTAATTGGCGATCAGGGCTCTGCCTTTAAAGCCAAGAGATAGTATATCCTTCCCGAAAAAGAAACTGTCATAGGAAATGTTCAACAAAGCCAGAAGGGTGGGGGGCAGATCAATCTGACATGCCAGGGTATCTACCTCTTTTGCCCGGATATGCTTTGGCGAATAGATAAACAGCGGGATATGGTATTTTTTTACCGGCAGGCCTATTTTCCCTGCACTGCCGGCGCAGTGATCCGCCACGACAATAAATACGGTATCATCAAACCACGGCTGTTTTTTTGCCTGATTCATTAACCGGCTCAGGGCGTAATCGGTATATTTCACTCCGCCAAGCCGCCCGCTGCCGCCCCGGCCTTCTCCGGGTGTCAGATTAATTTTGCCTTCAGGGAAGGTAAACGGCTGGTGGTTGCTGGTTGTCATGATGTGAAAGAAAAAGGGTTTTTGTGCCGAGTATGACTGGTTGGCCTCACGAATGGCCCGGTTGAAGATATCCTCGTCGCATACTCCCCAGGCGTTTTTAAATGTAATCTCTTCGCTGTCCAGGCAAGGCTCATCCACAATTCGATAGCCATTTCCTCCAAAAAAGGCGTTCATGTTGTCAAAAAAGCCACGTCCACCGTAAAGAAAAGCCGTGTCGTATCCTAAATCTTTGAATACTTTCCCAAGACTGTACATGTGGCTGTTATCCGGCCGTTTGACAATGGACCTTCCCGGCGTTGGGGAAATGGACAGGGTAATGGCCTCCAGACCTCTGGTGGTGCGGGTGCCAGTCGCATAAAAACGGGTAAACAGCAGTCCCTGTTTAAACCACTTGTCCATGAACGGTGTGATGTCGTGTGTCTGTCCGAACCGGGTCAAATATTTTGCGCTCAGACTTTCAACGGTTATCAACATGACGTTGAGTTTTTTGGCGGGACCTTGCGCCTTGATGGTCCTGCCGATATCATAGTCTGCTTTTTGGGGTTGCCTATCGTCTGCTATTACCTGCTTTTTTAATCGGGCAGACAGATCATGATCGTTTCCGGTGACATAAAACCGCCGGTAATCCAACCGGTTGTTCCGGAATGCGGCAAACAGTTGATAGGGCCCGTTGGACGCCAGTTCATTGACATAGTTGTTGTCGGAAAAACTGCGCTGGGATTGATCGATCAGGAAAAACGACAGCAAGGGCAGCATGAGCAGACTCCCTGCAATGATCACTCTTTTTTTAAAGCTTTCTGTTGCGTTAAGATTTTTTAAAATTGCAGGACGAATAAAATAAAACACAATGCCGGTTAGGATCAAAAGAACGGTCAAAATGGTAACGACCGGATAGGATTCTAAAATATTGTCGGTAACCTCCCTTCTGTATACCAGGTAGTCCACGGAGATAAAATTGAACCGCACACCAAATTCGCTCCAGAAAAACCATTCGGCCACCATGGAAAAACCAAGCCCATAAAGAAACAGAAAAACACCGCCTTGGATCAAATATCTTATGGCTCTTGAGTTTCTCAACCATCCGTTGGGCAGAAACAGAAAAAAAATGACAAAGGGGATATAAAAATAACTGATAAAAGCAATGTCATAAATCAGCCCCAGACCGAAAATGTAAAGCCAGGCCGATGAAAAATTATCAACGTGAGGCCAGGCTCGAACCAGCAGCACCCCCCGCATCAAAGCAAAACAGATAATGGAAACCAAAGACAATCGAAACACGATCATAAATCGTGTTCCGGCGGATTTGATAGATATTCGTGCCATTGAGAAATGTGCCCCACTATTATGCATTCATGTGTTATGCGGCACGATAGCATCGCTATTATGAAGAAAGTGTGAAGAATGAACCCAAATGCTTAGGTGTAGTGGCCCTGAATAACATCGATTTTGGCTCTAAGGACGGCGGATTTAACTATATCCGAAATTAAAACTTTTATGTGTTTGATTACAGGCATTAAACAAAAACACTTTCGGTGTTATTAAATCCTCAGTCCTGATCATACGTTACTATGAGATACTGGGCTCACTTTATACGTTAATAAGATTGGAATCTAACATCAAAGAAGTACAGTCAACGCCGTAAATGAAGGCATCGGGGTTAAATAATAGGCAAAGGTCTCGCCCTACATTTACTAATCTTCAGAACCGATACATAGTTCATCCAGCAATTGAATTAGTTGGTTGGTTTCTGGTTTGGTGACATAATTGTCAGCTTTTACGGCATTACACTTTGCAATCATCTGTTTGTTAATTAAACTTGAAAACATGATGATAAAAATGTTTTTGAGGTTTGAATTCTGTTTCACATTTTTACATAACGTCAGTCCATCCATTTGCGGCATTTCTATATCGCTTATGAGAACAACTTTACTTAAGTTCTGTTCACCGTTTCCAAAATTAATTTCTAAATGTTGAAGCGTTTGAGAACCATTTTCAAATTCTGTAATGTTTGAGAACCCTGCTGATTTCAGAGCACGTGACACACCCTTTCGTATCGTCGATGAGTCATCTGTAAAAATAATTTGGAGTTGATCTCTTGTAATCCTTTCATTTTTTAAAAGATTCTCCTCACTAACCTATTTTTTCGAAAAAAAACGACAAAACGCCCATTATTCCTTAGTTTTTATGGCCCTACGTAAAGTAGCTTACTATAATTTCAGCACGTTACGTAGAGATTTTTTAATCATGGCGAATGTAGTGCCATAAAATTAAATAATTGTTGATTTTCTATTGTAACTGTGCGCATAATCAGCTCCATGTATATACGAAGGACGACTATCAAAAGCCGGAAAGACGGCACACAATATTATACCTA
>NZ_KB893025.1 GCF_000373985.1 Desulfobacter curvatus DSM 3379
TCAAACGTAACGACATTGCGTATGAAAGCCATAGAAAAAGAACGATGGCTCTCGCTAAAGAGTTAGGTGTTCAAGTGTCGCTGTAGTGTTAAGAAAGTTTTCACTGATGTAATCCAAACAAAGATCCCCCTCCCAGGCAAACCAATCGTTTAGGGTTTTTCGAGTCTCATTGCAAGCGCTGATAATGTCATTTTTATGGCCAATAGGAAAAAGGCTTAAACGATGAATGAGGCCGGACAAATTGAAATTTATCAGGCAGAGGACGGTCAAACAGAAATACGGGCCCGCTTTGAAAATGATACTATATGGTTATCCCAAACCCAAATGGTTGAACTGTTTGGGGTGGATAAATCAGGCATAAGCCGACATTTAATGAATATTCTTAAAACCGGCGAACGTGTTCGGGATTTAGTTGTTGCAAAATTTGCAACAACTGCCGCCGATAAAAAGACGTATCAGGTGGCCGAATCTGTCAGAAATCAGAAAGATACGATAATTAAGTTGATCATGAATTTGCTTTGTGATCCTGAAGCAAAATATATTTAGCTTTCTTTGAGGATATAATTACCATTGTTTTTGCATGAGGCTTTGTTTAATCGGCCCGGATTTCGAATGCCGATAATGTTCTTCTGGCTGACAGAAAGAAAGCATAAGAAAAACTTGTATATGTATAATTATATGTATATAATTGAATCATGAAAATCATATGGGATGAAAGGAAACGGCAAAGTAACATCGTCAAACATGGCCTTGACTTCGTCCAAGCCCACATGGTTTTTGCCGGGGCTACGTTCACCTTTGAAGACACCCGCATGGATTATGGTGAACAACGGTTTGTAACTATCGGTTTATTGGACGGTGTCGTGGTGATCGTACATACTGAAAGCACCGATGAAATCAGAATGATATCCATGAGAAAGGCAACAAAAAATGAACAAAGACTCTACTTCAAAAACCTCTATGGATGATGAATACCCGGAAGTTACACAGGCTGATTTTGATAGGGCTGTTTTTCGTCGGGGACTAAAGCCGGTAGAAAAAAAACAACGAATTACCATTATGCTGGATGCCGGGGTTATTGGTTATTTCAAATCAAAAGCAGGGAAAAAGGGATACCAGACCCTGATCAATGAAAGTCTAAAAAGAGTTATTGCAGAAGACCAAGCGGACCAGCCGAGCCTTGAGAGTCTTTTGCGAAAGGTTATCCGGGAAGAATTAAAGAAAGCGTCTGCATGATGCCGCCCTTTCCCCGGGATAGAAACCGGCTGATCACTGGTTTTGAATAGGCGGTTTCCTGGCTGTCTTGCCTGGGGGCTTCAATCAGGACCATTACAGGAAACGATATGAAAAAACAGTACAAACAAAGAACTCAGCGATTATCACACAGACCCACAAGACCCAATTCTACCATTTTTTCAGAGAATCATTCCCGCATTTTTAGTAATGGAAAGATGGGGCATGGACTATAGGCTATTCCGAAATCATCCCTTATGCCGCCATGGATCATTCATAGCGACCCGAGAATATGATGACACATCGAACAATCCGTACTTATTAAATCATCCGAAAAGGAAAAATC
>NZ_KB893026.1 GCF_000373985.1 Desulfobacter curvatus DSM 3379
ATTCATAAAATCAGCCGAACCGCCCTGGTACGAGATCCGTATGCCGGGTGGTGTGGGAGGGCTCCTCAGTGATGGGGAGTCCTATCCCGATTATAATTTATCATTAGAAAATTTTAATGTCGTATTTTAAAATTAAAGAGTTAACAACAATATATGTCCCCCACAATAAAAAAAATCCTCCTAATATGTATATAATTCCCATGATTACCGCTTGATTTCCGTAAACACGAGAGCCAGAATGACTGCTTTGTATATCCTTCTTAAAAAATCCATTTCGGATTCCATAAATGATAAAAGTAATTCCGAGAATCAAACATAAAAATCCGAATATTGATGGAATAATCATCTATGGTATCTTTTTTATTATAAAGTTCTGAATCACCGGTGTGAGTGAAGCGTAGCGGAACTCACATCCGTGTGGATTCGGTTGTTGGGTTGCCATTCATTCTCCTTTCCAGAGAATTTACTTGGCAATTTTACCCCAGAATAGTGTATGTGTGAAAAATGCATAATAATCTGAAAGATTCAGAATGAAATCCGGTGAATCCGGCTGGCATAGCCGCCGGAATTCTGACAGGTCCTCGGATGACAGTTCAAGCTCAACATTCGGCCAACGTATATTAAAAAGATCCACCAAGGCATTGCGTATTTCGCGACTAAGCGGGGCATAGAAACTGTTTGCAAATACTTTTGCATCGGGTTCCTTTAGCCCTATCTCACGGAACCAACTCAGTGCATGCAGGAAGTGCGTCTCTGGTTTTTTCCCATGTATAAATGGAGCAATGCCACCAGATGTCGCTCTGAGACGGGCTTCCAACCGAGGATATCCGGGCAGCAAGTTTTCCGAAGACCAGCCAGAGATTGCTACAATACCACCAGGTTTTACAACACGTGCCAACTCTTTCATTAAAGGCAGCGGTTCCCAAGGGCCATATCCAATGCAGTCGGCACTCCATGCCCAATCAAAGGTTCTATCGTCGAAGGGGATATTGCCAACATCCCCTTCCTGAAATGAAATCCGTTCTGACAGACCCTCCTCTTTCACAATTTCTTCGCCACGATTCAGGAACTCCGGGGATACATCGAGCCCGGTGACATGCCCAGTGCCTCCCACCGCCTCGGACAACAGTAAGCATTGAAGACCGACGCCACACCCCGCATCTAATCCGCGGCTGCCGAGTGGAAGCTGTATTGTCTCAATCGTTGCACGAAGGATTGACTCTCTCAAGGGATTGGCCACCAAGAGGCTATGCATATATGAATCCGTGTCCATTGTAATCCTTTTTAATCATAGTTCAAACTGTGGTTTTACGTTGCCAGCAACGTTATGTGATTTGTGTCCTATAAAAAATAATCTTTTGAATGGCAGTAAGACTTTTCCGTTTTTTTGATTCGGATACGCTTTTTCGATTCCCATTAAAACTTTTTTTTCAAATTGATCTTGGATTTCGCTTGTTCCCATTTTGAATTTTATAAATTTAAAAATCAATAAAATCGGTCGAAAAAGTCTAATTTTTAGAGCATACACCCAAT
>NZ_KB893027.1 GCF_000373985.1 Desulfobacter curvatus DSM 3379
GAACTTGTTTGATTAAACCGCGCCTTTAGGCGCTTTTAAAAGACCGCTTTGAGCGGTTAACAATCAAGCCCCCAGTTTCACTGGGGGTCATGACTGGATATCTACAAATCTATCCCTGACATCATGATTGAGATCCGGGGAATCTTCATCAACTGACGTTTCAATAATTTTTAAAACGGCATAAAGAACCTCCAAAATTTCAGTGATCTCAGATTCCATTGTAAAAAATATGCAACGTCTCAATAAGTACGGATTAATAAAAAAGTACTGTTAAATCAATACACTGAAAAGCATTAAAGCCATGTAATACCCCATACAGCAGAATTCATACCAAATAGTAATAATTCAGGTTATTATAATTTTATGCCAAGTTGGCATCAGCCCCAAACACCTATAAATAAGCTGTTTCAATAGAACCAAATAATTTGGTATAAATAAAAAATAATAATTGTGACGAATTGTTATGAAGTTACAATTATTTCATCTATGGCTAATTATTTCACTCATTACAATTCATACATAGGCTTTAAACAACAGGCGATGCTCGTTTCTATAAAATCCTTCAAAATAAAACCGACCAAAAAGATTTTATAATCGTTGACTTCAATAAAAAATTTTTTAGCACAAGAGGTGGCGGTTAAAATACAAGCATAGAAGCCACTCCTCAGACACTAAATAATGGCAACAAAAGGCTTCTCATGGGGTGACATATTATGATCGGTCTTATGTTGATACGCAAATGTTTTTTAAGAATTTTAGCTTGTTACGTTGAACAGAGTGAATAAGTTTCCGTTGAGCAGAGCGAATAAGGCAGGACGCAAAGTAGACCCCTTTGAAAAAGTGGGCCTACTTTGCATGTCCTGCCCCCCTACCCTCATATACTAATCTTGATTTTCATTTATTTTTGTTAATTTTCAGGTTTTTAAAGAAAAATAAAGGTAATTAAAGAGGAATAAACAGAAATAATGATTTTTAAATATTTATGAATTGAATTAATCGTCACTCGCGATTTTTGAATAGTGAAATCAACTTTTTCAAGACCGGAAAACCCTCTTTATTTAATTTTATAATAATAATTAAATATTTCTTGACATATAAATATCAATGCTATTATAGCTGATATTACATACCTTTCATGCATACCATCATAGTTATGTATGCATGTCTTTTATTATTCCAAAGTTTACACCATATATATTATCAGACCTTAGAGGTGGGAGAAGAGGGGTGGAAAAGCAAGGGTTATAGTTAACCTTAAATAAATTAGCGGAGGGTCAATCTTAAGCTAATAAGCCGCCCAAAAAAGAAAATCCTTAATGGCTGGCACCATTAAGGATCTCCCAGAAGCCTTGGGCTTCTTAATATGAATTACATATTGAGAAGCTAACTCAACGAATAGAGTTTGTCAAGCTTACAGGTGTAGTATCAGCGCTGACGCATCAAAATTTATTATCAATGATATCAGGGGGGCGGAGCGACATCTAAAATTATTTTGTCGCAAAATTATAATAGACAC
>NZ_KB893028.1 GCF_000373985.1 Desulfobacter curvatus DSM 3379
AGTGTCTATTATAATTTTGCGACAAAATAATTTTAGATGTCGCTCCGCCCCCCTGATATCATTGATAATAAATTTTGATGCGTCAGCGCTGAATACAAGCTGTTATCCAATCACGATCCCCATGCTAAAAAGCGCACTGAACATCAGCGCAAGCTTTGCCGTGGCTGCAAGTGCCTGATTAAGAATTTCTCCATCCTGTTCAAAAATGATTTTAAATAGAGAGTAGGATTTCCAGAAAACGGCCAGGGGCAATAAAATGGCCCAGGACCAGCGCCCCGAGGCAAACATCAGACAGGGAATTAAAAAAGAGAAAAAGATCAGGCACACAAATTCAACCTTGGTACGCCAGGGGCCTAGGATCACGGCCAGGGTCCTCTTGCCCGCGTTGGCATCTGTTACGATATCCCGCAGATTGTTGACCACGATAATTGATGTGACCGAAAGGCCCACAGGAACAGACGCAATGAATACCGCCGGAGTCACGCATCCGGCCATGAGATAATAGGTGCCGAGCACAGCCACAGGCCCAAAAAAAATAAACACAAACACCTCACCAAGGCCGTTGGACGCAATGGGAAAAGGACCGGCACTGTAACAGATAATCCCGAGAAGAGAAGCGATTACAATATACAGGATCACAACGCCGCCCTTAATAATTAAAAAGGCGCCTAAACCCGAGGCCACCAGCATGGTCAGTATGAATGCATTTCGAACGGTTTCAGGGGGGATCAGGCCACTTTGGGTCATACGCTTGGGACCTTTCCTGTCCGGGGTGTCAATGTGGTGCAGAAAATCAAAATAATCATTGGCCAGATTTACGGATACCTGGATCAATAAAGCCCCTGCCAGGGCCGCTGCAAACATCAGTGCTGAAAACTTGTGATCAGAGATAGCGCAGGCTGCACCGACAAAAACCGGGCAAGCTGCTGCCGGAAGGGTTTTGGGACGGATGGCCAGCCACCAGTGGTGTAGATTCATAATATATTCCACCTATTTTTTTTGTAATCATTTAAATAATAGCAAAGCAAATACGCTTGTTATGGCGGGTTTGTCAAGCCAGGGACAGAAATGTTCAGTTTACCCCGATCTTGAATACAATTTTCAAAACTTGTGGGACAAATTTGATTATTGATTTTTTCATTTATAGGGTACACATAACAATGAACCAATCTTTCAGCTATGCTTAAAAGTAAAAATTTTTAAAAATTCAATAGTGGAGTTTTTAATGGCTAACCTGTATGAAGATATTCCTGATAAATTGCCTTATGAACACTTTAAGGATTTGATAAAAAAGGAAAACATTCGGATCGAACGTATTGTTTCCCTGGGCCATAGCTCACCTGAATTCGGGTGGTATGATCAAGATGAGAATGAGTGGGTAATTGTATTAGAAGGTTCCGGTTCAATTTTGTTTGAGACAGCGCTGACGCATCAAAATTTATTATCAATGATATCAGGGGGGCGGAGCGACATCTAAAATTATTTTGTCGCAAAATTATAATAGACACTC
>NZ_KB893029.1 GCF_000373985.1 Desulfobacter curvatus DSM 3379
TTTGGCCTGGTCGTTATTTCGTTGCTCCTGGGCATCATTATTCGGGCCATTGTATCAGCCCTTCGGATTGGATCTTCCCGTTTCAATTCAATCGGTGTCTTGTTTGTTTTAATACTTCTTTCAAATACCGAATCATATGCAGCTGTCACAAAGACCGGCCAGGTGGATCTTTACCGGGTGGATCAGGCAAACGCGTTCTTTGTTGTCGATGACTATCTTTTTAATACATCCGATTTTTCTCAAATTAATATTTTGACCCAAGCGTATTACCAAAGAACTTCAATTGCAGTAACAGATCTTGATTCTGACCCGGGCCAAGTCGATTATATCGAGATTACCGACACCTCCGACCTGACCTCAAAAAGTATCTCGTTAATCATCGGTGCACTTTCATGTAACGCCCTTGCCCTGGGCCTGTCATTGAGGCTTTAAAATGATCTCTTTACCCGAAGGCTTTGACCTTGCCCTGTTTATCAGTGACATCGTCACATATGTCGGTTTGCCCATTGTGACAATCGCTTTTTCTTTTTGTGTTTTCAGATTGATTTCATACACCATAAGTTTGGGATCATCAAAATGATTAAACTTATTGCCTTCATCACAATGGTGATTGACCATTCGGCCATATTCTTTTTCCCGGAACATGAATTGATCATGAGATCCCTGGGCGCGTTGTCTTTCCCTCTGTTTGCTTATTTCATCACCCAGGGCCTGAAATATACCAATGACCTCCAGCTCTATATCATCTCCTTGGTGACTTGCGCCTGTATTACCCAGCCTCTGTTTAATATGTTGTTCCCGGATCTACATAGACTCAATGATCTTTACACCCTGCTTTTCGGTCTGATTATCCTTGTCCTGTACGAACGGTACGGCTTTCAGGCATTTTATTTGACCCTGCTTCTTGTGTTTGCCAACGTCGTATCAATCTATATTTTCATAGTCTTTGCCGTTTATTTCCTGCATCATCGGCCGGTTTATCTCCTGGGCGCTATGACTACTTTTTTTCTTTTTGTGTATTATTTATCTGGAGCCGCTTATGTTCTGTTCGGTCCGGCTGCAGTGTTCCTCATGTACTCCAGGACCACCATACCTTTGCCAAGAATAATCCAAAAATATTTTTATTATGTGGCCTACCCTGGGCATTTTTTAATAATCATCCTGATCAATTCAATCAGATGCCCGGCAACAACTTGATAACGAATGAATAAATGAACCCTCAAGAATTGAAAAACCACCTTTACCTTGTGGTAAAGAAAAACGGCAAAAGCAGCATCACGAAACTTGAGTATGAATACATGACAGGCAAAATTGATTTCAACACCTATTTGCATTGTTGCTATTCGGATTATGCAAAAGGCCATTTGTCAAAAAATAGGAAATAATCAATATTTAAAACAAAGGGCTCAATCTCCCGGATGGCCACCCAAACTCCCCCACTTGTGGCCACCCCAAAATCCCCCACCTAAACGTCAGCAAAATCTGTTGTAATCGCTGATAATCAAAA
>NZ_KB893030.1 GCF_000373985.1 Desulfobacter curvatus DSM 3379
TTGCCTTGGGCCATGGCTCTGCTCCTTATTTTAGGTAAACTTCGGAGCGATTATACTATATGAAATTGATGAAAGTATCAAGTCATATGACCGGAGCTATAATTCGTATTTTAAAATCTGTTTTTTTAGGGACTCTTATTTTAACGACGGTCAGTGTAATGGCTTTTCGTCATAAAGGTGTGCCCCGCACTGTTTTGGTTTTTTCTACTCTGATTTTGATCATTGGGTTGGCCGGACCGCGTCTTTGCTATCGATTTTTTAAGAACAGGCAGATTCTGCCGAATACAAAAGAGAAAAAACGAGTTCTTGTCGTAGGTGCAGGGCAGGGAGGTGATCTTTTGATTCGGGACCTGTCTTATAATCAGGAATATCATGCGGTCGCCTTGGTAGATGATGACCCTCATAAACTGGGGCGTGAAATTCAAGGTATTAAAGTATACGGTGCCATTTCAGAACTTGGCCGGATAATTGAATTGTTGGATATTGAAATTGTGATGTTTGCCATCCCTTCAGCAGGCAGGGATACAATGAAACTTGTTGTTGATCATTGTCTGGATGCCGGGGTGGAGTGCAGAACGCTTCCAACGATTGATGAAAAGCCTGACGGACTTGTTAATGTCGAGGCTTTGCGGCCCCTGACTTTGGAAGATTTGTTAGGGCGTGAGGCTATAGCGCTTGATCAAGAGGCAATTTTTGAGTATCTGCATCAAAAGATTGTATTGGTGACAGGCGCCGGGGGGTCCATCGGATCTGAATTGTGCCGCCAGATAGCAAAGCTGAGCCCGGCACAATTGATTTTGTTTGATAATGGAAAGTTTAATCTCTATTCTATTGATAATGAAATGCGCCAGGAATTCCCTGATCTTAATATTGTAACCGTGCTTGGGGATGTGAAAAATCAGTGCCGGGTGGATTGGGTTTTCCGTAAATTTCACCCCTATGCTGTCTTTCATGCTGCTGCATATAAACATGTTCCCATGGTGGAGCTTAATCCTGCAGAAGGGGTACAAAATAATATCATTGGAACAAAAATAGTGGCTAATGCGGCTGAAGAGTATAAAACAGATCGTTTTGTTTTGGTGTCCACAGATAAGGCGGTGAACCCTTCAAATGTGATGGGCGTAACAAAGCGTGCCGCAGAGCTTTACTGTCAAAATTTTGCATCACACTCTTCAACCCGGTTTATTACAACCCGTTTCGGAAATGTTCTAGGATCTGCCGGGTCTGTAGTGCCTCTTTTTCAGCAACAGATAAAAAAAGGTGGGCCGGTGACTGTTACCCATCGGGATATCAGCCGTTATTTTATGACCATACCAGAGGCCGTCAGCTTGATTTTACAGGCCGGGGCTATGGGGGAAGGCGGCGAAATTTTTGTATTGGATATGTGAGAGCAATCACGGTAATCCATGGACAGACATTCACGATAAAAAATGGTGTGACCGGTTTTAACAGATAATCTTCTCAGCTTTTAGTAACGTCC
>NZ_KB893031.1 GCF_000373985.1 Desulfobacter curvatus DSM 3379
AAAATGTCAAAAGGAAGGCTGAAAAGATCTGATTCTTTTAACGTGGTTATGAAAAGATCATATCTATCTGAATATTTGGTTTTGATTGCAGTTAGGGTGTCTGTTTCATCCAGGTCCGGGATATTATCGGTAATGGTCGTGTCTATCGTTTGGCCCGGATCTATCAGATTATCTTCAACTGCCTGACCGATTTCATCCGCGCTGGGTGTGGTTACAGTTACAACAGCCCCATCGGATGAAGTGGAAGACGCTGTTCCGGTTTTGTCATTGATCTTGGCAAGGTAATCGTTTGTTATTCCCAGGTATTTTTGAATATTGTCTAAATTTGTATTTGTTGACGAGGTATTCTTAATGATCTTATCCAAACGGTCTGAATCGATATCATTTGAATCCGGTTGTTCTGAAGGGGCTTGCTGGGTGTCCGGTTTTTTTGCTTCTGTTTGGTCATCTTCAGCGTCTCTATAATCTTTGAAGGGATCAGTAGACCCGGGGACAATCGTGCCGTCATCCTGAATTTCAACAGGGTTGTTTTGTTTGGTAATGTTTAGATTATCAATGTCTAATTTTTCTAAGGATGCCGCAAGGCCTTCCGCTGTTTGAAAAGTTCGAAGATCACCGGTAACCGATTCAATTGTATAGCCTTCAAAATCAGTGGGCATCGTGCCAAAGGAATATTGATTTCCTTCGCCATCTTGGATAACACCGGCAACGACTTTGTTATTTTCATCGTAACAGACGGAAACAATTGCGGCTTTATATTCATCTGGTGAATTGGGTTTTAAGTCGAGATTATCTGGAGTGCCATCATTATCAGTATCATTTTCAGCAGATGTCCCATAAGGGTCACCATCTTGATAAACCCAACATTTTTGTACGGCAACTTTTACCGTACGATATCGCCCATTGGAATAATATGTTAGCCAGACATCGACACAGCTATTATTAGGATATGGGGAATAGTCCAATAAATGTAACGAAACATCCGTTATAAAAGGGTACATTTCGATATATGCTTCTTTTGCACCTTCATAAACATAATTTTCAAATCCGGCTTGAGAGCCATAATAGACATTTGGATATGTGCAGCCATTTTGAGTAAATGCATATAGATATTTGACAGGGAACATAACAAAGGAAAACCCAAGCAAAAAATATAATATTCGTTTCATTTCGCTCCGAACGCAGTTGCCATTGATCATAAGACACCTATCCAAATCAGTGCCGTGCCCCTCAATTCATGTTGAAAAACAGGAAAAAGAGGAGCGGCACATGGGTTGCGGGTTTCCCGCATTAGTCGCTTTCCTGCCAGTAAACGCGGCCATTGAATTCCTGAAAAGAGATGGAATTGGAATAGGGGGTCATCTCCGTTGAATTGTCAAAGATCTCCTTGGAAACTTTTATTTTCAAGAATTTCTCCAGGCCTTTGACGGCAACGGCCAG
>NZ_KB893032.1 GCF_000373985.1 Desulfobacter curvatus DSM 3379
GTTTTTTAACAGATTTTGATCATATGATCAAAATAGTCTGCAAACTCAAAAACAGAAGTTTGATTTGGGCTCTGACTTTTTACAGGACCATCAATATCTGAGTTTCGGTCCGATTTTATGGTCGAATTAACAACCGGGTTAAAGAAAGAATCTCATCTCAAAGACGGATCCATTCGGAAAATCGGTATCATTGATCGCTTGACCCACTGCGCGACCTGTTCATTTTATGATAGTGAAACCGATTCCCTGGTTCTGGATTACTGGGTGACGCCGGAAACCAGAAAGGCGTTTAAAAATCATTTTTCCAGTATACTCGATCTGTTCCAAAGCTTCCAGGCTCTGATTTTTCTGAACCTGTATTCGGTCACTAATAGGCTGAAACAAGATCTGTACAGATCCCAAAGCCTTTATGTGAATGAAACCGTACCGGTGCTGCCATCGGATGAACGGATCATCCGGTTTGAAGATCTGGTCCTGTTCAAACAAGGGGTGACTGATCCTGTTTATGCCAAATCGCTTTCCGACGGAGAACATCAATTTCTGCACACCCTGGGGCTTTGCCTGCTGTTCAAAGACAAAAATGCGCTGTTTCTGCTGGATGAGCCGGAGACCCATTTCAATCCGGACTGGCGGTAAAAGTTGATTTCACGGATCAGGGACTGCTTTGCCTCTTCCCATCCAAAGACCATCCGGGAGATGCTGATCACCACCCATACCCCGTTTTTGATATCAGACAGTGAGCCTGAGAAAGTGATGGTTTTTAAAAAAGGGAAACAGGCCGTTACTGTTAAACGGCCGGATTACAATACACTTGGCGCTTCCATCAACAAGATCACCATGAAAACCTTTGATAAAAAAGAGACCATCGGCGGCTATGCCCAGGAGATTTTGAATACACTGAAGGAACGATTTAAAGCCGGAGAGGACAAAGAAACGCTTCTTGAAGAGGTCAATCAAAGGCTCGGGGATTCAATTGAGAAGGTCCTTTTTACCAAAACCCTGCTTGACAGTATGGAAAAGGATAAAGACTGATGCTGTTTCCGTATGTCTATGTTCCGCATCCCATGGAAATACTGAAGCATTTTTTAGATTTTATTTTTTTTGAAGTCTGGTGCAAGGCGCCTGTGTCCGGCCCCTATAGCTTTGCCCTGTTTGATGATCTGCCTGAATTGAAAGAACTGGTGGAGACTTTTCATTATTCGGATACAAAAGGTGCAGACTTTTTCAATGGACATGTGGAGCGTATCTATCAAATTTTTTCAAATCTTACCAAAGCTCAGATTACGCAACAGTGCTGACGCATAAATAATAAAAGGTCGGCCGAAGTTGTTCCGCCCACTCCTTTTTGGGAAAATTCCGCCTTTCCTTCTTTCAGAAGGCA
>NZ_KB893033.1 GCF_000373985.1 Desulfobacter curvatus DSM 3379
CCTTGTTCTGGCGCCAGAGGCGCCGGGACAAGGTGCTGGACGTAGTCAGCACCGCGATTCTCGGCGGCGCAGCCGCCGAGAACGATGAAGTCACCAGCCGCGCTGATCACTGGCGGGTGAGCGGCAAAAGTTCTCGCGGTCTGGTGCACTGGCATGTTAGCAGATCTTTCGTTGAGTTGTGGTTTCAAAAACATTTAAAGCCTTTAATAATTCTTCTGTATATTTGATTATGTTTATGGCTTCATCTTTAGTTACCTTTTTCCTTTTTCCATGAACAAGCCCATTTCGGATGTCAAAAGCAGATGCAATTTTATCTCGAAGCTCTTGGGAAGCAATGCCTAAAGCGCCTAACACAACTGTGCATAGCAGTCGGTTACTTACATTATCAAGAAATTTATCAACTTGTGAACTCGTTCCAAAACTATTTTTCGTATAGTGTTTTCTAAGAGTGCTTATTATCCTTAACTCAAGGACTGTGGCAGCATATATAACTGAATTACGATAATCTTCTTGAAATAAATATTCCCAAGCAAGAACAATTAACTTTTTATTAAGAGGAATTTCATCAGCAACAAGTTTGTCAATTTCTTTTGCAATGAGAAGATTGTCTTGTGATGAAGATACACGCACATGTCCTTCACTAAAACATCCAACATAGTCCTTTGCATTAATTTTGCACCGATAAAATAAGGAAGTTTTAAATTCTGACTCAGTTATTTCAGGAACAATTGAAATCATTCCCTTTTTCCAGGCTTCAGATTCATGTTTGATATTGTATTTTGCAGTTCTATAAGCATCCACAACTCTTGAAAAAGCAAGAAAAGCTGTATTTATAAATGGCTCAATAAATGTTTTGATTTTATCATTAGTGCAACCATCTTTTATTTTTTGCTCAAAAGTTGGTAAATCTACGTTCAAGGTAATGTCTATTGTTGGAATTTCAGAAATATAGTTCAAGTCTCTTTCATTAGAGTAAAAAAAACGACTTATCTCAATCTTTTCTTCCCTTGATACACCAAACGTACCTGACTCAACACATACGCTTGTTTTTTTAATCGAAAATTCAATTTTTTTATTCCAGAACTCAAGCAACCATTGAGCTGAATTCCAAGGTATGCTTTTAAGGCCAAATGCTTTCTTAAAAATAATTATAGACATTTATCCAAACCTAACATTTAAGAGATGAGGCTTTTCTGCTAACCGCTGCGCCTAACCAGCGGGCGCGGTTTTTAGCCCGTCTGCGTTCAGGCGCTTGTGTGTGCCGGGCACGGCACATGTTCTTAAAAGTGAGTCAAATGTATAGAATTCCAATACATTTGGCAAGTCTTAGACCCAGCCTGATGGA
>NZ_KB893034.1 GCF_000373985.1 Desulfobacter curvatus DSM 3379
TGCTAAAAGTCCGCCGGTTATTCCCTGATGAGGATGACAGCCCTTTTTTGCTGGTAAAGGTGAAAGGGAAAAAACTGGTACGCATGTTTATAAATCGGAGATTTAAACAGGCTCTCACAGATATTAATCTTGATCACTCCCGGAAAATAATCGGTACGACGAACTTCAGCCAGCCTTCACATCATTCCCTGCGGCATTCGTTTGCTGTGAACACGCTGAAAAGGATAAAACAGCAAGGAAAATCCTGTCAAAATGCCCTGCCTGTACTGGCAGCTTACATGGGGCACAGCAAATACAAATACACTACCTATTATTTGAAGGTACTGGATGCTGAGCACCGTCGGCAACTGTTTAATTTTTCGATATCAAAAAGCGAGGACGCATGAGATTGACAAGATGCCTGCACCAGTATTTTTATGAATACTTGCCCTCGATAAAAGGGACGAGTAAACAAAGTGTCCAAGCTTACCGGCAGAGCCTGTCTTTGTTCCTGCATTTCCTGACGAATCATCACTCAATAAAAATCAAGTCGTTGACAATAGAACACTTAACAGTGGATGCAGTGCTTGCCTTTCTCCAGCATCTGGAAAAAAATCGAAAAAATAGCGTGCAGACTCGAAACCAGCGCCTGGCCGTGATCAAGTCTTTGGCCAAGATGATCCGCTTCATGCATCCGGACAAAAAACAAATCGCCGAAGGCCTCCTGAACATCCCTCAAAAAAGATCTCAAAAAAAGGTGATGGGGTTTTTATATCCTGAAGAAATCATGAAAGTCTTCAGTGCCGTAGATCTGAAAAAGAAAGAAGGCATGAGGGATTTTACCATTCTACATTTGCTTTATGACTCCGGTGCCCGGGCCAGTGAGATTGCCACATTGGAATTTGATTTTTTTGATCCCGAAAACGAAACCATTGCAGTCCTGGGAAAGGGAAACCGTTACCGCTTGATTAATCTATGCTCCAGAACAGCCTCGTTGATCTCGGATTATATCACCAATCATAGGGTAGATCCCATCCCGTTATTTGCCCATAGGCTTTTTATCAACCAACGGAAGCGGGAAATGACCCGGCACGGCATCAACAAAATTTGCAGGAAATATTTGACCGCAGCATTGCCGGAAAAAAGGCTGAAAGGACTGAGTCCGGCCCACTGCTTCAGGCATTCGTGTGCGGTCAATATGGTCACCTTAGGTGCTCCGGTATCGGATATCAAAAATCGTCTTGGTCATCAAAGTATTGAATCAACAATGACCTATCTGCAACTGGATCTGTCAAAAAAACGGGAAGTCCAAAATGCGCTCATGGAATATATGCAATCGAAAATAACTCATGACAAAAAAATTGAT
>NZ_KB893035.1 GCF_000373985.1 Desulfobacter curvatus DSM 3379
CGGAACGGGATTATTTTGTACGCAATGAAAGACGGCTTGATTTCCCCACTGTAAAAGCGTTGAATTTACCTATTGGCAGCGGTGCTATTGAAAGTTCAATTCGTAGGGTGGTGAATTTACGTCTGAAAGGTCCATGCACTTTTTNGTATCGGGAAAATGCAGAAAAAATGATTATGCTACGATCATACTTTAAAGCAGGGCGTTGGGATTGTTTGAAACTCATGGCAACCACGCACAATCCAATGCCGGCGGCATGACCGGGAAAATGGGAATGCGCCCTTCCCGGCCCGGTCCTTGGCCTGATATTTATCCAAAGAAAAATTATAAGGATATTAAGGAATTGATACCAAATTTTAAAAAATAAAAATTCCGGGACAGCATACCCAATTCCACGCCAAAGGCCGGAATAACGGCCATGGGCCGACCTGGTCTATCAACACCCAGGTTCAACCCACAACAAAATATGAAAGCAACTTAGCAACTTATTGGTACTTTTGTATAAAAGCTTTACCTGCAAAGTGTCAGTGATATAGTGGAGCGGTTGATAAAAAGGTAACAGACCCCCTATTATGCTCCGGCCTTCACCGGGGCGGTTTAGCTCTATATTTCAGGTTCTATCCATTCATAGTCATGTTCAAATTTTATAGCTATGGGATCGCTGGAAGAATCGTTATCCTCACCCTCTATCTCTACTATGTAAATACTACCAAATCCGTAACCAGCGTGTTCTGTAGCTTGTTTTTTTGCTTCAACCAAAGTTCTTGCGTTTGAAATAAAGGATATGCCCGTTTTATAAATAATTTTATAAGCCATTTTTTCTCTTCTTTATGTTTTTAGTGTGTTTTCTTATCATCTGCTATTTGATCAAACAAATCAACAGCAGTTTCTTCAATCAAACTTTTCAATTCAAGATTTAGAATCCAATTTTCAGGAATGACATCAATTCCATAGAGTGCCCCTAAAATATTACCAGTGATGGACCCTGTTGAATCACTGTCTCCAGAATGATTGACTGCCAGCAAAACCCCCTTTTTGAAATCGTCTCCAGCAACCAGTGAGCAATAAATACTTATACCCAGTGCTTCCTCAGCGATCCAGCCTTGTCCAATTCCCTTGATGATATCAGGTCCTGATGTTGTTTTATCCGCCAGCTCAATTGCGGTATAAATTGATCTTAACGTCTCTTCATTATTCGTGTTGCATTTCAAAATCGAAATTGAATCATCAATCGCAGTGGTAAGCGTTTCCCCTGAAATTAACCTGGAAAGGATCGAAGCAAAGGCTCCGGAAGCCAAATATCCGGTTGGATGGCCATGTGTCAGCGCAGCGCATTCACAACCTATTTGAAATGCTTTTTCCGCATCATCATATATAAGTCCCACCGGAGCCATACGCATAACCCCACCGCACCCCTTACTGTCGTTTACAGGATTGTCAATTGTGCCAAATTTACCGGATTTCAGAGCAGACAAGCAGCTGTTTCCTGGTGCTCTCAATGAAAAGAGCTCTTTATGTCCGGTTAATACCCCGTCAATAATTGAGCAGGTGCCATAAGCATTTATCAGATGTTCTTGACGACCTGTCTCTTGCGTATATAACCATCTTAAAAGCGCATGGTATACTGCCGAAATAATACCTGCCTCTCCCTGATATTCCTGTCTGACCCTGGATAGAATCAACCCTTCAGCGGTAAATAATGTCATTTGGGTATCATCCGTAATGCTGCCAGTCCGACCATATGCTTCGGAATAATCGGTCAAGCCCTCATTCCCAAATGAGGACTTGATCTGATCAAGAGACATAAATTCGATGGGTGCGCCTAAAGCGTCCCCAACAGCGCCACCAACCAGGCAGCCTTTAAAATATTCAAGCGGCTTCATGTTTCAATTCTTCTTTCAATAACTCATTTTATATAACGGCCATGGGCCGACCTAGTCTACCAGCACCCAGGCTCAACCAACCCACAACAAAGCTTGAAAAATCTGAGTAACTTACCCAGACTTTTTTATAAACAGCCATGGGTTGACCTGGTTTGTCAACTATTATTCGATACCGCTTTTAAATGGTCTTTGACGATGAAGGATATTGTCGGGCCAGTCGTTGTCCGATTTTCAAGACCGGTCGGGTTGAATAGTCCGTTTTTCCGGACTTTTGGTGGGCTTATTAAGTCGTTAAAAACGAACAAGCATCAAAATACTACATGTTTCCAAAATGTTATGAAATCCGGCACCATTTTTGTAATAGATGCACCAGGCATGCGGCAGGTGGGAATGGTTCCGCCGGATGGCCGCAGATATATTTAATGGCCCGGCGCGGTGCGTGAAACTGAACGGTACAGTACATCCAGCTCCTCGGGTCCCATATTTTCGGATAAAAAGGAGGAGTGGTTTGTCACTTAGCATATCAGCACTTATTGCGTTTATTCCCATTGCCCTGGTATTAATTTTTATGGTTGGCTTAAGATGGCCCGCCACCCGGGCCATGCCCCTGGCATGGCTGGTCTGCGCCGTGATCGGGGCAACCCTTTGGAAAATGCCGGCAGGCCTTGTGGCCGCCTCCACCCTGAGCGGATTCGGCAGCGCCGTCAACGTGCTGATCATCGTGTTCGGTGCCGTTCTCATCCTATACACCTTGAGGGAGAGCGGGGCCATGGAGACCATCTCCTACGGCTTTACCACCATTTCTGCCGACCGCCGGGTCCAGACCATTATCATCGCTTTTCTGTTCGGTGCCTTTATTGAGGGATCTGCCGGTTTCGGCACGCCTGCAGCCATTGCCGCACCTTTGCTGCTGGGCTTAGGATTTCCCGCCCTGGCCGCAGTCTGTGTCTGCCTCATGCTCAACTCCATCCCCGTCACCTTCGGCGCCGTGGGCACCCCCATCTGGTTTGGTCTTAAAAATCTCAAACCTGCAGTGGACGCGGCTGTCGGCCAGGGTGCCCCCGTGGCCTCCTTTGACGCCTTCATGCACCAGGTGGGCGTCTATTCCGCCCTGATTCATGCTGTCGCCGCCATTCTGCTGCCCCTGTTTGTGGTCTGTTTTCTCACCCGGTTTTTCGGCAAAAACAAGTCCTGGACCGAAGGTTTAGGTGTCTGGAAATTTGCCGTATTTGCCGGGCTGTGCTATGCAGTTCCCTATCTGTTCACGGCTGTTATTTTTGGTGTGGAGTTTCCTTCTTTACTGGGTGGGCTTATCGGGTTGGGGCTGGTGATCACCGGTGCCGGAAAAAAACTCTTTCTGCCCAAAGAGACCTGGGAGTTTGCCGACCGAGCCCATTGGGAAAAAGAGTGGGTGGGGGATATTGAACCGGGTTCCAACAACCTGACCCCGAAAATGAGCCAGTTGGCTGCCTGGACACCCTATATTCTCATTGCTTTGCTGCTGGTACTCACACGGCTCTCTTTTCTACCTTGTAAGGGATGGGTGACATGCTTTGTAATCTCCTTTCCCAAGATTCTGGGCTGGGAAACTGTTAATTTTACCATGAAACCGTTATACCTGCCCGGCGTGGTTCCTTTTATGCTGGTGGCGATATTGACCATATTCATACACCGGATACCCGGACCAAAGGTGGCCCTGGCCTGGAAGGATGCCATTATGAAAATGAAGAGCCCCACCATTGCACTGCTCTTTGCCGTGGCCATGGTGGAGATTCTTAAACAGTCGGGGCACGGTACGGCCGGGTATGCCTCCATGCCCCTGACCATGGCCCAGTTTGTGGCTGGGCTGTGCGGATCTTTATGGCCCATGGCAGCCTCCTATGTGGGGGCTTTGGGGGCTTTTATCACCGGGTCATGCACGGTGTCCAACCTGTTGTTTGCCGATTTCCAGTACGGCGTGGCCACCACCACCGGCGACAGCCATACCATTATTGTGGCCCTGCAGTCCGTGGGGGCGGCCATGGGCAATATGATCTGCGTGCACAACGTGGTGGCGGCATCAGCCACCGTGGGCCTGGTCGGCATGGAAGGCACCATTCTGCGCCGCACCATCATCCCCTGCCTGCTTTACGGACTTGTGGCCGGCATCATGGGAATGCTTTTTATTTACATCCTGTTTCCAGGGACTTTCTAGGAGAAGACCTATGAGCTTATCGTCATCTTTAATCAAAGAACTTCAACAAATCTGCGGAGAAAACGGGGTGATGACCTCGGAGGTTGACCGCCAGAATTATTCATACGATGCTGCGGTCCTTGAACCCACCATACCTGCCGCCGTGATCCGTCCGAACAGCAAGGAGGCCATTGGTAAAGTTATTTCTTTGTGCAACGACAGCGGCACCCCGGTGACTGTCCGGGGGGCTGGCACCAACCTGTCCGGGGGCACCATTCCGGACAAAAACGGCATTGTGCTGCTCACCAACCGGATGAACCGGATCATTGAACTCAACGAAACCGATATGCACGTCCGGGTGGAGCCTGGTGTGGTCACGGCAGATCTGGCCGCCCAAGTGGCAGCCAAGGGACTGTTTTATCCCCCGGACCCCGGCAGCCAGGCCGTCTCCACCATTGGCGGCAATGTGGCGGAAAACGCCGGTGGCCTGAGGGGATTTAAATATGGCGTAACCAAAGACTATGTCATGTCCGTGGAATTTTTCGATGCCCTGGGCCGCAAGGTCACCTCGGGGTCCAAAACCGTAAAATGCGTCACCGGATACAACCTGGCAGGATTGATGACGGCTTCCGAAGGCACCCTGGGTATATTCAGTGAAATTACCCTGAAACTGATTCCGCCGCCGGCCGCCTCCAAGGCCATGATGGCGGTATACGACAGTGTGGAGGCCGCCACCCAGACCGTGGCCGCCATCATTGCGGACAGGATAGTCCCCTGCACCCTGGAGCTCATGGATAATTTCACCATCAATGCTGTGGAGGATTTTTCCAACGTGGGCCTGCCCCGGGACGCCAAAGCCCTGCTGCTTATTGAAGTGGACGGGCATCCCGCCCAGGTGGCCGAGGACGGCGAAAAAGTTGAGCAGATCTGCAAAAAGCTTGGCGCCCGAGCCATCCAGGTGGCCCAAAATGATGCTGAAAAGGATAAGGTGTGGGAGGCCAGACGCGCCGCCCTGTCCGCCCTTGCCAGACTTAAACCCACCCTGGTCCTGGAGGACGCCACCGTACCCAGAAGCAAAATCCCGGCCATGGTCAGCGCCGTGGAAAAACTGGCCCAGAAGTATGATATCCCCATCGGCACATTCGGCCATGCCGGCGACGGCAACCTGCACCCTACCCTGTTGACGGACCGACGGGATGCTGCCCATTGGGACCGGGTGGAGCACTGTGTGGCCGACCTGTTTGATGCGGCCCTCTCTTTAGGGGGAACATTGTCCGGGGAACACGGCATCGGCATTGCCAAGGCCGGATTCATGAGAAACGAGGTGGGGCAGTCTTCCATTGACTTCTCCCGGACCATGAAAGCCGCCATTGACCCGAACAATATCCTCAACCCGGGAAAAATCATAGGACGATAAGATGCCAGAGCTAAACAAACTTGCAAAAAGTCTCAAAGAGATTGAAAACCAGCTCACGGACTGCATGAAATGCGGAATGTGCCAGGCGGTTTGCCCGGTGTTTAAACAGACCGGAGATGAGGGCGATGTGGCCCGGGGCAAAATTTTCCTTCTGGAGCGCCTGGCCGAACAGATGCTTACCGATGCCAAGGGGGCCAAAACCCGGATTGAAAAATGCCTGATGTGCGGCACCTGTGCCGCCAACTGCCCCTCGGGGGTGAAGATTCTGGAAATCTTTCTAAAAGCCCGGGCAGCGTTGACCGAATATATCGGGCTTTCTCCTGTAAAAAAACTGATTTTCAGGGGCATGCTCAAACATCCGGAGCGCATGGATGCCTTAGTTGAAACCGCATCTAAGTTCCAGAATATCGGCACATCCAAGGCCGACCCCGACCAGGGCACCCGGTGTGCCAAACTGTTGTCCGGGATAATCGGCAACAGGCATTTTCTGCCACTGGCCAAAACTCCGTTCCATAAAAAATACCCCTCGCTGAACACCCCGGCCGGACGTTCAGGGCTGAAGGTGGCCTTTTTCCCGGGATGTGTCACCGACAAGATGAACCCTGAAATCGGAGAAGCAGTGCTCAAGGTGTTCAAACATCACGGGGTGGGTGTCTTTATGCCTAAGGGCCAGGCCTGCTGCGGAATTCCCGCCCTGGCATCCGGTGAGCGGAACACCTTTGACACCCTACTGACCCACAATGCCGCCCTGTTTGCTAAAGAATCATTTGATTACCTGATCACACCCTGCGCCACCTGTACGGCCACCATTAAAAAAATCTGGCCCATGATGGCCCAAGAAAACACCATCGAAAAATTCAGGGCCGAACAGTGGGCACCCAAAACCATGGACATCAGCCAGTTTCTGGTGGATGTTCTGCAGGTGGTACCGGCACAGGATTCAGCCGCCGGCTCCGCATCCGTTGAATTCTCCGGGGGCACAGTGACTTACCACGATCCCTGCCATCTGGCCAAATCCCTGAAGGTGAAAAGCCAGCCCCGGGATCTGATCCGGGCCAATGCGGGGTGTTCCTTTGTGGAGATGGCAGGGGCAGACACCTGCTGCGGCAACGGCGGAAGTTTTAACCTGCAGAATTATGACCTGTCCAAACAGATCGGTATGGAAAAACGGCGGACCATCCTGGCCAGCGGGGCAGACACCGTTGCCACCTCCTGCCCTGCATGTA
Organism: Desulfobacter curvatus DSM 3379; assembly: GCF_000373985.1. Taxonomy (GTDB): domain Bacteria; phylum Desulfobacterota; class Desulfobacteria; order Desulfobacterales; family Desulfobacteraceae; genus Desulfobacter; species Desulfobacter curvatus. The sequence continues at coordinate 6,697 of NZ_KB893035.1, forward strand.
TGATGCAGATCCGGGATGTGCTCTCCCAGAACCATGATGAAATAAAGGTCAGGCATGTGATTGAGATCTATGCCGATACCATTAAGAATTTTATATGATAGTCGCCAGCAACCAACTGGATTCTTTCTATATTTGTTGTGTTCCGAAGACTGGGTGTAGAGAGACCAAGGACGGCCATGGCCGTTAGTCGGTCGGCTCCGATGAATTTCACCGATAGCCAAGTGTCTCTGATTTTACCGGAGACACCTGGCTACCTGCAGCTGTTTTATGCCACAGATAATCTGAGTAAATTCTAAGACTTAATCCCCCTTCCAGGGGCGTGTCAGGCTGAATAGATCCCAGCACATCATGATTCCAATAGTAAATCAATGCAGGACTTAAATCTGCCCCCATTTGCCAAGGGCACAAAGAACAATCCGCACGAATAGTTTTGATAACCCGTTTACAAAATGTCTTAAGCGTTTCATTTTCCTGGGTGGCTAATGCCCGGGGGGTTTCGCAAACATTGCTGTTTCCATCCAGCACCCGGGTAGTCGGGGCCATACCCTTAATCTCAATCACATCACCAGGGTGCACCCCCTGCTTGACGACAAACCGATTACTGAATTTAAGCGCTTTCACGCTGGTACCAAAAACGGCGGCAATGCCGGGCAGATCATTATGGGTCTGGACAACATAACGAATTGTTTGAGGCAGCCCTTTGATTTTTGTGCCGCCGGACAGATGCGGCTCGGGATTTTTCGCCCAATCAGGATATTTTCTGATCATTTCAGCCGTCAAGGAAGAATACCCTATTTTTGTCAGCAGCATATACCCGTTGCTGCCGGCATAGGGATAAATTGATGTTGCATGTTGAAGGTCCGGATTCAGTTTATACAGGCTCGGAACCTTCTTTTTTAACGCTTTAACTGACATTGGGGACCGAAGAGTTTTGAACTCAAAGCCGGGGACCGAAAGCATGACCAATCTGTTTTGCTTAAGATATCGGTAAATCAATGCCGCAGCCAGACACTGGGGAATATACTCCCTGGAAAAAGGTCCCAAGAGGCTGTTTTGAAAAATCGGTTCGAATGTCCTTCCCGGATCGTCACCGCAGTTGAGTAATACATCCGCAACCATTTTGGTGCCGTGATGGTAACTGGCTAGGCTTAATACCGTGCTGGCAAACACCCTGCGGTTGTCCCGCAGATATTTAGCACATGCCACAGCTGATTTTTTATAATCCCTTCGCTCGTCCTGTCCATTTTCCCCGATCTTTAAGCCATAATGAACGGCGGTGGTATCCAGAAACTGGAACATTCCCAAGGCTCCGGCGTTGGACTGCGCGCCCGGACTAAAGCCGCTTTCCACAAACGGCAGGCCAAAGGCAACATCCTCGGCGATGCCGTATTTCCTGAATGCTTTTTTTATATCATACAGGTATTTTTCGCTTCGCCTGATCATCTTGTTTGATTTATCCACATTCTGAACCGTGTAGTATTTGATAAAATAGCTGACGTGCCGAACCAGTTCATCATCTACTTCAAATGCGGTTTCATCCCAGTCAGCCATCATTTCCGTCAACTGCTTTTCAACCGTATTAAGATCAAATGCAACATGTTTGAAATTCAGATTCACACGATTTTCCGCCATGACCGGGCTGCTCTGGAGCATGGCGCAAAAAATAAGTACCAAAAAAACAATGCCTGCTTTCATATTTTTAAAAAAAAGAGCGGATGATTTCATAAAAAAAGTTAGATATATTTGGGTTCATAACCTGTAGTTCTTGCCATGTCATAGCCATAAAAAGACTTTCTTCTTTATGCCGGTGGTCAGTCACGCGAAAATACGTTTCTATGCCTTGGCACTGTCGAAACAATAAACAATCCTTTAGGTTCCGTAAATGATTTCTTAACAAGGGCATTGAATCTGATGGGGTATCTTAGGGGGTAATCATGCCTAAAGATCGGCCTCATATTTATCAACATAACGGCCTTCTATTAATTCTTCTTCTCTCAAAAAATCGATAAAATTCTTTTTTATTTCTGATTTCAGATGAGAACCGATGGTAAAATCAAAAAAATTGGGGGGAGGGAACGAAAGATTAAGCATTTCATACATCTCATTAATTTGGAGGTCATCAGCATGTTCTGCAAATCTTCTATGGACCCATTTATTTGTGTTTAAATAAGAGTTATTTAATGCTTCCCATTCCGTTTTTAAATTCGCTGATTTTACATTCTTTTGATACGAAACTGAATTGATCAGCGTTTCGAAAATTTTTGCACATTGGCTATTCATATGTGACAATAAATACACATTTTTATCTCCAGGGCTGACATTAAATTTTTCCGAACTTTTTAAGGGGCGGGGTATTGGAAGATTTAAACGACTGCTCCAGACTTTCCAGAACAACTCTTTATTTTATTTCAACATCTCATACGGCAGTGTTGGATTTCAAATATTAATCACCATAAAAAAAACAACTGAATCACAGAGGCAAGTTTACGAAAAAATTATCACAAATATGATTTGAGGCACAACAAAACTTTTTTCTTTTATGAAAAAGCAGGTTGACGAACCTATAACCAGTCAAAATAATGTGCTAAGTTGACGTTTTGTTACCCCGAAAAAGAAATAAAATAACCGTAAACAAACATAGGTGGTTATAATGACAGACGATACAATCATTTCCTTCACGCCCATTGGTTTTGTTAAAACCAATGCAACAAAATTGCCCCGGCACTGGTCCGTGTCACAGGAGAAAGGCATTTTAGAGATCCATCCTGAATTTGCTCCTGCCCTGCGTGATATTGAAATCGGACAGAAAATTATGGTGCTTTTTCATTTCCACAAAAGCCCGGCATTCAATTCAAGCTATCTGTTCCAAACTCCACCCCACCGGCCCTCTTCCAGAGGCGTGTTCAGCATCTGCTCACCCATCCGGCCCAATGCCATCGGCATGAGTGTCGTTGAGGTGACAAGTAAAGATGAAGGGCGCATTGGGGTCAAACACATCGACATGATTGACGGCACGCCGATTCTGGATATCAAGCCCCTGGTCACGGGGCAGCGGGATTGCCCAAGCGCTGAATAACGGCCATGGGCCGACCTGACCTATCAACACCCAGGCTCTACCCACAACAAAATATGAAAGTAACTTAGCAACTTATAAGTACTTTCTATAACAGCCATGGGCTGACCTGACATATCAGCACCGAGGTGTAGCCCACAACAAAGTAAGAAAGTAATTCAACAACTTATTGGAACTTTCTTATAACAGCCATGGGCTGACCTGGTCCATCAGCACCCAGGCCCAGCCCACAACGAATGTTGAAAGATCTGAGTAAGTTACCCAGACTTTCTTATAAAAAAACAAGGAGTGCCCATGTCAGATCCCGCCAAATTCCGTTTTTCCGTTGACCGCGGCGGCACCTTCACGGATATCTATGCCGAAGTACCTGGGGAGCTCGGGTTCCGGGTTATCAAGCTGTTGTCCGAGGATCCCCAGAACTATCCCGACGCGCCCCGTGAGGGCATCCGGCGTATCCTGGAAGAGGTCACCGGAAAGCCCGTACCCAAAGCACAGTTCGACGCCGGTCCCATTGAGTGGATTCGCATGGGAACCACCGTAGCCACCAACGCCCTGCTGGAACGAAAAGGCGCGCCCAGCGCCCTGGTGGTAACCCGGGGATTCGGTGATGTTCTTCAAATCGGAAACCAGGACAGGCCAAAAATTTTTGATCTGGAGATCAAAAAGCCTGAGCTTTTGTACCGTGAAGTCATTGAAACGGACGAGCGCCTGAGGGTCCTGCGGGAGGATGAACACGCCTTGGCAGTGGAAGGCAAAATCGTGAAAGGGATTACCGGGGACCGCCTGGCAGTGATCCGTCCCCTGGATATAGCGGCCATGCGATCCGATCTTCAGGCTGTCTATGATCGGGGCATCCGCAGTCTGGCCGTGGTCCTCATGCACGCCTATGCCTGGCCGGAACATGAACGGATCATCGGCCGCCTGGCCCAGGATATCGGATTCACCCAGGTCTCTCTTTCCTCCCAGGTCATGCCCCGGGTAAAGCTGGTGGCCAGGGGCGACACCACCATGGTGGATGCCTACCTCAATCCGCATATTCGCACCTATCTCGACAGCTTTAAACACGGATTTAGGGACGGACTCGCCCATACCGGCCTTCTTTTCATGCAGTCCGACGGCGGTCTGGCCAGTGCCGACGGATTCACCGGCAGCCGCGCCATCCTTTCCGGGCCGGCCGGTGGGGTGGTGGGATATGCCATGACCACCTATAATTTCGAAGAAAAAAAACCTGTAATCGGATTCGACATGGGCGGCACCTCCACGGATGTCTCCAGATTCGGGGGGGAATACGAACTGGTATTTGAAACCCAAACCGCCGGAGTGCGCATCCAGGCCCCCCAGCTTCACATCAAAACCGTGGCCGCCGGCGGGGGCAGCCGCCTCTTCTTTGACAACGGCATGTTTCTGGTGGGGCCTGAATCTGCCGGGGCCCACCCGGGGCCGGTCTGCTACAGAAAAGGCGGATACCTGACGGTCACGGATGCCAATCTCGTGCTTGGTCGCATTCAACCCAAGCACTTTCCACATATTTTCGGACCCACTGAGGATCAGCCCCTGGATGTGGAAGCGGCCCGTAAGGCCATGACTGCTTTGACAGAAGAAATCAACACGTATTGTGCCGCTGCCGGGCTGCCGTCCATGACAATGGAGGAGGTTGCCCTGGGCTTCATCCGGGTGGCCAATGAGGTGATGGTCAGACCCATCCGTGAAATTTCAGTTATGCGGGGGTTTGATATCAAGGATCACGTGCTGGCCACATTCGGAGGCGCAGGTCCCCAGCATGCCTGCGCCGTTGCCCGGTCCCTGGGGATATCCAAAATTTTCATCCACCGGTTTTCCGGCATTCTCTCAGCCTACGGCATGGGCATGGCCGATGTGGTCACGGAGCGGCAGCAGCCCTCGGCCGCCGTATTATGCCCCCAGGCGCTGAAAGACGCTGAAACGGTTTTTGAGCAGCTGGAAGGAGATGCGCGCCGGGAACTGCAGGACCAGGGATTCTCTGCAGAGGCCGTTGATACCACCCGGTTTCTTAACCTGCGGTACCACGGAACAGATACGGCCATCATGATCTGCCGGCCTGAAGACCATGACTATGCTGCGGCCTTCAGGGCCGTCTACCGCAGGGAGTTTGGATTCGATCTTGCCGGTAAACAAATCCTCATCGATGATATCCGGATACGGGCCAGAGGCAAAGCAGCAGGACTGCACCGGATCAACGTTCCAAAGGCAGAAGGGACGCCGAAGGTGTTGGACACGGCCCAGTGCTGTTTTGAAGACGGCCTGCACAAGACCCGCATCTATGACCTGGAAGAACTTGCCGCCGGTCATGGCATTACCGGCCCGGCCATTCTGATTCACCAAACATCCACCATTCTCATCGAACCCGACTGCACCGCAGCCATTACCCGAAACGGCGATGTGGAAATCAAAGTCGGATCGGGCACCTGCAATCAAGTCGGCACAAAGCTTGACCCGGTCCAACTCTCCATCTTCAGCAATCTTTTCATGTCCATTGCCGAACAGATGGGGCGGATGCTCCAAAAGACGGCTATCTCCACCAATATCAAGGAGCGCCTCGATTTTTCCTGCGCCCTGTTCGGGCCCAATGGCGAACTGGTAGCCAACGCACCCCATCTGCCAGTCCATCTGGGAAGCATGAGCGACGCGGTAAAGGCGCAGATCCGGCTGCAGGGAAGCGAGCTTACACCCGGGGATGTGTTGGTATCCAACCATCCGGCAGCAGGGGGCAGTCATCTGCCCGACATTACGGTCATCACCCCCGTGTTTAAGGACGACCGGGTGATTTTCTGGGTAGCGGCCCGGGGTCATCACGCCGATATCGGCGGCATCTCACCCGGCTCCATGCCCCCCAACTCCCGTAGCCTTGAGGAGGAAGGGGCCTGCATTACCTCGTTCAAGTTGGTGGAGAACGGCATTTTTCAAGAGAAGGGCATTTCAAAACTGCTGCTTGCGCCGGGCAAACTCTCCCCGGCACCGGGGCGCCCTGCCATTTCCGGTACCCGTCTTCCGGCAGATAACATCTCTGATCTCAAGGCCCAGGTTGCCGCCAACCAAAAGGGAATCGAACTGGTGCTGGAGATGGTGGATCACTACGGTCTTGATGTGGTCCACGCATATATGAAGCATGTCCAGGATGCGGCTGAAGAGGCGGTACGCCAGAGGCTCATAGCCCTTTCCGAATCCAAAAACATGGCCGAACGAGACACGATCCGTGCCAAGGACTATCTGGATGACGGCAGCTCCATTGCCCTGGCCCTCACCATTGACCGGAAGGACGGCAGCGCTATATTTGACTTTCAAGGCACCGGACCCCAGATCTGGGGAAACTGCAATGCCCCCAAGGCCGTTACCAAATCGGCCATCCTTTACTGCCTGCGATGCCTGATTGAAAAAGACCTGCCCCTAAATCACGGCTGCCTGATCCCCATTACCGTCAAGATCCCCAAGGGCTCTCTGCTTGACCCTTCTGCCGATGCGGCGGTGGTGGGCGGCAACGTGCTGACCTCCCAGCGAATCACCGATGTGGTCCTCAAGGCATTCGGGGTGGCTGCCGCCTCCCAGGGCTGCATGAACAACTTTACCTTCGGCAATGACCGGTTCGGCTACTACGAAACCATCGCCGGCGGGGCCGGAGCCGGCCCGACCTGGCACGGCCAGACCGGGGTACAGACTCACATGACCAATACCCGCATTACCGATCCGGAGATCCTGGAACGGCGATACCCCGTACTTCTCAGGGAGTTTTCCATCCGCCGGGGGTCCGGTGGCCGGGGCCGGTTCAACGGTGGAGACGGCCTTGTGCGTGAGGTGGAATTTTTAGAGCCCCTCAATGTAGCCATCCTTTCCGAACGCCGGGTATTTGCCCCCTACGGACTGGAAGGCGGTGAATCCGGCAAAAAGGGAAGCAACCTTTTCATCAGAAAAGACGGCACTGCAATTTGTATGGGCGCTAAAAATGAAATCGCGGCGCAACCCGGCGAGCGTTTCCGTATCATGAGCCCCGGCGGCGGAGGATTCGGTGCGCCGGCAACGGATGAAAAAACAGATTAACACAATTGGAATGAATAGGATTCTAACTGTCATCCCCGGCCTCAAGGACAAAAATTTTTTTATCCTTGAGGCTGTCAATGACAATTGAGGACTGGATGCTCTGGATGCCCTGTATTTGGGTCAATTTTTGGTTCATGAATTCTGCATAGGCCTTAATGTCCTTTGCAACAACTTTAAGAATAAAATCATGGGCACCGGCAATCTGGTAGCACTCCACAACCTCATCAAGTTCCGCAAATTTTTCCTTGATCAAAGGCACCGAAGACAACTTACTCAAGCTCAGTGTAATGCTGACAATAACCATGATGGGTAATCCGACCTTTTCCGGATCCACCACCGCCGTGAAATGGGAGATCACACCGGCTGCTTCAAGGCGCTTGACCCGTTCCAGGGTGGCAGGTGCTGAAATCCCCACCATCCGGGACAACTTGGCATTGGTAATTCTCCCGTTTTCCTGGAGAATGTTCAGGATTTTCTTGTCAATCCGGTCCAATTTTCGTTTCCCCAATGCATCAAAGAGTCAGGACCGCAGGTAGTCTGAAAAAACACCACCCAACTTATCCAGGGCCCCGACATAAAAATGATCCACATCGGAAAGGACCTCTACCCGGGGGGAAATTTTCCATTTAGATAGAAGATCATGCACCAGAAAATCAGGGGCCAAATCATCATTTTCACCCGTAACAATCAGTCCTGTATTAGGCATATGTTCCACCTGGTCAAAACTCAACAAGGCTGCCGGCGGCGAGATCATTATATGATCACAGACATCAACACCGGCACTTACGACATGGGCATTTACCCATGCGCCAAAGGAGTAACCGGCAAGGAAAAGCTGATCATAGCCCTGGCCGGATAAAAAAGCCAAACAGCTTCTGACATCATCCTGTTCGCCCCGGCCATTGTCGAATGCCCCGGAACTGCCCCCGGCCCCCCTAAAATTAAAACGCAGGGTAGCAATTCCGGCAGATTGAAAGCACTCAGCCATCCGGCATATGACCGGCACATCCATATTTCCGCCATAAAGGGGATGGGGGTGGGACAGTACCACAGCTTTTTGGGTTTCCTGACGGTTTAAACATCCCTCAAGACGGATAGCGTCCGCGCCGGTGATGGTAATGAATTCTTCACTCATTTTTTATTTTTCAGGGCAGCCCTGATAAATGCTTTAAAAAGTGGATGGGGAACCATGGGTTTGGACTTGAATTCCGGATGAAACTGGCAGCCCAGAAACCACGGGTGATCTTTAAGTTCCACAATTTCCACTAGATCATGATCCGGAGATGTTCCTGAAATAACAAGTCCGGATTCCACCAGTTTATCCTTGTATTCATTATTGAACTCAAACCTGTGGCGATGCCGCTCGGAGATATTTTCAGTCTTGTAGGCATTCATGGCAAAGGTGTCTTCAACCAGAAGACAGGGATAGGCACCTAAGCGCATGGTACCGCCTTTATCCGAGGATTCATCCCGTTTCTCCACTTTACCGGTCTGTTCATCCACCCACTCTTTCATCAGGTAGATCACCGGATAGGGCGTGTCGGCATCAAACTCCTCGCTGTTGGCATCTTCGAGCCCTGCAAGATTGCGTGCAATATCAATCACGGCCATCTGCATGCCCAGACAAATACCGAAAAAAGGCACTTTATTCTTACGGGCATACCCGGCAGCAAGAATCTTTCCTTCAATCCCCCGGGAACCAAACCCGCCCGGAACCAAAACACCATCGACCTTGGACAGCACACCATCCACATTCTCCTTTGTCAGGGTGGAGGAATCCACAAATTGCAGATTTACCTTGGTGTCATTGGAGATACCGCCGTGGGTCAGTGCCTCGTTCAGGCTTTTATAACTCTCGGTCAAGTCCACATATTTGCCTACAATGGCGATGGTGACATGATACCTGGGATTTTTCAGACGCTCCACCATTTCCCGCCAGCCTTCAATGCGCGGTGCCCTCGCCCATATGTTCAATTTTTTGAGAATCATGTCCCCCAGGCCTTCTTCATTGTAAACAATGGGCACATCATAAATGCAGTCCACATCCTTGGCAGTGAATACGGCTTCAGGGCCTACATTGCAGAACAGGGCAATTTTGTTTTTAATATCCTGGGTCAAAAGGCTCTCCGTACGGCACAAAAGAATATCCGGCTGGATACCGATGCTGCGAAGCTCCTTGACGCTATGCTGGGTGGGTTTGGTTTTTACTTCACAGGCGGTTTTAATATAGGGCACCAGGGTCAGGTGAATGTAAATCACGTTGGAAGGGCCGGCATCGGCCTTGAACTGGCGGATGGCCTCAAGAAAGGGAAGGGATTCAATGTCCCCGATGGTGCCGCCGATTTCAACAATCACCACATCGGTGTTATTGGAAACCAGGCAGATGGCCCTTTTAATCTCATCCGTAATATGGGGGATTACCTGAACGGTCCCTCCCAGGTACTCGCCCCGGCGTTCTTTGGTGATTACCTGGTCATAAATTTTTCCTGTTGTAAAATTGTTGTTCTTACCAAGTTTGGCATTGGTAAACCGTTCATAATGCCCCAGGTCAAGATCGGTCTCCGCACCGTCGTCGGTGACAAACACTTCACCATGCTGGAAGGGGTTCATGGTTCCAGGGTCGACGTTTATGTAGGGATCCAGTTTCTGGATGGTTACGGTCAGCCCCCGGCTTTCCAGAAGCATACCAATGGCCGCCGACGCCAGTCCCTTGCCCAATGATGATAACACCCCGCCTGTTACAAAAATATATTTAGTTATCTCAGCCATCCAATACTTACTCCCACACTTTTTTAATCATAAAGGTGAGGCATTCATAAAAATAAACGTCTCACCTTTTGCTTACCTGACAAATGAAAAAAACATTATTTCAAAACAAACAGATCTTCCGGAAAAACCGCGCATTCAGCCAGTTCCTCTTCTATGCGGATCAGTTGATTGTATTTTGCAACACGGTCACTTCGTGACATGGATCCGGTTTTTATCTGTCCTGAATTTACGCCCACGGCAAGGTCGGCAATAAAACTGTCTTCGGTTTCACCGGATCTGTGGGACACCACGGTGGTATATCCCGAGTCCTTGGCCATCTGGATGGTATCAAGGGTTTCGGTCACAGTGCCGATCTGGTTCAGCTTAATCAGAATGGAATTGCCCACACCCCGTGCAATACCTTCTTTAAAAATATCCGGATTTGTAACAAATACATCATCGCCCACAATCTGAATCCGGTTGCCCAGACGCTGGGTCATGATTTCCCAGTTATCCCAGTCCCCTTCCGCCAGACCGTCTTCAATGGAAACCAGAGGATATTTGTCAATCAGGCTTTCATAATAGTCAATGAGTTCAGCAGGGGAAAGTTCCCTATTTTCAGAAGCAAATACATACTTGCCGTCTTTGTAGAACTCGCTGGCTGCAGCATCCAGGCCGATACCGATATCCTTGCCTGGACGATAACCGGCAGCTTCAATGGCGGTAATAATGTTTTCAATGGCCTCTTCATTGGACCCAAGGTCCGGAGCAAATCCGCCTTCGTCACCTACGCCCGTAGATAGCCCCTTGCCTTTCAGTATCTTTTTTAGATTATGAAAGGTTTCGGCGCCCATGCGGACCGCTTCAGTTATATTTGCTGCCCCAAAGGGAAGAATCATAAATTCCTGGATATCCAGGTTATTGGCGGCATGTGCACCGCCGTTGATGATATTCATCATGGGAACAGGCATAATCCGTGCATTGATGCCGCCGATATGGCGGTACAACGGAATCCCGTTGGCTGCGGCTGCAGCCCTTGCGGCGGCCATGGAGACGCCCAAAATAGCGTTGGCACCCAGCCGTGATTTGTTTTCGGTTCCGTCAATGTCGATCATGGTCCGGTCCAGTCCGGCCTGATCCATGGCATCATAACCGATGATCTCCGGTGCCAGGACTTCGTTGACATTAGCTACGGCATTGAGAACACCCTTGCCCATAAAACGGTTTTCAGCCTTGTCACGAAGCTCAAGCGCCTCCCTTGTACCCGTTGAGGCTCCGGAAGGTACGGCAGCCCGCCCCTGTGCGCCGCAGGCCAGGGTGACATCCACTTCAACCGTAGGATTCCCTCTTGAATCAATAATTTCCCTTGCCCTGACATCAATCAGTTCCGTCATTTTTTCACCCCTTATTTTATATGTGGATAAATTATTTTACGTTTACACCGAATTGTCCGAATTAAGAATTCCCCCTTTAATATCAATTTGCCGGGGTACATTCAAGGTCTTATGCCATTTTAATTTGGCAAGCTTGTGCCGGCTTTTTAATACATTTTTTCCGGTTCATTGGAAGAAAATCAAAGCATATACAGCACATAAAGGAAGGCTGCAATACCTTGACAAAAAAAGGGCAGTCCTATATTAAGATTTGCTGATACAGTGATGGGCAGATCTTAATTTTTTCATAACAAGAACGCCCTGCACCAGACCATGAAAGAACGCCATAGGCGTAATTCGTTCTTTCATTATTAAATTATCACAAATTTTTACTATGTCGGACGTGTCCCGACAGGACATGAATATAAACCAATCTCAAGGAGTGAAGATGAACATTTTATTTTTCGGCCCCAACGGCAGCGGCAAAGGCACCCAGGGAAAAATCCTGAAAGACAAATACAACATTGCCCATGTTGAATCCGGTGCGATTTTCCGCGACAACATCAAGGGTGGTACCGAACTTGGCAAAAAAGCCAAGGCGTATATCGACGCAGGCGATCTGGTGCCTGATGATATCACTATCCCCATGATGATCGACCGTATCAAAAAGGACGACTGTAAAAACGGCTGGCTGCTCGACGGTTTCCCAAGAAATAAAGTGCAGTCCGAAAAACTTCATGCCGCACTCAACGAACAGGGCATCAAACTTGACTACGTTATCGAAATGCTTCTGGATCGTGAAATTGCCAAAAACAGAATTATGGGCAGACGGCTATGCGAAAATGACAACAACCATCCCAACAATATTTTCATCGACGCCATCAAGCCTGACGGAGATAAATGCCGGGTATGCGGCGGTGCACTGAGCACCCGTGCCGATGACCAGGACGAGGCTGCCATCGACAAACGCCACTCCATCTACTATGATACCGACACCGGTACCCTGGCATCTTCTTACTACTTTAGAGATCTGCCCGATGCGGATTTCAAATACGTCACCCTGAACGGCGAGCAGGCACTGCCCGACGTAACAGCAGAATTGATCTCCAAGCTGTAAAACACTATATAACCCGGACGTACCCCAACAGCGCGTCCGGGTTATATATTCACACCACTCATTTTTTACTTGCCTTAACGTATTCAATTTGTTAAAAGTCCCCTTTATAAATATTTATGTGAAAGTCACAATAAACTTTTAAATCACTTTCATATTTTGTTATGGGTTAAGTTCTAATTTCAAGGAACCACATCAATCCATGACTGCTATATTTAAATTTATATTGAAAGGGGCGATGCTGCTTGAAAGAAATTACTGTCACAGTTATTGATAATGACGTTGAAAAAGCGTTGCGTATTCTGAAGAAAAAAATCCAGAATGATGGGCTGTTCAAACGTCTCAAGGTAAAGAAACATTTCGAAAAACCTTGTCAGTACAGAAGACGTAAGATGAGAGAGGCAATGAGAAGACAAAGAATTGCCGCCTCAAGATCACGCAGAAGACGTAGCTAAGCATTAAAAATAACCCGGCATGTCAAAGTGACTGATATGCCGGGTTTTTTTGTGGACATCTTTCATGACACCCCCCGCATATAAGCTGTGCCTGGAAAAAATTTACAAACTGGGCCGGTTCGGTATCAAGCTTGAGTTGGATACCATTTCAAACATCCTTTCACAACTCAACACCCCCCAGAATAACTACAATATGGTCCATGTGGCCGGAACCAACGGCAAGGGGTCAACGGCTACCTGCATTGCGTCAATCCTTGGTGCTGCAGGATTTAAAACGGGTATCTATACAAGCCCCCACCTGGTCCGATTTAACGAGCGGATCTGCATAAACGGGCAACAGATAAGCGATGCAGATGTGGTCAGCGCGTACAAAGCAGTGAACGCTGCAGACAATGGATTACGCCGGGCTACTTTTTTTGAAATTGTCACGGCCATGTCATTTTACCATTTTGCCAAAGAACAAGTGGAATGGGCGGTCATTGAAACCGGCATGGGCGGCAGATTCGACGCCACCAACATTATTACGCCAAAGGTCAGTGTTATCACCAACCTTTCCATTGAACACACCGACTACCTTGGACATACCATCAGGGACCTGGCCCGGGAAAAAGGCGGCATCATAAAACCAAGGGTGCCCGTAGTTACGGCCGTATCCCAGCCATCGGGAATAGACAGACTGACTAAGATTGCAAAAGACCGGGGGTCCGCCCTTTACCGATTTAAAAAGGACTTTTCCATCCGCAAAACCCCTGGCCGGCCAACATATAATTACAAAGGACTCTATCAAAATTTTAGAGGCCTGACCAAACCGTTACCCGGAGAACACCAGCGGGAGAATCTCTCTTTGGCCCTGGCTGCCGTTGAACTTATTTTTGAAGAAAACAAAAAAACTGATCCACGATATCAATTGTCCCAAAAACTGGTTCAAAAAGGTCTTGACCGGGTTTATTGGCCGGGACGTCTTGAAAAAATCATGGATCAGCCCTTGGTCATCCTGGACGGGGCCCACAATCTCAAGGCATCTGTTCTGCTGGGCAAATACCTCAACCGGACTTTAGGAGATAAAAAGCTGACTCTTGTCATCGGCATCCTGGATGACAAACCCTATGAAGCCATGTTGTCCCAACTTTTGCCCAGGGCCCAGCGGGTTATTGTTACCAAAGCCAAGATCAATCGCAGCATTGAACCCGCGGTGCTGGCCGCATCAATCAAAAAAATTTTCAAAGGGGAACCACAGATTATCGACGACGTAAAGGAAGCTGTATCATACGCAATTTCAAAGAGTTGTAATGACGATGCCATATGCATTGCAGGTTCCCTTTATGTGGCAGGCGAGGCTAAGGAAAAATTTGATATGGATTTTATTAACTAATATGATATAACAGCCCCGTAACTTTGCGCGCCCGTAGTGCAGTGGATAGCACGTCAGCCTCCGAAGCTGAAGATCGCTGGTTCGATTCCAGCCGGGCGTACCATCTAAGATCCCTTCCATGAAACCATTTTATAGAACAGGCCTACGCATTGGATTGATTTCTTACCGGTCCAACCCCCATTGCGGGGGACAGGGTGTTTATATTCGTCATTTAAGCCATGCGTTGTCCGATCTTGGCCACCGGGTGGAGGTCATTGCCGGCCCCCCGGACCCTTTAGTCAATGCTGGTGTCAACCTGACCATGCTCGACACCCTGGATTTGTACAACCCTGAGAATCTGTTCCGTACGCCAGGCATTGAGGAACTCAAAGACCCTGTCAACCTCATTGAATGGCTTGACGTTTGCAGCATGGGATACCCCGAACCCATGACATTCGGTATGCGGGTGAAACGCTACATGAAGGGCCGGACAAAAAGTTATGACATTATCCATGACAACCAAAGCCTTTCCTATGGTATGTTGTCCCTTGCCCGGGACTTGCCCGTAACCGCCACCATCCATCACCCCATAACCGTGGACCGGAAACTTACGGTCAAAGCCACCAGGTCTTTTTATAAAAAGCTTAAAGCCCTTCGCTGGTATTCTTTTATCGGCATGCAGAAACGTGTTGCCCGAAAAATACCGTCCATTATCACGGTATCCGACAGTTCCAAAACAGATATTGCCAAAGAATTTAACATCCCGGCGTCAAGACTTAAAACGATTCCCATCGGTATTGATCTGGATAATTTTTTCCCCCTGGATCATGTAAAAAAAGAAACCGGTCGCCTGATCGTCACCAACAGTGCGGATATGCCCCTAAAAGGCTTGTACCACCTTCTTTACGCACTTAAAGGGGTACTAAGAAACAAAAATGTCTCCTTGACCGTCATCGGGACCCCCAAAAAAAACGGCGGCATCGAAAAGCTGGTTAAAAAACTTGATCTTGGTCGCCATATCGACTTTACCGGCCGCATTGATCACCAGCGGTTTGTCCGGGAGTATGCCAAAGCCCAGATTGCGGTGGTGCCTTCCATGTACGAAGGGTTTGGTCTGCCGGTTGGAGAGGCCATGGCCTGCCGGGTACCGGTGATCTCCACAACCGGCGGTGCGTTGCCCGAAGTGGCCGGGGATGCGGCCAAACTTGTGCCCCCCGGGGATGCCAAGGCACTTGAAAAGGCCATCATTGAACTGCTTGACGATGAAAATCAGCGTGAAAACCTGGCCTGCCGGGGCTATGAACGGGTAACAACTGAATTTACCTGGGAAAAATGCGCCATGCGCACGGCCCAGGTATACCGGGAGGTGATCAATGATTACCATGGACTTTAAACGGTTGGACATTGCCCCCGGCAATCGGGTTCTGGATATCGGGTGCGGAGAGGGACGCCACACAGTCAGGGCCTGCCGTGAATCCGATGTGATCTGTATTGGTGCGGATTTTGGATTCAACAACCTTATCGCCACCAAAAGCAAACTTAAATTTCATGAAGAAATCAATGACTTGTCCTGCAGAGAGTGGGAGTTGTCCGCCATGGACATCACGGCACTGCCTTTTAAGGATAACAGTTTTGATGTGGTGATCTGCTCAGAAGTTCTGGAACATATCCCGGATGACGAAAAGGCTGTTTCAGAACTGATCCGAATTGTCAAACCGGGTAAAATGATAGCAATAAGTGTTCCCCGGGCCTGGCCCGAATGGATCTGCTGGCAGCTGTCGGATGAATATTACAACGCCAACATGGGTCATGTAAGAATCTACAGCAAAAAAGAGATTATTGAAAAAATTCGGAACAAAGGCCCCAAATATCTGGGGTGTCACTATGCCCACAGCATCCACAGCCCCTATTGGTGGCTCAAATGCCTTGTGGGACCAACCCGCACGGATTCGCTTGCCGTAAATCTCTACCACAAGCTTCTGGTATGGGACCTAATGAAAAAACCCGCGCTGACAACCCAAATTGACCGCCTGCTTAACCCGGTGCTTGGAAAAAGCTTGGTTCTGTATTTCAGAAAACAGCTTAAAAGTACCAGGCCAGGGTTCCGATGAGGATATCAATGCCGTCGTTAGGCTCTTTTAACCCGGCGTTGGAATAATGCATGTAGCGAAAACTGATATCCACATTTTTAATTCTGACACCGACCCCCACCCTGTCTTCAAACTGAAAATTTGAGGACAGCTCTCTGTTATTAATTGTATAATCGTCCAGATAGGCAAGGCCGATCCCCGCCTCTATATACGGGTACCAGGTTGCATTTTCCACATGAAAGACATATTGAAAAACCGGAGACAATGCAACTGCATTAACCTCCTCACCGCCGTTTTCCCAGCGGTTATAGGACAGTTCAAAGTAACCGTCTACATGACCGGTTTTGCTCTCAATCCATTTTACATTCCACTGTTTTAAAAGCCCTGCGCGATAAATATCAATGTTGTCCACACTTTGACCATATCCCAGTGAAACGCCCCATCCGTCGAGCCCGGAAAGGTTTTGGGCTGCAGCACAGGTACTTGTACCAATAAAACAAATCAACAGAAACAGAAGTCTTTTCATTTTTATCCTTTCTTGCGCTTGCGAAACTTGTTCTGATACCGGGAGACACCTTACCGGCAGCATTAGATATAAAGGTGATAGAAGTAGTGAATACACTATTCTCACGCAAAAATAAATATTTGACCCAATTTTTTCCCAAGGAAAAATCATCAGAAACAATGTTGTCCCACGAACAAAACGAAAGCCCTAAACACAGCAACTTTCATTCGGAAACCAAAGCAGGTTTACCCTTGACATAAAATTGGGGGAAGTTTATATCCTTCTAACAATTGCGCAAATTAACCCGTTGACATTTTATAAATATTGTAAATTAAAGATTACTACACATTGAAACAGACTATAGAAAAAAACCGGAATCAACTGCTGGACAGCTGGTTTCATGCCACCATCAATACCTATCCTGAAGAATCTGCAAGAATTTTGGGTAAAAAATCCGATCGTTTTGACAATCCTATTGGGGCCGTCACCCGGGAAACCCTTGAAGATGTTTTAGAACTTATTACAGAGAATTTCAGCAGGGAAGGTCTTGAAAAAGCCCTGGACCCGGTCATTCGCATTCGTGCGGTTCAGGCATTCGACCCTGCAAATGCCGTAAGTTTTGTATTTGCATTAAAAGAAATCGGTGAAAGCATCATTGAAAAGGCAGATATACTAGATTTTTATCGCCTGGTGGACGAAATAGCCCTGGCTGCTTTCAACCGGTACATGAAATGTAGAGAGGATATTTTCCTTTTAAAGGCAACGGAGAGCAAACGACGCATCCATAAGGCCTTTGAAAGGGCAGGTTTAGTAGCGGAGCTGTCAGAGGAGGACCTCTTAGGCTCCAAACAATCTTAACATGTATGACGCGATAATGGCGGGTCATACATAAAATAATGAGGTGGTTATAACATGAATCAAAGGTACTTGATCCCCCTTACTGCTGTCTTTCTGCTCTTCCTGTTGGCTTACACAGGGGTTGAGGGACTCGGGCTTCAGGTGGTCTTTGGTGTACTGATTCCGTACCTGGCAGTTGCCGTATTCCTGATTGGCTTTGTGATCAAGGTTAAGGATTGGGCAGCGTCTGCCGTGCCGTTTAGGATTCCTACAACCTGCGGCCAGCAGAAATCATTGCCATGGATTAAACAGAACACCATTGACAACCCGAACACATCTACCGGCGTTTTTGTAAGAATGCTCCTGGAAATTTTTGCTTTCAGGTCATTGTTCAGAAACACAAAAGCGGCGTTCAACCGGCATGCATCCAACAAACTCTCCTACTCCTGGGAAATTTTTCTATGGGTAGGCGCGCTTGCATTCCATTACGCATTCCTGGTGGTTCTTCTCAGGCACTTAAGATTTTTCACGGCGCCTGTTCCCGGATGCATTAAGTTAATAGAATATCTGGACGGCATTATTCAGGTTGGTCTCCCCGGGCTGTTTGTTTCCGGACCCGTCCTGTTGCTGGCAGCGCTCTTTCTCTTAAGCCGCAGAGTTTTTGATGCAAAAGTCAACTACATCTCCCAGGCTGCTGATTATTTCCCCTTGTTCCTGATCATCGGCATTGCCGCCACCGGCATTGCCATGCGCTATTTCACGAAAGTGGACATCATCGGCATCAAGGAACTGACCATGGGATTGGCTACATTCCATCCCCATATTCCTGAAGAAGTCGGCGGGCTGTTCTACGGCCATCTTTTCCTTGTGAGCATTCTGTTTGCCTATTTCCCCATGAGCAAATTGATGCACATGGGCGGCATCTTTTTGAGCCCCACCCGGAACATGGCCAACAATACCCGGGCCAAACGGCATATTAACCCCTGGAACTATGATGTGCCCATCCATACGTATGAACAGTATGAGGACCACTTCAGAGACAAAATGATTGAAGCCGGCCTGCCGGTGGATAAAAAGGAGTGATAGATGGCTGACGAACTTACACCGGATGAAGCATTAGACAAAATTGACTATCGTCCCCGGTCTAGCTCCGAGCCCAGCAACTGGCTGGATACTACCAAATCTGTTCAAATCCGGCCCGGCATGTACTGCTATGCAGCCAAACCGGAAAGTGTTCAAACACTGGGCCTCCCCAATGCCAGGCAATGGAATCCCCTGGATGATGACTGGAAATTGCCGGAAAACTGGCAACAGATCCTGCACGAGGGAATCAAAGAACGGCTGGAGCGTTTCCGTACCTTTAAAGTATTTATGGATATCTGTGTGCGTTGTGGCGCCTGTGCAGATAAATGCCATTTCTTTTTAGGCACCGGCGATCCCAAAAACATGCCGGTACTGCGGGCTGAGTTGCTGCGGTCTATTTACCGTAATGACTTCACCTTTGCCGGCAAGATCCTGAAAAAAATCCCGGGGGGTAAACGTCTGTTAGGTTCCAGGGAATTGAGCCTGGAAGCCCTCAAGGAGATGTGGTACTACTTTTTTCAATGTACCGAATGCCGGCGATGTTCAGTGTTCTGTCCCTACGGCATTGATACGGCCGAAATTACCATCATAGGCCGTGAGCTGCTCAACCTGATCGGGCTGAATATTGACTGGATTGCCACACCGGTTTCCAACTGTTACCAGACCGGTAACCATCTGGGCATCCAGCCCCATGCCTTCAAAGACATGCTGGAATTCTTTGTTGAAGACATTGAAGATGTCACAGGCGTTGACTGTACGCCTCAGTTCCAGAAAAAAGGCGCGGACATTCTTTTTATCACCCCGTCAGGCGACGTATTTGCCGATCCCGGTACGTATACCTGTCAGGGTTATATGATCTTGTTCAAATATCTCAAAGAAAAATACGGACTGGATGTCACCTGGTCAACCTACGCGTCCGAAGGCGGCAACTTCGGGTTCTTTACCTCCCACGAAACCATGAAACGGCTCAACGCCAAAATGTACGCCGAAGCAAAACGTCTGGGCGTCAAGTGGATTCTGGGCGGGGAATGCGGTCACATGTGGCGGGTCATCAACCAGTACATGGATACCATGAACGGCCCTGCCGACTTCCTTGAAGTGCCGGTGAACCCCATCACAGGCACCCGGTTTGAAAATGCCGCATCCACCAAGATGGTTCATATCACCGAATTTACGGCTGATTTGATTAAACACGGCAAGCTGGAACTCGATAAGAGCCGCAATGCCAACCGTATCTTGACCTTCCACGACTCCTGTAACCCTGCCCGCGGCATGGGACTGCTGGAAGAACCCAGGTATGTTATCAAGGCATGCGCAGACGAGTTTTATGAAATGCCTCCCAACACCATCAGAGAGCAGACATTCTGCTGCGGTTCCGGTGCCGGACTCAATGCCGGTGAAAACATTGAACTGAGAATGGCCGGTGCCCTTCCCCGGGCCAATGCCGTTAAATATGTTCATGAAAAATTCGGGGTTAACTCTTTAGCTACCATCTGCGCAATCGACAGGGCAGCCCTCCCCACCATGTGTGAATACTGGGTGCCTGAAGTCGATGTCATCGGCGTTCACGAACTTGTGGGCAACGCATTGATTCTGCCGGGTGAAAAGGAAAGAACCGAGGACCTGAGAATGGAACCCCTGCCCGGGGTAGAGGAGGAATAAGATGAGTAAAAACATGATTATGGCAGGACTTGCGGTATTCGTGCTCGCCGTTCTTTCTCCGTTCTGGTTCAATTTGATCACAACCACACAGGCAGCGCCTAAACCCGAACTTCTGGGAAAGGCTGCCGAGGCTAAAAAATGTGTTCTGGACAAATATGAAATGCGGGCAGAACATATGTACCTGCTGGATGTGTGGCGGGATTCTGTTGTACGTAATGGGGACCGCAAATACACCGGAACCAACGGCGAAACCTTTAACATGAGCCTGTCCACAGGTGAAAACTCCTGTCTGGGCTGCCATGAAGATAAAGCGAAATTCTGTGACAGCTGCCACGACTATGCCTCTGTGAGCCCCTATTGCTGGGATTGTCACACCAACCCCAAGGAGATTAAATGATGATAAAGAGCAGAAGAAGCTTTCTTAAAGTAGCGGGTATTGCTGCCATCGGAATGGGTGCTGCTCCGGTAATGAATCTTGCCGCATCAGAATCCCACGGCAGCGCCCAGCCCGAAATAGCCAGAAACGAAGAGGCAATGCATGCCGAACGCTGGGGTATGGTCATTGACACCTCTAAGTTGAGCGAAGAAGTTGCTGAAGCGGTAAAGGAAGCCTGTCATAAAGCCCATAACGTACCGGATTTCACCATGGAACCGGATGCTGAAAAATTCCCCGGCACCCGCCCGGTCAGGGATGGACAGGAAATCAAATGGATCTGGGACGAACATTTCCACTATGCCTTCCCGGATAAGGAAGATGAATTTTTGGCTGAAAAATTCCATGATCTTCCCTTCCTTGTGACCTGCAACCATTGTAAAAACGCGCCCTGTGTCCAGGCATGCCCCACCCAGGCAACATTCAAACGGGAAGACGGCATCGTCATCATGGACTTCCACCGCTGCATCGGCTGCCGCTTCTGTATGGCGGCCTGCCCCTACGGCTCACGGAGTTTCAACTTCAGAGACCCGCGTCCCTTCATTGAAGAGACAGCCCCGGGGTTCCCCACTCGGACCAAGGGTGTGGTTGAAAAATGCAACCTGTGTGCCGAACGTCTGGCTATAGGTGAGCAGCCCCATTGTGTGGAAGCAAGCGAAGGCGCCATCGTCGTCGGAGATCTGGAAGATCCTGAATCTGAAATCAGACATCTTCTGGCCGAACATTATACAATCAGACGTAAACAATCCCTGGGTACCGAACCCAGTGTTTACTACATCGTTTAAGAGAGGCGACTATGCTTGAGATAGCTATTAAAGGAAGTAAAAAATATTGGTTGTGGATCGTCCTTTTGCTCGCTGTCATGGGCGCAGGCGGCCTTGCCTACGTCGACCAGTTCCTGAACGGTCTGCAGATCACGGGCATGAGCCGGGACGTCTCCTGGGGATTTTACATCGCCAACTTCACCTTTCTTGTGGGTGTTGCCGCAGGTGGTGTTATGGTGGTCATTCCCTATTACCTGCATGATTATGAACGGTTCCACAGGATCACGATTTTAGGTGAATTCCTGGCGGTTGCCTGCCTGATCATGTGCCTGCTGTTCATTGTTGTTGACTTAGGCCAGCCCATTCGTATGCTGAACGTGCTGCTATACCCCACCCCCCACTCCATGCTCTTTTATGACATGATTGTTCTCAACGGGTATCTGTTTTTGAACATTCTTGTGGGCTGGAAAGTGCTTGAGGCAGAAAGAAACCAGGTTGAACCTGTTTGGTGGACCAAACCCCTTGTTTTGATATCCATCCCCTTTGCCATCGGCATCCATACGGTAACTGCTTACCTGTACTGTGGCCTGCCCGGTCGTGGTTTCTGGCTGACGGCCATTTTAGCCCCAAGATTTTTGGCATCTGCCTTTGCGGCCGGCCCTGCGTTCCTGATCATCCTTTGTTACATTATCAGAAAGTTCACCAAGTTTGATCCAGGCTGGGAAGCCATGCAGACCTTATCAAAAATTGTCTGCTACGCCATCATTGCCAACCTGTTCTTCTTTGCTTGTGAGTGTTTCGTGGTTTACTACTCCGGTATCCCCAGCCATCTGGCCCATACCCAGTACCTGCTGTTCGGCCTGCACGGCCACAACATGATGGTGCCCTGGATGTGGAGCGCTCTGATCCTGATGGGTGTAGGCGCCATTTTCCTGGTGATCCCCAAACTGAGAAACAACAAAGCACTGTTGCCTGTCACCTGTGCCATGGTCTTTTTCGGTGCCTGGATCGACAAGGCGCTGGGCATGATCGCTGGTGGTTTTGTTCCTTCCCCGCTACACCATGTGAGGGAGTATGCCCCCACACTCCAGGAAGGGATTATTGCCTTGGGTGTATACGGCGCAGGCTTTTTTGTACTGACTATCCTGTACAAACTTGCCACTACAGTTAAAGAAGAGGTTCGCGGATAGTTTAAGACACGTTTATCTGCAATATTTACCTGATATTTTAAAGGGGGCTTTTTCATAGAAGCTCCCTTTTTATTTTACCATGAAGGCCATAAAGCGCATGAAGAATATACCGGAAGATGAATCTTCATGTCCTTCATGCGCTTTATGGTTTTGAATTATAACCACATTAATTTTATGATACCAACATCGGAATCTTTTGTAGAAAACCTGAAAAACAGGATTCTTGCGGCTCTTTTTTCCAAAGAAACAGATCAGCTGAAAATCCTAATAGAACATGCCACAGATACAGCAAAAAATCCTGAACTTAGCGAAACAGATGAAAAGTATTTGCGCCAGACCTTGACCGCCCTTCTCAGGCACAAACATCTGCTTGATAATGCAACCGGTTTAAAGCAACAGACAAAGCATCTTAAAATGCTGCTTGCAGACAAAGTCCGTCAGGCTGATCCCGGCCACATGGAATATAAATATTGGGAAAATCAACTGGACATCTCCCCCTGGCAGCGCACCTACATATTCAGTCAGGCCATTACCTTCCAGATGACGTCCGGCTGCTCCAATTTCTGTCGGCGATGCAATGAATGGGCGCTACCAAAAGTCCGGGGGCATTTCAGCTATGATGCGGTCAATACATTTATTGAGACATTTATGACTCATGGAAACAAGGACTTAGCCCTCTACGGCGGATCGGACCCACTGGACTGGTGTGATGAAACCCATGATATCACCCATGTGCTGAACCGCTTGGCCGAAACCAGCCAATTCAGTCTGCTGACCAAAATACCAAGGGGAAAAGGGGAACTTGCAAAAGCGTTGACCAAGTCCGGTATTCCACTGTCTGTCAGCCTGACCGACCGCAACAGAAACAGAATTCTTAGTATTGAAAAACAGATGGGGCAATCCTTTACCAAGCAACATGCCACAGCCGATCTTTTGATCCCTGCAGGACTTGATGAAGACTTTACCACGGTCAAGCCCTCCATTACAGACAGCTACGGCACGGAAATTTCCCTTGACGGATGTTTTGCCGTCATCCCCGCATTTACCAGCGCATTGCACCCCTTTGGCCATAAAAAAATCAGGATTACCTCCAAAGCCACATTTATCCCCAGAAAAAAAATCGGCCGCCCTGCCCTTTTAGTGGATTATTTCAAACCCCTTGAAGTATTTACAGAACAAGGACCGTCTATTCTACCTGCGCTTTTAGACGTTCAGGTGGAAAACATCCTCTTTGATAACGGCAGTGATGAACTGACCCCACCGGGCATGAGAAGCATCAGGGAATATTTTGATGTTTTTTCAGACAAGGCCCGGCTTAAAAGAAAAAGCCTGACTCCTTCGGTGGTTAAACGGATAAAAGCCAAGTATCTGTACAATACCTGTTTCCGAAATCTCAGACCGGAAAACAAGGCAGCCATGAAAAACGAAATCCTTGATCATGTCCGGTTTACAAGAAAAGATATCGTGGCACAGGCAAGAACCTGCAGTATCTCTTTTTTTCTTGCCTCCATTTATGCCTATATTCAAAACCAGCCCATAAAATGCCGGATTATCCGTCATCTAACTAGGCAGGAGTATATGCAGCTTGGGGTACTTTTCCGATACCTTGATCTCTCCTCTCCCATTGCAGAAAGGCTTGAAGACCCGAACACCGACCCATGGCTTCTATTCAGGTATTATGCCCTGGCCCTTGTCCACGAGGGGTCCTTAAAACTGGTCAACCAGTTTATCCGAACCTGTCCCGCCGCCTTTCATCCCCAAAAAGACCGGTTTATACCTGCAAATAAGATTAAACGGTCATCGAAGTTGACAAAAACTGTTTGACTCAAATCAAGCGCCACTGATATACACACAGCATATAATACAGTCTTCATTTGCCTTTCATCGTGATACGTGTTTCACTGCATGAAAAAAATTTTTAAACCAATCTATAAAATCAACCAGGAAAATTTGCTATGTCAGCTGAAGAAAATGTATGTCCCAAATGTAATTCACCTTATGCCTATACCGATGGCTTGTTGTGGATATGCCCTGAATGTGCCCATGAGTGGACACCGGATCAGGCTTGTGATACCCCCTCGGAAGATGCACCACGATTCCTTGATGCCAATGGTAATCCGTTGCAGGATGGTGATACAGTGACCACTATCAAAGATCTTAAGGCCGGCAAGGACACAATGAAACTGGGGACGAAGGTAAAAAATATCAAACTTCTTGATGACCCGGTAAACGGCCACGATATTTCCTGTAAGATTCCAGGGTTTGGCGCCATGTACCTTAAATGTTCCGTTGTTAAAAAGGCGTAGTGGAAAATCAAAAATCAATTGACAATAAAGGCAAATAATTATATCATGCAGAGTTTTTTTAAGTATCCGATATATGATGTCAGATTGTAAGGAGATAAACCCATGTATGCAGTAATCAGAACCGGGGGCAAACAATACAAGGTCCACGAAGATCAGGTTTTAAAAGTCGAAAAACTTGAGGGTAGTGAAGGATCGCAGATTGAATTTAATGATATCCTTTTATATTCCGATGGTGAGACCGTTACCTTAGGCGCGCCCCAGGTTGAAAATGCAAGCGTCAAAGCGATGATTGTGGAACAGGGCCGGAGCAAAAAACAGCTTGTATTCAAATACAAACGGCGCAAAGGCTACCGGAAAATGAGAGGGCACAGACAGCATTACACTGAAATCAGAATTGATTCCATTTCAGCTTAAGTGTTTGTCAAGGTATATTAAATTTGTAACGTGTTAATGAAAGAGAGCGAAACATGTCACATAAAAAAGCAGCAGGCAGTTCAAAAAACGGTCGTGATTCAAACGCCCAACGGCGGGGCGTAAAAAAATTCGGTGGAGAACAAGTTACTGCCGGTAATATCATTATCAGACAGTGCGGCACCAAAATTCATCCCGGCAATAATGTCGGTATGGGCAAAGACTATACCATTTTTGCCAAGATTGACGGTGTCGTGACCTTTGAAAGAAAAGGTCGTGACAGAAAAAAAGTCAGTGTTTATGACGCGTGAAATTTGTTGATGAGGTCATTGTTACGATCAGGTCCGGAAGCGGCGGTGCAGGATGCGTCAGTTTCCGGCGTGAACGTTTCATTGAAAAAGGCGGGCCTGACGGCGGAGACGGCGGCGATGGGGGGAATGTTATCCTCCGGGTGGATCCTTCAAAACGGACCCTTTATGAATATCGCCGCCGGAAACGTTTAAGTGCACAGAACGGATCACCCGGCCTTGGTCGGCAGAAGCATGGAAAAAACGGCAGCCACTGTTATCTATCACTTCCACCTGGGACCATTGTTTTTGATGCCCAAACCTCAGAGGTCCTTGCCGACCTCACTGATCCCGACAAAGAGATAATAATTGCCCAGGGCGGCATGGGCGGACGGGGCAATAAACGGTTTGCGACATCCACCAACAGGGTGCCCAGATTCGCCCAGCCCGGAATTCCGGGCGTTGAGATGAAGCTTCGCCTGGAGCTTAAACTCATGGCGGATGTCGGGCTTGTGGGGCTGCCCAATGCAGGTAAGTCCACTCTGATTTCGGCCATGTCTGCGGCCCGTCCCAAAATTGCCGACTATCCCTTTACCACACTGACCCCCACCATCGGTATGGTGGAAGCGCCCTTTGGTGAACCCTTTGCCGTGGCCGACATTCCCGGACTGATTGAAGGTGCCCATGAAGGGGTGGGACTTGGGATAAAATTTCTTAAACATATTGAACGTACCGGTATTCTGGTGCATCTTATTGATTCCGGCGGCATTGATCCGGAAAATCCGTTGGCACAGTTTCAACTTATCAACAATGAGCTGTCAATGCACAGCGATACTCTGGCAAACAAAACCCAGGTTGTGGTGCTCAACAAGCTTGATCTTACGGGCACAGAAAACCGGGTTGAGGCCTTCAAAAACGCTTTGCCTGATCAGACTATTTTTACCATCTCCGCAGCCACGGGCAAAGGCGTTAAATCTTTGATCAAACACCTGGCTCAACTGCTTCAAGCATCAACACCTGAAGACAAGGAATAGTGCCGGGCAATGTTTTACGGACACAGCCAAAATGAATGCAGGACTTTTCGGCGGCACATTCAATCCGATTCACAACGGCCATTTGGGAATTATCCAATATGTTAAGGCGCAGTACGCCTTTGACACAATCATCCTTTATCCGTCTGCCCTGCCCCCCCACAAACCGAACCTGAACCTGGCCTCCGCCCGGGACCGGCTAAAAATGGTAACAGACGCCGTAAAAAATCTGGGCGGATTTCAGGTATCCGACATTGAGCTGCAGCGAAAAGGTCCGTCATTTACCATTGATACCATATCCCAGTTTAAACGTGTCTTTGGCAGCCAGGCCCGTTTTCATCTGCTTTTAGGCTCTGACGCTTTTTTTGACACGCCCTCCTGGAAACAGGCCCATCAAATTTTTGGGGCCCTCCCCGTGATCGTGATGCAACGGGGTGAAAAAACCGGAATGGCACCTTTTGCATCCTTTATTGACGAACACGTTTCAAAAGGCTACAAGCTTAAAAACGATAATATTTTTGTCCATGACCGGCTTTATCCCATCCGCATCTGCAATGTGCCTAGAATTGATATTTCCTCGACACAGATACGGAACCGAATCAAAGCCGGTAAATCAATCTCAGGACTTGTACCTGAAGATGTTGAGACTTTTATCAGAACAAAGGATTTATATAAATGATCGTCCTCGAAGAGGAATATATCCCCTATCTTGCTCCTATATTTGACCGAAAACCCAGAAGCGTAACCGCACTGATGGTCGGTAAACTCACCTCTTATACAGACATGGTGGTCATTGTAGAGGCCGGATCAAGCAGACAGGTCACCTCACTTTCCGAACACATTATAACATCCCTTAAGGAAGCAAAGATAAAGGCGACAGGTACAGAAGGCATCAAGGAGGGCCAGTGGGCGCTTCTTGATTTCGGGCACCTGATCATCCATGTTTTTGAATCCGAAGCCAAGGCATTTTACGACTTAGAAGGACTGTGGAGTGATGCCGATCCGGTTGACCTCTCCGGATTTGGTACACAGACAGAAACAGACATGGAGAATGACGATGAGTTCTGAAAAAAAACCGGTCAATATCTTGATGATACTTGACGGATGGGGCATCAACCATTCGGAAGAAGGTAATGCCGTAGCGGCAGCCAATACACCGTTTCTGGATATGCTTTCGGTAAATTTCCCAAGCACAGCCCTTAAGTGCTGCGGCGAGGCAGTGGGCCTTCCCGAGGAGACCATGGGCAACTCTGAGGTAGGCCACATGAACATCGGGGCCGGCAGAGTTGTGGCCCAGGATTTTGTCCGAATTAACACAGCCATCCAAGATAATAGTTTTTTTTCTACCCCGGCACTGGTGTCTGTCATGGATAAGGTCAAACAAGCCGATAGAAGCCTTCATTTTTTGGGACTGCTTTCCGATGGTGGAGTTCACTCCCACATCAACCATCTGTTCGCTTTAATAAAAATGGCAAAGGATAAGGGCATTACCAAAGTTTTCATCCACCCCATTATGGACGGCCGGGATACGTCTCCCACGTCAGGCATTGGTTTTTTGAAACAGCTTGACGAAAAAATCCAGGAGATTGGCACAGGAAAGGTCGCCACCATGACCGGCCGCTTCTGGGCCATGGACCGGGACACCCGCTGGGAACGGGTACAAAAAGCCTATGAACTTTATACCCAAGGCAAGGGCGTTGATGCTTCCGATCAAAGTCCTATCCAGGCCATCCAGGCCGCCTATGATAGGGAAGAAACCGATGAATTCATCAAACCGGTTAGCTTTTGTCCGGGCAATGAAGGAAACATTGAACAAGAAGATGGCGTCATTTTTTTCAACTTCCGGGCTGACCGGGCAAAGGAGATCACCCGGGCATTCACGGAGAAAACCTTTGACGGGTTTAAGCGTACCGTAAACCCCACACTCTCCGATTTTGTGTGCATGACACAGTACGACGAGCAATTTGATCTACCCGTAGCCTTTGGCCCCCAGCATCTGGACAAGATTTTGGGGCAGATTTTAAGCGAGCATAAAATCCCCCAGCTTCGCATTGCAGAGACTGAAAAGTATGCCCACGTCACCTATTTTTTCAACGGTGGAGATGAGGCTGTTTTTGACGGAGAGGAGCGCATACTCATCCCCTCTCCCCGGGATGTGGACACCTATGACCAGAAGCCTGAGATGAGTGCAGACAAAGTGGCGGACAAAGCCTGTGAACAAATTCGTTCAGGCAAATTTCAATTTGTGGTGCTTAATTTTGCCAACATGGACATGGTGGGTCATACCGGTATATTTGATGCGGCAGTCAAAGCATGTGAAACCGTGGACCGCTGTGTAAAAAAAGTGGTGGAAGCTATCTGGGAAACCGGCGGCACAGCCTTTATCACCGCAGACCACGGCAACTCCGAACAAATGCTGGCCCCGGACGGGTCTCCTCATACGGCCCATACCTTAAATCCGGTAAGGTTTATTGTTGCAGCCAAACCCACCCCTGCCGTTACGCTTTTGAGCGGCAAGCTTGGGGATATTGCGCCAACCATACTCAAGGTGCTCGGCATGGATCAGCCTTTGGAAATGACGGGCCAGTGTCTAATCCGTTGATCTTTTCCAAAAGTTAAAGACGATATTAATAATAATTTTCAATCTAACAGTTTATAAATTATGATATTTGATCAAGTCACCGACTATATTACCGGCAAAGAGATAGACAATGTCGGCGCTGAAGCCAGCCGCCAGATTTTTGAAAAATTCTTGGTTGAAACCAAGGGATACGCCAAATCGGATATTCTTGTGGATGTGCCTTTAACCGTTCAGTTCAAGGGTGAAGACTATCCATCCGTGATCGATCTGATTGTAAGTGTGGAAGGCCGCCCCTTTATGGCTATCACCTGTGTGGCAGGGTCCATTGGATCCTATGAAAGGGAAATCCTGGCCGGTGCCAGACTGGTCTATGACCATATTATTCCCTTTGCCGTATCCACGGATGCCAGGAATGCCATTATCAAGGACACATGCACGGGAAAAACTATAGGACAGGGACTTGACGCAGTTCCGGATCATTCCAAGGCTCAGGCCCTGTTAAACGAAATTAAGGACACGCCCTTTGATCCGGGGAAAAGAAGCGGTGAAATGATTATTTACAGATCTTTCAACCTGGAAAAGATCAACAAATAAAGACTAAGGACTCGCGCAAAAATAACTTTGCGCGAGTCCTAACCGTCAAGCAAGGTCTGAATTTCGGGAATGGTGAAATTCAAACCCTCCAGGTCCAGGTGTGTACGGCGTCACACACAAACTTGAGCATCATTCTTTTAGTGTGCCTCAACGCCCTGTTTTTACGGGGGGCTTCCCCAATGACGCTCCTGCATATCGCTGCTTTCTTATGCCTTTGGCACATCTTTGCCGCAATGTTTGCATACGGTGGCCCGATTCTTAATAATCTCGGCACAAAAAGGGCATTCCCGGGTGAAATGACGTGCATGGAGCTGTTCAATTGCTTTTTGCACCCCTTCCTGCAACACCGGGGTCGGAAACTTATGGTTAATCAGGTGCTCCACAGCCGTGGCATCACCTAATTCCCCCACCATTTCCACCGCTTTCAATCTTGCTTTAGGCGGAATATTGGGGTCCAGGCAGATCTTTAAAATCTCATCCCAGTCTTTGGAAATATAATAATCCGTGAGAATGGAAAAGGTCTTTTTCAGCAGTTCTTTCTGGGCTTGCTCCGCCACAAGGGCTGCATCATCCATAACAGATCCTGTGCCCCCGATGGGACTGAATACGGGCATGTATTCAAAATGGTCGGCGCCGGGTTCGCAAAAGCACCGGTAAGAGGCGGGGGCTTCCATGGATTCCATCAAATGCTCCCATCCTTTTTTATACGACGGGCAGTCATCATTAAAACAGACAAACAGATAGGGGGTTTGCCACCCCAGACCATCCGAAAAATTAATGGGCGGAATCTCCCACAGGGTCATTTCTTCATTACAATGCGGACAATGGGGCTTGTCCATTTTTATATATTTTTCAAGCAGTTCTTCTTTGGTTTCAAATGCCATTGTATTCTCCTTATGATAATTGTGCCGGATTACAAACCCGCAGCATCTACCATAATAAGCACAGAGGGGTGGTTGTCAAACCACCCCTCTGTTGTGTTTTAGATAATCGTGAGATTATTCTATGATTGCCAGCACATCATCCTTGGCCACAGAATCACCTGATTTAAAATTGATGGCAGTGATCGTTCCATCGGCTGTTGCCGGAAGGATATTTTCCATCTTCATGGCCTCAATCACCACAACGGTATCGCCTGCATTCACTGTATCCCCCACATTTTTCTCATACTTGACAATCATGCCGGGCATGGGTGCCAGAACAGGTGTGCCGGAACCAGCAGCCGCAGCAGGTTTGGGTGCGGCTGCGGTCGATTTTGGTGGAGTAGGCTTTGGGGCCGGTGCTGCCGCCGGGGCAGCCGGGGGAGCTGCAGGGGGGGCTGGTGAAGCCACAGGCGGTGCTGCAGGGGTAGCCGCAGCAAGCGCAGCATAGGAGATCACAGGAGAACCGCCTACTTCATCGACACCCACCTCAAAACATTCACCGTCAACAAATACATTAAAGGTTCTGGCAAACTCGCTTTTTTCAGGAAGATCCGCAACCGGCTCAATGAGTTTGCCGGCCTTAGCCTTTTTAATCATATCCTCCTGTTTTTTAACATCTTCCAAGGTAATGGGTTTGACGGCATCAGGCACCTGCTCTTTGCCATACTTCTGCATCAGGTATTTTTTGCCGGTTACGGGGAACAGGGCACACAGGATAAGATCCTCCTCATCCACGGCCAGATCGCCAATCTCTTCCCTGGCTTTTTCAAGTTCCGGCGTCAACACCTCAGCCGGGCGGCAGGTAATGGGGTCGTCTCCCCTTTCATAGTCCTTGAGCGCTTTTTTCTGCAATTGGGCATCAATGGGGACTGCCGTTTTTCCATACAGGCCGTAACACAGATCCTTAACCTGGGCCGTAATCATCTTGTAGCGCTCTTCCTTGGTATCAAACAGCACATTGTTCACTGTCTGGGTACCCACAATCCGGCTGGTGGGCGTCACAAGGGGAATCTGCCCTAATTCTTTCCTGACCCTGGGAAGTTCTTTGTACACCTCATCAATTTTATCCAGAGCATCCATTTCCCGAAGCTGTTTAATCAAGTTGGCACGCATGAAGTCCGGTGCCTGGTTCAGGAGCACATCAATATCGATCAAGGAAACGCGGCTGTCATCCAGCAGGTGTTTATACTTGGGTATTACCTCTTTTTCCAGGGTCTCATTAATCCGGGTAAGGGCATTGATATCAAATCCCGTATCCCGGTTGGTACCCAAAAGACTCATTACAAAAGGCTCAAGTGCGGCATGGGATGTTCTGTAAGCATAAGGCGTCATGCAGGTATCAATGATGTCAATCCCAGCCTCTACAGCCTTGAGATGGGTCATGGGGGACATGCCCGAAGTAAAATGGGAATGCAGGTGGATCGGGGGTTTGACTTCAGCTTTCAGCGCTTTTACCAGCTCAAAGGCGTCATAGGGAGCCATCAACCCGGCCACATCCTTGATGCAGATGGAGTCGGCTCCCATATCCTCAAGGGCTTTGGCTTTTTTTACATAATAGTCCAGGTTATATATCCCTTTGCCCAGGCGGGGCTCTGTCAGGGTATAGCAGATGCAGCCCTGGAAATGCGCCCCGCACTCTTTCATCACAGGCACCACAGTTTCAAAATTTCTGTAATCATTGAGCGCATCAAAGGTTCTGAAAATATCCAATCCGTTTTCCACGGTCTTTTTAACAAAAAGTTCGGCCAGATCATCGGCATAGTTACGGTATCCCACAAGTTTCTGGCCGCGCAGCAGCATGGAAATGGGGGTTTTCTTGAAATACCGTTTCAGGGTGCGAAGCCGCTGCCAAGGATCTTCATTGAGATACCGGTGCATGGTATGAAAAGAGGCACCGCCCCAGACCTCCACAGCCCAGAAACCGATTTCATCCATCTGCTCGGCCACAGGGATCATATCTTCGGTGCGGCCCCGGGTGGCAAACAATGACTGATGGCCGTCCCGCAGGGAGAGATCCTGAATTTTCAGGGGATTTTTTGCCTTGGGTCGTGCTTGGGAATAATCCATCTCAACCATTTTAACTTCATTGTGATCGGTCATAATATCCTACACATAATTTCTTTTATTTTATCATTTAAACATTCTTTGCCGTATCATTGCGTTGGCATTCATAATCGCCTGCCGTCCAGAAAGGCCCCAAAGGTTCATCTGCCCAACCGGGGCAGAAGTTAAAGATTTGGCAGCAGCATCGGCAGCCTGGCTTTGCATCGCAACCACGGCGGCCTCCTCTTCCGTTCTAATATACATGTGAACGGCAGCCATGGCAGCAGCCAATCTTTTATTTTTCATGAAAAAGGTCTCCTTGACTTTTTAAACGATTTTTATAAAACGCCCTGTAATATATAACGATTTGCAACTTTCGTTGTGGGCTGTATAAGGGGTGAGAAACCAAAAAACAAGAACAGCCCATAGCAGTTAAACCGGAATATTTCCGTGTTTCTTAGCCGGCCTAAATTCCCGTTTGGTTGCCACGGCCTCAAGGGCATCTATAAGTCGTGGCCGGGTTTCACTCGGCTGGATCACCGCATCCACATATCCCCTTGCTGCGGCACAATAGGGATTTGAAAACTGGGTATTATACTCTTCAATTTTTTGCTTGCGCGTGGCTGCGGGGTCTTCGGAATTTTTTATCTCCCTTGCATGGATGACGTTTGCAGCGCCTTCAGCCCCCATGACGGCAACCTCGGCCATGGGCCAGGCAAAGGCCATATCCGCACCAAGATGTTTGGAGCACATGGCGATATATGATCCGCCGTAATCCTTTCGTGTGATCAGCAAAAGCTTGGGCACTGTGGCTTCGGCGTAGCACCATAACAGTTTTGCCCCGTGCCGGATGACCCCGCCCCATTCCTGGTGGGAACCGGGCAGATATCCGGGCACATCGGCAATGGTGAGCAAAGGAATATTAAAGGCATCACAGAACCGGATAAATCGGGTGGCCTTGTCGGAGGCATCAATATCCAGGCAACCGGCCATGATCATGGGCTGGTTGGCAATGATACCGATGGGCCGGCCGTTGAGCCGGGCAAAACAGACCACAATGTTTCTGGCAAAATACTGGTGGGGCTCAAAAAAATAGCCGTCATCCACAATGGCGGCAATGACCTGTTTGACATCATAGGCCTGGTTGGATCTATCCGGAATAATGGTGTCAAGGGACGGGGCCATGCGATACGGGGAATCGTCTGTGGGTTTGATCGGGGGATCTTCCATATTGTTGGACGGCAGAAAGGATAAAAGCTGCTTGATCTGCTCAATGCAGTCCTCATCAGACGCACAGGCAAACTGCGCCACCCCGGACTTTTCGTTATGGGTCATGGCACCGCCAAGCGCTTCAAAGGTGATTTCCTCGCCGGTGACCGCCTTGATAACATTAGGACCGGTGATGAACATATACGAGGATTCCTTGACCATGAAGATAAAATCAGTCATGGCCGGAGAATACACCGCTCCGCCTGCCGTAGGGCCCATGATGGCCGAAATCTGCGGAATCACACCGGAAGCCGCGGAATTACGAAAAAATATTTCGCCGTAACCGGACAAAGCATCAATGCCCTCTTGAATCCGGGCACCGCCGGAATCGTTCATGCCGATAACTGGGACGCCGGATTTAATCCCTAAGTCCATGACCTTACATATTTTTTTGGCCTGCATTTCTCCTAGTGATCCGGCCGAGGCCGTAAAATCCTGGGCATAGGCAAATACCAGACGACCGTTTACCTTTCCATGGCCCGTGATTACGCCGTCTGCGGGAATTTCCTTGGTTTCCATGCCAAAATTGGTGCACCGGTGGGTCACAAACATGTCCAGTTCCCTGAAGGTGCCGGCATCAAACAGCAGGTTTAGACGCTGTCTGGCGTTAAGTACGCCCTTTTCACGCCGTTTGGCCAAAGCTTTTTCACCGCCCATGGCCTTGATTTTTTTCTCTTTTAGCCTTAATTCCTGAATTTTGTCGGAAGTGACTCCCATAATTCACATTTCTTCTTAAAATTATATAGTTGTAGAATGGATTTATTTAACTGTTTTTTTAACTGAAGTAACCTAACGCGTCGGGATTAAAACATCACTGTGTCAGGGTAAATCGCCATGCGCAGAACCAGGTTTCAGGATGGGGATCCGGTGGACACCCGATACATTCGGTTTTAATTCTCTCATCAACGCCTTCGGCAAAACGGGCGTACTCAACAAGACCGCCGGACTTGCAGGGATAATCATCCAGGCCCTTTCGCACCCTTGCCCGCTGAACTCTGCATTCATTCATTTGAAAAACAAAACTATCCTGGGTCTCTTCCACAATGCTCTGCTCATTGATGAATGCGTACATCCTGAAATTCAACGCTCTTTTAAGCCCCTCAAGTCCCGGATGTTTGCCCAGACCCAGAATATTTTTTATTCTGTGGGCTTCAAAGGGGGAGAAACGGGCCCAGCAGGAGTCATTGCACCGTTTGGCATCGTTCATGCCGTGCTCGAACTCCACAGCCTGGAACCAGACCCCGTCATTGGCCAGCCAGGCTTTTCCCACGGCTGCCATCAATTTTTCGGTTGTTGCGTCATCCAGTGACATCAACGCTTTGGGCATGCCCTGCTCCAGTTCAAACTCCAGAGTGCGGGACAGATGTTTCATGAGAATGGAAATTGAAGATTGTGTGGCCGTATCCAGCGCGGCAAGCGCCTTTTCCATGCCCATCTGATGCTGAACCTCGTTGAACCAGAGGCCGTAATGGACAACAATACGGGTAAACATGTCGATCAGCTGTTTTTTCTGCATATCAGGGGTAAGGTCCTGAGCTTGGAACGGAGTGGAATCTTGCATGAATCGTCCTCCTTGTTAAACGGTTGCTCACAAATTACTCAAAGTCTTTCCTTGTGTCAAGATCCTTTGTTCACCGGAACAGGGTATCCTCATATAGCTCGTTTTAATGTTTTTTTCCACGAAGGACGCGAAGTTCACGAAGATATCAGGGACTTAAGCTTCATGTCCTTTGTGATCTTCGTGGTGAAATAAAAAATAAAACTTATTTGAGATTTACATTACTTTTACATCCCAATAGGTTAAGTCTTTGTTGGAGGTCTATGGGGCCATTCATGTAGTTACTCAATAAGTTCACGAAACGCCTCCAACTCTTTTTTGGAATAGTGAAAAAACCGGTCATGGACATTATCGGCAAAGGTTTCAAATTTCTCATACCCTGCCCTGTCCAGGGAAGCCGAATAAAGATTGACCACCAGGTCATGGGCAATATAATCTTCGCTGACCTCAATAAATCCTTCATCCCGGGTCCAGGTGGCCTTTGAGTCCGCCCCCCGGGACATAACACCGGAAACGGCATGGCAGCGATCCACGATCACTGATAAAAAACGCTCTTTTTTCTCAGCCATGTACCGCTGGAGCCTGCGGTGGGGGACAAGGTCCTCATAAACATTATCTGAGCCGAAATAGATGCCGCGAAGCATCACGC
Source organism: Desulfobacter curvatus DSM 3379 (assembly GCF_000373985.1). Classification (GTDB taxonomy): domain Bacteria; phylum Desulfobacterota; class Desulfobacteria; order Desulfobacterales; family Desulfobacteraceae; genus Desulfobacter; species Desulfobacter curvatus. Next base: position 43,098 of record NZ_KB893035.1, read on the forward strand.
CCCTGGCAAGGGCGGCATCCAGCTCCCCGGTCAACAGGCAAAGTTCTTCATCCCAGATGGACACCGCAATTCGCTCTTGGGCTCCCTTGATCAGGACAGCCAGAAAAGACAGGATGTTGTCCCGCCCCTGGATCACAACCAGCCGGTTATCCTGTTTCGGTTCCCGGTACAGCCGGCCTGCATACTCGGTTAAATCCTGAAAAATTTCCTGGAACCGGGATCGAAGCTTTCTGATAAAAATTTCCGGGTCCATGGGGGTATATGCCTTTGACTTTCCGTCATCCTGTTCAAACACCATCTGCTTTTCAATCAGACTTTTCAGCACTTCATAAATCCGGGAGCGGGGAATACCCGATGACTTGCTCAGGGCATATCCGTTCAGGGGATACTCTTCTAAAAGCGCCAGATATGCCTTGCATTCATAAACCGAAAACCCTAACGCTTTCATATGTTCGGTGATCTGTTCGGCCTTATCCATAATTAAAGACTTAACACCAGCCAGGCTACGGCCACGGACCCAAGCACGGGGACAATGATGCCCCCTCTAAAAAGGCCGTAAATCAAGGTAAAGCCCATGCCTGCAACACCGGCCCAGGGCAGATCCGGCGTGGCAGTCAAAGCTCCCGGGATAATCAGGGCACCGATGGCAGCCACAGGGATGCACTTTAAAAAAGCATCCAGACGGGCGGGTATCCGGGCTTTTCTGAAAAAAAAGAAAGGGGCCAGCCGCGGAAGATAGGTTACAGCTGCCATGCCGAAAATCAGAGGGATCAGACTCCTATCCATGGGTATTTTCTTCCTTTATAAAACCAGGGTTAAAAAAGGCGCCTGCAGACGCTATCACCAGGATGCAAACGATAATGCTCCATCCCTTTGGCAGAACATTCGCTGAAACCAGAAACCAGTTGAACAGCCCGGAAGCAACTGCCAGAACAAGAGAACGCAAAGAGCTTTTCAGTTCCGGCATAAGAATGGCCAAAAGAAGCGCATACAGCGCCACGCCCATACTCTGGGTGAGAATGTCAGGCATAAATCGTCCCAGCACAAATCCCGCCAGGGTGCCGGATACCCAGCCGGTATAAGCGGTCAGTTCCAGGAGCATGACAAACTGCCGGGTCAGCTTTTTTGGGGTAAAAGACATCACCGAAAAAGTTTCATCAGTCACGCCAAATGCCATGGGAAGATAATATTTTACCGTTTTTTCACAAATCCGGGTGGACAGATAGGCGCTCATGAGAAAGTGCCTAAAATTCACCAGTAGGGTGGTCAGGATAATCCCCACCGCTCCCATGCCCGTGGCCAGCAGATTTAAGGCAATAAATTGGCTGGCACCAGCAAAGACAACAATGGAAAACAGCATGGCTTCCCCAAATGTGGTGTCTGTGGTTCTGGCCAGAATCCCAAAAGCTACGGCGGCCGGAAAATATCCGATAAAGATGGGAATACCGGATTTCAGGGCGTCCCGGGTGTCTGAGTGGGTCATCGATATGTTCTCCAGAGCAAATTTAGTGACTATTATAGTAACTACTATTTTCAGTCAAGTCAAAACACGCATCCGTGTTCAATTTTTCATACTGCTTTACACGACACCGGATCGTTGATGCGGGTTTTCTAAAAACGATCGGGTAAAAAGTTCCCAAAGGCAGAGAATGGCTTAAAACACTTTTACCCAAATACGACCGGGCCACCTGGAGAGGATCAGGCGGCCCGGCATGAAACGGAAAAGGGAGAAAGAGATTATGAACTATTTTTTCCGTTAGGATTGGAATGGTTGTTTGAAAGGGTCGAAAAAGCTTGATTTGTTCCCTTTATGGCTTGTTCTCCCATGTTGTTTTGTAAATTCAATATGTTTCACAACAAAGTCCCCTTCATGATTAATAACCGCCCATGCAGTCTTTGATCCGGGATCTACGCCATAGGTGCCAAGGCCATACCTTGAATTATAGGGGCCTTTGACAAATGTTTTTGCGCTGTCCCCTGTATTCAGATCAACTGCATTCACCCACTGGCCATTTCCATCCCTTGCCGAAATGGCCAGGCCGCCCTTCATGAATATTGACCTATCAATCTTTTTGTGATCAAAGGAAATTGAAAGCGCATAGGTATCGGTTGCCCGGCTTTTGTCTTTGGCGGGAAGCGGTGTGTCTGCGGAACGCCACAGGCTTAAATTATCGGTCATCCCCCACAGGGAAAAAATCATGCCGGCGGCATTATCAGTTGCGGCAGGCTGGGCCCAGCCGGTGTTCACGCATTTAACCAGACCACGACCGGTGGAATCGGTTTTTGTGTTGCTGTTTGTACCGTCAAGAATTTTCGCAGTGGTACCGGCATTGCTGCCGATTACGCCGGTATAGTCGTCGCCCTGTTTAATTTCGAACCGGTCTCCGTTGAGGCTATAGCCGAATCTTTCCCTCAGGTAGAACATTGAAAGGGAAGGACAACAGTCCAGGTGAAGAGATCCGTAATCCTGACCATGGTTTGCAGAATAAAAATCCACTGTCACCCTGGGACCGTCAATGGTGACAATGTAATAACCAATGGTGTACAACTCTTGCTGGAGCGGGGTTTCCCCCTGATCATCCCTGGATTTGGGCGTATAAAATTTATAACTGTTGGAAGCTGTAATGATCTGGGGGACCTTATAGGCTCCGTCGCTGGTGGAAACAAGGGAACGGTGGTGCATGTGGTCATGGCCGCCCATGTAGTATCCTGTACCGTGGCGGTACAGGCTGGTTATAAATGCATCCCTTGCTGTGGTATTTGAGGTCACATTGCCGCCAAACAAATTATCTTTATGGCTCTGGCCAATCAGATTTTTATGGGAGAAAACAAAGGAATGAAAGCCTTGGGGTGCAGAGGAAAGCATATCATCCACCCACGGAACCTGGTCCACCGCATTGTTGTTATGGTCATCTTCATGTTTGCTGTTAAAATTTGAACCATCCTTCCGGGTAAATTGATCAATCATGATACAGCGGACATTGTTGTAATCAAACGTGTAACTCAAGCCATGCAGCTCCTCATTGTAAGCAGCCTGGATATTTTCGGCACCGAACAGATTATCATAGCCACGGGTCTGGGGAAAAAGTTCCGGGAATTTTCTGGCGGCAGAAGCACTGGATTCATGGTTTCCCCGACAAGGGAAAAAACCGATACCAGCATCGTAAAGAGCCTGGGTATGATTTGCACGGGTGGGCATGGTGCGTATACCCCATACACGTTCATCGTTGCACAGGTCCCCGACCTGAATAACAAATTTGCAGCCATGGTCAATAAACTGCTGATTTAGGACATCAATAATTCCCGTGGCACAGGTCATTTTTCCGCCGGAACGCCCTTCCCACTGGGTGTCGGACATAACGCCGAAGCACCAGGCATCACCGGAAAGGGCAGCATTGGCTTTGCCCATGCGGAAAAAGGGCACATTTAGGGTGGAAAGTCCGATACCGGCCAGACCGGCAGCGCTATATTTTAAAAATTGCCTTCTGTCCATTGTCTTTTTCATCTATCAGCTCCTTGGCCCAAATATTTAAGCCCGCCCGAATCACAAGCTGGTTGAAAAATTTTATACATAATTTCTGTTAAAAAAATGTGTTCTCACCATTAGTTTTCGCTTAAATGCTGCATGCTTAATTTTGAGATCCGGCAGGCTAACTAATATCTCAACCAATTATGATTGAATTTGTTCAATTTACTATTCACCAGTTGCATTACTTTCATGGTTTATTGCGGATTGAGCCTGGATAATAATTGACCAGGTGGTCCCATGGCTGTTAGATGGCACAATAGCATCACTATTGTGAGGAAAGTGTGAAGAATGTCCCAATAATTTAATCAGCTTGGAATATCAATAGGGTTAAAGGGAGTTGGCATAGGGATCGGCCTGACTTGGGTTATGTAAAAATAATGATCATTTGACCATTATTTTTCTTGACAGCACCTTATGAAGATCCTATATTATGATCAAATGATCAAAACAATCAACGGCGCCGGCCGATGAAGATACGGCTGGCACTGTAACCGACAGGGTGGACAACCCTGATAAAATAAAAATGAAAGGAGAAAATATCATGCCAGGATTTAATCAAAGAGGACCACAAGGATTAGGACCCATGACCGGAAGAGGCCAGGGGATTTGTGCAAACCGCAACACGACCGGGGCCGGATACGGAACGGGTTATGGTGCAGGTTATGGCGGCCGGGGATGCGGCCGGGGATTTGGCGGCGGCCGGGGTATGGGTCGCGGCTTGGGCCGGGGATTTGGCCCTGCGGCTGCTCCTTTACCTGGGGCGGCAAATGAAACCGCGCTGCAGGACAGGGCCAGGATGCTGGAAGAGGAACTCAACGCCATTAAGGCACAGCTGAATACCATGTCCGAAGACAAATAATAATTAATACATCCCGGACGAAAGGAAATCCCTTTCGTCCAGATTATCTACAAAAAAAAAATCAGCCGTCGGTTGGCAAATCCGACGGCTGATTTTTCAAGGATAATAAGGAGGTTATGCAGCCAGTTTTTCAATTCAAAAAGTGGCGTTAAATACAACCTACCATAATTTTATCATTTGTCAATTAAAAAGTTTTATAAACATAACTTTATCTAATTTTAGCTAAAATGCGAGATGCCCATTTGGCATCACCCAGACGGCCTGAAACGCTGGTGCCCAACTGGGACAATGTATCGTTGCTCAAGGCGTTGACTTCTGCCTCTTCATATACAGCCGCCGCATTCTCGGCATCCTGAGCGTCGACCAAAAAGGCTTCAGCCAAAAAGATCTGATCGCTGAATTCGGTCAGCTTCTGGCGGCCCAATACCAACAGTTCTGAGAGGATGGTCTTGTCCGCAGTCTGCTGTTTAACCAATGTTAGCAGACCGGCATAGTCCTGTTTGGTGCGGCAAAGGCCTTCAGCGGATTTATACAGTGCCATAGCTCCGTCCTTATTTCCAAGCAGGTTCAAGGTAGCACTGCCTGCAAAGGTAAAATCGTAAACGGTTTTGGCTTTGCCGGCTACACCACTGATAAGTTTTTGGGCCCACTCTTTATCATTGAATTTCTCAATGGCCACAGCGGCAAGTTTCATCAGATCACCGTTTCCGGAAGCTTTTGACTCTAAGCCTGAATAGATCTGTTTTACCCAGGCACTGTCCCCGAGTGTATCCTGGATGGCAGTGGTCAGGGTATTGTAATCGCCATAGCTTTTGCATTTATCCAGAAGTGCCGTATAGATCTCTTTGATCCATTCCGCATCATTGAGATCAGCATGGATGGCAGCTGCAAGCTTGATAAAATCGCTGAAATGAATGGTAAGGTTTTCTGACTTTTTGTACAGTTTGGCTGCATAAAATTTATCACCGGTTTCTTTAAATACTTCACCGGCCAGAATGCGCATGGGTGCGCAGTTTTTAATTTCATTTTCCCGTAGGGCAAAATCATCGTACATTTTACCAAACTCTTCACGTTTGGCTTTCTGGAAAGCAATGGAGTCTGTCCATGCTTTATCGTCCTTGGCCACGTCAAGAATGGCATCAGCGGTTTTAAGGAAATCCGCATTATTTTTCACGGCAGCCTGGGCTTGTTTCAATACGGGCAGGGCAGCGGCGGTATCACCCAGGTCCTTGGCCATGGCCACGGCCAGGGAAACCAACTGACCACAGTCAGGATTGGTGGCAGCCGCTTTCTGGTAAACGCCGGAGGCAAACGCTGCGTCACCGGTATTATCAAAACTTGCTTTGGCCAGTTTCAGGTATTCGTCAAACTTTTCATACTTGTCTTCGGCTTTCTTATATACAGACAAGGTAAATTCATTGTCATCCAGCTGCGCCTTGACGATTTCGGCAAACTTGAGCAGCTCATCCCCTTTTTCCAGGGAGCCGGCAGCTTTTTCATAAATGGCCCGGGCAAAATCCTTATCCCCCAGATCTTTTATGGCGCCTGCGGCAAGGGCGCTGAATCCGTCAGCAGTTTTGGCGGCATCAATACCTTTTTCGTAAATTTCCTTGGCTTTGTCCTTGTCCTTGGTGGTATCCAGAATGGATTTGGCAAAGGAGACAAAATCTTCGGGCTGGGTACATTTTTCAAAGGCCTTATCCATAACCTGTTTGGCCATGTCCGGATCAGTTTTAGCAAGCTCGTTGCTCAGATTGAGGAAATCGGTGAGCTTGGTGCATTTGCCCATGGCAGCCTCATTCATCTCCTTGGCCATGTCTTCCAGGCCAAGCTTGCCTGCAGCAGTGCCAAGGCCTATGAAATCCGCAGCGCTCATGCACAGCATTTTGGCGTTGGAAAGAAAATTGCCCACCACGTCATCGTCACCGATAATCTCTTTGGCCGCCTCGGCATAAACCACAGCCTCGTCATAGGTCTGGGCCCACTCGGCACCCTCTTCCATCAACTCAACTGCCCAGTCCTTGTCATCCAGGCCTGTTACGATCTCTTTGGCCACACCAATGTATTCTTCCGGTGAATCACAGCTTTCCGCTTTCTCTTCCAATTCTTCTTTGAGTCCCATAATCTCTCCTTATTTGGTTTTGTTTAATGATTTACGGGTATTATTCATCGATCAATTATATTCAACGGCAACTATTTTCAACGGGTAACGCCCGTTTGCACTCATTTATTCCATGGAGCGGCACTATAAACTTCCACGACTCTAATAACATACTGATATAAAAACAGACAATGGGGATTTTGAATAAAGTTAAATTTTTTAGGGTATTGAAAAAATAATACCCATCACATATAAGCCTTTTATGGTTCCTGAAATTTCTTACAGTCTGTTCCCAAGCCCACCTTTTCTTAGGCGATTTTTACCTGTTTTACTCATTATCGGCAGTATTGCATGGGGCATTTTTTTTGTCACATCCGGCACAGCCAAGGCAAACCCATTTACACGGAAAAACATAAATCCTGTGCCCCAACACCAGGATGATTCTTTGCAACCGCCACCAAAGGTTTCCAAATCCCCAACGCCGAACTCTGCGGCCCCAGGGTTGAATATTATGGAACGAATCATCTTTTTCCAGATGAAAATCAAGGAAAAAATGACCGTCCTCATCAAGCAGGCAAAAAAGACCGGAAAAAGCGGCCCGCTTTTATGGGTTTTGGCAGCAGCCTTTGTATACGGAATGGTACACTCTGCCGGACCCGGCCACGGCAAGGCCCTTGCCCTGTCTTATATTATATCAATTAAACCCACGCTTCCCAGAGCCCTTGCCTTTGGCAATATCCTGGTCATCAGCCATGGAATGTCCGGGGCGGTACTGATTTTTTGTGTCAAATTTCTTCTGCAGACATCCATTTCAGGCACCCTTGCTTCAGTCACCCGGACCACCCAGGTTACAAGTTATTCGCTGATTATTGTTTTAGGCCTATTTCTTTTTTTGCGCAAACTGCCGGTATGGAAAAAATTTAAACAGGATCGTGACATGCCCGCTGAAGATACCCGGACAACCATGGACATTAAATCGATTTTGCCCGCTGTTCTTATCGGTATGATTCCCTGCCCCGGCGTTGTGTTGGTTGTTCTGTACTGCCTGTCCATGGGATTGCCCGGATTCGGCATGATGATGGCCTGCGCCATTACTCTTGGTATGGCCTCAACGCTGTCTTTGGTCATACTGGCTGCCATGGCCGGAAAAGCCGCCCTTCTTGGCCCCCTGCCCCGGCGTTTCTCTTTTGCACAAAATGCAGGAGATATACTTGAAGCCCTGGCAGGTTTAATTCTATCCGCCCTATCCCTTATGTTCCTGCTCACAGTCTTAAAGCCTTAAAGACATACTGTCGAGTCCGACAAAATTCAAAAAACCATTGACAAAAAGTCTAATTAATGAAAATAAGTTGTTCGTTTGTAGGTTAGACTAAACTAACAATTATTTTATCTAATTAGTCTTCATACCTGTCAAGACAAAACATTGTTGCGTTAAAAAGTATGAAAATAAAGAAAAATTTAACTGAGAGGATAATTATGACGCTTGATAAACTTAAACCGGGCAACAGCGGAACAATCAAAAAGCTGTCCATCAAAGACAAACTCGGCCAACGGTTAATGGATATGGGTATTTATCCCGGTCTCACCCTGAATGTTGTCCGTAACGCTCCCCTTGAAGATCCCATGGAAGTGGAGATCGACGGTTATTTCATCAGTTTGCGCCATGATGAAGCCCGGTTTATTGAAATGGAAAAAAATGAGTGATCGATTATTGGTCGCCCTGGCTGGCCAGCCCAATTGCGGAAAATCAACGGTTTTCAATGCCCTGACCGGTGCCAAGCAGCATGTGGCAAACTATCCCGGGGTCACCGTGGACAAAATGTCCGGGTGGTACAAACATGGAGACACTCGGGTGGATGTGGTAGACCTTCCCGGCACCTATTCTTTAACCTTCTACTCCCCGGAAGAACGGGTATCAAGGGATTTCATCCTCAATGAAAAACCCGATGTCGTGGTCAATGTCATGGACGCCTCAAACATCAAGCGCTGCCTGTACCTGACATTCCAGGTCATGGAAATGAGAACCCCCATGGTTCTTAACCTGAACATGATGGATGTGGCGGATAACCGGGGGGTAATCATAAATGTAGAGGCACTGACCCAAATTTTGGGCATACCTGTGGTGGCCACGTCCATGAAACAGGGCCGGGGAAAACAGGAACTGTTCGACGCCATTGCAGACACTGGGCACAACAAAACATCCCATGCCCTGTTCAAGGTGGACTACGGCCCCATGGAAGGCGGCATCAGCAATATATGTGACATGATTCAGGAGGATTCGGGTGATCTTAAAGCATATCCGGCTCGCTGGCTTGCCATCAAGCTCATGGAAGGGGATGAAGAGGTCCGGAAACTGATCATGGAAAAAGGTGCCCAGGGCGCGATAATCCTTAACCATGTAAAAAAGTTGAGAAATCAATTTGAGTGCGAACATGACCAGGATACGGCATTTGCCGTGGCCCAGGCCAGATATGCGGCAGCCGACAAAGTGGCTGCCGGCTGCCTGACCCTGCCGGCTGAAAAGAAAAAACCCCTGTCCGACCGGATTGACGCCGTGGTGTGCCATAAATTCATGGGCCCACTGGTTCTTGTGGCTGTTATCTGGCTGCTGTATTACCTTTCTATCGTCCAGGGATACAACCTGACCAACTACACCTGGCCGCTTCTGGCCAAGCTGCGAAATTTTGTGGCCGCCGTTGTCCCGGACCCGGGCTTCATTGATGTGCCCCTGATCTCGGCCTTTGCGTTGTGGCTGATGGATTCGGTGAACGCCTTACTGAATTACATCCCCATTTTCTTTATTCTTTTCGGTCTGATCGCCATCATGGAAGACAGCGGCTACATGCCGAGAATGGCGTTTATCATGGACCGGCTTTTCAGCCGGTACGGCCTTCACGGCCAATCCACCCTGCCCATGGTACTTGGCGGCATTTATGTAGGGGGATGTGCCGTGCCCGGTGTCATGTCCTGCAAGGGTATCCCGGATGAGCGGTCCAGGCTCACCACCATTTTGATCATTCCCATGCTCAACTGCCTGGCCAAGGTGCCCCTCTACGTGCTGTTGATCAACATTTACTTTGCCGCCCACAAGGGTCTGGCCATGTTTTTTATTTCCACCATCAGCCTTTTGATGGTACTGCCTGTCTCCAAGCTGTTAACCACTACCGTGCTCAAGGACAAACCCACCTCTCCCTTTGTCATGGAGATGCCCCCCTATCATCTGCCCACGGTCAGGGGGGTTGTGGGCCGGGCCCTGGAACGGGTATGGATGTTCATTAAAAAAATTACCTCCATTGTAGTGGCACTGGCAGTTGTGATTTTTATTCTTTTGCAATTTCCCGGCATTTCGCCCCAACGCCTCGCCGAATTTAAAGTCCAAAGAGATCAAGCCATTACCAAATTCCGAAACAGCATTACCCAAACGACCTATGCTGAAGCCCTGGCCGGTGACAAGCTTATGGAGATGGTGCTCTACTGGGAAAGCTATAAGAATAAAAAAATGTTGGCAAGGGATGCCGATGCTACAGCCGCACTGAACACCGAATTCCAGAAAATCAATCCGCAATTTTTCCTCATTGCCCAGCCCGGGAAAGACAAGGTAGCCAAAAAGGTAAACAGGTCCTTTAAAAAGCTGTTCAAAACCCGGAAAGGACTGTTGCGGGAAATGCGCAAGGAAAGAATAGATGCAAGTTTTCTTGGCAAAATGGGACGGGCCCTTGAGCCTGTAACCCAATTTGCGGGATTTAACTGGCGGGTCAATGTGGCACTGCTGTCTGCATTTGCCGCCAAGGAAAGCTCCGTGGCGACACTGGGCGCCTTGTATGAACAGGATGACGATAGCGGAGACGGCTCCCTGGAATCCCGCATGGCCAAAAGTGAAGAAGGATTTACACCGCTTCATGCCCTGGCCCTGATGATGTTTATGGTGCTTTATCCGCCGTGTCTGGCTACCTCCATTGCCGTTAAGCTGCAGTCCGGATCAGTCAAGTGGATGCTGTTCGGGATGTTTTACCCTATGGTGCTGGGCATCAGTGTGGCCACGTTGATATTTACCGGCGGCACCCTTCTGGGTTTAAGCGGACTTCAGGCCATGGGCGTCTTTTACGCAATTGCTTTGGGCATAACCATTGCCACAGGATTTATAAAAACAAAATCAGAATTTGAACATGCCCGGCAGGCCATTGTCTGAACGACCTGTCAGCGCAAATTTATAAATTAACAAGGAGAGAAAAATGAAACTAAGATTGACTGTATTAATTTTTGCCGCCATGGTGTTTGGCTTCTTTATAACCCCGCTGTGCCAGGCCCACACACCTTTGTGTTCCTGCTATGACAATGGTGACGGGACTGTGACCTGTGAAGGCGGGTTTTCCGATGGGTCTTCGGCTGCAGGCGTCCAGATGCGCGTTGAGGACGGAGCAGGAAAGGTGCTGATCCAGGGCAAAATGGATGACGACAGTGAGTTCACCTTTGACAAGCCCGCAGGCGACTACAAGGTACAGTTTTACGCCGGGGAAGGTCACGAAATCACTGTAGACGGCAAGGAAATCACCGAATAGCTAAATTTTTGTATACTCAAAATTTCTAAAGGAGAAAATCTTGAAGATCAAACATCTTATCACCACCATCAGCACCCTGGCCATCATAGCGCTTACCGTACCGGCATTTGCCCATTTTCAAATGATCTATACCCCTGAAAGCGCCTTAAACAAGGGGGGAAAAATTCCTCTGGCCATCGTTTTCACCCACCCCTTTGAAGCAGGCCACACCATGGATATGGGTACACCGGAACAATTTTTTGTCATGCGGTCAAGGGGAGAAAATACCCCTAAAAAAGCGGATCTTCTGTCAACCCTGAAACCCATTAAATGGACCAGCCTGACCAATGCCGGCGCTGCCTATGAAACTGAATACTCTGCCAGGGGCGGAGACCACATCTTCTGCCTGGTACCCGCCCCCTACTATGAAGCCGGCGAAGACGCCTATATCCAGCAGTCTACCAAAATGATTGTCAATGTAGGCGGCGAGCCCGGCGCCTGGTCAGAACCCATAGGTCTTGACTGCGAGATTGTTCCCCTGTGCAAACCCTATGACCGTTGGACCGGGAACGTATTTCAGGGCAAAGTGCTGTTCAAAGGCAAACCTGTGGCCGGTGCTGAAATCGAAATCGAATTCTTAAACCATCAGCCGCTGCTGGACAAAAAAGCCTTTGCCAAAGAAGCCGCTGCTGTTGCCCCACAGGATGCCTTTGTACTGCAGACCATTCTTGCCGATGACAACGGCGTATTCACCTTTGGCATTCCCAAGGCCGGATGGTGGGGATTTGCAGCTTTAGGCCTTGATCCCGATGGGTCTTTTAAAGACAAGGAATGCTCCAGAGACGCAGTAATCTGGATTCAGGCCAAAGATATGAAATAAGCAATGGAATAAACAACCAAGCTTGCCAGTGCCGGCTCTTGTTCTTCCCTTAAATAGAATATCATTTTTTCTCCCAATGATATTCAAAACAAGGGCCGGCACTTTCCAGTTTTAAACATCCCACTATAAAGCGCTTTGTTTGTGGTGCCCCGGAACAGATCTTATGCATCCTGTTATCTATGTTAACCATCTTTGCCACCGTTACGGCAGCCATTATATCTATAATGACCTGAACTTTTCCATTTCCCCTGGAAAAATATACGGCCTTTTAGGCAAAAACGGTGTAGGCAAAACCACGCTGATCAAAATTCTGATGGGATTTTTGCGGCCTGTGTCCGGTACCTGCCAAGTGTTCAACGAACCGTCCCATGCCCTGACACCTGCCGTCCGGGCCAGGATTGGGCTCTTATTTGAAGGCCATGTATCCTATGAATTCATGTCCATCCGCCAGATCGAAAAATTCTACGCCAGGTTTTATCCTGACTGGGATGCCGGTATCTACTACCGGATGGTCGAAAAATTAAATCTTAGCCCCAATCACCTTATCCGGCGAATGTCCAGCGGCCAGCGCTCCCAGGTGGTGCTCGGACTGTTGATGGCCCAGCAACCGGAACTATTGATTTTAGACGACTACTCCATCGGGCTGGATGCAGGTTTCCGAAGGCTTTTTCTCGATGAGATGCGCAACTATTTAGCCGGCGGCAACCGCACTGTGTTTTTAACTTCCCATGTGATTCAGGATATGGAAAAGTTTGTGGATGAAGTTATTTTCCTGGAACATGGGGGGAATGTGATGAACATCCGCCTTGATGCGTTTAAAAGACAATTTTCCTGCTTCCGGCTACCGGTTAGGACCAACACCAACGTCCCGGATAACGGTTCAAATCAGGGTATCCGTCCGGACATGCCCAAAGAAGAATTGCTTGAAGCCTGTCCCATGCTCAAAAACATTGAGATTCACCCCACCCACTGGGATCTATTCACATTTGCGCCTAAAGAAGATCTCTTCCCCGGGCTTGATGCGGCCGGTATCTGCGGCAGCCTGCTTGAACCGGTATCTTTAAGTCTGGAAGATGCATTTATCGGTTACACAGGAAGGTATTCATGATTCAGGCCATTTTCAGAAAAGAGTTTTTTAAAATCCGGGTCATGTGGCTGCTGGTGTTCATTGCCAACCTTGGCCTGTTAATACACATCTGGATCTGCACCCGCCAACTGTTTATTCTGGATCATGCTGAGGTGGTCTGGTACCGGGTGCTGCAACTGGGACAAATCCATTTTGAACACCTGAAATATGCCCCACTGCTTTCCGGTATCCTGATCGCCTGCTTCCAGTTTCTTCCCGAAATGTGGGGGGAGCGGTTCCGGCTCTCATTACACCTGCCCGTGTCCGCCGGTTTCGTGGCCATGGGTCATCTGTTGGCAGGGCTCTTTGCCTATGCACTGGTAGGACTGGCAGACCTTGGCGGCCTCTGGCTGATCACCAGTATCTATCTTCCCTCACAAGGTATCATGGTCAGCCTGCTCACGGCACTGCCCTGGACCATGGCAGGCATCTGCGCGTATCTTGGTATAGCCCTGACCCTGCTTGAACCTGATTTCCGGCTTAAAGCCCTAAATCTGGCACTGACAGCCGGTATGGCCGGCTGCTATCTGCTCAATACCCGGCCCGGGGCATTTGGCCCAAGCCTGCCCGTGCTCATTGTGCCCTTGGCGTTGATGGTGCCTGCGGTCATGGTGCCTGTTTTCAGGTTTCGATACAGGAGAATGGGATAATGAACCGCTTTGCCCTTGCGGTATACGCCTTTTTAATTATCCTGGTTTCTGCGGTTTACCTGCCCATGCTCTATGACAAATTGTTTACGAATGAGGTGGAAAAAACCCATCTGTTTTACAGCCCGGTAAGCCATGATTTTATTTTGAAGGAAAAAATTGTGGGAAAGGTACCCGAAGCGGCCCAAGGCATGGCCGAGGATCATCACAGCAATATTGCCTACCTCAAGGCTGACGGCACCTATGTACCGCGCAAGACCTTTGAACAGCACCTGCCTTTTATTTTTTATAAAAACATGGAGATCTGGGGGCTTTTGCCCATTACTTTAAACGGACGCACCTTTGATAAGAATGCCATCAAGTCGGACCGAAGGGTGATGGAACTCAAGGCCCGGGACCTGGTGGGCAGATCACCTGAAGTCCCTTTTTTTCCGTTGCTTGAATTCAATCCCGGACAGGCCAGGCTGGTTTTTCCCGAGGACCGGTTCCGTATGACAAATACGGCCATGGAGTTCATCTATGCGAAAACAAACACCCTGGACACCGTTTTAACCAAAATGTACACCATCACCCTTAAAAAAAAGGGGTTTAAATTCCCGGCCCGGTCGGTGAACGGTAAGTTTACCGTGCTTAAACCCTTTGACGAAGGAATTTTTATTGTGGACCGTGATTACCGTATTTTCCACATTAAACGAGTGGATGACAAACCGTTAATCAGGCAGACACCCATTTCACCGGATTTGAAAATCAGAGCCATAAAAATATCTGAGAACAAACAGAAAAAATACTATGGCCTTGCCCTTGCCGGAGATGGCCGCATCTTTCTTTTAGGGTATGATAACTACCGGCTGACGCCCATCCCTTTAACCGGGTATGACCCGGACCGTATGGATTTAAAACTGATATTCAATCCCTTGTATTGCACAGCCGTCTATTCAGATGAGGCAATCATCCGGGCTGTAGCCATGGATAAAGATTTTGTACCTGTTAAAACCTTTACGCACACCATGTCCAGGGCGGCCGTCACCACTGCGACCCGTATCCGGGATATTCTGTTTCCCTTTATTCTTAAGATCGGCCCGACACAACAAAGCGGATATGTAACAGCCCGGTTTCTGCCCGGAAGCCTCGGGTCCTTGACCGGTATGGGGCTTTGCACCTTGCTGTTTGTTGCAGGCACAAAAATGATAACAGGCGCATGGCCCAGGACCTTGCGCATCATCACCGTAGCCTTGACCGGACTTTACGGCCTGGCTGCCATGGTCACATCCGCAGTCTGTGAATGACAAAATTATTTATAGATTCACTCATATACAACGTAAAAAGGAGGTATAAATGAAATTCCACACCCCGGCTCATTTTAATTTTTCACTTCGACGTGTATTCTTGCTGGTCCCGGTACTGATCGTCCTGACAACAGCCAGTGCATTCAGCCATACCCTTTATATTCAGTCTTCCCGGTACCTGGCCAGTGAGGGCAAATCCATTCCACTTTTTTTCTGTTACGGCCACTTCATCCCTGTGGCGGACGGTATCCGGGGCAAAAAACTGAACAAGGTTCAGATCATCGCACCTAACGGCCAGGCCCAAACCGTTGAGATCATGGACGGCAAAGGGCTGCACTCACACATGGTGGAATATAATACCCCTGGTATCTGGGGGTTAACCGCTGAAACGACACCCGGATATTACACCTTTTACAAGGATAAAAACGGCAAAGAACGGCATGCCATCAAATCCATTGCCCAAATCAAAAACCGGCTTGGCCAAGTGATTAAAAGTTATTATTCCAAGCAATACGCCAAAACCTATGTGAAATGCGATAACCCCACAGGGCCTTTCCCGGCCAACCTGGGCCTGCCTTTGGAACTGGTACCGGTGCAGAATCTCTTTGAACTCAAACCAGGGAGCACCCTGAAACTTGATGTCTACCTGGACGGCAAACCCTATACCGGTAAAGGCACATGGGATGCCACTTACATGGGATTTTCCACCCAGGCAGAGGACAATTTTTACCCGAACACCCAAGTTGAGGGGACAAGGGTTTCCATTCCCCTGCCCAATCCGGGCAGGTGGTTTATCCGCTATTTCATTAAGAAGGATGCCCCTGAACAGGATAAAGACAAATATCTTCAGATGAAGCTGACCGCTTCGTTGACATTACAAATTGATAATGAACGCAAAACGCCAGAGCCC
Source organism: Desulfobacter curvatus DSM 3379 (assembly GCF_000373985.1). GTDB lineage: Bacteria > Desulfobacterota > Desulfobacteria > Desulfobacterales > Desulfobacteraceae > Desulfobacter > Desulfobacter curvatus. Next base: position 58,974 of record NZ_KB893035.1, read on the forward strand.
CAATCCCATTAACCAAAAACTTAACCATTCATGCATAACCGCACCAGTAAAAGCCTGCCCGGGGTTTCGGGTTCCTTTTTTTATCCCTTTTGCCGCACCCGGAACCCGGCAGGCTTGTTACAATCCTTTGCCAAAACATATTGACGGTATACCCCGGCTACACTATTCTTAACACGCTTCAAGCAAAAGCGACCTCTGTCTTTACTTTAAAGCTTTTGATGCCTAAGGATTCGGTTCATGCTAAAACGCTTTTTATTTCTCTCAGACACCCCCTGGTCCAGGATCTGTCTGATTTTTATTTTTGTAACGCTTTTCACAGGCTGCAAGGCCGTGGGGCCGGACTATAAACAGCCGGACCTTTTCCCTGAAGGGACCTGGCATGCCCCCATGCAAAAGGGATTGGCGCAGACGTCGGCAGAGCCTGAGCAGCTGGCGCAATGGTGGACGGTGCTCAATGACCCGGTGCTCACGGATCTGATTGCCCGTGCGGTGCAAAACAATCTGGATGTAAAACTGGCCCTGGAACGTATCCGCCAGTACCGGCTGCTCAAGGGGATCGAAGAAGCTGATAGGCTGCCCACTGTCAACACCTCCGGCGGGGCGTCCTGGACCGGCACCAGAAATGAGGACGGTACCGGCACCGTTTCCAAGGCCTACAGCGCGGGGCTTGATGCAAGCTGGGAAATTGACCTGTTCGGCCGGATCCAACGTTCCATTGAGGCTGCGGACGCAACGCTTTCAGCCAAGCAGGAGGCGCTGCGGGACGCCCTGGTCAGCCTTGTGGCAGACCTTGCCGAAAGTTACATTGACGTTCGCACGGCCCAGATACGCCTGGATGTGGTCCGGCAGAGCATTGACTCCCAGACTGAATCCTTCCAACTCACCCAGTGGCAAAACCAGGCAGGCCTGACCGATGAACTGGATGTCCACCAGGCCCGGTACAGCCTGGAAAGTGCCAAGGCCCAGATTCCTGTCCTTGAATCCACCCTGGCCAAAGCCATGAACCGGGTGGCTGTACTCTCAGGTCTTGCCCCCGGTACCTTGAACAAAAAATTGATATCGCCCTCCCCCTTGCCCACACTGCCGGCAACCATCGCCGTGGGTCTTCCCGCAGATGCCCTGCGAAGACGGCCTGATATCAGAGAGGCTGAATACGAACTCATTGCCCAGACCGCCCAAGTGGGCGTGGCCACGGCAGACCTTTATCCCAAACTGACCCTGTCCGGTTCCATTGGTGTGGATGCACTAAGCCCAGCCGAACTTATTGACAATGCCTTAGATCCGTCCTACTGGGCCCGGTCCTTGGCAGCAAACCTGTCCCACACCCTGTTTGACGGAGGCAGCATCCGTAAAAACATCAAGGTCCAGAACTCTTTGCAAGAACAGTCCCTAATCCAATACGAAACAGCGATCCTATCGGCCTTAGAAGAGGTGGAGAATGCCCTGGTGGCCTATGCCAAGGAACAGATCCGGCTGGAACACCTGACTATTGCCGTCCAACAGGCCATGACTGCCGAAGACCTGGCCCAAAAAAAATACGAATCCGGCCTGATTGATTTTACCACAGTGCTGACATCCCAGCAGACCGCATTATCCTACCAAAGTGATCTTGCCACAAGCCAGGGGACCTGTGTCTCCAACTTGATCACCCTTTACAAGGTCCTTGGCGGGGGCTGGCCCCCGGCCGAATCTGACAACGCCCCAGGCGAAAACAAATCCGAAACACAGCCAACCCCTTAACATCTTTGGAGTTCCCATGGATTTAACCGATGATATTAATGCCACATTAAAGAACACAGGCCCCCGAAAAAAAGGCAAAAAGCGTATCTTCATCATTCTTTTAATTCTGATTATAGTCGCAACAGGGGTATATTTTTTTCTGCTGCCCAAAGGCCCGTCAGGCGGCGGGCCGGACACTGGAATGTCCTTTAAAACCGCACCAGCCGCCGTCACGGATATTCACGTAACCGTGTCTGCCACAGGCACCCTGGAACCCACCAACGAGGTGGAGGTGGGCAGTGAATTATCCGGCACCATCCAGGAAGTGTTCGTGGATTACAACGATCAGGTCACCGAAGGCCAGATCCTGGCCCGGCTGGATATCACGGATCTGCAGGCCCAGGTGCGCAAAAGCAAGGCCTCTCTGGCATCGGCCCGGGCATCTGTACAGCAGGCCCAGGCCACGGTGGAGGAGACAAACCAAAAATTAAAAAACCTGAAAAAAGTCCGGGAATTAAGCGGCGGCAAGGTGCCGGCCCAGACCGACATGGATGAAGCCCAGGCCAACTATACCCGGGCCTTGGCTGACCGGGCCAGTGCCGAAGCAAGCGTAGCCGAGGTCCAGGCGTCTTTGGACAGCACTTTAACTGAATTGTCCAAGGCAGATATTATCTCCCCTGTGAACGGGGTTGTCCTGATCCGGGACATTGAAGAGGGCTCCACCGTGGCTGCCTCATTTGAGACCCCGGTGCTGTTTACCCTGGCAGAAGACCTAACCAAAATGAAGCTGAACGTGGATGTAGACGAAGCAGACATTGGTGTAGTTAAGGAAGGGCTTGACGCCCACTTCACCGTAGATGCCTACCCCAATCGCAAATTTGCGGCAAAAATCCAGCAGGTCCGGTTTAATGCCACCACAACGGACGGAGTGGTCACCTATGAAACCATTATGACCTGTGACAATAACGATTTAGCGTTGCGCCCCGGCATGACCGCCACGGCAGACATTATTGTTAAGCAGGCGAATCAGGTATTGTCCGTGCCCAGTGCAGCCCTGAGATTCTCAATACCCAAACCCGAAGAAGACAGCAGCAACCCCTCGCTGTTAAGGATGTTCATTCCCGGCCCCCCCAGACGAGGTAACCGGTCGGCAAAGCATGTCACCATCACAGGCAGCAAAGACCAGGAGACAATATGGATTCTGGATGAAAACAAGCGCCCAAAACAACTGCCTGTTAAAACGGGCTTAAGTGACGGTATTAACACCCAGATTTTGGAAGGGGACATCACCCCGGGCACAAAAGTCATTGTTTCCGCAACCACACAGGGCAAATAACGTAATGGCTGAAGCAAAACAACCTCTGATCTCCCTGACCCAGGTAACCAAGACTTACGGCAGCAACGAAGCCAGAATTTTTGCCTTACGCGGCATTGATCTGTCCATTGAATCCGGTGAATTTATTTCGGTGATGGGACCGTCGGGCTCAGGGAAATCCACCTGCATGAACATTTTAGGATGCCTGGACACCCCCACGTCGGGCCAGTATAAATTTGGCGGGGTGGAAGTGAGCCATATGAGCCGCAAACAGCTGGCCACCCTGCGCCGGTTTTACCTGGGCTTTGTATTCCAGGGATTTAACCTGCTGAACCGGACCACGGCCATGGAAAATGTGGAACTGCCCCTGGTGTACAGGGGAATGCCACCCAAGGAACGCAAAACTTTGGCGCGCAAGGCACTTGAACAGGTGGGGCTTGCAGGGCGCGAAGCCCACACCCCCGGCGAGCTGTCCGGGGGACAGCAGCAGCGGGTGGCCATTGCCCGGGCCATTGCCACCACCCCTTCGGTATTATTTGCAGACGAGCCTACGGGTAACCTGGACACGGCCAGAAGCCATGAAATCATGGAGCTTTTAAAACAATTGAACCGGGAACAGAAAATCACCGTCGTCATGGTTACCCATGAATCGGATATGGCTGCTTATTCGGACCGGATCATTCACTTTGTTGACGGCCAGGTGGCTGACGTTGAAAACGGGCATGCTCCGGCAGCAACAGGAGGCCAGGACCGATGATCTGGAACACCTTTATCCTGGCGTTGCGGGGCATCCGGCGCAATGTCATGCGTTCGGTGCTCACCATTTTAGGCATCATCATCGGCGTGGCCGCCGTAATCACCCTTGTAACCATCGGTAACGGCACCACAGCCCAGGTGACCCAGCAGATTGCCGCCATGGGCACCAATGTACTGCTCATTAACCCAGGGCAGCGCCACGGGCCCGGCGCGGCATCAGGCGCCCCGAATTTTTCCATCAAAGATGTCCAGGCCATTGAGCAAAAAATCAATGAGTTGGCAGGCGTAGCCCCGGCCGTATCTGCATCTGCCGTAGCTGTGGTGGGCAACCAGAACTGGAGTACCAGCATTACCGGCACTACCAACGATTTTTTTACTGTACGCAACTGGACTATGAAAGCTGGGCGAACCTTTTCCGAAAATGAAATCAACGCCGGACGAACCGTGTGTGTGGTGGGGGACACTATCCGGGAAAACCTGTTTGGAGACGGAGACCCTGTGGGGCAGAAACTTCGATTAGGCAAGGTATCCTGTCAGGTCATAGGCCTTTTAGAGGCCAAAGGCAACTCCTCCATGGGCCGGGACCAGGATGATTGTGTGATCATGCCCATGAAAGCAGTCCAGCGCCGTTTTTCCGGCAATAAGGACATCCCCTTTATCCAGGTGGCGGTAAAAAGCGGCGCCTCTACCACCACTGCGTCTGCCGCCATCCAGGCGCTTTTAAGAAAACGCAGGCACCTGTCCGACAATGAAGAAGACAATTTCAGGATCATGGACACCAAGGAACTGGCAACCATGCTCACATCCACCACCAAGACCATGACCGCCCTGCTCGGTGCGGTGGCGGCAGTGAGTCTTCTGGTCGGCGGTATCGGCATCATGAACATCATGCTGGTGTCCGTAACCGAACGTACCCGGGAAATCGGCATCCGCCTGGCCATCGGCGCCTATGAGCATGAAGTGCTGCTCCAGTTCTTAGTGGAATCCGTGGTGCTCTCTTCCTTTGGCGGCATTTTCGGCATCATTCTAGCCTTGGCTGCTTCCTTTGGCGCCACAAAAATGCTGGCGATCCCCTTTGCCCCGGATATCTCCATCATCATTATTGCATTTTTCTTCTCTGCAGCTGTGGGTGTGGTGTTCGGTTATTTCCCAGCCCTGAAGGCCGCTCGTATGGATCCCATTGACGCTTTGCGCCATGAATGAAACCCCACGAAGTAGAATCCTCATAAACTAATTCTCCAAAAACATCAAAAAATAAGGGTTTCCCTGATAGACATTAATTATAATATTAAAACCCGAAAGCCTTTGGCGCCTGTGGGCGATAACGTTGGTCTGTTTATATGAAACACTCCCCTCAAAAAAGGGAATAGCGTTCCATTGGTTGTATGGCTTTTTGTTCCACAACACTTTTATTACCGTTACAAATTGAAGGTATCAAATCAATAAAGCTATCTCTTTCGGATAACAATTCAAGCACAGAAGACAACTTTTTAAATCATCAGCGGCGGTCGGTTTATACTATAAAAGTTTTATATACGTGGTACCTCTTCATGGAAGTCCAACAGTTCGTTGTGCAAAAAACCGACCAGTCATGTTATATT
>NZ_KB893036.1 GCF_000373985.1 Desulfobacter curvatus DSM 3379
ATTAGTTTATGGCATTTGTTATGATGTCGATGGTCTTCTATTTTTGCAAAAAATTTATCTATTGATTTGTCATGCATTGGCAACTCCCTATTTTTCTTGCCTATATAGATACACTATGTAATAGAAAAAATCTAGTGCAAATATCTCTTTTATTATCAAATGGTTACAATTTTTGACAATATATCCATTTGCCTTTGAAATTTTAGGCAAGGCTTAGCCTACCTTTACAATTTTTTACATGCGATAGCCCTGGGAAAATAAACAGGGCTAACGCATGTAAAACTTCTGAGTTGCCTATGCTCCTGGTGTTAACCTACCCCAGTCATGCAAACATCACGTCCTCCAAATACTGCGTATCCATTGCTGCATTTAATCTTTTTGACTTGATGCTTCCTTTAAAACTTTTATTTTCTTTGAGCAGATTTAAAGCAATATGCCGAATTGCCGCAAAGTTCTCTGGCCCGAAGCCTTTCCGTATCCTGCTCTCATCTTCCCGGAAAGCGATATCCAATACCCAATGAAGAGAATTTTCGGGCTTGATCATAACATCGGCCAAGAAGTATGCCCTCAGAAAGCTTACGTTCTGTTGACATTTGTTGAAGTATCCATAATTTGCCTTCCTTAATATTAGCCATCCGGAGGGATAACTCATGGGAAACGCAAATCTTACGGATCTTATTTGGCATAAAATTTGGGTATTTCTTAAAACCCTAAAAACGATCTATATAGGCGCGGAAGAATCCTGCCGAAAGTTTATTGAAGCAGTCCTTTGGATCCTTCGTAGTGGTGCGCAATGGCGATTACTGCCACCAGAGAGAGGCAAGTGGAACAGTGTATACAAACGTTTCATTAGATGGGGGGATAAAGGTATTTGGGATGCCATGCATTCCCATTTTTCCGATGATCCAGATATGGAATGTATTATGATTGACGGTACTATAGTACGTGCACATGCTTGCGCGGCTGGAGCCCCACAGAAACGCCTTAGTGATCCTCCGGATCAGGCTCTTGGGCGCTCGAAAGGCGGCTTTACAACAAAAATTCACGTAATGTGCGATGCTCTCGGCAATCCGTTGAATTTCATCCTCACAGGTGGACAAGCAGCCGACGTAACCCAAGCCTATACTCTTATTGAAGGTGTACGGGCTACATATGCATTGATGGATAGAGCTTATGACGCAGATAAACTCATTGAACAGCTTAAGCAACAGGGGATTATTCCTGTTACTAAAGTTTCCTGTTATCCCGGATGGCCACCCAAACTCCCCCACTTGTGGCCACCCCAAAATCCCCCACCTAAACGTCAGCAAAATCTGTTGTAATCGCTGATAATCAAA
>NZ_KB893037.1 GCF_000373985.1 Desulfobacter curvatus DSM 3379
TCAAAAACATACCTTTATTATTTTGCTGGCTATGTCTATCATTCACTTGATTTGGTAGAAAAACAGCCTGGAAAATCCGGATAAACATAATGGTATCATGTGTCGTCAACAGGCCTGTCAATAATGGCACTCACTTCTTTTTCCAGTGCTCAGGACACCCTCAATCCAGAGGGTGAGCTTTAGTGTTGGAAATGCTCTGGAGTAACAGGAAAGTCTGGGGGGTTTTTTTGATAAAAAAAGGTCCGAACTGGTAAAAGTCCACACCTATTCCGAAACAATAGCCCTTACTTTAGCCAAGGATTCACTTACCGCAGAAGCCGGGGCCTTTTCAGCAAATTTCAAACCTCTTTCCACAAAATCAATTGTCTTGACTTGGTGGCAAAGGACAACTCCAGAAATCTTTTTACCAGTTAGAGCTACTTCAAAACCATGACCTCGAACCCGGCTTGTAACCGGGGCTACTAACGCCAGCAAAGTTTTTTTGTTAAAAACCGCAGGAGAAAGGACCAGGGCCGGCCGATGTCCCATCTGTTCGTGACCGGCTGCAGGGTCAAAGTCTGTCCAGACAAGATCCCCACGTTTAGGAATATATTGCTGTTTTTCCGATTTTTCGGCCATTACCATTCCTTTCCTACAGGCTTGTCATTCAACCATGACCTATCCTCAGCATCTAAGGCAACATCCTTAGGATCACATTGGTCTAAAAGTTCGTCAAGCGTATACTCTTTTCTCTTCTGGATCGGGGTAATAATAATCCTGCCGCCTTTCGCCTCAATGGTAACGGGCTGATCTTTTTCGAGCTGAACCATATCAGCGATTACTTTTGGTATCCTGGCAGCCAAGCTATTGCCCCATTTTTTTATAACCAGTTCTGTCATTTCGTCCTCCCTTGAAAGTTGAAACATTGTATTAACATATTATGGCGCAAAAGAGGATGTGTCAACAAAGTATAAACTCTTTCAAAAATAAAGATTTTTTCTGACATGAGTTACAGGGAGTCCGGGGGGATTTTTACCTGGGAAATGGTCCTTGTTTTGGAGGTAGTCTGCTCTTTTGGAAATATTTTTAGCCGGTCAAAATTTGTTGTCAAAAAAGCGAGCCCTACGAGTTATAGGGTTCACTGACGTCGGATTCAATCTCCTAATTCTTTTTGGGGGAATTGATCGCCTTATCCAAAATCTTGCCGGTCCGGTTAAATACCATTATGTTGCGAGCTGGCCTAACCAACTGAATTTAAAAGCTTTTTCTATCAGGTGCCTTGCAAATCAATATTGTATTGAAATTCAACACG
>NZ_KB893038.1 GCF_000373985.1 Desulfobacter curvatus DSM 3379
TCACTTCTTATGCCTGAAAAACGGATTTCCCTATGTGAAGATGAAACCTTTCATCCTCAAGTCTGCCTTGTGGCTATCGAACCGAATTCCAACTATATTATTCTTGAAAAATATGCCAAGGACCGTTCCGGAGCTACTTGGAACCAATCTGTGGGTGGGGCGCTTGGTGATCTTCCCGTCAAGGTTATTCAAAGTACGAGTGATGAGGGAAAGGGATTGATTCATCATGTGACGAAAGGCTTGAACGGTCACCATTCTCCGGATTTGTTTCATGTAATGTATGAAATCAGTCGGGGAACTGGAGCTCCACTCTCTGCAAAAATACGGAAAGCTGAAAAAGAACATGAAAACAGTAAGAAAAATGTTCTTGATGCGCAGAAAAACAAGAACGACTATGAAAACCTTGGAAAACGACCTGTTGGGAGACCGCTTGATTTTGATAAGAAAATCCTTCGCTGTGTGGAAGAAGAACAAGAAGCAAAAGAGGCTCTGGACAAGGCAAGAGAAAACCAGGAAACTGTTACAAAAGCAAGAAAACAAATCAGCAGAGTCTATCACCCCTATGATCCTCTCACAGGAAACAAGCAGGGCTCAGATGCTCTTGGTATTCAACTGAAAGATAGCTTTGATCAAATTCGGGAAGCAACGGAGCTGCTGCCGGATCGATGCAAGGATAAAATCGAAAAAGCCTGGCGCGTAACCGAAAAAATGATGGCAACCCTCGTATTCTATTTTTGCATGATTGAATCGTGTGTCAACGATATGGATTTGCCTGATGATAAGCGAAACTTGATGCATAGCCGTTTAATTCCAGGATTTTATCTTCAAAAGGCCGCCCATAAGGAAAAAGATCCGGAACGAAAAAGGAAGATTCGGCAAAGATCTCAGGAGTTGCTTTCTGTATTGCAGGACAGAAACGGACAGCGTTCCGAATCCGCTGACGGTGAAATCAACCGCATGGTAAGGACGGCAAAGGAGTGCGCAGGATTTTTTCAAAGGTCAAGTTCATGCGTAGAAGGGCGTAATGCGCAACTGTCTCTGCATCATCATGGTATGCACCGGTTGAGTGACCGGAAAATGAAGGGGTTGACGGTGATTCATAACTTTCACTTAAAACGGCCTGATGGAAGAACGGCGGCAGAACGATTTTTTGAAAACAAGCCGATCAACATGTTTGAATGGCTCGTTAAAAAAATGCCCCTGCCGGCAAGGCCAAGGAGAAATAAAATTAAAATGGCAAGTTAGGTATAATGGCCGATTTTATGATCAAGCCC
>NZ_KB893039.1 GCF_000373985.1 Desulfobacter curvatus DSM 3379
TGATTATCAGCGATTACAACAGATTTTGCTGACGTTTAGGTGGGGGATTTTGGGGTGGCCACAAGTGGGGGAGTTTGGGTGGCCATCCGGGAAAACCCCTGACCATAAGTTTTCAAATCAGGGACGGATTGGTTTTGACAATCTGGACGTACACCCGTGGCGTACGATTTCAATCCTGGCGGGACGTGAACCTATACGCACCGCGCTTCCTGACCTGTGGCAGGCTCTTTTGGCCTGCCGTTAACTTATGGACAAGGGTTGCTTGCCCTGGGTGTATCCTGATGTTCGTGGATACAGATGTTATACTGTTTTGAAAGATTTTCGGACCGCTGATTTGGCCCCGACACTGAAAAGGTCTTTCTGGGTTTTCAACCGAAAATAGGATAATAAGCACTAATTTTAATTTGTCAAGATTGTTTGTCTTGGCAAACAGCATTTAGGCGTCTCATTGGTCTGGCAAAACAACGCATTCGAAAAGCGGTGAAAATGCGTTTTCATACGTATGGAAACCGTTTTTTAATCTGCGGAAAGTTGAAGTGTCCGTATACGGACGGGTCCGCTTAGCAGTGCCAATTCTTCCATTTCTTCGGGAAATTCCGCTTGTCTTTCTTGGTTATCCCAGGTTCAAATCCCAGGATTTTTTCATACTCATCCTTCATCTGCTGTCTCAATTTTCCCTCGTATTGCTGGGGCACGATAAAGCTGTCATGCACCGGGAGGGCTGGAATGTTGAGTGCCATCAGATTGGTCAAAATGGCATCCGCAATCCTGCTGTCGATGTTTTGGAGTTCGATGCCTTTACCAGATGCTATATCATCGGAAATGTCAGTGTGGGCCAGTTTTGCCCGGGCTATAAGGCTCCTCAATGATCTGTCGGTAAGGATATCACCTGTAATGCCATCATCAACCAGCGCCTTCCGAATACCTTTGATTGCCTTGGCTTCTGTGGGGGCATTGATGGCCGTAAGCAGTGCTATTTTCTTGATTGAGCGGTCTTCCGGGCCAACAATAATGTTATACGGGTCCTGGGCCAAATCAATGTCTATGCCCCGGAGATGGTACAGCATGACCACATGAAGGGCATCATAATCAAGCTCAACAACAGGTTCACCATTGATGCGGATAAATCCTCGCATATGGCTTGGGATATCAAGGTGGGAAGCACCATAAAACCGGCCTATTCTGCGACAATTATCTTGTCCGGTTGACGACAATTACCTTGACCGGTTTGTCGTGATAAAACCCCAGACACTAAAATTCACTTAATTGG
>NZ_KB893040.1 GCF_000373985.1 Desulfobacter curvatus DSM 3379
TCAGCTCGAAGGCCAAAGCCGGGTGACAGTTTCAATGCAATGCAAGGATGGTCAAACCGTTCATATCAGAAAAAGCAAACGACCAGAACCCAGACGACAAGAAATTTATAAAGCTTTGGAGATAGGTTTATATCCAGGACCGGTGATTAAAAACATTTTTAGACAAAAGTAGTGCCATAACCAGGAATTTAAAAACAACAATCCGCGTGATTACAATAACTTATAATTTGCAATCGAAAACTTGGGTTAGGCGGTTATTCAAATTCTGTTTGGCGCTCAAATTCGGCGGGCGCCGGTCAAAAATAGAAAATTGATGCAGAATATTATTCGGTGTGAGGCATCTATTAGCTTCAAAGTCGTTTGTGGATCATAAATCCAGAAATATGATTCACAAAGTTTATTCTGTGTGGGCATTTTCTCTTTGAATTGTTTCTCCCAGTAGATCAATTACAAATTGATTCAAACTCTTACCTTCTGATGCGGCTCTTAAAGCGATTTCTGCGTGAAGGGCTGGTGGAACCCTTAAATTAAATCTTCCGGAGTATTCTTTATATGGCTGTATCCCCTCTTCCCGGCATATATCAAGATAGGTTTTCAGGGAGATCCGGCCCTCTTTTTTCAGCTCTTCGATGTTACCGGCGTAAAAGTCTGCACCGCCGTTTAAATCAAGAAATTCGCCCCTAAAGCTGTCGATCTCTGGATCATATTTAATAATGGCTTTGTGGCCGTCTATTTTTAAAATGTTCATCATGGCGTTACCCCGTTTCTTTCAAACCACTTCCGTATACTTGTCACGGCCCCTTTATCTGTGTCCGGAGAAGGGTGTGGCCTGTGGAAAACCTGAACCTCCCCGAAAAGAACCACGCCTATTCTGGAGCCTTCGCGTTCACTGATATTTGCCCCAAGCGCTATGAAAAGAGCTTCGATTGCGGGCCATTTAATGCTCCCGCTAACCGGTCTGGCAAAGATCTGTTCAAGTGTTTTTTGATGTTTACGTTTTACGATTATATGGTACTACTTTTTAATGCCAAGTCAATGAAAATATGCCGTGCCTGGATTCCAATTTAAAGTCAAACAGCCTCGCTCAGTACATTATAGATGGTGGCCCGGGACACACCAAACTCCTTTGAAAGCTGGGTTGGGTTCATCCCATTTGCTCTCTTGGGCGCATTCCCATTTTCCCGGTTTGAAAAAAGCCTATCTTTGAGAACAAAAAACGTGATAGTTTCTTCTCGCTGAGACGACTATAAAATTG
>NZ_KB893041.1 GCF_000373985.1 Desulfobacter curvatus DSM 3379
AACAGAATTTATGCACTCAAAAAGCATTTATTGATATAAAAAAACCGGACAAGATAATTGACGCGAACCGGACAAAGTAATTGACATTTGATAAGGGATAGACGTCTTGAAACAAAGGCTTTTGGGGGCATTTACAGCAATAGCAACGGCTTTGGGAACAGGATGTCGGGAGTTCATTTAATGTTCTATTAAATTGATTCTAGCGGATCAGGTTTTTATTAATATTTTTTCTAAAACATGAAAAAGGCAGACCAACAAGTATGATACTGCCTTAACATGATTTGAATTGAGGAGTATTTTAAGGTTTATGTCGTTTTATTTGTAATGAAACCATTGTTGGGTATTATAGCACCCTTTCTGGATAAGTAGTCAAGAGCTGTTGCTGTCGCACTTCTCATTTGTGAAGAGTGGTTACGAAGATTTGTCTCTGCTTGAGTCCCTAAGCTTTTAATCTCCAGTAATTGTTCCTTTGATTTATTAAAGCTTTGTTGTTTTTTCATGATCATTCCTTATTTTTAATCGCCATTTTCCAAGGTTTGTTCATCTTTTTGAATAAGACCTGTTATGCTCATAATATTTATATATTCTAAATTGGCTGTATTCTCAACATGTGTTTCACCTGTTTTTCTGGATCTTGGAAGAACATTAATTGCAAATTTGGGAAATTTCGACTGTTTTGATTTTGAATTTACGATAAATTTACCATTTTTATCTTTCCGATCACCTCGTAACGCAAAAAAATCATGAAATCTGTGTGGAGATATACCTTCATAATGAATAAGCATCACTTTTTCTCCAGAACATTTTTCGGTTTCAGCCCCAACTATAATAGCATCGGAATGTAGTTCCAAGCCTAAACTTTTCGGATAAGGCTCCATAAAAAAAACTTTTTCGATACCTGCACCAATGATGTGTTTTGTGCAGTTATGACAAGGTTCTGTCGTTACATACATTGTTGCCCCAAGTGTCGAACCTGTAGCGGATCTTGCAACACTCAACAGTGCTTCCATTTCAGCATGGGTCGCCCTGCAATATTCAATGACCTCACTGAATGGTGAATCTTTAATCAATGATTTAACGGATTCAGTTTGCTCAGAATTTAAGTTTAATTCACTCTTAATATTTTTTGGCTATGTTCCCTTTAATAGTTGAAATTGCTCCAATGAGATACTCAGCAAAGATTCTGGCAATATACCTGGGCGCTGCTCAAGTGAACGC
>NZ_KB893042.1 GCF_000373985.1 Desulfobacter curvatus DSM 3379
CTGTTGAGCACTTCAACCATAACGCAGAAAATGATTTTTTTCAGTCTATTTCATCGCTCTCCGACTTAGTCCCCCAAATCCGTTATAATCAGGATTTTTCTATTTTGCCAGAAGAAGAATTACGATAATTATTCCAACCATCAGTTTTGGAAGATACGCCGTAGCATTTAAAAACTCCTTAGCGGCTTCTGGTATTAGGATTTTGTAATCCCTTGTAGGTTCAAGCGACTCAGAAACACGAGGACCATCATAGTCATCCCCCTGACGTAAACATCTTTCGACGTATTTCTTGCGAACTATGGCGCGAGCCTCTCCTACTCCAATACATGTTTCTGCAATATAAAAAAATAAAATTACGGCAATCGGTAGCGTAACCAACGTTCCGATAGACAGCTCAAATTTATCTGTAAATACAGCGACTAAGAACGCAGATAACAATGCAATTAGCCAACCATTTAGACGTAAGCGTATATCGTCATATTTTTGAATAACACTTTCCAACTGCTTCCACTCTTCAACGGCAATGTCGTTTTTATCCATAATTTAGAACTCATCAATTTGAGCATATGGTGATCTAAGGACCTCAGAATAAATGCTATAGATTTTGTTTGCCTTTTAATCCCTAAGTATAATTACTATTTCTCATCTTTCTTATAAGTATTGGCCTCAACCTGATGATTATATGAGTCATCACCAAATATTTGATACTCATATAGCTGTCCATTGAGTTGGTTCAACCAATTAATTTCATCAACATCCTTGAGCTTCTTGATTATCACTTGATACGCGGGAAGGCCTTCTTCGAAGGTGAGCCCTGGAACCACTTCTTCAATAATGCATCCATTTTCTAAAATAAATTTCATCAGTTCTATTGTTACGTCATACGCCTTAGGATCATCGTCCAAAGGCGTAGCAATAAATCCATACCCTCCGATTCTTAGAAATCTGATCCCTATCGCCGTAAACATCTTCAAACCTTCATATGTGTAAGGAGGAGACGTAACAAAATAATCAAAAGATATAGATAGATTTGGCCATATTCCATCGTAAAGACCTTGCACATCAAATTCCACCGAGGAATAAGTAGACGTTTGCGCTTTATTCTCCAAAATTGTTTTTATCTTGGATTTCGCTTGTTCCCATTTTGAATTTTATAAATTTAAAAATCAATAAAATCGGTCGAAAAAGTCTAATTTTTAGAGCATACACCCAA
>NZ_KB893043.1 GCF_000373985.1 Desulfobacter curvatus DSM 3379
GTTGGCAGTTAACTTTATGGAGATGATTAAATTGGCATTTATTAGACGCTATTTACGTTTGTTTACGTAAGGGGTGAATTGTCAGACAGAGCCTAATGTCTATGCCTCGTAAATGGTAAAGCATGACCACATGAAGGGCATCATAATCAAGCTCCACAACAGGTTCGCCATTGATGCGGATAAACCCTCGCATATGGCTTGGGATATCAAGGTGGGAAGCACCATAAAACCGGCCACCGTTGTTGAAAGATGAATTATTGAAAACCCTGTGGCAGGCTTCGTATTTCAACCTGAAGACCAATTCTTCGATCCCTTGCTTTCCAAGACTGCCTCTGATGCGGTATGCCCATTTAATTTGATTATCAAATTTCCCTATCTTTAACTCATGATTCAAGAACAATAACCAGTTCAAAAAGTATTCCATGAGCCTATCTTCTGGAATCATAAGAGCCTTATCTATCAATGGTTTTGGCTGATTCGTCTGAGTACTGTATAGGTGTATAAGGTTCTTTATATGTGAGGGGGTTGATCATAAGATGGGCCACTCATGAGAAAACCCTATTCAGGACACTCCCAACCGTTTGTAATTCCAGCGGTATTTTCTCGGTTCTGAGAAGATGAACACAAAGTGGCCGATCTTATGATCAAGCCTGGTTTTTCCAACCGGTCAATTAATTCAAACCGTTTGAGATCCTCAAACCCTGTATGAAGAATGCCTTCATATTTTTGTAAAATAAGATCACCAAGGTGGGGTCTATTATTCACAGGCTCCCCTGGTTTACCAACTCCGGTTGCATTTTTCATTGTCCCTGTAGCATGTGCCATTTTACATAAGGCTTGGATCGTTCTGTTCCCGTTCGGTCCCTGAACCTTTCCAGTTATAAATGGCTGAATATGTAACTTTAAAATACATGGTGAATCTGAATTTTTAATCGTGAATGACCTTAACCCTGCCAACAAGGCCATTTTCCAATCGGACTTTTATACCATGGGGATGAAAAGATGATTTTGTTAAAATATTTTTTACGGCGCCTTGGGTCAGAACGCCTGTTCTTTGGTCTTTTTTTAATACAATGGATACGGTTTGTCCGATTTTGATTTGCGTTCTTATTCTGCGACAATTATCTTGTCCGGTTGACGACAATTACCTTGACCGGTTTGTCGTGATAAAACCCCAGACACTAAAATTCACTTAATTG
>NZ_KB893044.1 GCF_000373985.1 Desulfobacter curvatus DSM 3379
GACTCCCCATCACTGAGGAGCCCTCCCACACCACCCGGCATACGGATCACGTACCAGGGCGGTTCGGCTGATTTAAGGAATCAGTTCCCGGGCAGGTATAATCCTTTATCAATAAAATATCTTTCAGGCATAGCAGTGGCCACCCATTTGACTTTGCTCATGTGCCAGTACTTTTTGCGGGCATTGCCGCAAAGCATGGCATCATGGTGAGCAATGCCAAGCTTCTCAAGGTTCCGAACCCTGGTTTTAGGCTTTTTCCATTGTTTCCAAACAAGACTTCGCAGCCGTCGCATTATCCAAATTTTGAGCCCTTTGAGGAAGGATTTGGCTTCAGTGAGCCGGAAATAATTCCACCATCCCCTAAAGTATTGGTTCAATTCCTGGATGACCTGCCACAGGCTTTTACCCCGCTTGCGGCTGGTTAATTCCCGCACTTTGTCCTTGAATCGTTTCATACTCTTGGCATGAATCCGAATCTTGGACTGTCCACACATTTGGAAATATGTGAATCCAAGGAATTTGCGTAACCACGGTCTGCTGACAGCACTTTTGTCCTGGTTTACTTTAAGCTTGAGTTTCACGGTCAGAAACCTGGTGATACTCTGCATAACCCTTTCGGCCGCTTTCCGGCTTTTGCAGAAGATCATAAAGTCATCGGCATAACGGACATACCGNTGCCCTCGTTTCTCCAGTTCCTTGTCCAGCTCATCAAGGACGATGTTGGACAGCAAAGGAGAGAGCGGACCTCCCTGGGGAGTCCCTTCTTCCGTGGGAACCGTAACGCCTAAAGTCATTACACCGGATCTTAGATAAGCGCGTATTACCTTTAATACGCGCTTATCCTTGATTCTGCCGGCGAGTCTACTCATCAGACGGTCGTGCGAAACCCGGTCGGAAAATTTGGACAGGTCCATATCGACGACATAGGTATAACCTTCAACCATGTACCTTTTACCCTGCACCACCGCATCGTGTGCNGATTTGCCGGGTCTGAATCCATAACTGTATTCAGAGAAAAAAGGCTCCCATACCTGTTCCAGGATTTGGGATATGGCCTGCTGTATAAATCGGTCAAGCACCGTGGGTATTCCAAGTAAACGGACACCGCCGTCCGGTTTAGGGATCTCCTTGCGTTTCACCGGCAGCGGTTTATGCCTGCAGTTAAGCAGGTC
>NZ_KB893045.1 GCF_000373985.1 Desulfobacter curvatus DSM 3379
ATGCCTTCTGAAAGAAGGAAAGGCGGAATTTTCCCAAAAAGGAGTGGGCGGAACAACTTCGGCCGACCTTTTATTATTTATGCGTCAGCACTGCTCTTACCTTCAAAGAGTCCGGCTCCATATCATTATTGTGGTATACTAAAAAATTTGAATTGATAGGAATCGGAAACGCCGTGATACACGTAAACATTGCTCGCCGGTTTGAGGATTTAAAAAGTGTGGAAGTACAGGGATAGTCCGGGGTGGGCATCCGTTCCGAAAATCGAGGTGCCCTTGGACGTAGTCCTCACCTTCTGGCAGATTTAAATTCATGAGCCTTTCTTCTGTTATTCCTGCCTGACGTCTGGGCAGGGGATATCCTGATAAATACCATGATTGCACAGTCAAATTTTGTATGTAAAAAGTTTACCCTTGCATTTCCAGGCCATGAATGATTATTTTCAATAAAATTGAATTTTGGCTTCAATCAGCCCAATTTAAAAAAACGAATAGACAGAATCTGCCTATCACCATATTGGCCCATTCTGTCTAACTAACTGGTTTTAAACGCTTCTGGTTACATTAAACATACTGTGGATCTGAAAACCATAACTATCTGTAATTATATGAAAATATTCATTTGTATTTCCGACAGGCCTCAGGAGCTTTACCGGAGAAAAAGGGGCGCTCTGGCGCAAGATTTACGCCAGTCATGTCATTTGCAAAAGCGCAAATGCCACGCCTGTCATAAATCTTGCAAGCCAGCGCCCCCCTTTTTCTCCTACACCGAGGCTTCGATAACCGATGAAGGTTCTCTGCCGTCATACCCCGCTTCCCGATAAGCCGGTAAGCGGCCCATCCATTGGTGATATTTTCAGGGAATATGGCCCTGCCTTCAGAGATTCACACAATCTGCATCCCCGCCAGCACAAGGTGATGTACGATATTGAACACTGCCGACGCGGAGAGTTCGGCACCCATTGGGAAATCTGCGATACATGCGGGCACCTGGAAAAAGGATACAACTCCTGCCGGAATCGCCACTGCCCAGGCTGTAACAATATCGCCCGGCGCAGATGGGTGGCAGCCAGGCATGATCCGCCTCCCTGGTTTGATTTGTTTTTTTCAAGTAGACACATTTGCTGACAAGACGTGATAGAATGGTTATGATTTTTTTCTTCTGTTGA
>NZ_KB893046.1:0-7973 GCF_000373985.1 Desulfobacter curvatus DSM 3379
GCCGGAACAGCAAAGCCATAAGGACAGAACGGGATTATTTTGTACGTAATAGGCACCGTCTTGCTTTCCCAACGGTAAAGGCATTGCATCTGCCGATTGGCAGTGGTGCGATTGAAAGTTCGATTCGAAGAGTTGTCAATTTGAGACTCAAAGGTCCCTGCATTTTTTGGTATAAGGAAAATGCGGAGAAAATGCTCATGCTGCGCTCATACTATAAATCAGGACGATGGAACTGTCTGAAACAAATGGCCAATTCACATATTTCATTGTTAGCTGCATAATCGTGAAAATGGGAATGCGCCCTGTGGAAGAGGCGAAAAAGTGGTATTCAAAAGCTGCTCTAAATGGAGATAAAAACGCAAAAAAAATGTTAGACATGATCCGTTAAGGACCGCATATGAAATAAAGTACACTGTTGCCGATTGGCACAGAAGGGTGTTTGTATTTTACATAAACGGTTACCTTGTGCCAATCTGGGGAAAACTCTTTAATAATAAAAAAAAACTGATATATTAACCCGATGCAGCAGCTTAGAACCTTCCCATATATCCCCTTAAAAGTGCCAAGGCATAAAATCCTTAAACGGCTGGGGTATCAGCGTCACCAAAATGAGATTTCACAGCGGATGATGGCCGAGGTGGACACGTGGATTACCTATGCGGCAGATCATATCCACCTCAAGGCCACGGCCTGCATCAGGGATATACAGATAGACCACGGGAACAACACCGTTGCTTTAAAGCAATCCGATATCGTGTTTGAAAGCGCCAGGTTCACCCGGTTTCTGGGGAAGGCCGATCAGTTGCTCATTATGGGCATTACCGGCGGTCAGGCGGTTGCCGATAAGATTAAACAGCTCCAGGAAGACAAAAGGATGACCGGGGCCGTGATCGTGGATGCTGCAGCATCTGAAATAGTGGATGAAGGATTTGACTGGCTGATGGCATTGTTTAACAAAGAGCTGGTCAGGGAACGAAAGGCCTTGAAATTAAAACGGTTTTCTGCCGGTTATGGGGATTTTGACATCCGGTTTCAGGCAGATGTATATCAAATTCTTAAAATGGAAACGCTTGGGGTGGCTATAACGGACACCTGTATCCTGATGCCGGAAAAAAGCGTTACCGCGTTTTGCGGTATTTCAAAAGTGACAGGGGAGTAGAGACAACATGGGGGAAAAAGACAAAAGCATACTGGATATTATTAATAAACGAATTCTTATTCTGGACGGTGCCACCGGCACCGAGATGCAGAAACGCGGTCTGCCGCCGGGGGGCAGTCCGGAATTGTGGTCCATGGAGAATCCCGAGGTCTCGGCCGACATATACCGCGCCTATGCCCGGGCAGGTTCGGATATGCTTTACACCTGCACTTTTGGGGGCACCCCATGGAAGCTTGAAGAATTCGGCGCTGCCGATAAAACAGAGCAGATCAACTGCAAGATCGCAGAAAATGCGGTTAAAACGGCGGATGAGCTGGCGGAACGGGAAGGCATCCGTCCGCTCATCGTCGGGGATATCGGCCCCTGCGGCCGGTTTATCATGCCCTTTGGCGACCTTGATTTTGAACAGGCCATCCAGGGATTTAAACGCCAGGTAAAGGGGTTGATTGACGGCGGCGTGGATCTTTTTATTATTGAAACCCAGATTGATATCCAGGAAAGCCGGGCCGCCCTGCTTGCGATTAAAGAACTTTGCGGCGGGTTTACCATGGTCTCAATGACCTTTGATGAAACCGGGCACAGTTTAAACGGCACCACACCCGAAGCCATGGCGGTCACCCTTGAAAGTTTAGGTGCCGATGTGGTGGGTGTTAACTGCTCCACCGGTCCCAAAGAGATGCTTAACGTCATCCGGCGTATCCGAAAGATGGTGCAGATTCCGGTGATGGCCAAACCCAATGCAGGGATGCCCGTCATAAAAGACAACGAAACCGTATTTCCCATGGGTGCCGATGAATTCAGCACGTTTGCACACCCTTTTGCCGAAGCCGGCGTCAATATCATGGGTGGCTGCTGCGGTACCACGCCTACGCATATCGCCAAATTGGCCCAAAGCATGGAAGAGCTTGTGCCTTTGGAAAGAAAGCCGGTGGAAACAGCCATGCTCTCCTCGGCGACCCAGGCGCTGATTACGGGTTCAAACAGTACCATCCGTATTATCGGTGAGCGCATAAACCCCACCGGCAAAAAGATCCTGCAGGGGGAACTGAAAGCGGGGAACATGGCCTATGTGCGTAAACTGGCCCGGGACCAGGCCGCAGCCGGTGCCGACCTGCTGGACATCAACGCGGGCATGCCCGGAATTGATGAAAAACAGACCCTTTTAGATATCATTTCAAGTGTGGTGCCGGTGGTCAATCTGCCCCTGGTCATTGACTCCTCTGATCCGGGTGTGGTGGAAGCGGCCGTACGCTACTACCCGGGCCGGGCGTTGATCAACTCAATTTCAGCTGAAAAAGAAAAACTGGATAAACTTTTGCCGGTAGCGGCCAAATATGGTTCCATGCTCATTGTACTGCCCCTGGCCGACAATGAATTGCCGGACAAGGCAGAGCGAAGAAAAGAGCTGGTCATGGAGATTGCCGAACGGGCCGCTGTTTATGGCTACAAAAACAAAGATCTGGTTGTGGACGGGCTGGTCATGACCGTATCCAGCAATCCCCAGGCTGCCAAAGAGACCCTTGCAACCGTTAAATGGGCGTCCGAACAGGGGTTTGGCACGGTCCTCGGCTTGTCCAACATCTCCTTTGGGCTGCCCGAACGCGGCTGGGTGAATGCCTCCTTTTTTGCCATGGCTGCCGGTGCCGGGCTCTCCTGGGCCATTGCCAACCCGTCCCATGAACTGTTGATGAATACCAAATCAGCCTCTGATGTGTTAACCGGCCGGGACCGGGATGCCTTGTCGTACATTCAGCGATTTGCCAAGGATAAAAACGCGGAAAACAAAAAAGAGACAACCGCCAAAAAAACAGCGGATCTGCCCGTGGAAGACCAGATTGTAGAGGCGGTGATTGAAGGCCGGAGAGAGGATATTGAACGGCTTTGTAATCAAGCCCTTGAAAAGGGGATAGCCCCGTCCGAACTGCTGGAAAAAAAGATGATCCCGGCCATTATGACCGTGGGGGAATACTATGATGCAAGAAAGTATTTCCTTCCCCAGCTCATTGCCAGTGCCGAGACCATGCAAAACGGATTTGCCGTGCTTGAACCCGCCCTTCAGGCTTCCGGTTCCAAGGAAAAAAAGGGCACGCTGGTCTTTGCCACGGTTCAAGGGGATATCCATGACATTGGAAAAAATATCGTGGTGCTGATGCTCAGAAATTTCGGGTTTGATGTGGTTGATCTGGGCAAGGATGTCACGGCCGAAGATATTATTGAGGCGGCAGTGACCCACAAGGCCGATCTTATCGGGCTGTCCGCCCTGATGACCACCACCATGGTCCGTATGCCCGAGGTCATTGACCTGGCAAAGAAGAACGGGCTTGAATGCAAGGTCATGGTGGGGGGTGCCGTGGTGACCCGGGAGTGGGCCGAATCCATTGGTGCGGAATATTCTTCCGATGGTGTTGAAGCGGTCAATGTGGCGGCCCGGATCTGTATGGACAATAGATAGTGGACGACTACAACAAGATTATTGACCAATCCATTGGTTATCTTGTGGGCCGGTTATCCCGGGCTATCATAAAACGGCTGTCAAAAAAATTTCAGGATGCCGGAATTGATGTCAGTTATGAGCAGTGGAGCATCCTTGTTCATCTTTACCGCCGGGACGGGCAGACCCAGCAGGCCCTTGCCCGGACCGCGGTTAAGGACAAAGCTGCTGTTACCCGCCTTTTGAATGGGCTTGAGAAAAAAAATATTGTGCTCAGGATTCCTGACCGGAATGATAAACGCAGCAACCTTGTTTACCTGACAAACAAAGCCAAAGAATTAAAACCCCATCTTGTCGGTTTTGTCGAAGAAATGTTGGATGAAGCAGCGCAGGGAATTGATCCGGATGAAATGACCCGATGCAGAACAACCATCAATCATATATTTGAAAATTTTGACCGCCTGAACAATTCTGCCTTGCCTGAAAAATAGCCTTACAAACATCCGTCAGGCCGCTTTGGGTCGCCAAAGCCGTGCTGACCGTCTATCATTGCGGATGAACGTGGTTGTCATCCGGATTTTTTTAGTCTATTCTTTTTTTCAAAAGCGAATTCCAACCGCTGAAAATAAAATCTTAAGAGTAAGGATGTTAACCATGATCAGCGTGATTGCATCAATTCATGTTAAGGACGGTCAATTAGACAAATTTATTGAAATTTTTAAATCCAATGTGCCTGCTGTTCTTGGGGAAAAGGGATGCATTGAGTATATCCCCACGGTTGATATGCCTACAGAGCTCCCGCCCCAGGAAGTGGATAAAAATGTAGTTACCATTATTGAAAAATGGCGCAGTGTAGAGGATTTAATGGCCCATTTATCATCTGTGCATATGCTCGAATATAAAGAAAAAACCAATGATATTGTTGAGTCGATGACTGTTAAGGTCTTGACAGAAGTATGATTCCAAAGCAATCCATGGGCAAGCGGAAAAATAAAAACAAATATCTGTTTAGTATCAGGAACCGAATTTTTGTCTTTGCGGTATTGGTCACGGCAATACCGTCTTTATCCATGGGACTTTTGCTCCAGAACATGCTGCAAACCACGCTGGAGGGAAAGGTTAAGCAAAAGTTTGTCGATTCTGCACAGATTATGGAAAGGGAACTTTCCCTGTGGCTTAAAAAGCGGGTTTATGATCTGACTGTGTTTTCCAATGCGTCAATTGTATCGGAAGCCGTCACGGCTTATCTTAAAATGCCTGAAGAAAGGGCGGATGACGGTAAGAACCGGGTACCAAATATCAAGATACTTGAAACCTACCTCAGCACATTGCAGCATCAATTTAAGGGGTATGTCCGGATTTTTGTTCTTTCCAGGACCGGCTCTGTGATCGCCGCCTCCCAAAGCGGCGGCCGTGACCGGCCGTTTACCTTTCCTGATGACTACATCGAACAAATCTCAGACAGGCAATGGTTCAAGGGACGCGCATATATTGATTCAAGGGATAAGTCGCCCCTTATCCTGATCGGCGTTCCTCTTTTTCTGGATCAGCTTTATGAATATGAAACATTGCTGGCCATTGAAGTCAGACTTACCGGATTGCTGTCTTTATTGGATCCGGCGAAGTTTGGAGACTCTGGTGACTGGACCTATCAATCCCTTGTGGATATAAAAACAGGCCGGCAGTTTCTGTACGGCAGGGGGGCCAAAAAAGTTCTCAGTAAAATCAACCTGTCACCTTTCGGTGACAGGCAACCGCTTCGTGAATATGCCAACGGCATGGGTGAGCGATTAATGGGGTTGGTTGTTCCGTTCCGAGAACTGGGATGGGGTCTTTTTATTGCGGAAAATTATGAAAAGGCGTTTTCCGGTATGATCCATGCCCGCCATCGAAATATTATTATTGTCTGCTGTTTTAGTGTTCTTATGGGTATTGTGGCTTATTTGTTGACCCGGCAGATCATGGTGCCGCTGTCGGCTTTGACCAGAGGGGCTGAAAGGGTGGCCGAAGGTGATCTGGATGTCCGGCTTCCAGTGCGCCGCAACGATGAGATTGGTTTTGCAACGACTGTTTTCAATGAAATGGTCGCTAATTTGAAGCTCAGCAAGACAAAACTGGAGCAATTGGCGACCACTGATCCCCTGACGGGTTTGAATAACAGAAAACAGGTGATGGGTATCCTGCGTGATCATTACGCGTATTACCGCCGGTATAAAACAGCGTTTTCCGTATTGATGCTTGACGTGGATCACTTTAAAGTTGTTAACGATACCTACGGACACCAGGCCGGTGATACCGTATTAAAACAGGTGGCCGAAATTTTTAATGAAAATCTGCGTAATGTCGATTCTGCCGGCCGGTACGGCGGGGAGGAATTCCTTGTGATCCTTGCAGAATCCGGGGTGGATGAGTCCATCCAGGCGGCGGAACGTATCAGAAAAGCCGTTGCAAGCCATACATTTATTCATGAAGAGCAAGAGATTCAGGTCTATATTTCCGTTGGTATCAGCAGAATCCAGAACCAGGACAGGGATGAACAAGAAGTCGTCGGTCGAGCCGATATGGCACTCTACCGTGCCAAGGATGAGGGACGAAACCGGGTTGTTTACCAGGCTGCTGACGACCAATAAATAGGTTGTGGGCGGATCTGAAAATTGTTGCGTTGGGGTTTAATAAAGAAGGGATAGATGAACCCAGCCGATCTCGTCAGTTTCTGCTAATTTGACTTTCACCCAATTTTGTTTATGACCGATGGCAATCACGCGGCTTCCTTCCTGAAGTACTTTTTTGACATCCGCTTTTATGGACGGGCCGTTCCGGAGATTCCCGGTTGTAAATAATTTCATTTGTAAGGGCGTTGAAAAAAAGATTTCTTTTTCGGCGGCAGGATCGGCTATGCTGCTATCTTTATCTATATCAATGCCTTTTGCCTGGGCCATAGCCTCTCTGGACAAGTAGGCTGCACTTTCATAGTTTCCTTTTGCCAGTTCATGTTTACCCTCTTGAAGGTTTTCTAATGCCCTTTTCCGGATAATTTTTTGCGGCTCATCCAAGGGCTTTTGAGCCAACGTGCTGATAACGGCCGTGGCCTCGGCGATAAGGGTGGCCGCTTCCAGTTTGCTGCCCCGGGTCGCAAGTTTAGCCTTGCTTTGCGAGAGTTCTTTGATCAGTTTTTCATTGACCTGCCGGCAGGCATCAGTTTCTTTATGCTTTATGAGCAATGTTTGTTGTAATTTTTTTGAAAGCAGTTTCTGCTCCGCCAGCTTGAAGGTCAGCTCCGCATTTTGTTTTTCTAATTGGAGGATTCGTGAATCATCGACGGCCGTATTTTTTTTCTCTATTTTTTCTGATTTGCAGGCCTGAGAATTATCGACGACCGTTACAGGCTTTTCCACTGTACAGGATGAAAAAAAAAGCAGTGCCAACAGGCCGACAGCCGACCTTGTAATGTATTGGAACTGCATACCCTTACTGCCGATACTGAGTGTTTTTTGAGTCATATATTTGTTGTGGTTCCGTAATTTGATATGGATTAAACGGCTCAACACATTGAATCGTTACGTATGCATCGTAAGATAACAGATTGCTTCTTGTCAACAAAAGTACGAAAATCTTCGGAACAAAAAATTTTAATTTTGAAAGGGTTAGACAATTTTATCCCCCATGGCACCAACCTCTATTTTGTGAGACGCCTTAAAAGTCATTTTTGAACCCCAAAAAACTTGGGCGTTTGCAACGAACAATCAGGAGGGAAGGCGTTTCAATTCCACGTTGGTCTGATTAAAAGCCAGCCTGGACAGATGCCCCCCGCAGGTCAGGCTCCGTTTCAATTCCACGTTGGTCTGATTAAAAGTAAATCAATTTCAAGTTGTGTCAATCTGCCTTCAGGGTTTCAATTCCACGTTGGTCTGATTAAAAGCCACACATCAGACTTCCTATTCTTTAACCAAAAGATTGTTTCAATTCCACGTTGGTCTGATTAAAAGCTCATCCAGGTCCGCTTCCACTACCACGAAAGCTCTGGTTTCAATTCCACGTTGGTCTGATTAAAAGTGGGAAGCGTATTCATTCAATTGTTCATCCAACCCTGTTTCAATTCCACGTTGGTCTGATTAAAAGACAATGGATACTCCATTAAATTATGCTTTTAACCCGTTTCAATTCCACGTTGGTCTGATTAAAAGAACCGATTGTA
This sequence comes from Desulfobacter curvatus DSM 3379, assembly GCF_000373985.1. GTDB lineage: Bacteria > Desulfobacterota > Desulfobacteria > Desulfobacterales > Desulfobacteraceae > Desulfobacter > Desulfobacter curvatus. The sequence goes on from NZ_KB893046.1 coordinate 7,786, forward strand.
TGGTGTATTCACACGTTGTTTTAGGTTTCAATTCCACGTTGGTCTGATTAAAAGATGGGTGGGTCACAACCTGGGATGATATCAATGATTGTTTCAATTCCACGTTGGTCTGATTAAAAGCATGTGTAATGAATTTAACAATACAGCCAACAGAGTTTCAATTCCACGTTGGTCTGATTAAAAGGACT
>NZ_KB893046.1:10152-63665 GCF_000373985.1 Desulfobacter curvatus DSM 3379
CCATCAACGCGGTTTCAATTCCACGTTGGTCTGATTAAAAGGCATTTTTTAATGCTATATTTTCATGTGGTTATATTAAATTTCGTCTGATTTTTTCCGTCGATTGGGGATAGTGCTTTTTTCCCGGGAGAACGACGGAAAATGAAAATTTGCGAATTGTCAAAGAGCCGGGTTCGTTAAATGAAATTGTCTGTGGCATCTTTACCGAGGCCGTGAACTTCCTTATCCAGCCATCGGCTGTCACGGCTTGAAAAATATATAACGGAATCGCAGTCCGGATCAATAATTTGCATCACCTCCAACTTCATTTTTTGGAACTGGGCCTTTGTTAATTCTCCTTCAAAAACCGATTTCTGGATATGGATAAGATATTTCTTCATCAGCTTGAAAATCTTGTTGAGAGCCCGGCGGCCTTCCCGGGTTTCGGTATTGATGTCATATATGGCTATAATGTACATGCTACCACCACATTTTAAAGCCCGAGTACTTGGCTTCCCCAATAATATGCTTGACCAGTTTGTAACAATCCAAACGGATTAATCGTTTGTAGGAGACCTGTTTGTTCAGGGTTTTATGCTTAATTGTTTTTCGCAGTCGTTCATCGTATTTCCGTAAGAATTTTTTCCTTCCCGTATCCTTGAGATAACAGTGGTTCAGGTTTTGGTCTGCATCCTTTTCGGATAATTCCCCTTTGTTAAGCATGGTGAATATAAGCCGGTCCGCCAATATGGGTTTGAAAATTTCTGCCAGGTCCAGGGCCAGGGAGTACCTTCTATATCCCGGTTCATGGAGAAAGCTGATCGTGGGGTCCAGTTGGGTTCTGTAGATTTCGGACAGCACAGTTGTGTAAACAAGGGAGTTACCGAATGAGATGATGGCATTCATAAAATTATCCGGGGGATGGTAGACTCTTTTTTCGAAATCATAATCCTGCGTTATGATACTGTTGAATGCAGAATAGTAAAGGTCGCGGATGTTTCCTTCAAAGCCCATAAGCTCCATGGGGCTCGGCGCAAGGGCAAGTTGTTTTTTTAAGGTTTTGATACTGTCAATTTGTTTTTCTATTTCTCTGCCTCTGTTTTTATAATAGCCCAGATTGGAGAGGATATTGGACGCGGCCGCATCAATGAATTTATGGGCAATGGCTATCCTTTTTTCCGGGTCAAGGTAATGGGCGGCCTGCTGAACCGTCACATGGCCGGATAAGTATACCTCCCTGGGGAAAAAGGTGCCTGAATAAAAGCCGTAGTAGTTAAAAATGTGGACCGGTATTTTATTCTGGGAAAGAAAATTGAGCAGTTTGGTGTTCAGTGAGTGCTCGCCGAACAGGTAAATTTCGCTTAATGTTTCAATGGGCCTGTCGATTTTGTTTTCGCTGGTTTCGATGCGAAGTGTATTATCCTTGCGTTTTACAGTGGAGTTTGTGAATAAATATAAAGGTTGTTTCATAGGAAGTTCCTAAACATAGCAAAATTCAAAATAAGCGCATTTTTTACAAAAGGGCCTGTTAATGGTTTCCGGGGGAAGATCCCTGTCAAGAATGGTTTTCATTTGAGTAAAGATGTCTTCAAAGGCCTCAAGATCCTTTTCTGTCAGGGAAATAACTTCTTTTTTCTTTAGTTTGGGATAATCGATTTCCCCTGTTATATGTTCGATGCCATGGGATTTGAGCCAGTACAGATAATATTTCACCTGCCAAATATGCGCTTTTTCAATTTTTCTGGATTTCTTAACCTCGTGGATAATGCCCTGCTTGTTGTCCAGAAAATCAATTTTGATATTACCGATCTCAATCTGCTTTTTTTTCCTGGTATAGGAATACTCGTCTATGAGGCGGCCCAACTGGACATACTCGTTCTCATTTTCAAATCTGATATCCCGGGTGAACAGCCACAGTTTGCGCCGGCAGACAAAAAAGTAGTTTACCTGGGTTCCTGTGTAATCAAGTGCTTTCAATTGTTTTCCTGTGCTATCTTCTTATTTGTTCAGTGCAGCCGAATCCGGCGCTGTTTTTTTCTCCCCATCCGCATTCATACCCGATCTTAATCAGGTCCGGATCGGCTTCCACGGTAAAAGGGGCTTCCATGGCCTTGATTTTGATGTCGTTTTTAAAACTGATCAGTTTGGAGATGGTCCCGTTCTTCTTTGCAATATAAGCCGGGTCAAAATGGAAGGAGAAATGGTGTTCCTTTTTATCATACGGGGCATTATGCAGGGTCTCATATTTATTGATCAGGTTCTTCTTTATGTTTTCAGCAAACCGGTCTCTTTCCCCGGGGACCATATAATTGAGAAAATGGGGCACCTTTCTGCCTTTATCATTTTCAATCATGGTTGACACGGCAATGGGAGAAAGGCAGATAAATTTTTCTTTGCCTGAAAACACAAGGTCTTCCAGAACATCCACATTGACAATGGTCAACTTAAGCCCCTTGCCATTTATCCTAAGATGCATTTCCCGGTCGGAAAAAATGCCTAAAATCATATGACGCAAGCTTTCTTCCACAATGGTGGAAAAAATGAATTCAATTTGGCGGACATTGTCAAATCCGGTTTTTCCCCTTAATTTAGGGCTGAATTTAAGCTTTGAGAATGTAAAAAATTTAAATGTCCGGTCAATGCCGTCCTTAATATAACCCTGTTCGTGGAGAAATGTTGAATAATCCGATGATGATTCCCGAATCAGTGCGTAAATGGCGGCCTGAAGCGGGTATTGGTAATTAAACGGAAAGGATGCGGGCCGGTCTGTTGTGGCTGTTATTTTGATACGCACGGCAAAGTGCCTCCTCAATAGGTTTAGGGCAGACAATCAGCCCTTGGCTGTTAATTGGCGTCTTTAAGCTGGTATCTGATTTTCAAAGTCAAAGGCCTGAATTTTTCCAGATATGAGCTGTTTGGCATTTTCCATGGCTTCTGCTGATTCAGAATTGGTAATCAGGTAACTCCCGGCAGCAAGACTTACAAAGGTGTCCACCCCATCCATGTTTTCTTCAATAACAGGAATTGCCTTTCTTTCGTTTTCAGGATTTAGCTTGGCCCGGATACTTCCCGCAATTTTATTGGCGTCTTCACTGATTGAAATAGCAAGCGTTTCCATAAGACTGAACGTTCTTGACTGGTTGGAGGTAATGCGCCAGTCAACAATGGCTTTTGCAATGGCCGGAATCAGCTTTTGCCTGTATTCTGCAGGCGCAACAAGACATTTGCCAAACACATTTTCAGATTCAATCCATCCGTTGGCCTTGAGGCTTTCTTGTGTCTCCTGGGTGATTTCCGGTTCGTACTCATTTAGCGCAACGCAGAAAAGCCGTCGTAGATCAACGGCCATATCCTGGACAAAAAAACCAGTGGCCCGCGCATTTTCCGGAATCCATTTTCTGACAAGGCTCCTGTCTTTATCTTTAATCAAGGAAAGAACCTCTTCCTTGGATAGAATATTATTATCCGGACCTCTTACAATCACTTCATTGGTCTGTCTGTCGCTACGGTCAAAGGTTATATTTTCCGTATCAATTCCTGCAAGCAAAGGATGCAGGGCTCTCATGGCCGAGATGGAAAGAGGGCTTCTGCGTTTGATGGTTCTGTCTTTGCCGCCTTTCTGGGCTTTCATCCAGCCGCCGATCAACTGGTCAAAATGAGAGGGATCGCAAGTGCCGAACACCTCGCCTTCCCCTATCTCTTTTTTCTTTGTCACATCAAAGAGAAAGGTAGTTGGCGCGGGAGCTTCGTTTAATTCGCTTGCCAGAGCATCTAATATGGATCTTTTTATCTGCTGGCCACTGGAATATGGAACCCGGACACCAAACTGGGGATCATAGTAAAACTTTTGGCCGTTGGCCACGCAAAAAACAGTGTGTTCTGCCCTTTTCAGGGTTCTGATATAAATGGTATGCATAATTTTTCCCTGTATTTTAATTGTTTCTTTCTTGGTAGGCATAATCAAACCGGAGAAGAACAATAAAGTACCCAAAATCCTCCGAAGTCATAAGATGTATTCTGTTTTTAAGATCCTTGATAAGACTTAAGTGCTCTGCTTCAATATCCTGAACAATGGCCGCTAGTTCATTGATAAATTTTTTCTTTGACGCAGCTGTGAGCAGGTCTTTTTCAATCCGGTTTTTTCTCTCGTTTGTCCTGCCGTTGTCCCGGTATGCATGAAGCGCTATTGCAATCTCTTCCGAGTACTCGGCGATCTCTTCATTGTTTTTTGTTAGCATAGCAACCAACCATGTTTTATAGGTTCTAAATAATATTACGGTGTCTTTATCCTTTTCAGCCGCGCTTTTTAACCGCGACAGATATGCGTCTTCCGACTCGCCCTTTTTTTGCGCAGGAACCTTTTTCTTTTTAAAGTTTGGGAACGCTCCCTTAATGAAATATTTTTTCAGATCCTGGGGCTGAAGGGCATGCAGGCCGATAATCCCCAATTCGCAGGCCCTTTTTATGTGGACGCCGAATAATGCTTCATATTTGTTTTTATCCTCCAGAGCGGCATTTTCACCAAAAAGATTTTCATAGCAGTCTATAAGTCTTCGGGCTTGTTTAAAATGGAACGGAATAAACCCCAAGGTTTTGTTGGTTTGGCCAAGGCTGAAGATGTAGCCTGTCGTGGATTTATCGGGATATTTTTTTGACAGGTTGAAATAAAGCGTACTCCATTTAACCGTGTTAATGGACACACTATTTATTTCCTGCTTAAAAATATCAGATCGATACAAGGCCGGGATGTCTATTGGTATATCGTCCTCATGGCTGTAACAATAGTTAACCCATTGTCCGTTCCATGTGTTTATTTTGTTTGGCGCGACATTTCCCAAGGCAGGATCATTGAGCAGATTTCGGTATTGTTTCCATCCTTTATAAAGGGTCAACAAAACGTCGGGTTCATTCAGGAAAATACAATATCCGCCGGCGACCCCCATGCCAAGGCCTGCGGCAATCCAGGACAGGTAGACGTCCTCTTCATCGGCGGATTGGGAGATGTCAGATACAAGGCCGGATGTAGTGGCAAATTCCTTTGCTTCCGAGGCGGGGAAGCCGATTGCGACACTGGCATCTCTGTCTCCGGCTGTTATTTTTTCGGCAAGGTTGTTTAGTTTTTCCAGCCGTTCTTCTTCTGTGAGAAGATGTGGCTTTTGTCCTTTTTTCATTTGCACGAAAGGAGAATTGGTATGCCAAAGCATGTATTTGGGATGGTCAAAGAATAAAGGGAAAAATTCTTTTTTAAAAAAAGCCTTTGCCGAATCTGTTTTGTTGAATTGCCGGTTGAATGTCGTCAAAAAGGTTTTTCCGATATTGGTGGAATACATAAGTTGCCTTCTTAGATAAAATATAAATCTTGAATACGCTCCTGAGCTTTTGCCATATCCAGTCCCTTGTCTTCCGTGTAGGCGTCATCAGGCAAGATAAAGGGCTTTTTGCCCTCTTTCAATTGTGAAAAATCTTTTACCGAATACAGCCGAACCGGAATCTCCATCATCATCTGTTCTTCGGGCGACGCCTCTTTATAATCTGTTTCGTCTGAACTCAGAATTGCGGCTGCATTATCAATCTCCAGCAGATCAAAAAGAATAGACCTGTGATTATGTGTCAGCATGGGCTGGTTCCATGTTCCGTCCTTTTTAAACGCCGAATGGTTCTCAATGTCGGTGATATCCAGCTCCGGATATACATGATCAATTTTTTCCTGGTATTCAGACTCGTGGAGGACTTGATCGTTTGGGAGGATTTCAAAGGTTCTATTTAGTACCTCAAGGTCATAGGGCTTGGCTTCTTGTGAGGTGTCAGGCGGCGGAATAATGTATACGGGTTTATATTTGCCTATGGTTTCTAAGGTCCGTTTTCGGTTGATTCTTCCGAATCTTTGGATCAGTGCATCTATGGGAGCTGTTTCCGTAACCATCACATCAAAGCTGATATCCAGACTGACTTCCACCACCTGGGTGGATAAGACAATGCATGGGCCTGAGCCTGTGTTGTATTTATTCAAAGAATTTCCCTGATCGTCTACCCCTCTTAAATCCATCTCTTTTTCAAGTCGGTCCTTGCGTTTGAAACGGCTGTGGATGGCCATGGACGGAATTTCAGGGTATCGTTCTTTTACCTGGTCATATATGGCTTGGGCCGAATCAATCCGGTTGCAGATCAAAAGAATTTTTGAATGTTTCTTTAATTCCTGGTTTAAAATCGAATGAGCATCTTCCCATGATTCCAGTTTGTGCAGCCGGTGGCGGTCAAATTGATCAAGCTCTTCTTTTTCAAGACAGACTTCAGATACATTCTCTTTTCCAAGGGTGTCAATCAGCTTGTCATACAGGACGGAAGGCATGGTTGCTGTTCCGATATGTACCCTGCAGTTGAGATGATTCAATACTTCAACGATTTTCAGGACCATGGACTTTGAAACGCCATTATAGGTGTGGATTTCATCCAGAATAACATCGCATCCCCTTATGTCGATGATCAGGGATTCAAAGCCTTTAATTGCGAAAATAATGGATGCCACTTGGTACGGTGTCAGGATTTTTATGCCTGCTCCCACGAGCTTTTGCAAAAGGATTTCGTCCTTGGATTCATCAAGGACTGAAAACCGGGATGCCGCGTGTAGAAGCCGGATGTCAAGATCAGGATTGGATGATTTGAGATCCGATTTTACCCGGTTGTACATGGCATTGATGGATGCCTGGAAAGGCAGGGTGTAAAAGACTCTGTTTTTACATCTTCGGAAAAGGTAATCTGTTTTTCCGGCTCCGGTGCAGGCCACAACAATGGTGTGCCGTTTTTTTGAATCTGCTTTTTTTAAGGAAAGAGGATATAAATCGGATGTCCTGTTAAAATAATTTAGATTTGGAGGGATAAAGGTCTTATCAAGACGAACCGGAGTGTTTAAAATAAGTGCAGATGCAAAATGATCCGCAGCCATTAACAGCCCCCGCCATGGGGAATATCCTCTTTTTTTAGATGCCTCCCGGCAAAATGCCACCACTTTTTGGTAATTGTTACAGGCATCGTCAATCGTAACTTCCTGGGCAGGAATGCCAACGGCAGACAAAATTCTTACCGCATCCTGATACCAGTCCTTCCAATTTTTAGCATGATCTTTAAAGGGGTTTTTGACGTACTCTTCCAAGTCAAGGAGTCCTTTTTCTCCATGATCATCTTTTATGGATTTATGGTGGGCGATAACCATCTCAATAATGGGCGGGTGCAACGCTTCTTTGAACAGAGATATGAAAAAGCAGGAGGCGATTTCATGGCGGAATGTAATGGCTTTTTTACGGCGGCCAGGCTTCAAATTATTCTGAAATATGGTACTGGCTTTCCCGATATCGTGAAGGACTGCACCTAATCCGGCTGTCTCAATACTAAAATCCAAGCATTCGGCAAATTTTCGGATGGCTGAATAGACAAGCCACGTATGAGTAAATAGAGAGGTCTCTTCAGGAGCGCCTTTGGCTTTTATATGGGGACATGGATCTTCCATCAGCAAATATGCTTTACAGGATTCCCAACGGTTTTGAGCCAACCGTACATGGGGCGGTTTTGATCAAAACGGTTGTAACCCACAAGAAATGATTGATCGGTTTTTTCAAAGATCAGTTCAAATCCGTTAAAGTCGTCTACCATGGTGTCAAACGCTGTTTCAGTAATTTCAATAACCGGTTTGACAGGAAAAAGAATATCTTCATTCCGGCACAGGCAGATGTGTTGCCGGGCGGCATGTTCAGCGTCATCTAAGTTCTCAAAGCCAAGATGCAGATTGGGCTCAATTAAAACGCCACGAACAAGAATAGATTTTTTTCTGAAATAACAATTTTTGGATTTATTCCAGCCCCTGGGCTGGATTTGTTCCTGCTGATGGGAAATTTGTTTATAAGATAACCTGTGTCTTCTAATTTTATAAAGCCCGAAAGGTTTAGCCAGAAGTTCTGGGAACAGCTTTCTTTCCATGCCGGCAATAATAGATGGTGTCAAAAACTGCTGACTAAGCGTTTCACTGTCACGGACTGCCGTCCAGGGTTTTATGAATCCGAAAGGACCGGTGTGATTTACAAAGAACATGATTTAAAAAGAACCTTCCCGCTACAGCATAGAATAAGCGGTCTGTTATAAATAAAAGGAACCAAATTTAATAGATTTGTATTTTCTTAGTTCTTACTTACTTCAAAAATATTATTTGCGCAACTGACATTGTTATTGTTTTGTGAATGCCAATCTGTTGAAAATTAATTTTTTGTGATGAGAGGCCAGAAGTCGAACTATAATCCTAACCTCTCACTTTGCGGTGTGTTTTTGGAAAAGAACCTTGCTTAAAAGGACTTCTTTTTGTTGATAGACTTGATCTTCATGGACACCCCTTTCCACCGCTCCTTTTCCACACGACCGGCACTTTTGTTTTTCCGGGCGGAGACATATTCCAGTTCCCGTTTCATTTTGAGGTAGTTTTCAAATCTGGCTTCGGTCAACTCTCCGTCCTGGATGGCTTGGAGAACCCGGCAGCCGGGCTCGTGGGTATGGGTGCAGTCTGAAAAACGGCATCCGGCCGCGAACTCTTCTATTTCCGGAAAGGTGGATTCAACCCCCTGGTCAATTTCCCAGAAACTGATTTCACGGATGCCCGGATTGTCAATGATCATTCCGCCCTGGGGCATCATGATCAGGTCCCGGGACGTGGTGGTGTGCGTCCCCTTTCCCACACTGGCGCTGACTTCGCCGGTGGTCTGGACGGTTTCACCGCACAGCCGGTTGATCAGGGTAGATTTCCCTGTACCCGAAGAGCCTACCATGACGCTGGTCCGGCCATGGGCCAGATAGGGTGTCAGTTCGGAAAGCCCTGAATCATTAAACGCAGATACCAGATGTACGGGAACGCCGAATGCGATGGATTCGGCTTCGTTTACAAAATGCTCGGGGTCCTTGTGAAGATCCGCCTTTGTCAGGATGATTACCGGGGTTAGTCCGCAATTATAGACCAGGGTCAGGTAGCGCTCAATACGGCGCAGATTAAAATCCCGGTCAAGGCCGGTAACTATGAATACACTGTCAAGATTGGCCGCGATTGTCTGCTCCCTGTACTCGCCCGATTTTTTGTTGTGCATGCCTGCCGCACCCCTGGTCAGTGCATTTTTTCGCGGCAATATCCCTTCGATCGCTGTTTGTCTGACCATAACCCAGTCGCCGACCACCGGGTATGTGCTGCTGCTCTCCTGTTGAAGTTTTCCCGCCGAGGTTGCCAGGATCTCTTCTTTGCCGTCATTGATAAAAAAATATCTTTTCCTGACCCCGGTCACCCGGGCCGGGATGAGAGATTTATTGTCAATACGTTCAAGCTGTGCCCGGAAATGGGATGTCCAGCCCAAATGGGAAAGATGTTTAAAACTATTGTCTTGTTGTGATGAATTTTTGTTGCTCATTATTATATCCTGCCTGTCTTCAATTTTAAGTTTACATGGCGACCGTACAGGCCGACCTTCCGGCTGCAAATACTGCGATAAAATTTTAATAACGTGTCGCTGCCGACAGAAAAGAAAATGAGAACAGCGGATATTCAATTTTGAATTCCGCAGGGGAAAAAGAGTTGGTTAAAGCACTTTAGCTTTAAGTGGAACGGTTTTGTTTCCAACATAATATCAAACAGCCGCCTTAATCCTTGTCCCCTTGTCGGCAGCGTTTGATACAATCTCCAATGATTTCTTTAACATAAAACCTCCTTATTGTAAGCGATATTTTCTTACAGGATGGGCCCGTATCCTGTCAAGAGATATTCGTTTTCAGTTTTTCCATACCAGTTGTCCTGCTTTTTTGCTAAACTGATTTTTCATCAGGTTTTCGTTTGTTGACGTAATAAATTAACATGTTAAAATAATTTAATCGTCTAAGAATTTCCATTTTCTAACTGATAGCGGCTAACAGCCCGCTCGAAGGACGGTAATTTATTTATCGGTTTTGGAGAGATGGATTGAATCACGATATTAATGAGAAAAATAATTTTAAGTCTATTGGTGGGCTTGTAACGGAGGAAAAAATATCCGGTTCTCTTAGAATTCTTATACCGTTATATGCCACGCACCTTATTTTCATTTTGACTCTTTTTTTTCTTTTTATTCCCAAAGGGTTTATAAATATTTGTCTTGGCATTCTTATTTTTACAATCCTTGTCTCTGTTTATATTACAAGATTGGTTATCCGAATCGAACGGCAGAACAGACAGGCTGCAACCGAAAGAAAGTTGGATAAGCTGCGCTTGAAAAAACTGCTTGAGCTAAGCCAGATGACCGAAGAATCCATCAACGCCCTTGCAGAATTTGCTTTGGAGGAAGCCTGCCGGTTAACCCAAAGCGAATTTGGGTGTCTATCCTTTTTAAATAAAGATCAGGCCCAATTGACCATGCACCTTTGGCCCAAAGAATCCGTGAACGAAACAGACTGCGGCGACGGATTGCCCTGTAAGATAAGAGAGACCGGTCTTTGGGCTGAAGTTGAAAAATCAGGCTCTGTATTGGTGATTAACGATTATGAAAATTACGCTCCGCTTTCCAAACATAAAGTTTGCCGGGACAATGTCAAAATTAACCGGGTAATGAGTGCCCCGGCCTTTGAAAATGATAAAATCGTGGCATTGATCAATGTGGGAAATAAAAAAGAGAACTATAACGACTCAGACATTCGCCAGCTGCATTTGATGATGGATGGGATGTGGAAAATACTGCAGGGGAAAAAAGCTGAAATCGAACTAAAAAAGAGTGAAGAAAGATATCGGTTGCTCGCGGACAATGCCGCAGATACGATCTGGATTTTGCAGTTTCCGGATTTAATATTTAGTTATGTCAGCCCGTCAATGGAATCCCTTTTGGGATACACGCCTGCCCAGTTTTTGGGTTTGGAAATGAAGGATTATGTGACCGAGGATTCATTAAAACAGATTCCTGCAATTATAGCCGAAGAGCTTGACGAAGAATTTGACGGCGATGTGGATCTAAATCGGTTAACGGTTTTTGAGCTGGAATTAATCAAAAAGGGCGGTACGACGATTTGGGTGGAAATTTCGGCCGGTTTTTTGCGAAATGAACAGGGCGAATCTGACGCAATATTAGGAATCTTCAGGGATATCTCGGATCGTAAACGTGCCGATGAAGCGTTGCAGCTGACTACGGAACTGATGCGCGAGGCAGGGCGAATTGCAAAAGTCGGCGCCTGGAGTGTTGATATTAAAAGCCAGGCAATCATATGGTCGGATGAAATGAATGCCATCCATGAAAGGCACTCCTCTTCCCCCCCTACGTTTGGCGATGTGGAGCGTTTTATCGCCCCCGAGTGGCAGGAAAAAATTCTGAACGCCTGCCACCGGTGTGTTGGTGAAGGTCAAAGCCTTGATGAAGAGTTCGAAATCATCACGGCCAAAGGACGCCGCCGCTGGGTCCATGTCACCGGAGAGGCCGTTAGGGATGATACCGGAAAAATTACCCGCGCCGTAGGTGCGCTTCAGGATATTTCAGACCGGATACGGGCGGATGAAGAGCGGGAAAGACTCCAGCAGCATCTTGATCAGGCAAGAAAAATGGAGGCCATTGGGGTCTTGGCCGGTGGTATTGCCCATGATTTTAATAACATCCTTTCAGGCGTGATGGGCTTTACCGATCTTGCAATGCATGAAGCAAAAGGCAACCAGACACTGGAAACGTATCTGAGCCGGGTCTCGTCTTCCAGCCTGAGGGCCAGGGATTTGGTCAAGCAGATTTTAACGTTCAGCAGAAACGCCGAGGTTGAAAAACAGCCCACCGATATTAAGCCGATTATTAAGGAATTACTAAAGTTCATACGTGCTTCCCTGCCGGCCGGTATCGACATTCAACATGACTTAAGGCTTGAACAGGGGTGGGTATTTGGTGATGCAACCCAGATATATCAGGTGCTTATGGGCCTTTTTACAAACGCCGGCTACGCAATGAAAGATCACGGCGGGGTTCTGGAGGTGATTTTGGACCGGGTTAAACTTGATGACACCCAGACCGGGTTTTTAGGGAAGATTTCTGCGGGGGAATTTATTGAACTGGTTATCTCTGATACCGGATGCGGCATTCATAAAAAATACCTTAACCGGATTTTTGAACCTTTTTTTACGACCAAAGGGCGTGGAGAAGGGACCGGGATGGGACTGGCTACAGTATATGGGATCATAAAAGAGATGAGCGGCACAATATCGGTTTACAGTGAAATCGAGGTTGGGACAACGTTCAGAATTCTATTGCCGGAGCATGATCGTGCTGAATCGGCTGAAACAGACGTAAATACCGGCCTAAAAAAAGGCCAGGGCAATATCCTGGTGGTTGATGATGAAAAAGAGATTGCCGAAAGCGCCTGTGATATTTTGGCCATACTGGGTTATTCCGCTGTTATGGAGACAGATAGTACCAAAGCCATTGAAAATGTGAAAAATAATCCGGCACATTATGACTTGGTCTTGACCGATATGACAATGCCCCATCTGGACGGTTTTGAGCTGGCAAAACAAATAAAAGAGATCAATCCGGAGATTGCCGTTGTATTAGCCACAGGATTCAGTCAAGGCCTGACAGAAGAGAAATGCCGGAATGCTGGTATTGCAAATATGGTGATGAAGCCCATGACGTCCGGTGAGCTGTCATTAACCATTGCAAAAGCGATGAACGAAAAAGAATAAAAAGGTTCCTATGTTTCGTGTACTGATTATTGATGATGACCAGAACATTCGCCTGTTTTTTGAAACCCTTCTTGCAAAGATGGGTTGTGAAACTTTTACGGCCAAAAGCGTAAAAGAAGCAAAGGCATTGAGCAGCCAAAAAGATTTTGACATCATTTTGCTTGATCTTGAACTGCCGGACGGCAATGGGCTGGATATTATGCCTGATCTTGTCGCGTTGCCTTCTGCTCCGGAAATAATAATTATTACCGGTACCGGCGATGCCAGGGGAGCTGAGATTGCATTTAAAAACGGTGCCTGGGATTTTGTGCAAAAACCATTTCGCCTTGATGATGTCAGCCTTCCCATTCAAAGGGCCCTGCACTATCGAAAGGAGAAGCTTTCATCGCCTGAACTGGTCATTCTGAAACGGTCAAAAATTATCGGGGAATCCCCTGCCCTGAAAAGATGTTTGGATGAAGTGGGCAAAGCCGCCTCAACCGACGCCGGGGTCCTGGTAACAGGGGAAACCGGAACCGGTAAGGAGTTGTTTTCCAAAGCGATCCATGAAAACAGCAAACGGGCGTCAAAACCATTTGTGGCGGTTGACTGCGCTTCTTTGACGGAATCTTTGATTGAAAGCACCCTTTTCGGGCATGAAAAAGGCGCGTTTACAGGTGCCGTATACAAACAGGACGGTTTGATTGTCCAGGCGGACGGCGGCACCTTGATGCTTGATGAAGTCGGCGATTTGCCCCTGTCAATCCAGAAAGCATTGTTAAGGACCCTCCAGGAGCGGTCTGTTCGCCGCCTTGGGGGGAAAAAAGAGATAAAAGTGGATATCCGTCTGATTTCCGCCACAAACCTCAACCTTGATCAACTGGTCAAAGAGAATCTCTTCAGGGAGGATTTTCTGTATCGGATAAGGGCCATGGAAATTCATCTGCCGGCACTGCGCGACAGGGGAAACGATATTGAAGAAATTGTTTTAAAAAAGGTTCATGAGCTTTCAAACAGATATAATCTTGAGCCCAAGGCGATATCCAAGACGTTGTTTGAAACACTGATGTCAAACCCCTGGCCCGGTAATATCAGGGAACTGCTCAACGTTCTGGAGTACACACTGGCGTCAGCCGGAAGCGATCCAACCCTGGTGCCCAAACACCTTCCGCCCAATTACAGGCTTTCCACATTAACGTTTGAGTCATTTTCCGCCGTTCAGCAGCAAGATACTCAGGCAATGGCCAACGATGCCCTGGACAGTGATACAGACTTTCCTTCGCTGAATGCCTGTCGGGAACAGCTGGAAAAAAATTACCTGACCCGTTTAATGAAAAAGGCCGGAGGTGACAGGAAAACCGCCTGCCGGTTATCAGGCGTCTCCCAGGCTCGGTTATACGCATTGCTCAATAAATATAATCTTCCCGGATTTGGTTCCTATCAGTAACCGGCCTCCCCTGACGTTTTGGAAATAAACAAATTCTATTTTTTATATAAATTTTATATAAAATTAATATTTTTAATTAATAGGAATTGTTTGTATTATTTTATAAGTAAATTCAATGGGTTTAATCGTTGGTGTATATTTTGCTTTAAGTTGCGAAATACCTGCACTCCCCAAAAAGCCAACATCTGTTAAAAACTGGTTCAATCTACATGAGAGGAGATAAGAATGGGAAAATTAACGTTAAGATCAAAATTAATCATTGGTGGCGTGGTGGCAGCAATCCTTCCACTGGTTGTCGTGGGACTATTTTCAATAAACAAATCCTCCTCTGCACTGGTTGACATTGCACAGGGACAAGCAACGCTCACCGCACAAAATCTTGCGACCATGGCAAACCTTTACATGGAACAGGAAATTGAAAAAGCCCGGACAATGGCGTCGGAGCCCTTGATCCAAAAAATGCTTGATAAAGCCGGGACTAAAAATTTTGAAAATAGCTTCTCTGAGATATCTGCGGTTAAAGCATATCTTTCAGATGTATATCAAAAGATCAAAAAAAATTACGATAATATTATTATTACGAATTCATCCGGCCTTGTCCTTGTTCTCGCTACCGGCCATGACGAATCCGGACAGAAAAAAATAAATGTGTCTGAAAGGAAATATTTTCAGTTTGCTAAATCCGGCAAGATCACTATAAGTGAACCGGTTATTTCAAAGGTTAGCGGGGATTCTGTTTTTGTCATTGCTGTTCCTTTGCAGGACAGTTCCGGGGCGTTTGCCGGTATTTTGGGATCGGTTGTAAAACTGGCGGCTTTTACCGAAAAAATTGCCCAAACGAAAATCGGCGAAACAGGTTATCCGTTTATGGTGGGTAATGACGGACTTTTTATCTATCATCCTGTGAAAGATTATATTTACAAGTTGAATATAACGACCCTTAAAGGGATGAAGGACATCGCCAAGAGATCGCTGGCCCAGGAAACAGGTGTTGAAAAATATTTTTTCAAAGGGATTAATAAGATTGCCGGTTTTGCACCTGTTCCTGCCACAGGCTGGAGCATTGTGGTCACTCAGAATGAATCGGAGTTTCTATCGCCTGTGGTTTCGATTCGCAACATGGTTCTTGCTGCGGGTTGCATATTTCTGGTCCTGACAATTGTGGCGGTCTTGTGGTTTGTTAAAGGCATTATGGCGCTTCTGGGAAAAGACCCGTCTGAAATCGCTAACGTGGCCGACCGGATTGCGGCCGGTGATCTTACATATGAATTCAAAAATAACGGAAAACAGCTCTGTGGTGTGTATGCCAGTATGAAGCAAATGACTGACAATTTGAAAAATATGTTTGGGGACATTTCACAAGGGGTTCAGATGTTGACATCGTCTTCCACGGAACTGTCGGACGTGTCCCGGCAGATGACATCCGGTGCGGAACAGTCTTCCCAGAAAGCGAATAACGTTTCTTCGGCCGTAGAAGAGATGGAAACGGCCATGAACAGCGTGGCAGCCGCCACAGAGCAGACAAGTGCCAACCTGCAGATGATTGTCGCCGCCGCAGAAGAGATGTCCGCAACGATCAATGAGATTTCAGCCAATACCGCCAAAGGAAGCCAGACAACGACCCAGGCCGTTGAAAAAGCCGAACATATTTCCGGAAAAGTAGATGCGTTAGGCCGGGCAGCAACGGAAATCAGCAAGGTGACCGAAACCATAGCCGATATTTCCGAACAGACCAATCTTTTGGCGCTGAATGCAACCATAGAGGCCGCCAGAGCCGGAGAAGCCGGTAAGGGGTTTGCTGTTGTTGCCGGTGAAATTAAGGAACTTGCAAAGCAGACAGCCCAAGCGACAGACGAAATCGGTTTGAAAATCGGCGAGGTTCAGGCAACAACCACGGAATCTGTAACAGCGATAAAGGCAATTGTTGAAATCATTGACGATATTAATTCAATTGTCACATCAGTTGCCTCTGCCATTGAAGAGCAGTCTGCCACAACCCAGGAGATCTCCAGTAATGTCAGCCAGGCAGCCACTGGTGTTCAGGAGGTCAATGAGAATGTCAACCAGACGTCCACCGTGGCAGCCGAGGTCGCCCAGGATGTCCACCAGGTCAGCCGGTCTGCAGACGAAATCACAGCCGGCACTAAACACATCAATGAAAATGTTTTGGAATTATCTAAACTTGCGGAAAATCTTAAAGAGATGGTCGGAAGGTTTAAGCTGTAAATATTATCAGGAGGTGATTTATATGAGCGACGCATTTAATGCAGAAGTGAAACAGATCCTTGATGCCCTTGGGGTTAAATCCGTCAATTCCGGTGCCACAACCGGTGGCAGCAATGGCTGGCTTAAAACAAAGGGAAAAGAGCTTGTTTCCTATTCTCCCATCAACGGCAAGCCCATTGCCAGGGTTTCGATGGCTGAAAAAAAGGACTATGATGAGGTGATGGAAAAAGCCCAGGCCGCATTTAAAACTTTTCGTATGATGCCCGCTCCCCGGCGCGGCGAGGTGGTTCGTGAAATCGGTAATGCGTTACGGGCAAATAAAAAGGCCTTAGGTGCCCTGATCGCCCTTGAAGTCGGTAAGATACGAGCCGAAGGTGAAGGCGAGGTCCAGGAGATGATCGATATTGCCGATTTCGCCACGGGCCTGAGCCGTCAACTGTATGGCCTGACCATGCATTCCGAACGGCCTGAACACCGGATGTATGAACAATGGCACCCCCTGGGCATTGTCGGGCTGATCACTGCGTTTAATTTTCCTGTGGCGCCATGGTCATGGAACAGTTTAATTGCTTCTGTCTGTGGTGATGCGATTTTGTTCAAACCCAGCTCAAAGGTGCCTTTGACCAGTATCGCCGTCCAGAACATCCTTGCGCCTGTGGTTGACAAATACGGTGTTGAGGGTGTTTTCAATATGATCATCGGCTCCAGAGATGATGTGGGTGAACCCATGCTCCATGACAAACGCATTCCTTTGATTTCCGCCACAGGATCCACTGCCATGGGTAAACATGTGGGCGAAGTGGTCGGCGGCCGTTTAGGACGCTCCCTGCTTGAACTTGGCGGCAACAATGCCATTATCGTCACCGAAGATGCGGACATGGACATGGCCCTTCGGGCTACCCTGTTCGGTGCCGTGGGCACTGCCGGACAGCGCTGCACCTCTACCCGCAGGATCATCATTCACGCTTCGGTAAAAGAATTCTTTGTCAACAATTTGGTCCGTGCCTACAAACAGGTCAAGGTCGGCAACCCGCTGGACAACGATACCCTCATGGGACCGCTGATTGACGAAGGCGCTGTCCTTGCCATGGAAAAGGCTTTGAACGCGGTCAAATCTTCCGGAGGAAAGGTGATTTACGGCGGTGATCGGGTCTCTGTAGAAGGGTGTGAAGGCGGCCATTATGTGCGTCCTGCGGTGGCTGAAGTGAAAAATGATTTCCCCATTGTCCGGAGTGAAACCTTTGCGCCCATCTTGTACATCATTGAATACAACTCGTTTGATCAGGCTCTTGAATTGCATAATGACGTGCCCCAGGGGCTTTCTTCCGCAATTTTTACAACTACCCTGCAGTACCAGGAAAGGTTCTTGTCGCACAGAGGTTCTGACTGCGGTATTGCCAACGTGAACATCGGTACTTCCGGTGCTGAAATCGGCGGCGCATTCGGCGGAGAAAAAGAAACCGGCGGCGGGCGTGAATCCGGGTCAGATGCGTGGAAAGGGTACATGAGACGTCAGACCAACACCATTAACTGGGGAAAGAAGTTGCCGCTGGCCCAGGGTATTGAATTCAATATCGGCTAGCAGCAAGTAGTTTTAAAAAAAGGAGTTATAAAATGACAAACAGCGTATTTACCATCCCCAAACCCTATAATGAACCTGTCAAGATGTATGCACCGGGCAGCCCGGAACGCGGCGCATTGTCCGCAGAGCTTGGCCGCCAGATGGCGGACCGGGTTGAAATTCCAGTGATTATCAATGGTGAAGAGATTAAAACCGGTGATGTCCGTGATGTGGTTTGCCCCCATGACCACGGTCATGTGCTGGGTAAGGTGCATATGACAGGTGAAAAAGAGATCAAGGCGGCTGTGGACGCAGCATTGTCAGCAAAAGCGGCCTGGGAGACCATGGACTGGCAGGACCGTGCGGCTGTCTTTTTGAAGGCCGCGGATTTGATCTCCCGGAAATATTCGGCCAAAATTAATGCGGCAACCATGCTGGGCCAGTCTAAAAACGCCTTCCAGGCCGAAATTGACGCCACCTGCGAGTTGGTGGACTTTTTGCGCTTCAATGTCAGCTACATGGAAGAGATCTACGCCAACCAGCCGTTCAGCGAAAAAGGCGTTTACAACCGGCTGGAATACCGTCCCCTGGAAGGATTTGTTCTCGCGCTGACCCCGTTTAACTTTACCGCCATTGCCGTCAACCTGCCCACATCGCCTGCCATGATGGGCAATACCGTTGTGTGGAAACCTTCCACCACGGCTGTTCTGTCCAACTACTATGTGATGCGGATCCTTAAGGAAGCAGGCCTACCCGACGGTGTTATTAATTTTATCCCGGGTTATGGTTCCCAGACCGGCGATATTCTGTTCGCCCACAAGTATTTTGCCGGCATGCACTTCACCGGCTCCACAGCAGTTTTCCAGAATCTTTGGAAAAAAGCAGCCGAAAACATTGAAACCTACGTTTCCTACCCCAGAATTGTGGGTGAAACCGGGGGTAAGGACTATATTTTTGCCCATGCCAGCGCCGATGTGGATGAACTGGTCACAGGCATCATCCGGGGCGCCTTTGAGTTCCAGGGGCAGAAATGCTCTGCATGCTCCCGCCTCTATGTACCTGCTTCTCTGTGGCCGGAAGTCCAGGATCAGCTCAAAGAAAAAATAGCTGAAATCAAGGTGGGGCCAGTGACTGATTTCACAAATTTTGTGAATGCCGTGATTGATGAAAAATCCTTCGACAACATCGACGGTTATATTTCACGGGCACAAGCATCTTCTGATGCCGAAGTGATCATCGGCGGTCAGCGGGATAAGTCCAAGGGCTATTTTGTTCACCCCACCGTGATCCTGGCTAAACGACCGGATTATGAATCCATGGCCGAAGAGATCTTCGGACCGGTGCTGACCGTTTATGTCTATGACAATAATGATTTTCACGCCACCCTGGACATCCTGGACAACACAAGCCCATATGCCTTGACCGGCGCTGTTTTTGCCCGGGACCGCGAAATGGTCCATGCCCTGACGGCCCGGTTGACCCACACCGCCGGAAATTTTTACATTAATGATAAACCCACAGGCGCCGTGGTCGGCCAGCAGCCCTTTGGCGGGGCTCGCAAAAGTGGCACAAACGATAAAGCAGGCTCCTATTTGAACTTGATCCGCTGGGCATCTCCCCGGACCATCAAGGAGACCTTGGTACCCCCCGTAAATTACGGCTATCCGTTCATGGGGTAAACCCGTTCGGATGCAAGGCGCAAAGCAAATCTCAACCGAAGCAGGCCTAATGGCTGTGAGGATTGAGATTTGTTTTGTAACGCCGCAGGCGGGTGACTTCTGCTCAAAAAAATTATTTGTTTTTGGCTATTACCCAGATGGCATGCACGATTCCCGGAATGTAGCCAAGAAGGGTTAAAAGAATATTCAACCAGAAATGCATTCCAATGCCGACCTGGAAAAACACACCCACCGGCGGAAGAATGATTGCTGCAATAATTTTCAAAAGTTCCATGGTATTATCCTTGATTTTAGTAATTTTTGTCTGACCATACCACATTTCATTCAACGGAAAACATCAAATTTTAAAATACTTTTGGACATCTTTTCGTTTTTCCCCTATGATTTCAACTCATTTTGTTTAAACCATCCTCAAAAAAGGATGGTTATTATTTTCCGGACAAAAAGCTTTCGGAAAAATCACCATAACGGTCGGAACTGCCACCGGCCGGAAGGAAAAGTTTTATGACAGAAGCAATTAAATCAGGGGACACCATTGCCGTGGATTATACGGGAAAATTAGAAAACGGAGACGTGTTTGACTCCTCAGAGGGCAGACAGCCACTGACCTTTACCGTTGATACGGGCATGCTGATTAAAGGCTTTGACCAGGCCGTCATCGGCATGAAAAAAGGGGAATCAAAAACCGTAACCATTCCGCCTGAAATGGGATACGGCCCAAGAGACGAGAATGCCATGGTGGACATCCCAAGGGCCCAGTTCCCCCCGGAGATGGCCCTGACAGAAGGCCTTGAGCTTCAGCTCCAGAACCCGGCAGGTCAGCCGGTGCCCGCGCGGGTGGCAAGTATAAGCGAGACAAGTGTCACCATGGACGTGAACCATTTTCTGGCAGGTAAAACCCTGATTTTTGATATCACCATTGCTGAAACCGGGCTGGAACCCCCGGCAAGCAGCTGTGGCACCAAAGGCGGTGGCTGCGATTCCGGCTGTTGCGGAAATTGCAACTGTGATTAATTCATAAGGTTATTCCTGGAGCATCACCATGGTCAATAAAAGTCTCATTTTGACAGTGGACGACAAACCTCAGAATCTTCAATTCCTTGGAAAGCTGCTTTCGAATAATGGATATGAAGTAGCCATGGCCCAGAGCGGGGGCCAGGCACTGACGTTTGTTAAATCTGAATTCCCGGATCTCATCCTTTTAGATGTCATGATGCCGGAAATGGATGGGTATGAGGTCTGTGAAAAGTTGAAGGCCGAATTTCCCACCCACAATATTCCGGTGATTTTTTTAACGGCCAAGTCTGATGCCCAGGATATTGTAAGGGGGTTTGATGTGGGCGGGGTTGATTATGTAACCAAACCCTTTCATTCGGCTGAACTTCTGGCCCGCATAAAAACCCATATCGAACTTAAAACCCTGCGCGGCCTTTTGCCCATGTGTTCACATTGCAAGAAAATCCGGGATGATAAGGGGTTCTGGAATGATGTGGACAGCTATCTTGAGGCTCACTCTCATCTGACCTTTACCCATGGTCTATGCCCTGCATGCATGGACAAGTTGTATAAGAGGTATGATTGGTATAAAAAAAGGAAACGCTCTGACACTGAAGCGTAAGGGGCTGGGTAAAACGGTTTTCTAATTTTGCTTGTTTTTTTTGTTCGTCGACACCCCTTAAAGGCACCGTTTTTTGCGGTGTGTCTGATATCCCACCTACCATTACCATAGTAAATTCCAATTCAATTGTCTGTCGGCCGATAAAATTCGTTACAGTCCAAGGTGTTGTCTGTTTTTTTGCAGGTTTGATTGCTTTTTCCAGGGAGTGCGTTATGTTTATATCGTTGATATAAACGGTCACGGACCGTCCTTGGTCTTTGATCGTGGTTCGGCACACAACGAATATTGAAACATCTCAGTGGGTTAAAGAGAGTTTCTTATAAAAGATGAATGAGAAAAAGGGCGGGTTTTGTAACCTGGCCGTTAAACATTAATCCCTTTGGAGCAAGAGACCTGAGCATGGTATATGAATTTGATTTCAAGGCGGCCCAGGACTATGATGCCTTTTTTGAAAAAGGCCGGGGCAGACATTGCCTTAACCTTGAAATCAAACTGATCGGCTCTCTGATTCGTCCCATGCCGGGCAAGCGTTTGCTGGATATTGGCTGCGGCACGGGATTAAGCCTTGAACCTTTTATGGATTTTGGCATGAGCCTAACGGGTATCGATCCTTCCGCATATATGCTGGACAAGGCTGCTGAACGCCTCGGACATCGTGTTGATCTGCATCGGGGTACAGCTGAGGATCTGCCCTTTGACGACAATGCTTTTGATACGGCATTGCTGTTTTTCAGTCTTGAATTTTCAGACCGGCCGGCCAAGGCCATTGAAGAGGCCTGCCGGGTGGCTCGGGAACAGGTAGTCATCGGTGTTCATAACCGGTATGCCCCCCAGAATATAGCCCGGCGGGTTAAAGGCTTTTTTTTCCCGGATATGTACAGCCATGCCCATTTTTTTAGTGTGTGGGAGTTAAAAACCATGATGACCTCAATATTGGGAAAAGTGCCTGTAAAATGGCGGACAACCGTACAAATCCCGTTGTTTTCAGGACGTCTGATTTCCAGGGTGGAACGATTTCGCCTGATCCAGTGGTCTTACTTGGGCGGCTTCATTGGCATGCGCATCAAACCGGTGCCTAAGTTTCGCACCCGGCCCCTGGTCTTGAAAACCCGGAGTTGTAAAATCAATGAGCCGGCCACAGGCCTGGCGTTAGGATTCAAGGTGAAAGAATGATACGTGCCCGTCTTTATGAACCTAAGTCTGGTAGTGAGGTCAAATGCCTGGCCTGCAGCCATTATTGCACGATTGCACCGGGACATACCGGCATTTGTGGTGTCCGGGAGAACCGGGACGGCAAGCTTTTTTCCCTGGTGTATGACCGGGTGGTGGCGGCCAATGTGGACCCCATTGAGAAAAAACCCATTTTTCATTTTAAACCCGGCTCCCTCTCTTATTCCATTGCTACGCCCGGGTGCAATTTTAAGTGCCGGTTCTGCCAGAATGCCGATATCTCCCAGGTCCGTGACCGGGGGGCAGACCCTTTTTCAGGCCGCCTTGCTGGCAGCGCAATGACGCCCGAAACCATTGTCGCAAGCGCTGTGGAACACGGCTGCCAAAGTATCTCTTACACCTATACCGAACCCACTGTTTTTTTTGAACTGGTTTTGGATACGGCTATGCTGGCAAAGGATGCTGGGCTGGCCAATATCATTGTAACCAATGGATTTATGAGTCCTAAACTGCTGCAGGCCTCTGCCGCAGTTCTGGATGCAGCCAACGTGGATCTTAAATCTTTCTCGGATAAGTTTTATACCCGGTATTGTAATGGGCGCCTGGAACCGGTTAAACAGACGTTGAAGGCCATGGTGGATTTAGGCCTCATGGTGGAGGTGACCACCCTGGTAATCCCGGGACTTAATGATGATCCCGACGAACTTGGACAGATGGCTTCCTTTATTGCCGGGGAACTGGGAACTTCAACCCCCTGGCACCTATCCCGGTTTCATCCGGCATTTCAACTGACCCAGCCGGGGCCGACCCCTGTGGAGACCCTTGAAAAGGCCTGCGATATTGCACTGTCGGCCGGACTTGTTCATGTGTACACCGGCAATGTACCCGGTGCCAGGGAGAATACCTGCTGTCCGGACTGCGGCCGGACGGTTATCAAACGATTTGGTTATTCAGTGGAGAATCTTTTAACCCAGAGCAATAAATGTCCCGGGTGCGGTTCGCCTATGTTCGGGATCTATTAATTAAAGATGCGTTCAGCTCCCGACATCCTGGACTCCATCCTGGCGCATCGTCCCGTTTCCACCATCCTTGAAACACTTTGGACCGGCGGCTATCAAGCCTTTCTGGCCGGCGGGGCCGTCAGGGATGCACTCCTGGGCATAGCCCCCGTGGATGTGGATATCCTTACCAATGCCTTGCCTGAAGATCTGGCCCGGCTGTTTGCCGGCCATGATCCTAAATATGTGGGAAAATCCTTTGCCGTAACCCTGGTTAACAAAGTGGAGGTGGCGACCTGCAGGCCTGCAGATAAGAAGGCTGTGGAGGCAGGCCTCGTCTTTCCGGCCACAGACCTTGGACGCCGGGATCTCACCATCAACAGCATGGCTTGGGACCCCGAAACCCGGACCCTGGCAGATCCCTTTGGCGGGCAGACGGACATTGAAAACGGAACCATTCGATTCACCCGGGATCCCTTTGACCGGATTGAAGAGGATCCCGTGCGTATGGTCCGGGCCTGCCGGTTTGCTGCCCGTTTCGGGTTCAAAATTGAGCCGGACGCCTTTGATGCCATACGTGCCCAGGCCTATAAAATTACGGTCCAGGGGGCTGCAGACCGGATTCAACGGGAAATTGTCAAGGCCATGGCCATGGACAAGCCGTCACACTTTTTTAATCTGCTTCATGATACCGGCCTTTTGGTCCACATCCTGCCAAGCCTTGACCGGTGCTACGACCTGGACGGCGGCCCCCACCACGGTGAAACCGTATTTGAGCACAACCTTCTGGTGGGGGATGCCCTGCCGGCATCCATGCCCATACTGCGGCTGGCAGGTTTTCTTCATGACACAGGGAAAAAGGATGCTTTGGAAATCAAGGAGGGCCGGAACACGTTTCCGGGACATCAGAAATGCACCCGGGCCATGATGAATGATCTTGAACGTCTGCGGTTTTCCAAAAAGGACATGGATTACATCTACGCCCTGGTCCGGGGACACATGCGGCCTTTAAAAGCTGATACCTCTGCAAAAGCGGTACGCAGACTTTTGGCCATGCTGGATGACCTGAACCTGTCCTACCAGGATTTTTTACGCATGCGCATTGCCGACAAAAAAGGCAATCTCAATCCGGTCAAAAAGCCATATTCCCTTGGGGACATCCGCCTTCGTCTGGGAAAAATCCTGGATGCCCTTAATGCGCAGACACCGTTTAATGTGAATAGCCTTGACATTACAGGCAGTGCTATTCAACAGATCCTGGACCTGCCCCAGGGCCCGGCCATTGGAAAGGTAAAAGCTTTATTATTTGAGCAGGTCCTGGATGATCCCTCCCTGAATACAAAACAGACCCTGGAAGACCTGGTCCGGAAGATGGACCGAAACACCTTTACAGATTCAAACGGCAAGGCTATAAATTAGACCCGGCACAAAGTACAAACACGTTTAAAGTACAAATACGATAGGGGATAGATTATGGGAGATATAGTTCTTATCAGCATTACGGGCAAAGACCAAAAAGGCCTCACCGCCCGGATTTCAACCATCCTTGCCCAGTATCGGGTCAGCATTCTGGATATTGGACAGGCTGTAATTCATGAACATATCTCTTTGGGCATGCTGGTGGATATTCCATGTTCCCAGGATTTTTCCCTGATGTTCAAGGATCTGATTTTTGAAGGGCATAAGATGGGACTGGCCGTGGATGTTGTGCCCGTGGATTCAAATGAATATGAAACCTGGGTCCGGACCCAGGACAAGGAGCGCAGGATTATTACGGTCATGGGCCGGGCCATTACCACAGGCCAGATTTCGGCTGTCTCCTCGGTGATTACCGATCATGATCTTAACATTGATTCCATTACCCGTATGTCCGGCCGCAGATCCCTGAAAAGACCTTTGGAACCCCCGATGGCCTGTATCCAATTCGCCGTATCCGGAACACCCAGAAGCATCCCGGATATGAAAGGCCGGTTCATTCACATTTCCCAGGATCTGGGCATTGATATATCCTTTCATGAAGACAATATCTATCGTAAAAACCGTAAACTTGTCGTGTTTGACATGGATTCCACATTGATTCAGGCCGAGGTGATTGATGAATTGGCAAAACTGGCCGGTGTGGGCGATCAGGTGGCCCAAATTACGGAATCCGCCATGCGCGGGGAAATTGATTTCAAACAGAGCTTCAGACGGCGTGTGGCCCTGCTCAAAGGGTTAAAGGAAAAGGATATCCAGGGCCTGGCCCGGACCCTGCCCCTGACCGACGGAGCCGGTCTTGTTACCCGGACCCTGAAGGGGCTGGGCTATAAGCTTGCCATCCTTTCCGGCGGTTTCACCTTTGTGGGCAATTACCTTAAAGAAATCCTGGGGTTTGATTATGTATTTGCCAATACCCTTGAAATAGAGAACGGTGAAGTCACCGGCCGGGTTAACGGCGAAATTGTGGACGGCCAGAAAAAGGCAGATCTTTTACGTGAGCTTGCAAAAAAAGAAAATCTGTCAATCCAGCAGACCATTGCCGTGGGTGACGGTGCCAATGACCTGCCCATGATTTCCATTGCCGGACTCGGTGTGGCCTTTAATGCCAAGCCCGTTGTCCGGGAAAAGGCGGCCAATACCATTTCCACCATGGGGCTGGATGGGCTTTTGTTCCTGCTGGGAATCCATGAACGTGAGATTCCTGACCCGGACCGCACCGCTGTTTGAAAAATTATATTTTGGTTTCTTTCATATAACAGCCATGGGCTGGCCTGACATGTATCAGCTGCCAGGCATAGCCCACAACAAAGCTTGAGAGATCTGAGTAACGTACCCAGACTTTCTTATAAAAACCTTTATTCAACCCTTATTTTTTTGCAATTCTGGGGTAAAGCCTGGTCCACCATGAGAGGCTCTTAAGTCTCCACATTCACCACACCCTTCATCAAGATCGAACAACAGGGATCGATCAAATTTTCCTCTGCGTGGCACCGCATATGATGCTTTTTTGTTGGAAATATTATTTAAACGTTGAATATATTCCTGGGGTATGCCGAATTGGGATGCGCCTTCCCTTATCTTATTCAGATACTCAGTACTGACCATACGCTTATCCCCAAGAATATTTTTCTTGTATAAAAGCGCATAATACGATTTGCCTGTCACTCCCACAACATCCATTGGATAATGAAAATAGGCACCCGCGCCATCCATCCTCACGTCAACCCAGGTATCCAACCTGTATGCTTCAGAAAAATTCAGCTTATAAACCACACCCCACATCTCTGTGCCGGGGGTATGAATAAATGTTTCCCGGCCGCTGTCCCATGTTGCGGTACGGCCGTAAAAATCCAATGAACAATTTTCAACATACCCGACATCAATAAATTCAGCATTGGGACAACACAGTTTCAATTGGTTGACATTCATATATAAGCCATATGCAAATATCAGACGGTATGGTCTTGACAGTTTGTCAACAGTCTTCATTTGTATCTCCCTTTATCAACCCGGGCCTTCCATTTTGAGATGTCATTTATAGATATCTTATTGCTGTCCATGGCCTCGTTGGGGACAATGTACAGATCATTCCCATAGTAAAAATAAAAATCTATTGGAAACCGCCCACAATCATTATAAATTTCGTCTTTTTCGAAATATAGAAACCCATCCTCCTGTGTAAATGTTGCATTTCCGTTGGCATACCGAAAATGCCGATTTAAATGAAGCGGAGAATGAAAAAGACGCAGATCTGCATCTTCATCATGGAAATCAACGATTTGATTAATAATATCACTATACATTGATGCCAATATGGCCTCAATATATGGTATCGGCTCAATGCTGTTAACAGAATAAAAATAGTAGGAGACAAAAGAACTGAGCAAATTTAATCCGATATCCGTTATGCGAAAAGAATAAACAGTCGGATTTGTAACCATATCAACGTGCCACAGCATTGTTGATTCGCGTTCAATTATCCCTTTTTCATGAATAAAGGCCATATGATATACGCGTAAAATTCGGTATACCTCTGAAAATAATTTTTCCATTCTGTTGTTTTTAGGCAGTGCCCTGTATTTTTCATAGCTTGTACATGGGCCCAACTCCTCATAAACAGTGCTGATGTATCCGTCCAGCATAACATAGGACCGCCAGGGATCGAATAAAAGGGAAGAATAATCAGATGTTTCGTTCTGTCTCAGAAAAGGAAGAATCTTGACCCCTCCCTGGCGTTTTGAATGGAAAGAGAGCTCCTGCACTTCCGGAACAAATAACTGTGCGGTATCCTGATTAAGGGCATAATTAAATATTGAAGCTATATTTTTCATGATTGATCTCTTGATTTTTATTTATCAGTCATTTGGTACAATCGTCACCTTCACATAGTCTTCGAATTCTTGGGTTTCAGCGGCTAGTTTAAATCCTGCCAGTTGATGTTCAAACCAAGGGGGCATATGGTCACAATAGACGGTCAGTTTATTAAATGACGTTTTTTTGAAAAAGGGGATCAATACGCTTTTTGATGTCAACCCCGTATGCGCATCAAGGACAACCCTTAAATCAATTTCAAAAATACAGTCCCTGATATCACCGATAACCATGGGCTCTACCGGAGGCTTATTCTTTCTTTCTTTCTCCTCCTGTTCCTTTTTTTCTATATAGTCAAGATACCGGGTGACGTCTCCGGATGATTTCCAGATATTAAACCCCATGCCTTCCAGTATTGCATATGGAACTCCCCGGGTTGCTCCGGCCACAAAAATCGAGCACCCGTCAAGATTTTTTGCCATTTTTCTCAGTTTGCTCCGGACCATGGCGACGCCCATATCAATACCCAGCTCTATTGTCTCTTCTTTATCAATAGACCAGCTTCCGGTACCATTATCAAAAAGAACAACCTTCCCTTCTTCATAAAAATTGGTTATATGATTTGCACCGTTCACATATGCTGCTATTTTCATCTTGTTACTCCTATAAAATTTATATATTTGCCCTATGACGCATACTGTTCCCAGGCGATATGCTTTGATCTAAGTCCGTGCTCCCAGTCATTGGCAATAACTTCCAATATGTTTAAAAAACCGGTGTAGCCGAAGAACTCGCGGTCAATATAGATGTCCCGGTTCGTGGGGTAGAAAAGATCAAAAGTAAATTGGATACCTAATTCTTCGGCAATATATTTCTCCCATGCCGATCCCAAAACGGCATCCACCTCGACGGACTTCAGCGCTTCTTTGATTTTCCAACCGTCTGCATTAAAGACAACTTTTGGGCTGATCCCCAGATCATTTAACTCTTTTTCGAGTAATGCGCGTCCATGTTTTGAATCGCCCCTGAACAACAACAACTCAGGTATCATTTCCAGCTCTTTAAAAAGCGTACGGACAAGGGGTACGCCAATGGTAAAATCAGCACTGACAGCTATTCTGCAATTGCGGTACCGGGGAATAATCATCAGTCCCCGCTTTCGCAGCAGGTCGACGACCATCTTTTCTCCCTCGTCGATTATTGCCTGTGCCTCTTCGGCATTGCCGAGATATTCACCAAGGCGTAATAAAAATTTTTTTGTATTTTCAATGCCAACAGGCAGGGGCATATCGTCAAATATCGTTTTTGTACCCCGCTTTCCAAGCTGCCGGGCAAAATCAAACCCCACATCATGATTCAAGAGAATATTGACCCCTGTTGAGCCAAATTCTCGAACTTCACTGAGTGTTGCCTTTCTGGGCAAAACAGTGCCGGCTGTCCCTCCTAAACGCTGAACAACCGTTTTCAGCCACTGGGCATCCGCCCACCATGTCGGATTGAGGCTGCCCTGGGGTACCAGGAAATTAATGACTTTTTTTCCTTCACTGTCGCATTCCGTATGATCAGGCGGCTCTTTTTCCATAAGTTTCAAAATTGTTTCCAACCCCAGATTGATACCGTTATAGGCATCGCCCCTGAATCCGCCGGCCATCACCGAAACCAGTTTTGAGTTGACCTTGCCGTCAAGACTTCTACAGACCGCCTCCAAGTCTTCTCCGATGATATCCGCAGCACAGGTGCCGACAACAAAAAGAACCTCTGTGTTATAGGCTGCATCTGCTTCAATAATTAATTTTTTCAGCTTTTCAGAGGCCCCCATAATAATATCAGATTCAAAAAGCCTGCTGCACCCAACCTTTCTCATGGTAAAATCTATTTCATGCATATCATATGCATTGGCTACGGTTGCCGAACATCCCTGGGGGGAGTGTATAACAACACCGACATCATTTATCCCGGCCAAGACCAGGGCAACCCCTTCCAGTGCGCAGGAGCTCAAAGGGTCTTTTGAGTTTTCACAATTCTGAAATTCTAATTCATGCAGCATAACCGGCCTCGCTTTCCTCCTCTAGCATACATCGTGCAATCCGGAACTTCCGATGAAAGTTTCGGCGTGAGAGACTGGGCACTTCCGAGTCCTCCTTTTTTCGGAAAAACAATTTCTTTCATAAGTTCACTTCGCGGGCGGAAGGAATATTCCAGGGCGGTCTTGATGCATTGGGCAACCTTTAACGCCCCACGGAAACCAAACCGCGGCCGGTTTAATATTGCATTGAGGTCAACAACAGGAATACAAGGAAAGCTCAGTGAGGAACCAAAATAAACAGTACTATTCTTGTCAAGATCGCCTATAAATGAAAGTAACTCTTCTTCAGTCTGCTGCATTGACTCATATTTACCAAATGAAAGTGTTCCTTTAGTAATAAGTATCTGGGGATCAAAACCTGTTTCCAGAAGATAATCAATACTGGTTTCCCTGGCCTCGGTACTCCATGGGTGAAAATTGTAAATGACCGCCCGCATCCCAAGGTCCATTTCCAGCATATGAGCAATGGCCAGGGACTTTATGGCATCATGACCTTCTATGATGGCCGTCTTGCCTTCCAGATATTTTCTTAAATCTTGAAAGTCATCTGCTATGGCAGCGTATTCCCTATCGATGAGCCGCTTGCACTCAACTTCGAGTTCAAGTTCTTTTGAACAGCCCTCAAGCCACTCGACTGTTGCCGCAATGCCATAGGGAAGAATTGTTGAATTAAGCGGTGTTTCAAATTCGTCAAGCATTGCCATACCAATGGCATACCCGATATCAAGACAAAGCGTACAGTTGACAGCAACACTTGGGGCGCGCTTTAGTTCTTCCAGAGAGCAATTTCCAGCGATAACGGCATTAATTTGTGCCCCCATGTCGGTTAACAGTCTTATAAGCTCTTTAACATCCGTATCAATTTCTGTTCTTTCCGGGCCCATCTTAGAACCAACAATGTTGACCGACCTGGACAGTTTCTTTCTCATTTCCCTGGTCGGCGGGTCCATAAATTTCACCAGCTCGCGAAATACCAGATCAAATCCACTTCTATACTCGCCGGCAAAGCCCTCGCAATGGATAGGCAAAATTTCAGCATTGATCTTCGACTGCATTTTTTCGATGATATCATCAACGTTATCACCGATAATTCCTGCGGCACAGCTGGTGGCCACAAAAATCACATCCGGGGAATATTTCGCCTCAACTTCCAATAACGCTGTTTTTAATTCCTTTTCCCCGCCGTAAACGACCTTTGTCTGATCCATTCCAGTACTTAACACCGGCTCGTAAAGAGAACCGCTGTTTCTGCAGTTTGTCAGTTTATACGCCTGCTTTACGCCATAAGCACACCCGGATGGACCATGGGTAATAACGATTGAATTTTTTACACCGCTCAGTATTTTCATCGCTGTCCAGAATTTACACGCACGGGTATGGCTGCCTTGCAGTTTGGTTGCAATTTCCCCTTTTTTTGATAAGTCATACAACTCTGATAATTTTCCCAGAAAAACAATACGATCAGAAATTTTTATATCTGTTTTTTCGTCTGTATTATTCATAAATAGTCTCCAGATTGAAGGATTACAGTTTCGCAATAGATACACATTGCGAAACTGTTTTTATTCCCGCGAAACGTTTTACCAGACGTTGAGCAACCACTCCCGGTCTTTTTTGTATTCCATATCTGTAAAAATTGTGTTTGCTATCATCTCACCTAGAAAAGTGGCTCCGGCATATCCCACAATGGGATGACGGTACAGCCCGGCCCTGTCAAATGTCGGGAAACCCACCCGTACCATGGGGATATTATTATCAATGGCAACCCATCTTCCTTTTGAGTGACCCATGATCAGATCAAGGTCGAGACGATTATTTTTGATCCTTTTTTCCAACTCCCAAAGGTCGGCGTTGGTAACAATTTCAATATCATAATCCAGTGGCATGTTCTGAAGTTCAGCAATGCGCGGGTCGTTCTCGTATTTTGAATTTTCATCACCGATCATTAGAAATACCGGCTGCAACTCGACTTCTATACAAAATTGAGCCAACCCCAGCACCATATCCGCACTGCCGTAAATGGCAACTTTCTTATTTGCAAAGAACATATGTGCCAAATCGGCCAAAGCATCAAGTGCACGCCCTCTTTCTTCAGCCAATGATTTCGGTATCGGCTTTCCGGATAATTTTGATATTTCACCGAGCAGACAATCGGTGTTTTTAATTCCGATGGGCATTGGCACAGGGCTGTGTGCAACGTCAAACTTATCTTCCAGAAATTGCCCTGTACTCAGCCCCTCATATCGCGCCATTGTTATAGTGGCCTTTGCATTGGCACTATCCTTAATGTCCTCTACAGTGGTATTGCCGTGGCTGAATGATGATTTATCAGGCATCATAGGCGAATCAAATGATTCAATATCAAAAAAGAATGTTGCGTCGACTTCCATCTCTTTAAAATAATGTTTTATCTCTTTCAGATCTCCCGGATTAAACCAGCCGGTAATCACATTAATCTTATCGCTGGCGTCACCTTTTTCGGCGATGTATCGAAATACCGCTTTTGTAGCAACATCATATCCGCTGATCTGGCTTCCGACAAAGCTGGGTGCATGTACAGGAATAAAATGGACGTTACTATCCGGATACGTTCTTTTCAGTTTGGTGACCAGGCCGTCAATGTCATCACCTATGATCTCCGTTGAACATGTCGAGATGATAGGAATAATTCTCACATGCGGATACCGTTTAATTAAGGCCTCAACGCCTTCTTCTACTCTTTTTATTGCCCCAAAAACGGCCGCATCTTCATGCACTGACGACGATCCGATATCAAAATTTTCTTTAAAATGCTGGGCAAACAGCAAGCGGACAAACATACAGCATCCCTGCCCGCCATGAACCAGAGAAATGCAGTCTTTTATACCAATACCGACATATTGCGCCCCTGCAGGCTGGCATGTAAAAACGGGATTAATTATACCAGTTCGGTTTCTTTCTTCCACTGAACATCCCATAAGAACTCCTTTTATAAGAAAGTCTGGGTAAGTTACTCAGATCTTTCAAGCTTTGTTGTGGGCTATGCCTGGCAGCTGATATGTCAGGTCAGCCCATGGCTGTTATATGAAAGTAGCAATAAGTTACTAAGTTACTTTCATGGCTTATTGTGGGTTGAGCCTGGGCGTGATAGACCCGGTCAGCCCATGGCTGTTAATAATAGGGAACATTTAATTCTTCATTTCGTGATTTTTCGACTGTGATCTCAAGCATCCGGTCCTTTACACCGGTAAAAAGGGCTTTTGCCTCTTCTTTTGTTAAGTCCTTTGACCATGAAAAGAGCCTTTTAATATCCGAAATGAAAATCTTGGCATCAGCAAACCAGCATCGATCATAATCTGTTTCCAGTACTACTTTTTCATCATTAAACAAACTGACAGCCATCTCCATGATGCCCTGAATATTTTCTTCCCGGTCCCAACTGCGGGAAACAAACTGCCAAAGACATCTTTCCTGAATATAATTAACAACCTCTTCAATTTTGTCTTTCATCATGAAGCCTCCGCGGATGGCAATTCAACAATATCCTGATTATACGAAAGATCCTGAATATCCTGTCCGGCCAGTTCCCATATTGGCGAAGTTGTCGCATTATAGATATCCCGTGCCATGTTTACAAAGCCCTCAAATCCCATATAAGGACCGTTATGATATGCATGGCCGTTGATATACGGTATGTGAAGTTTTTTCACCAAATCCCCAACCCGGGGCCCTGTAAAAATTATATCGGGCTTCACCATGTCGATGACCTCAAAGAATTCCAGCTCATTGGCATCATCAATATAAACTGTCCCGACCCTGCCGCGTGCGATAACTTTTTCAAAGTCTTCCTGGTGGCCGAACTTGCTGGACATGGCCACAACCTCAATACCAAGATCATCCTCAACAGCCCGGGTCCAATGCCACAGACGCGGTCCCCCCGTCCAGATACACATTTTTTTACCGGTTAACCGTTCCTTGTACCAGTCGAGCTTAGGTCTCCACTTGGCAGATTCTTCCGCGATTATTTCTTCGGCCTTTTTTTCCAATCCGAAGAAAGCACCGATCTTTCTTAATCCCTCTGCCGTGTAGTCAAACCCCCATGCGTCAATATCAAGTCTCGGGATACCGTATTTCTTTTTGAGTTCATTGGCGATGTAGCCCGCTGAGCGCGCACAGTTTACGACATTGAGTTTTGCGCGGTGCATACCGCATAAATCATCATAATTGGTATTGCCGGTAAAATGGGCAATGACCTGGATACCCATTCTTTCTAGGTATTCACTCAAAAGCAATGTGTCATTTTGTATATTATAGTCACCTATAAAATTTAACGTAAATTCGCTGGTGAGTTTGGGTTCATACGTCCCGACCTTGTCTTTCATCCAGCCTATATTTAATACATGATGGCCTTTTGACTGGCTTACCCCTGCAAACCCGGGACATTCGACAACAAAAATATCAACATCAGGCCGGGCAGCCATCACCTCCGCGGCAACGGCTTTAGGGTCATCACCAATCAAGGCTGTGGTACACGTTGTATACAAAAACATTCGTTTCACATCCGGCATCTCATCGAATGCTTCATTGATGCTCTTTCTCAAGATCTTTTCCGCACCAAAAATAACGTCCTTTTCTTTCAACCCCGTGGACCACACATACTTGAGCTGAAAATTATCATTGTCACTTGGGTACCGCTTGGTGTGCCATGTGTCATAAGCACATCCAACAGGGCCATGTATCATCTGTATGGCATCTTTAACCACGCCGCCGATTACCAACTTGGCGCCGCAATAACTGCATCCCCGTTCGGATAACGATCCCGGTATCGTTGCAATATTTGATAAAGGAAGATACTGGGTTGTATCTTCACCCGGCTTTTTTATATAACAATGCTTTTCCCTTTCCGGAATTGAGGCATCGCACTCAAACTTAATCAATGGCATAATATGACTCCTTTAAGTATTTGAATCAGCTCATTAATCCGTATTTAGCGACCATATGCTCCAATTCATCCATGGCCAAAGGCGTTGGAATAACAAGATTCTCATTTTCAATGATCTTGCGGGCAAGTTCTTTATATTCAGTGGCCTGATTGCAGGAGTCATCATATTCAATAACCGTCTTTTTATTAAATTCTGCCTTCTGTACGATATTATCCCGCGGTACAAAATGGATCAGTTGCGTGCCGAGCGCTTCAGTGAATTCGTCCATAAGATCAAGTTCATTATCTACGTTTCTGCTGTTGCAGATAATGCCGCCTAACCGTACACCGCTTTGTTCTGCATATTTAAGAAGCCCTTTGCAGATATTGTTTGCAGCGTAGACCGCCATCATTTCGCCGGAAGCAACGATATAAACCTCTTCAGCTTTGCCATCCCTTATGGGCATGGCAAAACCGCCACAGACAACATCACCGAGGACATCAAAGAAAACAAAATCAAGATCAGGTGTATATGCGCCTACTTCTTCCATAAGGTTAATGGCAGTGATAACCCCACGACCGGCACACCCCACACCCGGTTCCGGTCCGCCGGATTCCACACAACGAATATTTCCATAACCGGTCTTCACCACATTCTCGACCGTGACTTTGTCTTCACCTTCATCGCGAAGTGTATCCATTAATGTTTTCTGATGCATGCCACCCAGGATCAGCCGATTTGAGTCAGCCTTGGGATCACACCCATGAATAAAAATTTTACTATCATAGAAATATGCCATTGCTGCAGCGGTATTCTGCTGTGTCGTGGATTTACCAATACCACCTTTTCCATAAAATGCGACCTTGCGTGTCATGAAGACCTCCTGTGTCCTGCGTTGGTTTATTAGAAATTAATCATAAATGGCTTTAATGAACCATAAACAATTTGTATAAAATTTGCATAATGCATGTATCAGGCCACAAGTTTCAAATCCCACATTATTTGATATTGTTTTTCGTTCAAACGCCTTTAACAGGAAAAATAAGAGATTTTTGGTCACTATTTGTACACAATAAATATCATTAGTACATCGATGTCATATTTCATACAAAAAGACACAATGCAAAATATTGCGATTTATTTTTCAATCATGCACAAATGTACGTTTTAGAACATCTAAATTACGGAGAAGTTCGTAAACGAACAATTGTGCCATATTATCCATTGGCTCATAGCCCCATTCAATTAAAAACAGAGATAACCTATTGAATTCATAGAAATTAAGTTTCGGTTAATAATATATATAGGTCCATAGCAGTGCTATGAAACGAAAATGTTCAACGCGTCATCATTTAAATATTAACGGTATTTTTAGAGTTTATTAAATTATTTACAATTTTGTTGGAATGCACTGCGTAATTAAAAACCGACCCTCCTTTAAATCCGACGCAATGGATGCAGGGCTTTTTCCTGGAAGCTTTTTACAATGTTTTACACTTTGTGTTGTCACATTGAATTGTCGCCTTTTTTCAATCTATTAGGCTTAACCAATGCCCTACAATCATTTAATAGCATCATCACCTGATTATTAAATATGTCGTTTTAAACAGTCATTGGTCCGGTATATGCTACATTTTAGTGCAGGGCAGGAAATTCTTCCTATTACGTACTCCTTTCTTTTTTAATACGGGAAGGAACAATTACTTATACTGAGGTTGGAACTATGATTTACACAGATAAAAGTAATTATGATTCGCGTTGCAATCCGCTACTTCTTGATACAACGCTCAGAGACGGCGAGCAGAGTCCCGGATTGTATTTCACCCATGATGAAAAAATTGAATTGGCGCTCAATCTTGACTCACTGGGCGTTGATATTATTGAAGTGGGGACGCCAAGTATGGGAATTGAAGAACAGAATGTTTTTGAATCCCTAAAAAAACAAAATCTGGACGCAAAAATTTTAGCTTGGAACAGGCTAATAGAAAGCGACCTGTATGCAAGCCTTAACGCCGACATAGAAAATTTGCATTTTTCTGTTCCAACAAGCGCGATACATCTGAATAGTAAAATAAAAAAAGACGAATCCTGGATTTTGCATCAGATGGATAAAATAATAACAATCGCATTAAAAGAAGGGTGTACCGTATCACTTGGGGCAGAGGACTCTTCCAGGTCAGACGTTGATTTTCTGATTTCCATATTTCAGCATGCAGAAGCCTTAGGTATTACACGTATTAGATATGCGGATACCCTTGGTATTTTAACCCCTGAAAAAACAGCCAAAATTATTTCAAAGATTACCTCAAAAATTTCAATACCCATAGATTTCCACGCACACAATGATTTTGGACTTGCCACAGCAAACTCACTTGCTGCCTGGAAACATGGCGCAAAAGTAATATCCTGTTCCTTGCTGGGTTATGGAGAAAGAGCCGGAAATACAGCCCTCGAAGAATTTGTCGGTATGATGCACTTTTTAGAAAACCGCTTTGAAAAATTTAACTTGATCAAATTGAAACGTATTTGTGAAAAACTTTCTCAGTTTTCTTCACGACCGATCAACCCCTACAAACCTCTTTTTGGCCAGAATGTTTTCACTCATGAATCCGGCATCCATGTTGATGGTCTTATAAAATCAAGTCAAAATTATCAGTTTTTTCCACCAGAAGACGTTGGGGGTAAACAGTTCTTTATTGTAGGAAAGCACTCAGGAAAATCCGCACTGAGAACAATTGCACAAACATATAGTCATACAATTGATGACAACCAGGCCGATCAATTCATTCAGAATCTGCACAGGAAAATGGCCAATCAAAAAAATATAAATTCGACAACGCTATTTTTAGATTTTTTAAAGGAGGTAGTGCACAATGATTGCAGCGAAAGCGAAAATGGACGATAGAGAAGTTTTTCACGAACATCTAAACGGCCAGTATTCCATGTGCAGAGCAGAACTTTTGCCCATGCTTTTTGAGATGGGAAAGACAATCACCAATTGTGACAACCTCCAAAAAACAACCTCGCTCCTTTTAAAAATAATGAAAGACCATTTTAATGTAGAATGTGGGATCTTGACATTATATCACCAGAAAACAGGGACAATTTTTGTACATGAAAGCTTAGGCCTTACAGAAGAAGAAAAAGCAAGGGGGGTATATAATATTGGTGAAGGCATTACCGGAAAAGTTGTCGAAACAGAACAGCCAATTATTGTTCCTAAAATAAGAGAAGAGCCAAATTTTTTAGGAAGAACACACTGTCGAGAAAACGAAGAGCTGGATTATTCATTCATATGTATTCCAATATTAAGAGAAAAAAAAGTGCTCGGTACGTTAAGTATAGAAAAGGAATATACAAATCACACGCTACTGCAGCAGGATGTGGAACTTCTACTTTTTATTGCGACAGTTATAGCCCAGGCTGTAGATTTATATCTTCTTGAAACCGAAGAAAAAGATTATTGGGAAAAGGAAAATCAGCGGTTGCAGGAAGCACTTAAAAAAAAATTTCACCCTTCAAATATTATCGGAAACTCACCGCCTATGCGGGAAGTTTATTCGATGATAGAAAAAATCGCCAGAACAAAAATGACAGTACTCATTCTGGGAGAAAGCGGTGTCGGAAAAGAGCTTGTTGCAAATGCAATTCATTATAACAGCATCTGCGCAAATGGACCCTTTGTAAAATTTAATTGTGCAGCACTGCCGGAAAATATTGTTGAAAGTGAACTTTTTGGCCATGAAAAAGGTGCTTTTACCGGCGCTGATTCCCAGCGCAAAGGACGGTTCGAAGAAGCAAACGACGGAACGATTTTTCTTGATGAGGTCGGCGAGCTCACCTTGTCTATCCAGGCCAAACTTTTAAGGGTTTTGCAGGAAAAAACTTTTGAACGCATAGGCGGCAATAAAGCGATAAAAGTCAATATAAGGATTATTGCTGCAACAAACCAGGATCTGCCAACGATGGTCAAAAAAGGTACGTTTAGACAAGACCTCTTTTACCGGCTGAATGTTTTTCCCATAAGAATTCCTCCTTTGAAGGAAAGAGGCAGTGACATTATCAGTCTGTGCGACCACTTTGTACTGAAATATGCAAGTGAAAACCAAAAACAGATAAAGCGCATTTCAACGCCGGCGCTGCAGATGCTCATGACCTATTCCTGGCCGGGCAATATCCGGGAACTGGAAAATATCATCAGCCGGGCGGTAATCCTTTGTGAGGATGAGGTAATACACGGATATGACCTGCCGCCGTCACTTCAGGATGCAACACTTTCAGGAACAACTGAACGCACTGGACTGGAAAGTAAAATCGAAGCCGTAGAATATGAATTCATTATTGAAGCATTAAAGCGAACCAACGGCAATATCACAAGCGCTGCTGAAGATTTAGGGATGAGTCGGCGGATGCTGGGATTAAGAATTCAAAAATACAACATTAACTACAAACAATTCAGAAACAAACAATTTAAAATCAACCCACTCTCCTCTTTCTAATCAACTCCTCTAATCTTCTCATTTTTTTTATTTTTTAACATACTATTTTTTTTAGTATGTTAAAAAATTTACCAAATAGAGTTTGGCTCACATCACTTTTATTTAAAGCATAATCATAATACGTTTTATAATAATGTTTTCTCATTTTCTGGACCTTCTCCATATATATGGTTCGGCAATGATCCACGAAGTGACAATCGATTTCCTTTCTTAAGACTATCCTGGTTATAATTGACCAATCTATGCTTACATTCAGTGCGTCCGATAGCATAGATATATAGCATAAAATATGCCATTAAATGCCTGAAACTCAAAAAAACCTTAAACCTTTTGAAATGAAAAATTGTCACGGATGATCAAGGGGTGCGTATGATCGTCATTGCCCATGTGGAAAACATGAACTTGGCAAACGAAATACTATTTCTTTCTTAAGCATTGGAGGGAGAGGATTTTTATTCACCATCAAAAAAATTTATCCATAAATGTACTAAGTACACCCTGTTTTTGGACAACAATGAACAACCCGATAAACTAGAAAAACGACAGCACCATAGTGGCTGAACCTTTTTTAGTGCGAAACCAAATAATTTTCTTGAAGATTTTTACTACCGCTTGGTGTTGAAATTCATATTGGCGCAGTTATTGCTGATTGCTTCATAAAGTTCACAAAAAATTATCAAACAGGAGATTTTAAATGACATTAAAAAGGACGTTTAACACGATTATACTAATTGTACTGTTTCTCTTGACGGTAAATTGTTCCTGTAACGCTGAAACAATTATAATCGACATGGCCGGACGGGAGGTGCGAATACCTGCAGAAATAAATAAAGTACTTGCTGTCGGACACTGTATCCCGATCATAGCGGCCATTGCCCCGAATAAGCTCGCAAATAACTACAATCTGAGCGATCAGTCAAAAGATCTTCTTCCTGTTTCTATCACAAAAGGGAAATTGATACCGGAAAATAGGAGACGTTATTCTGAGGATGAAGTAAAAAAAATAGCCCCTGATCTAATTGTAATGGAGATAAACCCCGATTTTCCTGATCATAGCGCTGAATTTGAGAAGAAATTTAATGCACCGGTCGTCATGATCAGCCAGGATATGCATAAATACAAAGAAGCGTTTACTTTTCTTGGAGATATTCTCGACAAAAAAGAACAGGCAAAAAAACTTTCCGATTTTATAATAAATTACCTTGAACCCATCGAAAAAACAGCACAATCAATTCCTAAAGATAAAAGAGTAAGCGTCTACTATGCAGAAGGCAAAGACGGTCTGATGAGTGAACCCCAAGGCTCAAACCACATTCAGGCACTTGAATATGCAGGAGGCATCAGCGTTGCCCAGATTCCCAAGCCAAAACGCCCACCACTTGGCCCGCCACCCCAAAAAAATATGACAGGACCAGGAAAAGAGAAAAAATTACGACCGCGGCCTAACAATGTAACAATAGAACAGATTTCGAAATGGAACCCCTCTTATATTTTGGTATGGAGCCCGGGAGCAGAAGAACTTACAACCTGGAACGCCATTACGACCAATCCGGAATGGCAGACCGTCAATGCAGTAAAAGAAGGCAAGATGATACAGGTTCCATCCATTCCATACAGCTGGTTTGACAGACCTCCCGGATCAAACCGCATTATCGGAACAATATGGCTTGCCAAGCTTCTTTATCCTGATAGATATGATTTTAATTTGATCCCGATCATGCAGGAATATTTTAAGCTTTTCTACCATACCCAGCTATCAACTGAGCAGGCTGCAAATCTACTAAAGATAGCTCATCCGAATCAACAATAGACAAATTTATCAGCGCTTCATGCCCATCAAGACCCGTGGAACCTGGATGTGCCGAATGTAAACTTGAATGCAGATATACCGACCTCAAAGGGAAAAAGGAGAAGAGAAAAGTGCTGACAAAAAATATGCTAAAACAGCTTGCCGTAATTTTACTATTGATCATGATCAGCTGAGGTCAGTTGCTGGCAGCTGACACAGCCAAAAGTGACGACCCAGACGAACCTGTTGTAAAACTGGAAGAGGAGGTGGTCACAGGGGAAAGCCAGGGTCAGGCATCAGATGGCTACCGCTACAAAAGCAATGATGTGGGGGTGTTCAAAGATGTGCCCCTGTCTGAAACGCCTTTGTCCACCCAGGTGATATCGGGCGAGCTGATCGAAAACAGCGGGGCCCATAATCCCACAGACGCTTTGAAAAAATTGGCTACGGTGGCCCCTTTGATGTCCTCGGGCGGATATTCCAGCATGCACCGGGTCATGATTCGCGGGTTTAACGCCTCCGACCA
Source organism: Desulfobacter curvatus DSM 3379 (assembly GCF_000373985.1). Taxonomy (GTDB): domain Bacteria; phylum Desulfobacterota; class Desulfobacteria; order Desulfobacterales; family Desulfobacteraceae; genus Desulfobacter; species Desulfobacter curvatus. Next base: position 51,601 of record NZ_KB893046.1, read on the forward strand.
GAACGATCTGAGAAACGGTCTTGTGGATAGAAGTTTTACCCTGCCGCCCATGGAAGATATTGACCGCATTGAAGTGCTCAACGGCGTGTCCGGATTTTTGTATGGGTTTTCCGCCATTGGCGGTGCTGTGAACTATGTGACCAAAAGTCCGTCCAATACATTCCTGGGGGCTTTATCCACAGGGGTATACGGTGGGGGACTCTTTTATGGCCATGCCGACCTTGGCGGCCCCATTATTAAAGATAAACTGACATATCGCTTCAACGTGTACGCCGAAGATGGGGAGACTTATATCGATGGTGCCGAGCAGGATCGGCAGCTGGTATCGGGCAGCCTGGCCTACCAGATGAATGATAGGATACGCCTGAACCTGGATTTCTACCACCAGGAACTGGACAACACGGGTTTACAGACCTATTTCAACATTGCCGATATCGGGTATCAGGTGCCTGATGCCGATTTTTTTGATGCCACAAAGCAGTATGGTGAATCCTGGACATTCAATGAGGCCTCTAAAACGGTGGTGGATTTCGGCATTCATGCGGATATTGCAGAGAATCTTGCATTCAGAGGCGCTTTTCGCATAGGAGAGATGGACCGCAAATACAGCTTTGTAGGTGCCGTACTGACAGACGCCAGCGGCAATTATACCAAAACCATGGTGAGTTCAGCCGGAAATGACGAATCTACCACGGCCGCCTATGCATTAATGGATGCCAATCTTAACACGGCCGGCATTGAGCACCAGCTGACATTCGGATATACCCACATCGGTTTTGAATTTGAACGGGGAACCAATTATGTAGACAGCCTTGGCTCCTCCAGCATCAACTCAATTTCCTGCTATGATTCCACCGGACAGGCAGTAGGCTATGACCGCCGCATGAAAAGTCAGACCCATAACCTGATCCTGGGTGACCGCATTGTTTTCAGCCCGGCGTTCAGCCTGATGGCCGGGATCAATTACTCCCAGCTGGATGTAAAATATTACGGTTTATACGACACGGACCCAAATAAGGATTCCCATGTGACCCAGGACGCCTTCATTCCCATGATAGGGGTTGTATATAAACCGATCCCTACCGTCTCTGTCTACGCTTCATACATGCAGGCTGTGGAGAATGGGGGCATCGCCAGTGCCGGCGCAGCCAACGCATACGAGGCCATGGATCCCTATGTCAGCGACCAGTATGAAGCCGGCGTCAAAGCCACTGTCTGGGGACGTCTGGACTTGGGTGCCACTGTATTCCGCATTGAAAAAACCAACCAGTATCTGGATTCCAGTGATAATGTCTACAAACAGGACGGGCTCCAGGTTCACCAGGGGTTTGAGTTCACCGCCACCGGCCGGTTGACTGACAGCCTAACGGTGATTTCCGGCTGGACGCCCATGTCTGCAGAGGTCAAAGAGGCGAACGATGCCGCTACCGAGGGCCAGACCCCGGTCAATGTTGCCGAAGACCAGGCCCGGCTCTATCTGGAATACCGTCTGCCCACCTTTTTGGGGCAGGCCCACCAGTTAACCGTTGTGGCCGGTGCCAACTACTACGGCAAACGGCCGGTGACGATCCCCAATACTTACTATCTGCCGTCGGTGACCACCTATGATGCAGGCCTTCGCTACCAGTATAAGGACAAAGTGACGGTCAACCTGAATGTGGCCAACCTGACCGATGAGTCCTACTGGTCATACTACCGCGACGGCAGTGACGGCATCACCGGCGGAGACGGCCTGCTTCTGGGCGATCCCAGAACCATATCTTTTTCCGTTAAATATATGTTCTGATGGTGCCATGCCTTGCATGTAATAGACTTATGGAGATGGGAGAAATATTTAACACCTAACCCTGAAATCGAGACGTTACCGGATGACGACATCTGTTCTCAATTTGAGCAACCCGGCTTATTTATCTGATCCTGATATCAGCATTGATTTAAGCTCTTCTTACAAGAAGACACAGGAAACGCTGCGGCAAACGGTTTCATTGGGAGATCTGATCACTTTCGATGAAAAATGGTCGATGCTGATTGGCGGTGCGTATGCAAGGATTCACGACAAAAAGTACTCGAATACTACGGGAGAGCTGACTTCCGATTATGAAGACGGCGCGTTTACACCCTGTGTCTCGCTCATGTTCAAGCCGATCCCTGCGGTGACAACATACGCCTCGTATATGGAAGCTTTGGAGCAGGGCGCAATTGCGCCGGACAGCGCAGCGAACGCCAACGTACAGCTCGAACCTTATCTAAGCAGACAATTTGAAGTCGGCATAAAATCGGTGATTGGGCGCACCAATTTAAATCTATCCCTATTCCGGATTGAAAAAGCCAACGCCTATACAGATTCGGTCACTAATATCTATAGCGAAGACGGGCGCCAGGTACACACGGGTGCCGAGCTATCTGTTACCGGACGTGTTACCGACAATTTGACACTTTTTGGCGGAGTTACCGTACTTGACGCGGTTATTAAAAAGAGCAGCAACTCAGCAATCGAAGGGAAATCTCCCCAGGCGGTTCCCGAAGTAACGGCCCGCCTCTATGGCGTTGGCCGGAACACAGATGCAAACGATCCTGGACAATCCGCTCGCCAGCCCGTTCATCTTAGGGATTTCATCGGCAGCCGCTTTTGGTGCGGCCTTGTCCTTTCTGGTCCCGGTTCCATTCCTTGCTCCTAAGCTTGCCGGATTGATGACGCCGCTGTTCGCCTTTGTGTTTTCGCTGCTCTCTGCATTCTTGATTTATGGCGTCAGCAAATTGATCAGGGCGCGCAGCACGATTCTGCTGATGGGGATCGCAGTGAACTTTCTTTTCTCTTCGCTCAATGCCGCAATCCATTATTTTGTCAGTGACCAGGTGCTCCGAACGCTGACAAACTGGTCCCAGGGCAGCATCCTTGGCGCCACCTATCAGGAAATCGGGATGGTGGCCTTGGTTCTGGCGCTCGCGATTGCCTTGTTGCTGCAGGATTCATGGCGGTTGACGGCACTTTCCATGGGCGATGCCACGGCGCAGTCTCTGGGTGTTCAGGTCCAGACGTTGCGCACCAGAACGCTCGTCATCACAGCGTTGATCACATCCATCGCCGTGTGCTTTGTGGGCACCATTGGTTTTGTCGGGCTGGTTGCGCCCTATATAGCCAAGGCTGTGGTTGGGGAGGATCAGCGTTTTCTGGTGCCGGCGAGCCTCATGACCGGCGCGCTCTTTCTGTCCGTCTCTTCGGTGGCAAGCAAGTCGTTGCTTGCTAACCGTCAGATACCCATCGGCATCGTTACCGCGCTGATCGGCGTACCGTTTCTGATGGCGTTGGTGCTGCGGGGCCATGCGAGGCGCATCATATGACACTGGCGGCTTCCCATCTCAGTTATCGGCACTCCCGAAACTTTTCCCTTGCGGACATCTCGATTGAATTTTCCACATCGGTGACGGCCTTGATTGGACCCAATGGCGCGGGGAAGTCAACGCTGGTGCGTTGTCTTGCAAATCAACTGAATTACCGGGGCTCGATCTCATACAATGGTGTGCACATCAGTTCCCGGGATATTGTTTTTTGGGGCAGGACCGTCGGGTTTCTCCCTCAAAACGTACGATGTGAGTCCAGCCTGACTGTTTTTGAGGTGGTTCTCCTGGGACTGACCGCGGACCTGTCACTGAAAATCACACAGAAACAGATTGATGCCGTAGAGCAGGCGCTCACGGCGTTAGAACTGAAGAGCCTTGCACATCGCCCCCTGTGCAAGCTCAGCGGCGGGCAGCAACAGATGGTACTGTTGGCGCAGACCCTGTGCAAACAGCCAAGCGTCCTCTTGCTGGATGAGCCGTTGAACAGCCTCGACATTCACAAGCAGTTTACATTCCTCGAAACGCTGATGCGTAAAGCAACCGCACCCTTAATGCAGGTGATCATTGTATTGCATGACCTGCAGCTGGCGGCCCGGTATGCAGATCGCGTCGCGGTGCTTGCCCAGGGCCGACTGCACAGCTATGGCCCGCCGCGTGAGGTTATCACAGAGCACATGCTTTTCGAGGTATTCGGGGTGGACGCCAGAGTTCGGCCGGGAGTTTCCGGTGACCCGGCGATCGAGTTCCTTGGACCTGCCCTGTATTCGAATGCCCCATGCCTATCGGAGTTCCCATGAAAAGACTATTGATTGTTATTTTGCTTGGCTGCGTCTGCCTGCTGTTTGTTTACCGGGCCGACAATTTACTGCCGGAGTCATCCGGACCATCACCAGGGCCGGACACGCCGACAAGGACCTGGACCGACATGCTGGACCGTCAGGTGACGTTGAAACAGGACGTCCGGCGCATCGTTCTGCTGCGTACCATGGATATCCATCTGCTGGTGGCCCTGCTTGGCCGGGATCTGGACAAGAGACTGGTCGCCGTGGGAAACGATTTTGCCTCCAATGACATCGACGGATACCGTAAGTTTTCCGAAGTTTTTCAACTCGGGCATCTGGTCGCTCTGGGAAGTGTCTATGCCGATGACGGCATTAATCCGGAAACCGTGATGGGTCTGAGGCCGGACATGATTCTGGTGGATACCCAGTTCAAAGAACGGGGCTCGGTGAAGAAGATGATTCGGTTAGGCCTGCCGGTGGTTTTCATCGACCTCAACACCGACCCTTTTTTCGGTGCCCCCCGGGCCATGCGAATGCTGGGGCGGATGCTCGGCGTTCAACGCAAGGCGGATGAAATGGCGGCGTTCACCACCATGCGCACCCAGGCGGTTCTCGACCGGGTCGATACATTGCGCAGGGAGAACAGGCCTCGACCGGTACTGTATTTCGAACAGGGAAACACTGTGCCCGCCAAAATCGGCATCACCGATGGCGACATTTCGTACAGTTGGGGCAAGGTCTGGTACCGTTTAGGGGCGGACAACATTGGTGTGGGAGCCAATTTTCAATCCCTGAATCCGGAAGCCATTCTCACCCGCAATCCGGAAGTGATCGTCATTGGCGGTTCGAACTGGGATCCAACGTCCAACATCATGCGCATGGGATTCTCCATGGAAAAGATTGAGGACCTCCTCCGCTCATGTCCGACAGAGGCTTTCGAGTCCCCTGCCGCAGGCGCCGCCGTAAATCAGGGCTGCGCCTTTCGGGGAGCTAAGCTTGCTCTGCAACCCATTACCGATGTCGCACATTTGGTGCATGGCCCGATTACCTGCCAGGGGCATTTCTGGTTTGTCCGTCCGACAGCGTCTTCGGGTTCGCTGCTACACCGATCGACCTTTATCACCGATCTTGGAGAGATGGACATTATTTACGGCGGCGAAGAAAAACTGGCCCGGGCCATAGCCGATATCGTTTCCCGCCATGATCCCGCCGCTGTTTTTGTCTACCAGACCTGTCTGCCGGCAATGATCGGTGATGATATCTCTGCCGTATGCAAGTCCATGGGCGCCCGTTACGGCCGGCCTGTCCTATCGGTGGATGCTCCGGGATTTGCAGGCGGCAAGGATTTCGGCAGTGAGTTTGCCGGAAAGGTGCTTATAGAGCAGGTGATCGGCTCCAGGGAGCCGGAGATCTCCACGGATTTCGACATTGTACTCATCGGAGAGTACAATGTCGCAGGCTCGGTGGAGCGCATTCGTTCTCTGTTCGGCCGCATAGGCATCTGCATCCTTGCCTCTATCCCGGGTGACGGCCGCTATAACGATATTGCCGCCGCCCACCGGGCAAAGGCATCTGTCAGCCTTTGTTCCCGGGCCATGGTGAACATGGCCGGACACCTGGAAGACCGTTTCGGTCTTCCGGGTATTTCAGGCTGCTTATACGGTATTGCCAACACGTCCCGCACCCTCATCAATGTCGCGGCGCTCCTTGCCAGGCAAAGTGGAAACGCCGGGTTCTTTAAGCAGGCCCGGGCCCTGATTGTCGAACAAGAGATGGATGCCCGGCGGCAATTGGCGCCTTTCAGAAAACGGTTGCGGGGCAAGCGGGCACTGATTATGGGCGGTGGGACAAAGACCTGGGCGCTTATTACTGCGTTTGAAGAGATCGGCCTGAGTGTCATTGGCTCTATGCTGCACAAAACTTCGGTCACTGACTGCAGACTGGCCAAGGAAACAGCAGCGCGGCGCAAAGTGCATCTCTTCGAAGATATTTCAGAAGAGAGACTGGAAATATTGCTGCACCAGAAAAAAATCGACGTACTGTTCTGTGGGATGGGTTATTCTTTTGCGGCGAACCGTGCGGGTGTTGCCTGGGTGGATATCCAGCACCACCGGACAACTTCCCTGACAGGGTACGACGGGCTGATCCGACTGGCCGAAGAGATCGACCTGGTCTGCCATAATCCTGTTTTTGCCAGGGTGCGCCGCCCTGGACCGTGGATGAAAAATGGTGCAACGATCCGCAGGCCCGGGCAGTCTGGGCGGAGGACCGCCCCGCAGGAATCTTTTCAGGAAAAATCATATCAAGCCAATCCGCTGAAGATAAGCCGCCCCATGGGAGCGGCATTGGCGCTGCTCGGGATGGGCAATACCGTTCCCCTGATGCTCGGTGCCCGCGGTTGCGCCATGGTCGGCCTGATTCAGCTGAACCGCCATTTTCAGCGACCCCTGCCCATTGAGACGGTGGCATTGGATGAGGTCTCGTTTATTTCAGGGACCACCGATATTCTGGAACATACCTTGCTTGAACTATCAAACCGTTCTGCGCCTCCCGGCCTGGTCGGTCTGCTGGCCACAGGCATGGTTGAAGCCAGCGGTAATGACGTTGCCGGGTTCCTGGGTGATTTTCACCGCAGGCAACAGCGCCTTCATCCGGATTGTGCCGCCATGGATACGGTTCTTGTCACCTGTCCCGATTTCACCGGTGCCTCGCCGGACGGTTGGCGTGATGCCGTTGAAGCGGTAATTGGGCAGTATGCCATTTTATCTGAAAACCGGGACCCACGGCAGATTACAGTCCTGGCCGGATGGCAAATGACCTGCGGCGACCTGGAGGAAATAAAGGATATCCTTGAAGCCTTTGATCTGACGCCGCTTGTGATTCCGGACCTTTCTATCACCTCTCCTACAGGGAAGTACACCATGCCGGGTATATTCAGCGGACGGGATAACGCCGCAGCAGGCGGACCGGATCTTCTGAGCCGCCTGGGTGGATCAAGCTATACCCTGGCCTTCGGCGAACATATGCGCGGTGCCGCACAGATTCTGGAACAACGCACCGGTATCCCTTTTAAACTCTTTGACCGGTATGTCGGACTTGATGCAGGCGATGAACTGATGCAGGTTCTTGCCCGGATCACCGGCCGGCAAACGCCTGTCAGGTTCAGGCGCCGACGGAACCGATTGGTGGAAACCATGTTGAACGTGGCACCTATGTTTAGCGGACGAAAAATTGCGCTCGCCGGTGATCCCGATCATCTCTTTTCTCTGTATTGCTGGCTTTCCGAACTGGGCGCACATCTGCATTGCGGCATTGCCGCGGACAGCGCACCGATTCTTCAGCAGATGCCGGAGAGCCGCATCCAGATAGGCGATCTGGAGGATCTCGAAAAAGCGGCCCAAGGTGCTGACCTGTTGATTGCACCTTCCTCCGCGGCGCCTGTCGCCCGGCGGCTCGGGATCCCGCATCTGCGCGCCGGCGTGCCTGTAACAGACCGTTTGGCAAGCGCCTGGCAAACAACCTTGGGATATCGGGGCGCCTGGAATTTTTTGTGTACTGCAGCCGACCTTATTAACGACCACCAAACGCAATTTGTACAGTCTTGAGGCACAACGGGGGGAGTAGGTTCTTTTTAACCGGCCCCATGACCAATAGCTGCTTATTATTCGTTCCGTTCGGTTATTTTTATCCTTTTAATTGTTCATTAAAGTACAAAATGTTTTTAACAAAAAAGGGATGCATTATGCGAAATAAGATTTAACTCATTAAATTTAAAGATAAAAATTTATGATCACCATCTTCTCTGTAATTGGTACATGAATTGCAAAATTCACAGCAACCAACGTTAAATCAAAGGGAGGTAAGCAATGGCAGATTATGAACTGGTTGCACACACACCGAAAATTGCAGAAGTGAGGGATCACTATATTGCGCCGCTCAGTACCATGACACTCCTTGTGATTATTTTTGCCACCGTATTGGTTGCGTCCTGTACCTTTGGCCAGTTCGGCATTTCTTTCACAACCCTGTTGCATTCCATTGTCTTGAAACTCACCGGCAACTGCGACCAGATCGCCCATGCCGTTGACACGGTCATCTTTAAAATCCGGCTTCCTCGGATTGCAGTGGCTTCCATTATCGGCGGGGCAATGGCCCTAGCCGGGGCGTCCTATCAGGGAACCTTCAAAAATCCAATGGTTTCCCCGGATATCCTTGGCGCTTCAGCCGGCGCAGGATTTGGCGCAGCCATCGCCATCCTGTTTTCCTTTAATATGTTCTTTATCCAGGTGTCGGCCTTTGCTCTAAGCCTGATTGCCGTGTCGCTCACGTTGCTGGTCAGCAGAATCATTGCAAAAGGGAGCACGGCGATCATCGCAATGATCCTGACGGGAATGATCGTGACCAGTCTTTTTTCCGCTCTTATTTCCATCATCAAATATGTTGCCGACCCGGAAAGTAAACTCCCGGAAATTACCTTCTGGCTGATGGGCGGTCTGGGAAGCGCAAATGCCGGCGATGTGCTCTTTCTTCTCCCGGCCATCACCCTGGGCGCTGTCCCGCTTCTCCTGGTCAGCTGGCGGATGAACATCCTTTCCCTGGGGGACGATGAGGCGGAATCCTTAGGCATTGATATCATGAGGCTGCGGCTGCTGGTCATCGCCTGCTCAACCCTGCTAACCGCCTCCTGTGTGAGTATTTGCGGGCTCGTCGGCTGGGTCGGCCTGATTATTCCCCATATTTCCCGCCTCATAGTCGGCCCGGATTTTCATAAGCTGCTGCCCGTCTCCATTCTGGTGGGCGCAATATTTCTTGTCATTGTCGATGATGTCGCCCGTTGTCTCTTTTCCGTGGAGATTCCGCTGGGCATCATCACCTCGATTATCGGCGCACCGTTTTTTATGTATATGCTCATTAAAGGGAAAAAGGGATGGATATGAAACTGGAAATAGACAACCTCAGCTGCGGGTATAACAAAAAAGCAGCCCTGAAAAATATCTCGCTGGAAATAGGCCCAGGTGAGATTGTATGCCTGCTCGGCCCCAATGGTGTTGGGAAAACCACTTTTCTGAAAACCATATTGGGATTTCTTGATCCCATCGAAGGGGAGGTCAGGATAGAAGGGAAAAATATCAGGTCATGGCCCAAAAAGAAACTTGCCCGGTACGTGGGTTATATTCCCCAGGCCCATGTCTCTCCCTTTCCTTTTTCCGTGATGGACATCGTTCTTATGGGGCGGGCCGCGCATATCGGCAATTTTTCCAAACCATCAGCCCATGATTACAGGGAAGCGGAAGAATCCCTGGATAAACTGGGCATCCTTCATCTCAGGGAACGGATATATACCGAGCTTTCCGGCGGAGAACGGCAGATGGTTTTTATCGCCAGGGCCATCTCCCAGAAAACGCATATTCTCTTAATGGATGAGCCGACCTCAAGCCTTGATTTCGGTAACCAGGCGCGTGTGCTTTCACAGATTAATGCCTTAGCCGCAACAGGCCTGAGCATCATCATGACAACCCATGCGCCTGACCACACGTTTCTGTGCTCAGCCCAGGTCGTTCTCGTTTGCAGAAAGAATGAGCCCCGTATCGGCAATGCCGAAGAGATTGTTACTGAAAACAATTTGCATGGCGCTTATGGCGTAAAGGTAAAGATTAACGAATCGTATCTGGATAATGGGACCAAAATTCACTCCTGTATTCCTCTACTTGACAATTAAACGGATCTCACATGATGAAATATCTTTTCAAATTATTTGCTGGACTTCTTGTTATCGGTTTACTTTTTTCAGAAAATTGCCGGGCGCAGACGTCGGAACAAGGGCGTGTTGTCATCGACTGCGAAGGAAATCAGGTCAAAATTCCCCTTGAAGTCAAAAGGGTTTGCGCCAACGGTGCATTAGCGCAGATGGTTTTGATGCTTGGCGCCGGTGATCACCTGGTAGCCACGGGGAAATTTGTGGCGACCAATCCAATGGTGCTTAAAATTTTCCCAGAGATCAAAAATGTCCCTGTCATTTACGGTGCTCCGGGAGGCAAGTCGGAAATACAATTGGAGACATTGGTCCGTGTGAATCCTGATGTCCTGTTTGGCAGGCGTGATCAGGTATTGTCACTGGGCATTCCCTGCCCGGCCGTCAGTCTGTTGAATTTTGCGGATATCAAAAACACGGTCAGAATGATCGGAGATGTCCTTGGCGGCGGATATCAGACGAAATCCATTGCCTTTTGTGAATATTATGATTCAATGATTGAAAGAATTCGGTCAAAAACCGCAGATATCCCCAAAAATGAAAAGCCCAGGGTCTACTATGCCGGAGGCGAGGATGGGTTGAATACCGAAGGGCGTAATACCATAAGTTATTCATGGATAACGGCCGGCGGAGGCATAAATGTTGCCGCTGAATATGGTGTCGAAGGCAGCCGGAAAGTTTCCATCGAAACGATCATAAAATGGAATCCTGACATTATTATCAGCAATTCATACAACGGGAAACAAACCGTAGCAAACTCGGAGCAGTGGAAAGATATCCGGGCTGTGACCGAAGGCCGGGTTTATCAGGCCCCGCGCGGCGTGTACCTGTGGTCGGTACGCAGCGGTGAGGGAGCCCTGCAGGTGCCCTGGGCGGCTAAACATATTCATCCGGAATTATTCAAGGATCTCAACATACAAGATGAAGTCCGGCAATTTTATGCCCGTTTCTATGGTTATGATATAACAGAGGATGAGATTGAGGAAATCCTGCATCCCGTCAATTAATTGTTATATAGTGATTGCCGCTCTCCATCCGGCCCAAGACCGGAAAGCATTTTTTCAGCTTGTTCCTCTGAAAGCGGATAGTTGTAAAATTGCCGGTAAAAAAAGCGGACTTGGGCATGCAGGTCCAGATCTTTAAAAAGCCGGGGATACAATTTTTTTGCTATGAACTGCATAAATAAGACGCCTTCCAGTCCTCCGTCCCAGTAGAATACCCCACTGGGAGACGGATAGACCCGACCCGTACGGACCGCTGAGATATTCTCCCACCTAGTATCATTAAAGACCAAGCCAGTAGAGACAACCTCCGGATCCCATAATACCAAGCGCTCCATGGAAACAGTGCCCTTTGAAAAATAAGGTTCATTTTCGCCAATCATCTTTGCCCCGGCCATTTTTCCATACCAATAGACGTATGCGCCTTTTCCATGGGTCTCCTGGCTTGTGGGGCCGCGCATGTAAAACATCCGGATTTTACTGGTTTCAGGGAGGCGGCGGGTTCTGCCTGTAACGAACCGGACGCGTTCGTCAAAATATCTGCACCACTTCCCGGCCCGCGCGAGAGACTGCCCGCCTAGCACTTCTCCATAGACCATGATCTGACGTTTGATGGTATGGGTAAAATCCTCTATTGTTTTTGTCCTGAAGCCCACTCCGCCAGCCTGGGAGACCACACCCGGGATACCTATGACGGCAAGTTTCTTCTCTGTTTTTCGGATATCGTAGGCAAAAAAAGCAACATCCGCCTTGCGCAGCAAAAGTTCCTCCATGTTGGGCTCGCCTGAAATTTCGGCAATCTTCGTTGATGCCGGATTGGTAATGGTCATCCAGGGCGCATCGGTACGATAAATCATGACGGCTTTATCGATCTCCCCGAGCATAAACAGTTTCTGATAGCACAGGCAGTGCTGACGCATAAATAATAAAAGGTCGGCCGAAGTTGTTCCGCCCACTCCTTTTTGGGAAAATTCCGCCTTTCCTTCTTTCAGAAGGCATCGGAAAGGTAGTTCTTCCTACACAAACCATGGCCTGTACCGAAGATTTTCATTCCGTCCGGGCATAGTTCTNCCCCATTCCAGGCTTGAAACTGTTTCGATTACCTGTCCGTGGTTGCCGTCTCACACTAATCGGAGTTGAAAGGGGGCGGACAGACGCTCTTTCAGCCATGGATAATCCAACCAGGGA
>NZ_KB893047.1 GCF_000373985.1 Desulfobacter curvatus DSM 3379
CAATTAAGTGAATTTTAGTGTCTGGGGTTTTATCACGACAAACCGGTCAAGGTAATTGTCGTCAACCGGACAAGATAATTGTCGCAGAATAAGAAAACCAGGGTAAGAAAAAAGAGGATGTTGGGGCTAAAAGCCTGGATACATTTAAAGCAACCCTTATTGAGATCGAGGATCGGCTAAAGCTTTCCTTTGGGATCAAACAGCTAAAGGAGTACAAGAACGAAACCGGCGTATATTCTGATTTGCTGGAAATAATCAATTTTATAATTACGGGGGAACGCCACAGGATAAAATTACCGGATATCCCCATGTATCTTGATTATCTTTTGGCTGCCCAGGATTTGACCGGCGGGATAGTCCCGAAGATCGCAGATAAATATATCAGCGTGGTTGCCATAGACGGCTTTCCGGCAGAAAGCTTTCCCATGATGCTGCAGGAACTGGATAACCTTGCCATACCGTATCGGTTTAATTCCCGGTATATCTGCATGGATCAATATACGGCCCTGCAGCAGATTGAAAGTTACCGTAAAACCTGGGCTCAAAAAATGTTGGGCTTCTTTGACAAGCTTTTCAACAATGCCAAGGCCAAGGTAAATAAAGATGCGGCCTTGATGACAGAAGATGCCGGAGACGCATATCTGATTAATCAGTCCGGATTTGTGAGTTTCGGATATTATTCAGGCAATATTGTCTTGCTTCATGAAGACAAAGAAATTTTGCAGACTCACACCCGGGAGATCCGCAAGGTTATCCTATCACAGGGCTTTTCTGCCAGGGTGGAAACCTTAAACGCCTTGGAGGGCTGGTTAGGATCTCACCCGGGCAATGCATATTCAAATCTTCGCAGGATCATTCTTCACAGTCTTAATTTAGCGGACATCCTTCCCCTGTCAACTGTTTATGCAGGTTCCGGACAAGCCCCGTGCCCCTTTTATCCGCCTAAATCTCCCCCGCTTATGTATGCCGCGACTGACGGATCAACCCCGTTCAGATTGAATCTGCATGTTGGTGACCTGGGACACACCCTTGTGGGGCGCATTCCCATTTTCCCGGTCATGCCGCCGGCATTGGATTGTGCGTGGTTGCCATGAGTTTCAAACAATCCCAACGCCCTGCTTTAAAGT
>NZ_KB893048.1 GCF_000373985.1 Desulfobacter curvatus DSM 3379
AAGTCAGAGGCTAACAAATAACGTGGTTTTTTCTCATCAGGATACTGCATGGCGATCACAAAACGCTTGGCATTGTGAGACGGCACATACAGGCGGGCCGATGAGATAAAAATTTCAATATCTTCTTTACCTCGAACCGATACTTTTTGAGGTATCAGAGGATAAGATTCAAAAAACTTTTGTACTGAAATTATGCGGTTTTTAAACCGTACATTTTGATTATACTTCATTTTGGTGATGGTTTGAGTTCCACCAAAGATAAGGGAACTGCCATCAACAAATTCAGCGTGCCCATAAAGACCATCTGCCAAAATTGCTTTGATTTTAATGTCCGGATGTTTTTTATGAAATATGTTCAAAAGCTCAAGAGCCAATTGAACCTTCGTTGGGTATTCAGGATTCCTCTGTGGCTCCTTGGGTCGCTTTTTTTTAGGTATCTTCTTTTTTTTAAGACGGTCATCTTTCTTTTTCCAAGCTTTCCACAATGGGTCCGGGTGATAAAATTCAAAGCCCACGGGAAAAGAAGCCACTGGTGTTACCAAAAATAAAAATACAATGCATTGTCCATCTAAAAAACCACCGGTTAGTTTATCTTTAAGCTTGTGAACTTTATATATTTTTTTTGTGGACTTTGATCGGGCACGGTCTACATCATCTAAGCAAAGAGCCCCGTCCTTGATGCCATAATGCTTCAAAATATTACACGTACTCTGCTGCAGTAAGTGATCGAAGCTGATTTTTGAATTTCGGAACATCCAGGAAAGAGCTGAAAAACGGAATTTCCCCAAACTGATTCGTTCAAATCGCTTCCAGCAAATACTGTTGGTTAACAAAACACCACTTAAACAAAAACTTAGCCACAGTTTTTGCTTTTTGGATAACACATAATTGGGGTTCTTTTTCATCAATTCTTGATTTATGCATTCAAGATAGTTTTCAATAAAGGGCAGCGGGCGTTCAAGGAGCATCTCTATCATGAATTTTGTTAAAAGTTCATACCAAAAAAATAATTTCTCTATCACATTTTGTGTCCCTCCGGTAAGCCTGCATGAATTCAATCTCCGCAGCTGATATAACGGTCCCATCAATATTTTAAGGAGGGACCCATGAATAAAACAAA
>NZ_KB893049.1 GCF_000373985.1 Desulfobacter curvatus DSM 3379
ACTCCGGAAACCAAGGATTCCGCTAACCCTGCTTCCGAGAAAAAAGAAACGCCCAAGCTCCAGACCGTTTCCATGCCCGCTTACCACGGCACCCTGAAAACCCTGCTTCAATCCCTGCAAATCAGCCATGGTTTGTTTTTCAAATACAAACAGGGCGTGTTGATCATCCGCAAGACNTCCCCGGCCTATGTAAAGGTGCTCATGCCCGGCACCCAGGAGAACTTGATAAAACTATTAAACTCTTTTGGTGTTCAGGACTCTTTTTATGATGAACTGTCCTCCCGGATCGTTTTTAACACGGATTATTATACATANCTGACCATTTACGATTATTTCAAAAACAATCCGTATCTTACCCTGGTTGTATTCGATATCATGATCCTTGAAGCCCAGGACAGCCAGACATATAAACACGGCATTGACTGGTCTCAGTTGACGGCCAGTTTAACGGAGCTATATGAAGATCCGCTTANATTTTCCGTCACCGGCTCAGATGACGGCTTTTCCCTGAATCTTGGCGGCGGCCANTTATCACTTAAATCCGTTGTTGAATCCCTGGACGAATTGAAAGATTTTACCGTCCTTCAGTCTGCCCGGATCTCTGTGATGAATGGCTCCACCGCCGAGCTTGATGTGTCGGAAAAAATTCCCTACGTAAAAGCAATTACCGTTTCTTCCATTGACGGCGCGTCTGATAACGTTGCCCAGGGTTATGAATTCGACACCGTTTCTTCCGGCCTTCTCTTAAAACTCAAGCCCTCGGTTTCCGGCAACATCATCTCAACCCAGTTTACCGGAAACATCCAAAGCCTGATTGAATTTCTTGAGGTTGGAACGCAGCCGAACCTTGTCAGACAACCGCAAATATCTATCCGAAAAATTGATAATCAAATCGTCTTCAGGGCTGGTGAAACAACCCTGATCGGCGGTCTGAAATATAACAAAGGAAGCGTNTCAAGGTCCTCTTTAAGCTGGTTAAAGATGGGTCTTGACAATCAGGAAGCCACGCAATTTTCGGTTTCCATATTAATCAACAGTGAGGTGATACGCTATGTGTTTTCTTAAGCGAATCCTCAGCGTTGTGTCAT
>NZ_KB893050.1 GCF_000373985.1 Desulfobacter curvatus DSM 3379
CGGTTTCCAGATCAAGTCCAGGCATAAAAAATCTACTTGTTTGATTTTACCATAAATATTAATCCTGGCTGTAACAAAGTCATGGCTATGACTATTTATGTAGCGGGTATGTTTTGTTGCGTGATTTTCTTCTGAGAAATTTTTTAAGGATGTATTTTCTTTGGATTTAGTTTTTTTACTTATTTTCATCCTTCTTATCCCTCGGATAGGAACAAATGCTGATACTCCTTTTACCACCCGATCTCTGTCAAAGAACCATAAGAAGCCTTCAATCAACCAAAGTGCCACGGGAACAAGCTGGAAAAAATGTCGAAAATATCAATTAACATCGTTGCGTGACTGGGGAAGATAGGCAAGAGACTTTATAAGCAAAAAAGACTGACTATAAGAGCTTTCAAACCATTTTGCTCCAATATCTGCACAAAGGGGTGCTGAAGACGGCGTTGTCTTTAAAAAAATCGAACTTAACCCATAGGGAGAATACGATAAGATTTTGATTGATCTAACTGGTCAAGTCGATATAATGAAATTAATAAGCTTCAAGTTTGATTGCACAAGATCAAAAGGAATCTAAGATGAATACATGTATTTTTTCTCTGGAACAAAATAGTTCACGGAGATTGGTACCAAAATACAGAGTAATAAAAAGAGATAATTTTGCTCGATTTAGATTTTGTTCAAAAAATTCGGAAACGAAAAACTGGCTTGACTCTTAACCCACATGTGTAACGTGAGTTGCCAGACACGGATACCTACGTAGTCAAACAAAATATTTTGTTGCCAGTTGTTTTAGAGATTTTGAAAATCTCTCATAATCAATTGAAATTAAAGACGATATTGATTTGCACAGGGCGAGTTAAAATCTGCTAAAAAAATCAAGCGGTTAAGACCACTCGCAACATAACTCTATTGGTTGTAACTCGGGATGATAAGGTGGTGTCCTTAAGACCTCATGCCCTTGTTTATCAGCTA
>NZ_KB893051.1 GCF_000373985.1 Desulfobacter curvatus DSM 3379
TTTAAAAGCAAGGCGCTCAGTCGATTCGTATACCCAAGTATTTCACGTTCTACCTGCTCCAATTCTTGAGCATTGCGAACCAACCTCGGATCGTCCTCCAGTTCTTTCAGGCAGGCATAGACTTCTTCAACAGTATTGCAATCTTCAGCTTTTTTCATCAGCACAGTCCAATTTTATAGTCGTCTCAGCGAGAAGAAACTATCACGTTTTTTGTTCTCAAAGATAGGCTTTTTTCAAACCGGGAAAATGGGAATGCGCCCAGGAGTATTGTCCCAGGTGTCAATCTGATTTAAAATGATTTCTCTGATTTTGGATTGGTAATTTTTACGAAATGCAAGAAAATTAGGGATATAGCGTTGGGATGTGCCCACAATTTTAAGTTGACGTGAAATCTGGGGATTGAGTTCCGCCATAATGTCAAAGCTCTTTCGGGTCACCAGGCAGGCATCTTCCTTGCCGAAAAAAACAGGTAGAAGGGCCTCATTGACCTTGCCCACCGGCACCATCCGGCTAAAAAAATACGCCGCTGCGGACAGCCCTGCCCGTGCCAGTGTAACATCCAGCCAAATAACAGACAAAACGGTTCTTGGATTCTTCGGATATATCAGGGAGCAGCCTTTGAGATCTTTGATCTGGGCAATAGAACTATTATTGCGGGCAATCAAAAGATATTCTTCGGTCATGCTCTGTCCAAGCACGGGAAAAATGAATTTTTCCTGGTACAACAAATGCTGCAAATCAACAAACTCCATTATGGTAAAGCAGAGAAAATCAGTCCTGTTCTCTTTAAGCGCGGTTTCCATTTCCCTGACATCCCCATAAATTTGGGGCTGAACGTTAACCAAAAGATTGGCAGACACCATCAATTCCGTGGCCCAGACCTTTATCACGGCCATGGCATCGTTCTCGTTAACCGCACCGATAATCGACCGGGAAAACCCGATATTAAGACGCTCATTAGACTGTGCCATACCGGCCTGGAGGCAGACGGCGGAGACCAGCAGCGCTATGATCCACCGTTTGAATCTCACAGGTTTTATTGCGTCATTTCTCTGCATTTTGCTCTTTCATCAAATCAGGGCATCGACCAATCTGCTGATCGCATCGCCCCTTGGGCAGCAAATGAAAATGGGGAAGTCTTCTTCTGGCCGTTTAGAAAAGGGAGCGTTGGCCCTGGTTTGATTCAACTTATTTCTTTTGGTTTTTACGTCCAAAAGGTTGGTTCTGGAGGTTAGAAATTCGAAAAAAAGCCCCCATCTTGTTCGTCCATAGCATGTAAACGCGGTACTGACGTCAGCACCGCGATTTGTTCGGCAATTATTATCCTTTTTGTATTAAATTTTGAGGCAAAATTATTCGGCCATTGCTTCCATGGCTCTATCGGGATTTGCCTCAACTTTCTTTAGGATTTCCATGGTTTTTGCTTCAGGCAACCAATCGATTTTTCCATTTGATACGTCATAAATCGCGCCGACAACTTTGGCTTTCCCTGCGTTCACCAGATCGCGGGAAGAAGGGCTTGCCATGAACAGGTCTTCAATGCCCTTCCAGATATTTTCCTCAATTGCATAAGGTATTATATCCGTACCATGGACATGTGGGTTGTCTGACATCGCCTTTTTCACTGCCGGAATGATGTTATCAACCAGCGGGGGGATATTTCTTTCCAATGGGTGGCCGTGACCTTGAACCGCCTTTGTCACAGCGGTTACAGCACCACATTGGGTATGTCCAAGCACGACAAATACCGGGGTCTTTACATGGGCAAGGCCATATTCAACAGACCCGATCTCATCAACATCCAAAACATTACCGGCAACACGAATCACAAAAATGTCCATAACACCGGCATCAAACAGAATTTCAACCGGAACCCTGGAGTCCGAGCAGGTGATTACGGTTGCATAGGCGTGATCGCCTTGATCTTCTTTGCCGGCAAGTGCAAGGCGGGCAACGTCCGTATGAGGCTGGGTTGCTTTACCGGTTACAAAACGCTCATTACCCGCTTTCAGCATGGCTATTGCTTCATCCGGACTGGGTTTGGCTGCTTTGCTGCCACTGGCGAAAACAGGGCCACTGGTTAAAGCTAAAAAACAGCTGACAGCTACAACAAATTTCAAAATTTTTTTCATCATTGTACGTCCTCCTCTGAAAGAATAGATTTTGTGGCAAACACTTAGCCTCCAATAGGCTATCTCACCTGTTAAAAAACGGTGTATGGGAGATTATCTTGACCGTTGCCGGGATGACAAGGAAAAATTTAATATATTAAAATTTTTCCTTGTGTCTTTACCAGGAAAAAAAATTATAATATAGCTCACTTACCTACGGTACCCCCGCCGTCCGGCCTTGAAGCCATTGACTTTTTACCCAGGCCCGCTGTAATAAAACCACATGAATATCCAAATAACGATCAGCCGGGATACCGGCCTTAAAGAAAACCAGGTGGCCGCAGTTCTGGATCTACTGGACCAGGGCTCCACAGTGCCGTTTATAGCAAGATACCGAAAAGAACGCACAGGCAGCCTGGACGAGGTAGCCATATCCGATATCCGGGACCGGGCAACGGCGTTAAAAGAGCTGGAAGCCAGAAAACAGGCCATTATCAAATCGTTGGAGGAAAGGCAGCTTTATACCAAAGCATTAGGCCAACTCATCGAAAATGCCGATTCCATGACCCGGTTGGAAGATGTGTATGAAAAATATCGGCCCAAGCGGCGGACCCGTGCCACCATCGCCCGGGAAAAAGGGTTGGAGCCCCTGGCCCGGCTGATTCTGGAACCTAAAAGCGGCATCGACCTTCAAAAAGAGGCAACCGGATTCATCGGGCCGGATGTGGCAAACCTGGAAGCGGTATGGGCAGGTGCCAGGGATATTATTGCCGAAATCATTAACGAAGATGCGTCCATCCGGTCAGGGATCAGGGATCTGTTCGTCAAAACCGCCATAATCCGCACGACGGTAATCAAAAGCAAAGCCGAAGACGGTGCCAAATTCAAGGACTATTTTGACTGGGGGGAACCGGCATTTAAAGCGCCGTCCCACAGGATACTTGCCATGCTCAGGGGCGCTGCTGAAAAAATTTTGCGTGTCCATGTCCTGCCCGATGAAAAAAAGGCGTTGAATATCATCCATGGACTTTACCCGGGTAAAAGAAACATCACGCCCCAAAGCCGGGAACAGATCCTTGACGCCGCCGAAGATGCCTACAAACGCCTGCTGTCCAAATCCATTGAAAATGAGGTATTGAGAATGCTCAAACAAAAGGCCGATGAGAAGGCCGTGGCGGTTTTCTCGGACAATTTACGGCAGGTGCTTCTTTCCCCTCCCCTTGGCGGCAAGCCCGTGCTGGCGGTTGACCCGGGATTCCGAACCGGCTGTAAAATCGCCTGCCTGGATACCACGGGAAAGCTGGTTCACCATGATGTCATCCACCCCCATACCCCAAACGGGAAAGCATCCGCCGCACAACTCATCCCCAAACTTGTCTCCAGATACGAAATCCGGGCCGTCGCCGTGGGAAACGGCACAGCCGGCCGGGAAACGGAAAACTTCATCAGAGAGCTGGCGCTGCCCGAAGATGTGGATGTGATCATGGTGGATGAAAGCGGGGCCTCTATCTATTCAGCATCTGAAACAGCCAGAGAAGAATTTCCTGACCATGACATCACGGTCCGTGGAGCTGTTTCAATCGGCAGACGGCTCATGGACCCCTTGGCGGAACTTGTCAAGGTGGAGCCCAAGTCCATTGGGGTGGGACAGTACCAACACGATGTGGACCAGAACATGCTTCAAGCAGCCCTGGACGATGTGGTAGTTTCCTGCGTCAACCAAGTGGGTGTGGAAGCCAACACCGCATCAAAGCAGCTTTTATCCCGGGTATCCGGCCTGAACGCCGGCATCGCCGCCAACATGGTCAAATACAGGGACGAAAATGGTGCATTTGACTCCAGAACCGATTTTCTCAAGGTGCCCCGCCTGGGCAAAAAAGCATATGAACAGGCCGCAGGATTTTTAAGGATCCAAAACGGAAAAAATCCCCTGGACCGCAGTGGCATCCATCCCGAATCCTACGCCGTGGTTAAACAGATGGCCAGAGAGCTTGGCTGTCGTGTGGAAGAGATGATGACGGCAAAAGCGTCGGTGCAAACTATGGACCTTACCCCCTATGTGACGGAGACCACAGGACTTCCCACACTCAAGGACATTGTTGCCGAGCTGGCAGCCCCGGGCCGGGACCCAAGAGAGCCGTTCCAGGCGTTTTCCTTTGACAAAAATATCCATGAGATGAAAGACCTGGCGCCTGACATGGTTGTTCCCGGCGTTGTAACCAATGTCACGGCATTTGGCGCTTTTGTGGATATCGGAGTCCACCAGGACGGACTTGTCCACATCAGCCAGTTAGCAGACCGGTTTGTCAAGGATCCCAATGAGGTGGTCAAAGTGCGGCAGCAAGTAAAGGTTCGCATCCTTGCGGTGGATATCCCCAGAAAAAGGATATCCTTATCCATGAAAACACGCTGATTAGAACACTTAGGCACCCAGGTACGCCTTTTTCACCTCCGGATCGTCAAGCAGTTGATCTGCCGGGCCTTCAAGCACAAGCTTGCCATGTTCAATCACATACCCCCTCTGGGCAAACTTGAGCGCCAGCCGGGCATTTTGCTCCACAAGAAGGATGGTGGTGCCGTATTTATTGATCTCTTTGAGGGCATCAAACATTTCAAGCATGAGCAAGGGTGCAAGTCCCATGGAGGGCTCATCCAGGATCATGAGTTTTCGACCGCTCATATAACCGCGGCCCACGGCAAGCATCTGCTGCTCTCCGCCGGACAGGGTGCCGGAAATCTGATTTTTTCGTTCTTCAAGGCGGGGAAACAGATCAAATACCCACTTTTTATCCTTTTCAATCTGCTCGGTATCTTTTCTGGCAAAACAGGCCAGGGTTAAGTTCTCGGTTACCGTGAGGTTGCCGAAGATTCTTCGGCCTTCGGGCACATGGGAGATGCCCAGCCGGCTGACCACCTTGTCAGTGTTATAGGACAACACATCTTCGCCCTCAAATTCAATGACGGAACCCGGCTCACTGGGCACCATCCTGGAAATGGCCCGGAGGGTGGTGCTTTTGCCGGCACCGTTGGCACCGATAATGGTGACGATTTCACCGGCATTAATGCTGAAATCCAGCCCGTGAAGCGCCTTGATATTGCCGTAGGACACTTTAAGATTTTTAACTTTCAGCTGCATCAGGTCAAATCCTCCTTGCCCAGATAGGCTTCAATCACTTGGGGGTTGTTCTGGATCTCTTCGGGAGGTCCCTGGGCGATCACTTCGCCGAACACCAGGGTCTGGATATGCTGGCAAAGTTCCATCACAAATTTCATACGGTGTTCAATCAAAAAAATCGCCACCCCGAAATCCCGGTGTACCTGCCTGATAATTTTAATCATCTGGATCAGCTCGTCAGGGGTCATGCCTGCAGTGGGTTCATCCAGAAAAAGCACCTTGGGATTAGTGGCCATGGCCCGGGCCATCTCCACCCGCCGCTGGGCCCCGTAAGGCAGGCTGGTCACCAGCTGGTCGGCATGCTGCTTAATATCAAACAGTTCCAGAAGCCGGTAGGCATTCTCTTCGGCTTTGGCCTCCTGCCTGCGGCATTTGCCGGTGTTGAAGAATGCGTCGAACAGGCTGTAGGAGAGTTGGGAATAGTGGGCCATTTTAATATGATCCAGAACATTCATATGCCGCCACAGGGCTAAATTTTGAAACGTTCTGCCAAGCCCCTTGGCCGCAATCTCATTGGTTTCAAGTCCTACAATATTTTCATCTTCAAGTGTAATCCGGCCTTCGGTGGGGGTATAGACCCCGGTGATCAGGTTGAAAACGGTTGTCTTGCCCGCCCCGTTTGGGCCGATCAAGCCGACAATCTGATTTGGCCCAACCGAAAGATTATAGTTGTGGACTGCCCGTAATCCACCGAAATAGTGGGTCATTTTATCTACATGAAGCAAAGGCGTCATGGTGCCCTCCTTATTTGTTCTTTTTGGCCGCAAGCAGTTTTCCGGCGTTGATCTCCCTGAAAG
Source organism: Desulfobacter curvatus DSM 3379 (assembly GCF_000373985.1). Classification (GTDB taxonomy): domain Bacteria; phylum Desulfobacterota; class Desulfobacteria; order Desulfobacterales; family Desulfobacteraceae; genus Desulfobacter; species Desulfobacter curvatus. The sequence continues at coordinate 6,084 of NZ_KB893051.1, forward strand.
AGATCAAGCCGTAGGGCCTGAAGATCATGACAAAAATCAGTATCAGCGGAATAATGATCCACTTGAACAGCTCCAGGGGCCGCAGGGCTTCGCCTAAAATATTGATGGAAACGGCGCCCACAATGGAACCCACAATTGAATTCAGGCCACCGAAATAAACCATGGCAAGGATTTCGGCAAGCCGGTTAATGCTGAACATGCCCGGGTTTATATAGGTCAGCACATGAGCAAAAAGACCGCCGGCCACACCGGCCCAGAATGCACCGAACATAAACGCAGTCATCTTGGTTTTCCGGGTTTTTACAGTCATGGACTCGGAAGCGGCCTCATCATCGCGCACGGCATTCAGGGCCTTTCCCATGATGGAGGTGACGAAATTATGAATCACCCAGATGCACAGCATGGTCCAGATAAAAATCACAGGGAGCGGGGCCAGATCAGGTTGCCCACCCATGCCTCTGGCACCGCCGATGACATTAAGATTTTCCACCGCACTTTTGACGATGAACATGAATGCCAGGGAGATGATGGCCAGGTAATCCCCCCGGGTCCTAAATGAGGGTATGGCCACTAAAAGCGAAGCAATGGCCGCTGCGATCCCACCCATGATTAGAGCAAAGGGGAAAAGCCACGGCCCGAGGGTTGGCGGCAGCACGGCAGCCCCGAAAATCTTGTCATTGGCAAACAAAACCAGGGTAATCACGGACGAGACATAGGCCCCCACCGCCATGAAGCCTGGATGGGAACAGGAGAACTCACCCTGGTAGCCGTTGATAACGTTGATGCTGATGGTCAGAATAATGGAGATCAGCGTCAATTTCACCACAAGCACGCGATAGTCGTTGATTCCGGCCCAAAGGGACAAGATGCCGTAAAAACAGCACAAATGAATCAGCACAGAGAGCCATAAAGGCAGCTTCTCCATGGCACCTGCCAATGGGTTGGTAAAAAATGCAGACGCTTTTCCCACAATACAGACCGGCAGCATATAAACAACCAGGTCATAGGCCAGGGCCCCGGGAATCATCACCGGATCTTTGAGCATGATAATGGCACCGAATAGCACCGGGATCTTGGGCAGGCCCAGGTAGTAGGAAATATAGTCGTATCCCCAGAAATATTCAATCAACACGGCAGCCAGCATCCCTAAAAGCCAGCCTGCCATGGGTATGTTCGATAGGAAATTTTTTATTGATTGTACAATCTTCATGGCAACGTTTCTTTCTAAAAAACGGGTAAAGAAAAAATATTACAGCCTCAGTTTGGTGCTGTGCTCCATGCCGAAAAATCCCCTTGGCCTGAAGGTCAGGATCAAAAGGATAATGGAATAGGCAATGAGATCACGTAAGGTTGACGGAAATATGGTGGCGACGAATATTTCAATAAACCCGAGAAGGTAACCTGCCAACGCTGCGCCCTTAATGGAACCGCGCCCGCCAAGAATTGCGGCAACAAAGGCTTTCCAGCCAATCAGCACTCCCATGTACGGATCCAGGATGGGATATGCCTGGCCGTAGAGAATGCCGGCCACCGCCGCCAGCCCCGCACCAATGGCAAAGGTTAAAGGCGCCATGATGTTGATGGAGACCCCCATGAGGGGTACGGCAAGAAAATCAAAGGACATGGCCCGCATGGCCATCCCCCATTTGGTTTTCTGGATAAAGGTGTGCAGCGCCAGCATGAGCAGCAAGCTGATGATAATGATCATCACCTTGATATTGGTAAAATAGACCCCGCCCACATTGTAGGAGACCGATTCAATGAGCGGTGGAAAGCTTAAGCGTTTGGCACCCAGAAGAATCAAAATACCGGTTTCGAAAATAATGCCGATCATAAGGCCCGTGATGGCGGCAGAGGCCCGGGGTGCTTGGCGCAAAGGGCGGTAACCTGCCACTTCCACAAACACCCCGATCCAGGAGGCTAAAAACATGGTCACCACAATGGTGGCTACAAAAATAACAGGCCCGGGTAAAACGCCTGCAAACAACGCAAGAAAAAGCGTTGCAATACCAAAACCGATATAGGTGCCCAGCATGAAGATATCACCATGGGCAAAGTTAAAAAGCATCAAAACGCCGTAAACCATGGAGTACCCGATGGAGATCACGGCGTAAAAACTTCCTCGCTGGAGTGCATTGATAAAGTTCTGAATAAAAAACGGTATCAGATCTGTAAACGATTCCATGCAGCAGTTCCTGTTAAAACACTGGAAATTAAGTTCAAAAAATAACTGCCGCAACATATGGCGGCAGTTATTTTTTTTCCAACTAAAAACGTATTAACGAATATCTCCCATACGCCTGTTAGGGGCATACGGATTTGTAGAACTCGTATTCACCCTTATCGTTAATTTTTACGATAACCGCACATTTAACCGGGTCACCCTCTTCGGTAAAGGTCATGTTGCCGGTGATACCTGCAAAATTTTTAATTTTTGCAAGGGCATCCCGGACAGCTTGACGGTCTTTTTCAATTTTGCCGGTCAATTTGCCGGTATCTTGAATGGCCTGCTGGGCCAGACGAAGGGCATCCCAGGTCAGGGCTGCCACATCATCGGGGATATATCCGTATTTTGCATTGTAGCGGTCAATGAATTCCTTGGTTGCGCCTTTGGCACCGGCGGCTGCGTAATGGGAAGAGAAAAACTGGCCGTAGCAGGCTTCGCCACACAGCTCAACGGTCTCGGCAGATCCCCAGGAGTCGGAACCCACAATGGGTCCTTTCCATCCAAGCTCTTGGGCCTGTTTGGCAATCAGGGGCACTTCATTGTAGTACTGCGGGGTAAAAAGGACCTGGGCACCGGACTGGATGATTTTGGTCAGCTGGGAAGAAAAATCCGTATCTTTTGTGGTGAAGCTTTCAAAGGCAACGACGGCGCCTTCACCATGTTTTTTCTCCCATGCTTCCTTGAATACCTCGGCTAACCCTTTTGGATAGTCAGAGGCCACATCATAAAGGACAGCCGCCTTGGTGAACCCGAATTCATCGGTAATAAAATTAGCCACAACAGGACCTTGGAAGGGATCCAGGAAACAGCCGCGAAATACAAAGGGGCGGTTCATGGTGGTGTCCGGGTTGGTGGACCAGGGGCTGATCATGACGGTTTTGTATTTGTTTGCCACTTCACCGGCCGGCACAGCCTGTTTGGAAGACTGGGGACCTACAATGGCCAGAACGTCATCCTGGCTGATCATTTTAGTGTTGGCTTTTACCGCAGACTCCGCTTTGGATTCATTGTCTTCAACGACCAGCTCAACCTTGTACTTCTGGCCGCCGACTTCAAGTCCGCCGGCCTTTTCAATGTCTGACAGCCACATTTCAGCGGCATATTTTGTGCCTTCACCAACCTTTGGAATATCGCCGGTCAGGGGCGCATTAATGCCGATTTTAATGACAGTCTCTCTTTTGCAGAACGCAGATGAAGAAAAAACCATGGTCATTGCAATGACAGCCGCCAGACAACAAATAATTTTTTTCAATGTTTCCTCCTATATTTAAACCTTTTAACAATAGAATTAATGTATAAGAAAATAAAAAAGCGAAGTAAAGCAGAATAATCTATTGTTTGTATTTCTAAACATACAATAATGTAAAAAACAAATCAGACGTTTAATTTTTTCGGTAAGCGTAAAAAATTAAAAAGGAGTGCCGATCATGGAAATAACAGACCATATGTATGATGTCGCAGCGGATATTCCCACCCCTTGTTTGATCATTGATGAAAACAGACTTGAAAAGAACATCGGCCGCATCCATGACTATGCTGCCCGCCACAGTTTCATGGTCCGGCCCCATGTTAAAACCCATAAATGCATTTATATTACAAGGATGCAGATGGCGGCCGGGGCAAAAGGGATTGCTGTGGCCAAGGCAGGCGAAGCACTGGCATTGGCAGAAAACCCCGGCACAGACATTACCGTGGCCTATCCTGTGCTGGGAAAACAGCAGATAAAAATGATTGCAGATATGGCAGCCCGGCACACGATTCGGGTGGCGGTTGATTCCCGGCATTTGATGGCGTGCCTGTCAAAAGCCGCACAGGCAAACCAAACCCGGATCGGCATCCACATCATTTTTGATGCCGGGCTCCACCGATGCGGCACTTCAGATCCCGAAGACGTGGTGGCACTAGCCCGGTATGCAACAAAAGCACCCGGCCTGCACTATGAGGGGGTTCAGCTTTATCTTGGCCACCTGTACGGGGATGCGGCCCGGGATCCAGCGCATTTTAGACAGATTAATACGCTGTGGGATCCCACATATAAGGCACTGTGCCGGGCAGGACTCACACCGGAAACCGTATCGTCAGGATCTAGCCCCTCCCTTTTCAATACCCATCTGGTCAATCATGTCAACGAAATCCGGGTGGGGACCATGTATCTCAACGACTATTTTGAATTAAAATTCAACCATTGCGAAATTTTAGACTGCGCGGCCCGGGTTGTGGCTACGGTCATCTCAGACAGGGTTGAAGGCCAGGTGATCATTGATGCAGGCTCCAAAGCCCTTTGTGCCAAACAGCTGCTTGCCGGTAAAAATCTTGAAATGGGTTATGTGTGTGAATACCCCGAAGCGAAAATTTTCAGACTCCATGAGGAGCATGGATGGGTGGACGTCAGTCAGTGTAAAAAGCCGCCCTCCCTTGGTCAGCGCATCAGCATCATCCCCGTAAACATTGCTTTATGCATGAACTTATTCAATGTGTTTTTTCTTGCCGGAAAAGACGGTTCCCTTCGCCGGGAACCCATCCAAGCCAGGGGGTGTTGTGTTTAGCTTTTTATTATCCGGAAAGTATTCCTCTTGACTATTAGATATTGGATTTAATATAGAGGCATGAAATTTTGCCTGAAGGCGACTATTTCACAGCGGTTTTTACCTGTGACATTTCCGGAAGAATCCCGGAAAAAAAATAATAAGGCAGTATAAAACTGCCTTAATACAACCACATAAACAACAATAACCACGAAGGTTCAACGTGCTTAGCTGCATGCCGGACCTTTGTGGTTTTTTTTTGGCATGCGGCTCAAAACAGACCCGAAAAAGGAGAGATCAATGGCAGCCGGCGGCATGAACCTGCTCAAAAAACGCATTGAAAAATACTGGAACTGGAGAAGCTCAAGTTACGAACTGGATCAGGCAAAATCCATTGAAACGGTAAACGACTGGGAATCCACCATCAACGCCTTGGTGACCCATGTAAAAGGAAATGACATGCGGGCACTTGATGTAGGTACAGGGCCGGGGCAGTTGGCCTTTTACCTGGCCAAAGCAGGTTTCAAAACGACCGGCATAGACATCTCACCGGGCATGATTACGCGTGCCGAACAAAAAGCGCTGCAGGATGGCCTCTCCTGCGATTTCCGGACAGGCGATGCAGAACATCTTCCCTTTGAAGACAACACCTTCGATGTGGTGGTGACCAGAAATCTTGTCTGGACCCTTCCCGATCCCCAGGCCGCTATCCGGGAATGGCACAGGGTGCTTAAACCCGAAGGCCGCATTATCATCTCCGACGGATACTGGCAGAATATTACCTGGTCACGCATCCACATGCTGGTCCTGAAAGGGATCAAGGGATTTTTAAAAACCCGCAGTTTTATTTCCTGCCGTTTTTTCTCCCACTATGCCGGGCTGATCAAAAGTCTTCCTCTTTATAGAGGCGTGACCATCAATGATGCCGGAAAACTCATGCACAAGGCCGGGTTCAAGGATATCCTTTCCTGGGACATTCCGCGGCATTTCAGCAAAAATCCATACGGTGCTGGCCAGCTTTCGGCTCCAGTTTTTTTTATCGTCTATGGAAACAAATGAGCGGGTCATTTGTTATTTTTTAGTTTAACCCCTATATCAAGGAAAAAGAAAAATGAGAGTTGTAAAACATGTTCTGTTCACCGTTGCCGTCACAACGACTCTTGCGCTGTATTCACCAGCCTGGGCTGCCGGGGATGCTGCACAAGATACCATTGACACGGCATCTGCCCGGACCGAAACCAGTGAAGAACTGGAGACCATAACGGTGATTGCCACCAAAACGCCCAAGGCGCCTCTGGATTCACCGGCCTCTGTTTCAATCATCTCCGAAGAGGAAATTAACGCCTTTAATACAGATCATCCCTTTGCCCCGTTGTTCCGGACAGAAGGCATCTACCCCCGCCATTATAACGGCCTGGCAGATTACTGGTCCCGCCCGATGATTCGTGGACAAAAAGCCCTGGTTCTGGTAGACGGCCTGAGCTGGTATGATTACGCCCAATACTATGACACCGGCGCCATCCCCATGAAGGATATTGAAAGGATTGAAGTGGTCAGAGGTCCTTTTTCCGCCCTTTACGGCACCCTTGCCCAAACCGGTGTGATTAACTACATCACCAAAATCCCCTATGAGATGGAAGCGCAGGCCTCTTTTACTTATGGTTCCGACAACACCCAGTATTACAGTGCCCGCATTGCTGATCGGCCATTTAGCCCTTCAAGTGATGCAGAAAACCTGTCCTGGGCTGAAAAAAACCTTGGGGACAAATTTTTCTACTCCTTAAGCTTTAAGTACCGGACCACCGACGGGTATGAAAACTATCCTGTCACTACGACCCCGGGGGCCCCAGTTGTTCCAGGCGCAGGCGCCCAAATTGCCGCCAACGTAGCAACGGATATTGACCCCGAAAAGGATACGACCCGTGCGTATTTAGGAACAATGGGGGAGAACTGGTATGAAGACCATAGCGCATTTTTGAAAACCGGCTATGAAATTTCCGACTATTCTAAAATTTGGTATAGCTTTAACATCAGCGAGTTAGAGTATGGATGGCGGGGCGGCGGAAGTTCTTTAAGCCAGGCTGACGGCACCCCCATTACATCTGGCACCGCATATTACCGGATTGGTTCCGACTATTATGAGGTTGATCTAGACGATGTTGCCTTCCAAAGGACAGGCTACCAAAAAGAATCCTATGTCCACACCCTTCATTATGATTACTCTGTACCCAACAAGGTCGATATCAATGCCCTTATCGGCTACAGTGATAAGGAGAACCAGGAACACTCGAATACATCGACAACAACCACAATAAAAGACAATGATCTGCTGCAGGGAGATTTGTCCGCCACTTTCCATATCCTGGACAACCAGCTGCTTTTGACCGTGGGTACCCAGGGCGTTAAAGAAACCGCTGAAGATACCGTTTATAATTTATCCAGCGCCAGTGACTGGGACAGCTGGACCACTGTCAGTTCCCGGAATTCAGGGGAAAGCCTGACCTGGGGTACTTTTATCCAGGCCGAATACACCCCCGTTACCCCCCTCACCCTGTATCTTGGGGGCCGGTATGACCATTGGTGGGCTACGGATACATCCTATTACACCAGTGCCGCCGGCACGTCATCTGCGGAAGATATTGATGACGGCCAATTCAGCCCCAAGGCTTCCATCCTTTACCGACTGACAGATAATGGCGTTCTACGGGCGTCTTACGGCAAATCATTTACTGCCCCCACCCTGTATCAAAGAATGGGAACATATAACTATACCGACAGTGACGGCATCCCAACGGTTGGCCAGGGGAATCCGGATCTGGACCCATATACAAATACATCCTGGGAAATCGGTACGGAGTGGCAGTTTCTCAACAAACAATTGCGTGTCAAGGCCACATATTTCCAGAATGATTTTGACGGTATTATTTCAAAAGTCGAGAAATATTCATCCCTCAGAGATGAATATATAAGGACATATTTTAACGTTGCAGAAGCCGAAGTAGATGGCATTGAACTGGCTTTAGAGGCGGATCTGCCCTGGAATTTCAAAGGCGGTATCCATTATACCCATAACTGGTCTGAATATCACGACCCCAATAATGAGCTTGGTAAAGATAGTTGGATAGTGGATGAAACGCCGGAGAATATTTTCAACTTCTGGCTAGGATATTTCAGCCGCTATTGGGACGCGTCTGTTAACCTAAGATATTCCGACATCGTATATGATGACCGGAAAAACCCCTATTCCAGCTCCACATTCAAGGATTATACGGACTCCTTTGTTGTGGATGCCCAAGTCACATTCAGGCCGGTTAAAAAAGTGTCCGTGACCCTGTCGGTGGACAACCTGTTTGATGAGGAATATTATGAATACTATATTCAGTCCGGCCGGACAGTCATGGCCACAGTGTCTGTAACCCTGTAATGAGAACTTAAGAGTATTCTATGACTATTTTACATATAAATCCTTCCCCTGCCGGACCGGGCGTTTCATCCCGGCCCGGCAGAGCCGTTTTTTGTCTGATGCTCTGTCTGATCTTTTGTTTGGGGACAACCAAGGCGTTTGCCACAGAGCCCTTCACCATTGCCAAGCCCTTTGGCCCTTCGGGCACTGATCTTGATCCGGCCAAGGGGTCCAACGGGTGGTATGCAAGCGAAGCCGGCATTACAGAGACCCTGTTTGCCCTGGACTTTAACATGAACCTGATTCCCTGGCTGGCCCGGGGATTTAACAATCTTTCGCCGGTATCCTGGGAAATCCGATTGCGGGATAATGTTTTTTTTCACAATGGTCTGCCCATGACGCCCCAGGCAGTGAAAATCTGCCTTGAACGTCTGATCAATGAAAACAGCGATGGGTTCAATAAACGAATCCAGGGACTTTTAGATATAAAAACCATTACAATAAAAAATCCCCAAACCCTGATTATCGAAACCCTTCACCCCAATGCCGGTTTTATTTACAATCTTTCGTCTCCTGAAACCGGAATCATTGATTTGTCAGGCAACACCCTTGCCGGAACAGGGCCGTTTCAGCTCAAAAAGGTGGTGCCCAATGAAAAAACCGTTGTAACAGCTTTTCATAGGTATTGGAACGGAACACCAAAGCTTGCACAGGCCGAACTTTATGTGATCAAGAGCCCGGTTTCCCGTATGTTGGCCTTTGAGTCGGGAAAAATTGACATCGCTACCAATTTTCCGGAACTGGATGCCCTGCGCCTGATGAAACAGGATAATGGTGTTAAGACCAGAATCAAACACCGGCCAACCGCCAGGCTCTGCTTTTTCTTTGTCAGGGTAAAAGATGGTCCATTAGCAGATCCCAATCTGCGAAAAGCGTTGAATTATGCCATTGACCGCAACCGGATTCTGGCATCAGTGCTTGGCGGCATTGGCGCTGAGATCGGGGCATCGGTTTTCCCCAAAGTTATGCCTTGGTGCAACACTGCGCTTTCAGCTTATGCCTATTCGCCTGAAAAAGCAGCCGCCCTGCTGGATGCGGCCGGCGCAAAAGATCTTGACGGCGACGGTATCCGGGAAATAAACGGCAAGCCGCTGCACCTTGAGATGTGGACCTATGAAAACCGGGCCGCCTTAAAACCCACCTTGGAACTGATTAAATCTCAATTGTTAATGGTGGGGATCGATACCGGAATCCGGGTGACAAAGAAAGGTTCTCCTATAAATCAAGCTATGAAGCAGGGACGGGTTCATCTGAACCTTCAGATGTGGAACACAGCCCCCCAGGGAGATCCGGATGCCTTTTTGTCGGATGTGTTCATGACCCATGCCAGATCCAACGTCATGGGCTATGCCAATCCAAAACTGGACCAGTTGCTCCAGGCGGCCAAAACCTGCTTTGATCAAAAAGAAAGGACCCGCCTGTACAACCAGGCCCAGCAGATTATCCATGATGAAAATCCTGTGATCGTGCTGTTCCATAAATCCATGGTAACAGCCATATCAGGCAAGGTTAAGGGCTACCGGATTCATCCGGCGGAAAAATATCTGTTAACCCCAAATATTGGCAAAGAATAGCCACATGCCCTGCCCTGCCGGCCAAAACATTCTCAGCGTCAGGCGCCTTAAGGTCTCTGTCAGCACCCAATCGGTTGACCGGGAACTGCTCCGGGATGTAAATTTCACCCTTAACCGGGGAGAAATCCACGGCCTTGTGGGAGAATCCGGGTGCGGAAAAAGCCTTTTTGCACGCACCCTTGTCCGGCTTGAAGCCCCTGCCCGTATTGTATCCAGCACTATTTTTCTGGACAATACCCAGGTGTCAGCCCTGCCTGCCGGTGCCTTTGCCCAGTTTCGCGGCAAAAAGATCAGCCTGGTGCTTCAAAATCCGGCATCGGCCATGGACCCGGTGTTCACCATGGCAAGCCAGTTCAAAGACGCATTGTCTATTCTACCCAAAGGCGATCAATCCATGAACCGGGTATATCAGCTGCTCAAAGAGGTAGGAATCCCGTCACCCGAACAGCGGTGCCGGCAATACCCCCATGAATGGAGCCGGGGCATGCTCCAGCGAGCCCAATTGGTGATGGCGCTTTTGGGCAACCCTGGGATCATGATTTTAGATGAAGTCACGTCAGGTCTGGACCCCACCATTGCCCTGCAGATCCTTGAACTAATTTCCCGGCTCAGGCAGACCCGGAACACAGCCTTTATAATGATTACCCATGACCTTGCCATGGCCGCCCATATCTGCGACACAATTTCGGTTATGCGCCATGGCTCCATCCTTGAAACCAATGATGTGAAAACCTTGTTTAATCATCCGGAGCATGCCTATACCAGGGAATTCATATCCGGAATGGGACAGGAGGCATTGTGCCCGAACCTTTGATCCGGATTGAAAATTTAGGCGTGGCCTTCAGGGATCGATCCAGCCGGTTTGGCCGCGGTTCACTGTTCTGGGGCGTCAGGCAGATTTGCTTTTCCCTGGAAAAGGGGGATTCATTCTGTCTGATCGGCGAAAGCGGCTCCGGGAAAAGTACACTGGCCCTTGCCCTGGCAGGTTTTCTTCCCTTTCAGGAAGGATGTATGACATTCAAGGGTAAAAAAATCGTCAAACCCAGGGACAACGCCCATAAGGCTCTGATAAAACAGATTCAAATGGTGTTCCAAGACCCGATCCAGGCGCTGAGCCCGTTCAGAACCCTGGGCCAATCCATGGAAGAACCCCTGGCAGCCAGGGGCATTTGCAAAAAAGAACGTGACGTAATCCTTGCCCGGCTCATCCGCGACACCGGCCTGACCCAGGACCTTTTAGATCGGAAACCGTTCCAGGCCTCCGGGGGACAGAACCAACGGGTCTGTATTGCACGATCTCTGTCCACCCGGCCGGATCTGCTCATTTTGGACGAACCGCTCACTGCCCTGGACAGCCTGACCAAAAACCGGATCACGCGTCTTTTGTCCCAAATTAAAAAAAAATATCCGGTCACATCCTTTATCATTACCCACGATATGGCCTTGGTCAAGGCCATAGCCACCCGGGTGGGAGTGATCTATCTTGGCCGGATGCTGGAAACCGCAACCAGGCAGGAAATCCTGTCCGAACCGGCCCATCCCTATACCCGGGCGCTTTTATCCGCCTCTTTCACACCAGGTATCTGGAAAGGAGAGCGCCTGGTGCTCAAAGGCGATGCACCGTCAGCCATGAATCTGCCCCGGGGCTGTATCTTCCATCCCCGGTGCCCGGAATCGGCCACGATCTGTCAAAAACAGCCACCTCCCCAGGCAAAAATTTCACCCGGCCACACGGTCTTTTGCCATATGTATACGACTGCATCCGAATATAATAAGGAAAAAGTATCATGCCCGGCTTTATCATAAAAAAAACAGCCGGTATGATTCTGGTGCTATTCGGCGCCACGTTCCTAACCTATGCAATGATTTTGCTGGCACCGGGAGATGCGGCAAGGGAGATCGCCGTGGCCAGGTACGGCGGAGAAGCCCAGCTGGACCAGGCCACCGTCGCATGGATCAGACAAAAAGAGGGGCTTGATCAGCCGTTTTTAATCCAATACGGCAGGTGGCTGTTCCATGTGGTGCAGCTTGATTTCGGATATTCCTTAGTGGAAGAGGCAAAGGTAGACAAGCTGATCTGCACCCGGTTTGCCAAAACTTTTGAGTTGGCGGCTGTGGCCATTCTCTTTGCCCTGGCCGTGGCCCTGCCCCTGGGAACCCTGGCAGGTTTAAGACAAGGATCATGGATGGATTCAGCATCAATATCCCTGTCCGTGCTGGGCCTCTCCATCCCCAATTTCTGGCTTGGCCTGCTGTTGATAACTTTTTTCAGTGTTCACTTTCATTGGCTGCCCAGTTTCGGCACAGGCACCTGGCAGCACCTGATTATGCCGGCCCTGACCCTGGGCACATCCATTACCGCTTATATTGCAAGGCTTTTGCGCCTGTCCGTGATCCAGAGCCTGGCATCAGACCATGTTCTGGCACTGCGCGCCAGGGGAACGGATTCTTTTAAGGTGCTGTCAAAACATGTGGTCAAAAACACGCTCATCCCCTTGGTCACCATTGTGGGACTGGAATTCGGCCTGATTCTTGAGGGTGCGGTAATAACGGAAGTGGTCTTTTCATGGCCGGGGCTCGGCAGCCTCATGGTAGATGCCATCTGCAACCGGGACTATCCGTTGATCCAGGGGGTGGTGTTGTTCACCGGGGCGATTTTTGTTCTGATTAATTTTGTGGTGGATCTGATCTGCAGCGCCCTGGATCCAAGGATTGGCCTGAAATGACTTTTTTTAAAAAAAGCCTCTCCCCTGCCCGTCTGATGACTTTTTGGGTACGCAATCCCGTCACCGGCATGGCTGCCGGGGTCCTGGTTATTTTAGCGGTCTTCACTGTGGCCGGACCTTTGTTTGCCCCCAATAATCCGTTTACCCCCCATCCGGACATGCGGTTGAGCCCGCCCTCTATCCACTTCCCCATGGGCTGCGATGTTTTGGGCCGGTGCCTGTTTTCCAGAATTCTATGCGGGGCCAGGGCATCCATCGGCATCGGCTTTGCCGCAGTGGCCATATCTGCATGCCTGGGCACGGCGATCGGCCTTGTGGCAGGCTTTTTTAAAGGCTTTGCCGACGAATTGTTCATGCGCATAACAGACATGTTTCTGGCCTTTCCTGAAATGGTGGCAGCCATTGCCCTGGCCGGCATCATGGGGCCGGGCAACCTTAACCTGATCTTTGCAATCAGCTGCATCTCCTGGACAAAATACGCACGTCTTTCCAGAAGTATCGCGTTAAGTGCCAGGGAAGCCCTTTACGTAAAATCGGCACGTCTTTCCGGGGTATCCCCGGTGACAATCATTTTTCGGCATATTCTGCCCACGGTGCGGCCTTCCATGACGGTCCTGGCAACGGTAGGCATGGCCAAGGGAATTTTAAGCGTCTCGTCCCTTGGGTTTCTCGGATTTGGGGTCCAGCCCCCGGCCACGGAGTGGGGAACCCTGCTTATGGAAGGAAAAGACTACCTGTTCACCGCCCCCTATCTCTCCATATTTCCAGGACTTTGCATCATGGCTGCGGTTCTCTCTTTCAACCTTTTAGGTAACCGGTTTGAACACAAAACCTGATAATTGCCGGCCCCATACCAAAACAATCAAAAAAGCAATTTTTCAATTTAGCGATCATAAGTTGTTTGACGCCCACCTTGAGTTCAGATACATACTACTTCCAGTTGAAAACAAAGAGGATTACAGTTGGGAAAACACGATATATATATACGGATAATCTGTTGAAACTCTACTTTAGGCGCTATTTAAAAAGGATCATAACGATGACGGCACTCATCATGGGACTGTCGTTCATTAATCCTGCATATTCCCATGCCCAAAACCCAGGAGATAGTACAGCCGGCACCCTTCAGCTAACCCCGGCTGAAAAGTCCTGGATAAACAAGCATCCCATAATCACCATTGCAGGCCCGCGATCCTTTCCCCCTTTTCACTATTATGAAAAGGGTAAACCAAAAGGCATCTCAGTCGATTACACCACCCAAATAGCGGCAAAATTAGGACTTCAACTGCGTATTCAGGCAAACCTTCCTTGGTCCCAGGTGCTGGAACGTGTCCGGCAAGGAGACATTGACCTGATCACCTGCATTGCAAAAACGGCTGAGCGGGAAACCTATCTTGATTTTTCCGAGCCCTATCTGACCGTCCCCCTGGTTATTGTCTCCCGTTACGACAGCCCTTTTATAGGCGGCCTTGAAGACCTTCATGGGAAAACACTGGCTATGGTATCCCAAACCCTTGCACAGGAATGGCTTTCCAGGGACAAAATTGACTTCTCACCCCTTTATGTGCAATCCCCATTACATGGGCTTGAAGCGGTCTCCTTTTCACGGGCAGATGCCGCCATAGAGAACCTGGCAGCAGCTACCTATCTGATTCACAAAACCGGACTTGCAAATCTTAAAATTGCAGCACCGACGCCCTATGACAATTATCAGCTGTATATGGCCGTCCCCAAGGGGCACCAGGAGCTTCTTACAATCTTTAACAAAGCGCTTGCCGCCATGTCTCCCCGACAAAAAAGTGATATTCGCAACCAGTGGCTGTCCGTTAAATACGACTATGGTGTCAACCCCAACGATGTGTTTCTATATATTATTTTGGTTCTTTTGTTCTCTGTCAGCATCATCTTTATTGTGCTGCTCCGAAGCCGAAGGCTTTCAAAGGAAACCCGGGAAAGGATCGTTACGGAAAAGGCGCTGCGGGAAAATGAAGAAAAACTTCGAAACATCCTGGAAAACAGCACCAGCATGTATTATACCCACACACCTGACCATAAAATCACTTATGTCAGCCCCCAATGCAGACAGATTTTGCACTGCGAACCCGAAGAGGCCATGACGAGATGGACTGAATTTGTCACGGACAACCCCATCAATCTCAAGGGTTTTGAATATACCGAAAAAGCCATTAAGACCGGGCAGCGTCAGCCCCCGTATGAACTTGAATTGAAAGGAAATAAAGGGCACAAAATTATGGTGGAAATCCGGGAGAACCCGGTGGTGGAAAACGGCAGGACCGTGGCCATTGTGGGTTCCGCAACCGACATTACAGAACATAAAAAAGCTGAGAAAGACAAAGAAGCCCTGCAACACCAACTTATGCAGGCCCGCAAAATGGAGTCCATCGGCACCCTTGCAGGCGGCATATCCCATGATTTTAACAACATCTTGGGAATCATCCTGGGAAATGCCCAACTTGCACTGTTGGACCTGCCCGAAGAGAATCCAGCCCGGTCACGCATCAAAGAGATTCAGGCCGCCTGCCTAAGGGCCAAGGATGTTGTCCTGCAACTGCTTAGTTTCAGCCGACAGGCGGAACAGAAAAAACAGCTTTTAAACCCGGCCAAACTGGTGACCGATACGGTCCGGTTTTTAAGGGCATCCATTCCCTCGTCCATTGAAATTGTGTGCCAAACTGATGAGCCGATACAGACAATCAATGCCAATCCCACACAGGTCCAGCAGGTCATTATCAACCTGTGCAACAATGCAGCCCAGGCCATGGAACCCGGCGGCGGCACCCTGACAATTTGCCTTACAACGGCAAAAACCCATGACTTAGAAGCGCTGGAACTAAAGGCACGTGCGGCAACGGAGGCTATTCGACTCACTATTGAAGACACCGGCACAGGCATTGATCCTGCCATCCAGGACAGAATTTTTGATCCCTATTTCACCACCAAGGAGGTCGGCAAGGGATCGGGCATGGGACTGGCCATTGTCCATGGTATTGTCCACAACCATGGCGGCGCCATATCCGTTAAAAGTGGAATGGGGTGCGGCACTGTGTTTACTGTTCTGTTTCCGGCAAACCCCATGCCCCCGGCAGACGAGGAACCCGATGATACCGGCCCCGTACCCGGGGGCACGGAAAGCATTCTTCTGGTGGACGATGAAAAAGGACTCACTGACATGCTGGGGACCATGCTGATGAACCTGGGTTACACGGTGAAGGCCGGCCAGGATCCGGAAAAAGCCCTGGCCACATTCACGGCCTCACCTTCCCGGTTCGACCTGATCATAACGGATATGACCATGCCGCGCATAAACGGTCTTGAACTCTGCGCCGCAATAAAAAAAATCCGCCCGGACATTCCGATTATTATCTGCACCGGACACAGCAGTCAGGTAGATGCCGCTTTTTCCAACAGCGTTGACATAGCCGCAGTCGTCACGAAGCCTGTGACAATCCTGGAAATTGCACAAACCATTCGCAAGGTTCTGGATTAATTTCGATGGTCTTACTCAAATTTTTCATTCGCCAAAAGAGGGACGTAACCCCAGACAATTCAGGCAATTGATGTTCAGATCGGGACTTAACCCGATACCGTAAGTACCGGCACCACAAGATTGGCAGGCAACCGGGTCCATGTCCTTGGTCACAGGATTGTAAGTCAGGGTAAAATCGGTATTGTTGCGACCGGAGATCAGCCTGGCAAACACCGTCACACAGGCAGATGTCAGGTACAGGGCTGCTGCCGGTTTAAAATCAATACAAATCCCGTATTTATTGAGCAAATCTTTTTTTTTGGCGGCAAGTTCGGTTGGAATCATGGCAATCTTTTCTTCCCGTTCCCTGACCAGCTCCTGGGAAAGCCCGCTTCTGCTAAGGTTTTGCCGCATCTCCTTTTCAAGTGCCTGGTAATATGCGTCAAGACTTGCCGTGTCCCTTTGAAACCGCCGGTTCATGCTCTCCACGAATGAAGCCAACCGGTCTTTTACCAGGTTTTGTCCATATCTGGATACAACCGTCCGGATCGCTTCAATTTCTTTGTCGTTCAGCCCTTCGGCATTTTTAATGCTGAATTCCTTTTGAACATGGGAGAGGCCCTGGGACATGTCCGGGATAACCACACCGGTATCCATGTTAACACAGATCTCCACAAGACCTTGTTTTATCTCATCACTCTGGGCGGTATACCGGCAGGTAAGTACAAGATACCGGGTTCTTGCCTCTCCGGTCTTCATCACCCGGACCTTGGACTTATAAAATTGAAACCGGTCTGCAATCAGCCGGGCAAACCCTTGAGTTTTAATATAATCAAATTTCAACTCGGCCCGGGCAAAAGGCGCGGACTTTCCTGCCAGGGTGAGCATCCGGTCAAGCAACGGGGTATGCAGCTGCACGGCATGAACCTTTGAGCGCCCCTCTTCCACAACTTCTTCAGGCCCCACTCTAAAAAAATCATCCATGCCAAGGGTTTGGGCCGCAGCTTCAGGCAGCAGAATATCCCGGATTAGGCCCTGATCTTCCACCTCCCCTCCCCGGGCTTTAAAAAACCGGCAGGCAAAATCCATGGCATCAATCTGTTCATGCCTATCAGAGTTCATAACTGTCTCCAAAAAGCTTGCCGTCCAGTTCCCTTGTTTTCACATATCCTGTTTTGGCCCGTTTCAGCTTTGTACCCAGTTTGGCGAAACTCTGGTCCCGCTCTTCAGCATTTTGTGAATCCACCCAGATGTCGCACACCATATCCGAAAACTCCTTTTCCCCCCGGACCCGGCCCAGGATCATGTCAATCTCTCCGATGACCATCTCAAACATATTGATTTTCCGGTCCAGGATATCCAGGATATAATCCTCAATGGAGCCCTGGGCGCAAAAATTATAGATCCGCACCTCCTTTTCCTGGCCGATGCGGTGGATACGGCCGATTCGTTGTTCAATTTTCATGGGGTTCCAAGGCAGGTCGTAATTGACCATCCGGGAACAAAATTGGATATTGCGCCCCTCCCCGCCTATTTCCGTAGTGACCAGCACTTGGCTATTATCCTTAAATGCCTGGATGGCAGCATCCTTTTTCTCATTGGCCATACCGCCGTGGAAAAGAACAAATGAGACATCATTCCACTCCAAAAATTCAGCCAGGTGCTCCATGGTCGCCGTATATTTCACAAAGACAATGAGCTTTTCACCGTCCGCTTTGACCAGCTTGAGCAACGCCGTATTCTTTGGTGTATCCACAGTTGTCCGACACAGATTTCTAACAGCTTTGATCTCTTTTTCAATCTCCAGCAGCCATGACCGATTTTCAAGCATCCGGTTCAGTGTGGCTTCCACTGCCTTGGGGGAAGACCCGGCCTGGGCCAGCAGATTTTTAATCATCAATTTTGCCTGCCCCTTTTTCTGATCGTTAAGCAAATGCAAAAGGACCTGGAGGCGTTCATAAAAAACGATCTCGCCCTTTGTGGGTGCAATACGGATGGTGGTGGCAAACCTGGGCGGAATATGAATCCCTGCCAGAGCCCGGGTATTACGGATCATCACCTGGCCGAGCAGGTGCTTAAGCTTTTCCCTGTTTTGGGGGTCTGTGGGGTCACCGCGCTTCATGAACCGCTCCCTGAAGGAGGTAGCCGTCTCAAGCTGCCCCGGCTTGAGCAGAGTGATCAGGTTATACAACTCCATGAGGTTATTTTCCACGGGCGTGGCCGTCAGCAAAAGGATAAATTTTTTCTTCAGGGCATTGACCAGTTTGAAATTTAAGGTGGACTTATTTTTTAGATGATGGGCCTCATCAACAATCACCATGTCGTACTCCCGGCTGGTGATCAAGTCCCAATTTTTCTTTGACTTGGCCTGGTTGATGGATGCCACCACCACCTTGTGTTCCCAGAAATTATCGTCCCCTGATTTAAATTCCGGACTGTCCGTTGACGGCACGTTGAGGTTGAATTTGGATGCCATTTCAGTCTGCCACTGGGAGACCAGAGGGGTCGGGGTCAGAATCAAGGCAGTTTTTACCATCCCCCGGCGCAAATATTCCGACAGGATGATCAACGCCTCAATGGTTTTGCCCAACCCGACCTCGTCGGAGAGCAATGCCCGTCCCCTGAATTGCTTGAGGACTTTTTTGGCGGTTTCCTCCTGATACCAGAACGATTGGATTTCCGTAAGCCCCGGCAGGCAAATCAAGGTTTCAAAGGATTCCGCAAATCGAATTTCGTGACTCATGAGCGCCAGTTCATATAGCTCAGGCCCAGCGGTTTCAGTTCCGGCCAAGGCCTTGACAAACGCATCTTTGTCAATATTTATGGTCACAGGAACCGATGCCGGTTTTTCAGGCGCCTTACCTTTAACCGGCTGAACAGTTGATGATTCGGATGCCGGGGGCGGTGGGGCAGCTTTATCTGCCGGGCATTTTGGATCTGCCCCTGCCAAACTCTCCTGCCGTCTGTAAATTTCTGCCATTTGCCGGATGGTTTTCTCGCGCTCCCGGGTTTCGGCAATTACATCTTTGCAATAGGCAATGATATCTTTGATGGTGGCCCGTTTTCTGCGCTTATCGTCAATCTTAAGTTGTGTAAAATTTTCAAGCAGATCTTCAGCGGTTTTTAAGCAAAGTTCATATTTTTCCGAATTTATCAAAAAAACGACCCGTTCATAACGCATGGAATCTGTTATTTTTCCGATTTTCTCAAGGCAATCCATGGCATCCAGCTGTACCTGAGAGTCACCCAACGTCTGGCCGATCTGCCCTAAAAGGTGAATCACCGCTTCTTCTTTGGGAAGCAACTTGATTGCTTTTTTGACGAACTTAAGCGCCTGGGAAGAATCAGCGATATCATGATAATAAAAGGCTTCTTCATAGTAAAACCAGCCTTTGTCTGCGACTGCTTTTCCCGCCTTAGCCCGCCTGACCTGCACTTGCTTTTGCTTGCGTTTCTGTTTGCGTTTTTCCGCTTTTGATTTTGCCAACATCCCTCCCTGTTTTTTATCCGCCGGTATTGTTTACAGACAATTTCGCAAAACGCCGGAGTGGAATGATATATAATAAGGGATTTATTTTTCCGCGGTAAAGGGATTAAAATCTTGATTAAGCAAATTTTTCAGTGACAAAAACAATGGTGTTGGGAATTCATTCCAGGAAAACCATTGCCATTCTTCACATTTATCAGGCTCTTTGATTTCCGGTTCTCCGGATTCGTATTCACATACAACAAACAACGTCACATAGTGCTTGTTCTTGTCCTTAAATAAGTCGTTGGTACAGGTGGCATATCGGCAATTTTTAATACAAAGACCGGTTTCTTCACAAACCTCCCGGGCGGCGCAGCCTTCAATGGATTCGTTAAATTCCAAATGGCCGCCGGGAAACGCCCAGCAACCGGCCCCATGTGCGCCCTTCCTCTTCCCCAACAGTACTTTTTTATTTTGGGTAATGATTACTGCGACACCGACAAAAGGTCTGTTCATCATTCCTCTTGTCCGTCAGAACTCTTTATGCCTAAAAGTTCATCCTCCTCTGCATCAATCAGCTTTTGACAGTGTGGACATGTCATTTTTAACCGTCTTACATTCCCCTTCATCAAAAATTTTTGGCAATAAGGACATGAATATGATTTAAATTCTGAATTGCTCCGTATCGCTTCTATTTTATCCTGGTCCAAGTCCAATCCCTTCAATTCAATATCAGTTAAAAAAATACAGCCGATCAATTTAACGATCCAAAATTCATCATTTCTAATAGCATCTATTCCTCAATCTTACCAGTTCAGAATGTGTCTTACCCGAAATCGAAAAACAATCCCATTCTCTTTTTTCCACCGGACACTGCTCAGGTCATCTCATTTTCTTTAGAGATTTACATCACCTCTTCAAACCGGCAAAATTGAATATTCCGATACTTAAAACACAAGCACATAAGGATTTTCAATTTGCCAAAAAACCTTATTTTATATAGGTCTTGAATCGTTTCTGGTCTAGGGTGGATAATTGTTGTCGACCGGAAAGGGAGGGGTATGATGACATATTTTCCCAGACAACACTAAGGTATTTTGAAGGCACTGCCCGTGACCGGCTGGTGCAGGAATTTAGATGGTTGAATACTTAATTGTTAAACCAAAAATTTTTAAACCACCCTGCCAATTTTGTATTTAAAGGAGTCAGTTAGATGATTAACGTCAGTAAGCCTGCCCAGGAACAGGTCAGGATGTATTTTGAAGGCAAAGAAATTGAGCCCATCAGAATCTTTCTCAACAGCGCCGGATGCGGTGGGCCAAGCCTTGCCATGGCTTTGGATGAGAAAAAAGAGACGGATGCCGTATTTACCTTTGATGATGTGGAATACATCATGGAAAAGGACCTTCTGGAAAAGGCAAGCCCGGTATTTATTGATTTCGAAGGTGCCGGCTTTCGCCTCGAATCCGGTCTGAAACCGGCAGGCGGATGTTCAGGTTGTTGCAGCGGCGGGACATGCGGCAGTTAACCGGAGGCAAAGAATGGCTGACGAAGTTCACCTTCACCCCAAATTAGAAAAACAGCTCACAGCAATGGAAGGGCAAGCCAATGCCCCTGCCATTGCTGCATATCGTGCCGGAAAAATCATTGAGGCCATGATCCAAGGTCAGACCTCCCAGGCATCCGGACTTTTTAAAGCGCGCTCGGATGCCCGGGTGAAAAATTCCTGGAAATATGATCTTGGCGCAGGATACCGTCTGATATGTATCCGCACCAAACAAATCATTTACATCATGCATGTAGGGGATCACGAAAGCTGTGATGCCTGGCTGAACAATAATTCGAAAAAACATCCCCAAAACGCTAAAATTGAGATGACCGCCTTCACCATTCGCAACAACGTGAAACCCTTTGATTTTCAAACAGCTCGGTCCCCGGACCGGGAGCCGGATTTTGACGATCAGTACTTGACACCCATTCCCCAGGAATACCTAAGAAAGGTATTCTGCGGGCTTGTAGCCGGTTGATACGCTGACTGTTAGCGAAAAACATCGGGAATTTTGAAGCAATACTGATGCAGAAAAAATTTAGACCTAAAAGCAACCCTTTTCAAAGGAGAACATTATGACCGAGGCAGTAAAACTTAATAAAGGAAAAAAGGCAGCGTTTAAAGAGAAACTGATGAACAAACTGCCTAATGGTGTCAACCTCAATATGTGCCTGACATGCGGTGCATGCGCTTCCGGTTGCCCGGCAACCGGTCTTAAAGATATGGATCCGCGCAAATTTGTCAGGATGGTGGCTTTGGGCATGGACGAAGAACTGCACATGCACCCATGGGTATGGCTGTGCTCCCAGTGCCAGCGCTGTGTTTATGTCTGCCCGATGAATATTGATATTGCGGCAATGGTGTTTGAGGCCCGCGCCTCATGGCCCAGAGACGAAAGACCCAAAGGTATTTTAGGTTCCTGTGATATGGCCATGAGAAACGGCAGCGGCAGTGCCATGGGTATTTCCGAAGAGGACTTTGAATGGGTTGTTGGCGACATTCTTGAAGAAGTCCAGGAAGAACAGATAGGCTGGGCAGAACTTGAAGCACCGGTCAATAAAGAAGGCGCACACTTCTTTTTAAGCCAGAATTCCCGTGAACCAGGCACGGAGCCCGAGGAAATGGTTCCCCTGTGGAAAATCCTGCATATGGTTGGGGCAGACTGGACCTATGGCACACGGGGCTGGGGTGGAGAAAATTACTGCATGTTCCTTGCCGATGACGAGAGCTGGGAAAAAGTCACAAGAAACTCCATTGAATCTGCCATGGAATTGGGTTGTAAGGTCTACTTGAACACCGAATGCGGCCACTCCACTTTCTCCGTATGGAAGGGCCAGCAAAAATTCAATATAGATACCGATCTTGAAATCGCTCCCATGGTTCAGTATTACGCCAAATGGATCCGGGAAGGTAAACTCAAACCCAGTTCCGACTGGAACAAAGACTTAAAAGTAACATTTACCTGCCAGGACCCCTGTCAACAGGTTCGTAAAAGCTTTGGTGATCCATTAGCCGCAGATTTGCGCTTTGTTATCAAATGCTGTGTTGGTGAAGAAAACTTCATTGACATGCAGCCAAACTTTTCCAACAATTTCTGTTGCGGCGGCGGCGGCGGATACCTTCAGTCCGGCTTTAACGAAGAACGTTTGAAATACGGCGAAATCAAAAAAGATCAAATTGTGGCCACCGGTGCAGACTACTGTGTAACCCCCTGTCACAACTGCCACGATCAAGTCCATAAGCTGGCGGATCACTATGAATGTAAATACCATACCATTCATTTATGGACACTGCTTGCGTTTGCATTAGGCGTGCTTGGTGGCAGGGAACGGCTATATCTGGGACCGGACCTGAAACCACTTAACATGCCGGAAGGCGAAGAATTGGAAGAAGAATATTAAAGCATTATGTGACCTCTTCAGGTTGTTGTTTATAACAGCCGTGGGCTTAAGTTGATTTTCCACCTTCTGCTCTTAAGGTCACAATAACGGTTAAAGTCTATGTAGATTAAACAGACTTGGCTTCTAAAAAAAGCAAAATTTTCGGGAAGCAGGATATGATTTATATCTTGCCTCCCGTATTTTTTATCGAAAACATCAATCCAATTTCATATTCTCTATTTTTGTATTTTTACCTTGATCTAAATTTGCACCGTCTTTATACTGAGCATTTTCAGCGCAGATAAAAGTTCGTAATAGTAGTCATTGAACATTTTATCTATCGCAAAAAAATAAGCAAATGTTGAAGTCAAAAAAGGAGAGTACAATGAGCGAAGATTATACACCCATGTGGGAAAGCCTTGGCATGGATTTAAAAGCCCATGACGCATTGCTCGGCGTTTTGGAACAAGGATACAAAAATATTTACCTGTCCCAAAAGAATCGCCCCGAAGGTATGGGATATTTTGATTTTGTCATGAGCGAGGTTCATGGATTGCGGATCAAGGAGCTTCTTGACGAAAAAAAACAGAATCGCAAAATCATCGGCAGCTATTGTGTATTCGTCCCCGAAGAGATCGCTCTTGCCGGTGGTGCCACCTTGGTAGGTTTGTGCTCAGGCGCAGACTTTGCCGTTGAGGAAGTCGAGAAACATCTACCAAGAAACACCTGCTCATTGATTAAGTCCTCCTTTGGCTTCAAGCTTGGACGGGTCTGTCCCTATCTTGAGAGTGCGGATATGATCGTAGGAGAAAATACCTGTGACGGCAAGAAAAAAGCCTATGAGACCTTTGCCGGCATGGTGGATAACCTTTATGTCATGGATCTGCCCCAGGTCAAATCCAGTCAGGGGCGTGCGCTTCTCAAAGAAGAATATGAACGGTTCAAAACAGCGGTGGAAGAATTGACCGGCAACACAATCACCGTGGAGTCCCTTAAAGAAGGAATTAAGGTAGTCAATGCCAAGCGGGCCGCAATGCACCGACTGGCAACATTACGAAAGGCAGATCCCGCCCCCATTTCAGGCCTTGATGCACTTTTGGCCAATCAAGTTTTCTTTTATGACAATCCAGCCCGATTTACCGAATCCGTGAACAAAATATGTGACGAACTTGAGGTTCGCATCAAGGAGAACCAGGGCGCATTTCCAACCAAAACCCCAAGAATCCTTATCTCGGGCTGTCCCATGGCTGTACCCAACTGGAAACTGCCATGGATCATTGAATCCAGCGGCGCTGTGATCGTGGGCGAGGAAGCCTGTGTGGGCGAACGGGGCACCCGGAATCTGACCGACGATTCAGGGCAGAGTATGGAAGAATTGATGGAGGCCATCACAGACCGATACTTCAAAGTGGACTGCGCTATTTTTACCCCCAACCAGGAAAGAAGCGACCATATTATTGAAATGGCCAAAGCCTATGGCGCAAATGGTGTGATCCATTACGGTCTGCAGTTCTGCCAACCTTATATTATGGAATCCATCCCCGTGGAAAATACACTTGAAAATTTAGGCATTCCTTGTATGAGGATTGAAACCGATTACGGCATGGAGGATGTGGGGCAGCTTAAGACCCGGGTGGAAGCCTTTATAGAACAAATATCCGATTAAGGTAAATAATGATTTACGCAGGCATTGATATTGGATCCAGAAGCATTGAGCTGGTACTGGTTGAAAACAACAAGGTTATTGAAACCCGCCAGACCGATACCGGATTTGATCCGATTTCCCAGGCTAAAAAAGTGATGGAAGGGGTAAAATTTGACCAAATCATGGCCACGGGATATGGACGGAACCTTTTTGAGGTGGCATATGATGACGCATCAACAGTCACGGAAATAAAAGCCCATGCCGCAGGTGTCCGGCTTGAATTCCCTGAGGCCCTTGCCATTCTGGATATTGGCGGCCAGGACAGTAAATCAATCCGGCTCAACGAGCAGGGCCGGGTAGTAAAATTTGAAATGAATGACCGCTGTGCTGCGGGCACCGGCAAATTTCTTGAAATCATGGCACATAATCTGGGCTTCTCCTTGGATGAATTCGGTCCGGCCGCCCTTGATGCCCAAAAAGATCTTCAGATCAACAGCATGTGTACTGTCTTTGCAGAGTCTGAAGTGACATCGCTTATTGCCAAGGGCCAAGACCGGCAGGAGATTGCCCGGGGTCTTCACTTAAGTGTGGTTAAGCGTGCCGTGGGCATGCTGAACCGTGTGGGGGCCCAAGGGCCCATCGTATTTTCCGGCGGGGTGGCACAAAATCCATGTATGGTGCAAATGGTGTCAGATGCCCTTGCAAAAGAGATTCTTGTCCCCGAACATCCCCAGATGATGGGCGCCTTGGGTGCAGCCATGATCATGGCCGAAAAACGATGATTCGACCTGTGATGGAACCGGATGCCGGACTTTTTCCTTTGAAATCTTACGAACTTCAGCATCCGGTTCCAGGCAGGGTAAAATTCTGCCAAGCCAGACACTGGCCCCAAAAAATACGACTGCGCCTGCAACATTGAGATACGGCATCAGCGGCCCTTCACTGCCGGCAAGCAATAGCCCGGCTATCCAGATTATCACCGGTAGAATAACGCAAATTCTCTTTTCTACGGGGCGCTTTGTTTTTTTATTCACTAAATTTTTCCGGCATAACAAAACCGACTGTTGCATAATCCACCTCTTCCCTCTTTTATAGTTGTATATAATACCAACATATGTTGAAAAAAATAAACACCGAACACAAAAAATTTTATCGGTATTCCCGACAGCTCCAAATCACCCGCCCAAGCACCCGGACCTTCTCAAGGGCATGAATATCCAGATGAATGGGCGAAAAATCCTTGTTATCACTGCAGAGCACCAAGGCATCCGGGTGTTTTTCCAGCCGTTTGACAAGAATGGTATCATCCACCCCCACGGCATAAATGGCACCGGCCATGATACGGGTCTGGGACTGATCAATTAAGACGGTATCCCCCTCCCGGATTAAAGGTTCCATACTTTGGCCAAACACCTCCATGGCCACCATGGCAGCCGCAGACCCTTTACGGGAAAGCCAGGCAGAGGGAAATGAAAGAAATTGCGAGATATCCGGATCACATTCGAAGGAACCTGTGCCGGCTGACAGGCGGGCAGCAACCTTTGGAATCCGGCGAAAATCGCCACCTTCATCCGTATGTTTCTGATCCCAGAAAACAGGCCCCTTACCCGTATCCACCCAATCCGGATTCACCCTGAAACGCCTGAACAATTTTATAATCCAGTTATCGGGGATATGATTCTTGTTTCTGGCATGGGTAATCCCAGATCGATTAATACCAAGTTCCTTGGCAAGTTCCGCCTGGGACGATATCCCGGTAGCGTCCATGATCCGGCTGATCAATATATCAACTTTATTTTCCGTCACACCTGCTGTCCTTTTTTAAGCTTTTCTTTATACATGCCAGGCTTGTTGAAAAAATGCAACTATTTTATTTGTATGTTAACCAAAAATTTCTTTTATTCGTTCACCATCCCGCCAGACAGCATCCGTATCCTCATAGAGATGCTTAAGGACTTGGGCCACACGCGTCTGCATCTTCTCAAATCCATCTGACCCCATATCCCGGGGTACATGGATGGGAAAACCAAAACGGATGATCACCCGGGAAAAGGGTTTGGGTACCATGAAACGGTCCCAGGAATTAAAAACCCACCGGTTCTGCCCGGAGGTAATAACGGGAACAATAGGTGAATCCGCATACTGGGCAATACGGATCAAACCGGGTTTCACCGTACCGAACGGTCCCTGGGGGCCGTCCACAATATGGCCGATCTTATAGCCCTGCCCGATCAGATTTTTAATGGTTTCAAGGGCCTGCCCGCCTCCACGTGATGAAGATCCCCTCACGGCCCGCCAACCCATAACAGTCACAGCCCGGGCTGCAATTTCACCGTCACGGCTCTGGGATATCATAATGGCGATGGGCTTTCGTTTAGAAAAGAATGTAATGCCCGGAAAAAATCGCTGGTGCCATGAGGCATAAACCACCCTGCCCCCGGCCTTTAAAATATTCTGTTCATTGTCCGGATCAACAATCTTGATCCGGTAGGTGGCGGACAAAAGCCGGACAAAAAATAATCCCGTATAGGGAAACAGATAATAGTATAGAAAATGTCTGAATCTTTTTTTTATCATTCAATTACTCCGATTACTAAAAACCGAAACAAAAAAATACAAGTCAACGTTTCTTTGGCCCCAATAACTTGTTATATTTCCATCACTTTTTCATTGCGTGGCGACTCTGGAAAACGACAGACCAGATCAGCCCCGGCTGTTATTAACACGAAAACTTCTGCCTGCCAAGTATCTTTCAAAGTGGTATTTGAATATCCGAAATCCTAAAAAAAGCATGTTCCAAATTTTTTACATATGCGTTAACATCGTGTATCGTTACAGCGCAACCATATGCGTTACAAGGTCGTTACAAAGGTAACGAATATTTTTTTCCTATATTTATTGATGGAAATAGAAAAAAAATATACCGTATAAAATCAATATAATAGTTAAATTTCATCTTCATATTAAACCCGTGGTATGAATTTTGGATTCTAAAACAAATGCGGGCGTTATTTACTCATAATTATAACACAAAAGGATGATCTAATGATTTGGAAACTGCTGAGAAAAATAAGTCAAAATCTGACCCTGGCAATTCCGGCAATGATGCTGGCCGGATTTATATTCGGTATTTTCATGGATGCCGCTTTTTTAAAAAGCCTGATTATTCCGTTCACCTTTTTAATGGTCTACCCCATGATGGTGACGCTGAATATCCAGAAAGTGTTTGAGGGAGGAGATGTCAAGGCCCAGGTACTTACCCAGGCGATCAATTTTGGTGTGGTCCCTTTCCTGGCCTATTTTATGGGTCTGATCTTTTTTAAAGACCAGCCCTACATGGCCCTAGGTTTGCTTCTGGCAGGACTCGTCCCCACGTCTGGCATGACCATTTCCTGGACCGGATTCGCCAAAGGCAACCTGGCGGCGGCCGTAAAAATGACGGTGATCGGTCTGACCCTGGGCTCCATTGCTACACCTTTTTATGTCCGCATGCTCATGGGCACAACCATTGAAATTGACATGGCCGCTATTTTCAAACAAATCGTGGTTATAGTTTTCATTCCCATGGCAGCCGGTTATCTGACCCGCAGGGCCCTGGTAAAAAAACACGGGGAAAAGGGCTTCAAGACTTCTGTGGGACCCAAATTCCCACCGCTGTCTACCTTGGGTGTTGTGGGCATCGTGTTCATTGCCATGGCGCTTAAGGCCCGGGCCATTGCCGCAGCCCCCAGTATGCTTGCTTACATCCTTATCCCTCTGGTCATCATTTACGGATTCAACTTCACCTTCAGCAGTTTAGTGGGCAAAAGGCTTTTGCCCAGGGGTGATGCCATTGCACTGGTTTACGGTTCAGTCATGCGCAACCTGTCCATTGCCCTGGCCATTGCCATAAACGCATTCGGCAAACAAGGGGCCTCGGCTGCCCTGGTTGTGGCTGTGGCTTATATCATCCAGGTACAATCTGCTGCCTGGTATGTCAAACTGACCGATAGAATATTTGGGCGGGCGCCTTTGGACGGCGAACAGCCTTTGAAAAAAGCCGCCCAGGCAAAGGCAGAGCCTGTCCCTGAAGCAGTGGAGGAAGCCGAAGGTTCCATGGTCGCAAACATTCAAAAAATCCTGTTTGCCACGGACATCACTCCCACGGCAAAATATGCGGCCCGCTACGCCTGTACCATCGGCAACAAATTCAATGCAAAGGTATGGGCCATCCATGTGGTCCCGGATCTTTTAGCAGAATATTCCGCAAACGCCGGTGTCACCATAAAGGATCCTGAAAAACAGGAGGAATTCAACCGGGATGCTGTTGAAAGTGCTGAAAAAATTCTTGGAGAACGGATTCGGACCACATCGGAAAAAGTGATCAAAGAAATCTCAGCCTGCCCCTTATCCAAGGACCGCATAATGGTCAAAACAGGTGATCCGGTGGAAGAGATCACAAATGCGGCGGTCCAGGGAAATTTTGATTTGATCATCATGGGTACCCATGGAGATCAGGGCTTTGATGATATCCTTTTAGGCAGCACAGCCCAGGGCGTCATCCACGAGTCAAAAATTCCCGTCCTTGTAGCGCGTCCCTCCTAATAATACGCGTTTAAACTCAATCGTCCCGCATTTTTCAGCCATGGGCTGATCTGGTCTATCAGCACCCAGACTCAGCCCATAACAAAAGTTGAAAAATCTGTGTTAGTTACACAGACTTTCTGATAAAAAATGCGGGACATTTTTAATTACGAAATCCCGCCTCCCATGCGAATTGTTCTGTTGACAAGCCGGAACAAGCTACGATATGGTTCTACACACTTTATCTCTCCTAACAACCTAAAAAGCGGCACATGGTATCATCATGAAAGTTATTACACTTGCAAACCAGAAAGGTGGCTGTGGAAAGAGCACCATCGTTTTAAATCTTGCCATTGAATTTGCATTGCAGCAGCACCGGGTCATCGTCTTTGACACGGACCCCCAGGGCAGTTGCTATGAAACGGCTGAAATTCGCAACGGTCAAGAAAAAATAGCGCAGATCAAAGTCGCCCCCGTTTACGAAAACCTGTATCAGATCATTGAGGAGTATGACGAGGTTTATGATTTTGCCTTTATTGATACCCCACCCCATGACAATGACGTTGTAACCGTTGCAACGGCATGCTCCGATCTTATCATCATTCCCGTACAGGATTCTCCGCTTGATATCCGCAGTACAAAAACGACGGTAGAGCTGATCAACGAAGCCGGGAAACTAAACCCGCGCCTTAAACCCTATTTTTTGCTCAGCCGTATTCAGACAAATTCGGTCATGGCGCGCGAGCTTGCACAAGTATTAAAATCAACTTATAAATTTGATATATTAGAAACCCAAATCGCAAACCGGATGGCATATAAATATTCCCTGATTTACGGCCAGAACGTGTCGGAATATTCAAACAAGGACATTGCCGCAACAGAGATACGCGCCCTTGCCAAAGAAGTTCTGTCTATTCTTGACCGGTAGGTGGCAATTAAGATTTGAGTGTGCGTTTTTTTTATGCAAAAGGAACCAGTGCTATGAAAAAAAAGAGACCTTCGTTACTTGATGTCGAAGTATTTGCCCAAAAAAGAGCTGACAGCAGACGGGATAAACTGAAAAAAATAGAGGAAGAGACCTTTGAAATTGTTGACCAGGAAAATGACCCCACATCTGATACCCAGGAAACCGGACAGCACAAAGAACAGGCTCCGGATGCATTTATGGACGAACTCGTTGACTTTGTCACAACCTATAGAAATGAAATTCTCACCTTGAAAAATGACCTGTTCAAGGTCAAGGAACAGATCCGAATATTCAGCACCATGATGAACAGCCAGCAAAAAAAGATCTCCCAGCTCATGGAATCTCTGCGCCAAGGGGCCACGGACAATTCCGTGGAAGATGATAATTATTATCGATTGGTGCTCAGAAATATCATTTGGCTGAAAGAAGAAAAAGGGTTTACCACCAATGATGTCATCCGACTCTTCCGCGCGGAAGGTTTCCAAACGCCTGCCCCCCATAAAGCCTGGAATAAAAAAGTTGTTGAACGGTTGTATGACGAAGCCAAGAGGACAATTTATTAGCGTTTATTCTGCAAATTTTTTGATTAGATGACACTTCCTGTACTGACGATGCCTCCTGACCAGATTGCAAAGCGGCATCAATTGTGGATGAAAGATATCGAAAGGTTCGGTCCGTGGGAACAGATACACCGGCAGGACTTTTCCCCGGCGCTTCAAGGGCCTGTCTGGTATCCATCGGCGGACGCAACGCGGCGTGAACCGGTGATCCTGATCTGCGATCAGTACGGTTCCAGCATGGATCCGGCCTGGGATCTTCTGCGCCGCCAAAAAATCCATATCTGGGATTCGGTCATCGTCACCGATCAGACAGCCGGCAGAGGACAGTTCCGGCGCAACTGGGTTTCCCCTGTCGGAAATCTGTATGCATCCTGGGTGTGGCCCGAATTTTCCGACTCTAATCCTTCCAATGCGTATCAGGAAAATTTATTACCCCTTGTCGTTGCCTATATAGTCGCCCACGGTCTTGAATTGCTGGGCATCGATGTTCAGATAAAATGGCCGAACGATCTTCTATACAAAAACCGGAAAATCGGCGGTATTCTGATTGAGCAGCAGGGCAAAAAAATTATTGTGGGAATCGGGATCAATATGGCTTCGGCGCCCTCTTTACAGGCAACCGGCACCGAAACATTTATGGCGGCGACTTGCCTATATAGCGAAGGTTTTGATGTCTCACCCCTGAAAGTCTGGCTTCACCTGGTGGAATCAGGCATCCATTATTTCCAGATGTTGATCAAACAGATCCAGGCATCCGAATTTATACACCTCATTACCGGCCGTATGGCATGGCGCGGCAAGCACGTCCATATTCTGAAAAATGATGGAGAAATTTATTCGGCAATTATCATCGGCATTGCTGAAAATGGCGGCCTGCTGATAAAAAAAAATACCCAAACACAGGTCATTCATTCCGGAAGGATTTTAAGAGTTGAATAACGGCCATTGGCTAAACAGATCTTTCGCCACGACGTTAAATGGAGTATGATGTTTAAAATTTTCAAGATTTAACCCAAACATATAGAATATTAAGGGGAACTTTAAAAGTCATGCAAACAAAAACGCTTGAGCAGGTTCTGGCTGAAAATAAGGGCAAACCCATCCTCGTTGCAAACCGGGGGATTCCTGCCCGTCGACTCTGCCGTTCAATTTCGGAGATGGAAGCCATCTCAATCATGACTGCAACCGATGTCGATAAAACGTCTCCTTCTACCCACAGTGCCCAGGAACTGATGCTGTTGGGGGAGGATCCCACGTCTTATCTTGATATTGACCGGATTATTGAAAAAGCTAAACAGCGAGGTGTTATTGCCATCCATCCCGGTTGGGGATTTGCAGCGGAGGATGCGGGTTTTCCCCTGAAATGTAAAAAGGCGGGGATTCATTTTATCGGTCCGCCCCATGATGCCATGCGCCTTTTAGGCAACAAGGTTGCCGTCCGTAAACTGGCTATGGAACTGGATGTTCCGGTCATCCCCGGAACCGAAGATGCCGTTACACTGGAAGAGGCCCGTGTCTTTGCCAAAAAAATCGGTTATCCGATCATGCTCAAAGCAGAAGGCGGCGGTGGCGGCCGGGGTATTTACGAAGTCTATTGTGAAAAAGAATTTGAATCCGCTTTTGTTAAAGCATCGACATTTGCCCAGGCGTCTTTCGGTAATCCCAAACTGTTCATGGAAAGATTATTGACCAACGTGCGTCATATTGAAATTCAGGTTGCCGCCGATCAGCACGGCAATGTTTTTGCTTTTGATGAAAGGGACTGCACGGTTCAAAGAAATCATCAAAAACTGGTCGAAATGACCCCCTCCCCCTGGCCGGGCATGACCGATGAACTTCGAAGCAAACTCAAGGAGTATTCGATCAAGCTGGTCAAGCATGTGAATTATTATTCTCTGGCAACGGTGGAATTCCTGGTGGATTTGGATGGAACACCCTATCTCATCGAGGTCAACACACGGCTTCAGGTCGAACACGGCGTTACGGAATGCCGCTACGGTGTGGATCTTGTGGCGGAACAGATCGCCATTGCATTTGGTGCAACACTCAGTTTCAACGAAAAAGAGACCAAGCCCTACCAGCATGCCATGCAGGTCAGAATAAACTGTGAAGATCCCCGGAACAATTTTTCACCCAATGCCGGTTTGATCACGCGGCATGCACCACCGGGCGGTACGGGTGTCCGGCTAAACACCTGCATCAGCACAGGATACCAATTCCCCTCCCAGTATGACTCGGCCGCGACCCTGCTGATCGCTTTCGGCCGCAGCTGGAACAAATGCGTCAAGGTCATGCGGCGTGCTTTGGGTGAGTATCATATCGGCGGCGTGAAGACAACCATCCCCTTTCATCAGCAGATTCTGAAACATCCGGACTTCAATTCAGGTATTTATGACACCAAATTCATAGAAAAAAACCCGGAACTGATGCAATATATTTATCAGGCACCGGAAACCGTAAGGCTGTCCCGTCTGGTGGCTGAAATTTCAGCCAAGGGATATAACGAGTTTGTCCAGTTAGGAGAATACCGCGGACGGGATGACAAACGCCTCGGGCCTTTCATACCTGTTTTTCCCCCTGAAGTACAAAACAACTTTGTCCACCCGTATCCCAGCAAAGACCGCCAAGCTATTCTGGATTTCGTTCGGGACAGCGGTTATATTCATTTTACGGATACAACGGCCCGTGATATGACCCAGTCCAACAGTGGCAATCGATTCCGCCTGGCCGAAGACAGGCTGGTCGGGCCGTATCTGGACAAATGCGGTTTCTTCTCTATGGAAAATGGCGGCGGTGCCCATTTCCATGTTGCCATGCTTGCCAACATGACCTACCCATTTACCGAAGCCGCAGAGTGGAATGAATTTGCACCCCAGACGCTCAAGCAGATTCTGATCCGCTCTACCAATATACTGGGATACAGACCCCAGCCACGCAACCTGATGCGCAAAACCGGTGAAATGATCTGTGAGCATTATGATGTGATTCGCTGCTTTGATTTTTTAAACCACATTGAAAATATGCGGCCCTTTGCAGAAGTGGCCTTGGATTCCAAAACCAATATTTTCGAACCGGCCATCTCCCTTTCCTATGCAGCGGGGTTAGACGTTAAACATTATCTGTCAGTAACCGATGAAATTGTGTCCATGGTCACCGGCGTTTCCGGCATGACAACTAAGAAAGCCCTTCGCACGATGATACTGGGCCTCAAGGACATGGCCGGTGTCTGCCCGCCACAATTTATGCGCGAACTGGTGGGTGCAATTCGCAAAAAATATCCTGAACTTATCATGCATTACCATCGGCATTATACCGACGGATTATTTGTTCCGGCCGTGGGTGAGGCGGCCCAAGCCGGGGCCAACATCGTGGACACCGGGATCGGTGCATCCGTGCGCTGGTATGGCCAAGGCGAAGTGCTTTCCACAGCAGCCTACATTGAAAATGAACTGGGCCTGAAAACCAACCTGAACAAAAAGATGATCCGCTCCTGCGGTTTCATGCTCAAACAGATCATGCCCTACTATGACCGCTACTGTTCACCCTATTTCCAAGGCATCGATTATGAGGTCGTCGAACACGGCATGCCGGGCGGCGCGACTTCTTCCTCCCAGGAAGGCGCCATGAAACAGGGATATATCCATCTTCTGCCGCATATGCTGGAATTTCTCAAAGGAACACGCAAAATCACCCGTTATCATGATGTTACGCCGGGCTCCCAGATCACCTGGAATACCGCGTTCCTTGCCGTTACCGGAGCGTATCAGCGCGGCGGTGAAGAAGCGGTTCAGCGCCTGCTGGATACCCTCAACGCCGTCAACACCATCCCTGAAAAAGAGTTGTCCTCGGGAATCAAGGCGGCACGGCTGGAGCTGTACCGGGACAGCAATGACGCCTTCCGGGATCTGCTGAGGGGCAATTTCGGTAAACTGCCGCTGGGTTTCCCACCGGACTGGGTTTATGAAAGCGCATTCGGCGAAAAGTACCAGGCAGCCATTACCGCCCGGACAGAAGACTCACCATTGAACACCCTTGAAGACATTGATCTTGACGCAGAGCGTGACAAACTTAAAAATCTGATCCACCGGGAACCCACCGAGGAAGAATTCGTTCTGTATCTGAATCATCCCGGAGACGCACTGAAAACCTTCGAGTTCACGGCAAAATTCAGTAATCCAAACAACATACCGGTGGATGTCTGGTTTGAAGGGATGCAAGTCGGTACGGAAATGGAATTTACGGACAGCAACGGCAAACCCCATCAGATGATCATTCTGGATATTTCCCCGCCCAAAGAGACCGGACACTGCGTGGTCCGTTACCTTTGCGATTCGGAAGTCTTTATTTATAAGGTCAAGGTCAGTGAGGCTACAGGCATTGGAACCGAATCCATTGAAATGGCCGATACGTGCAATCTTTGTCATATCGCTGCACCAAGCAACGGTGACCTGTGGGTCATGTATGCCCATGAAGGAGACGTCATCCAAAAAGGCCAAGAGCTTTTTAATATCTCGATCATGAAACAGGAAAAAGCTGTTCTCTCGCCGGTTGACGGCATAGTCAAACGGGTTCTCAAGACAGCCAATTATCAAGAAACCAAAAAGATGATCCCGGTTGTCAACGGTGAGCTTCTCGTGGAACTTTCAGCCACATCAGATACCTGTACGAACTGTAAAAGCCCCATTGATATCGATCACCAAAAATTCTGCCCAATCTGTGGGAACAAAATATGTGCCTGTATCGAAACATGTTAAAACTCAGGACACAGATGAAATAAAAAAGCACACCAAGGCCCAATACTTCTCTATTGGGCCTTGGTGTAACATGGTAGCGATCCTTAGTGTACCGATAAAATACCCGCGTCATTTTTCACATTTTTCTAATCCTGTCTTCACAGGGATGTAACACAATTTGGGTAAATTGCCTGATCAAAAAGATGTTCATCCCAATTAATAAGGATAGGAAATGATGAAAATAGATCTTCATGTGCACTCCAAGTTTTCCAAGCGGCCGTCCCAGTGGGTCCTGCAGAAAATCAGCTGCCCTGAAAGTTTTACGGACCCCATGCTGGTATATAATACTGCCAAGGCAAAGGGTATGTCCCTTGTCACCATATCCGACCATAACACCATTGATGGCGCCCTTGAAATCGCCCATCTGCCGGACACCTATATCTCCGAGGAGATCACCTCCTATTTTCCCGAAGACGGGTGCAAGGTGCATGTACTGGTCCAGAACATCACCGAAGCCCAGCATGATGAGATCCAGAAAATCCGGAAAAATATATTTGATCTGGCGGCTTATCTTAACGATGAAAACATCATCAATATCATTGCCCATCCCCTCTACGGCGTCAATTACCGATTGACCATCAAGCACTTTGAACAAATGCTTTTGCTTTTTAAAAACTTTGAACTCAACGGCGCCAGAAACGACAAACAGAACCAGATTCTTGCCCAGGTGCTCAAAAAGCTCACCCCTCTGGACATTGAACGACTCTCCAACCTATATGATTACCAACCTCTGTTCGACACCCCCTGGGAAAAGAATCTCACCGGCGGTTCCGATGACCACTCCGGCCTAAATATCGCCAGAACGTTCACGGCTGTTGATAATGCAACGGATCTCGATAATTTCATGGCCGGCATACTCAACGGCAAATCCCGGGTCATGTCCGATCCCTCCACGCCCCAAACCATGGCCCACAACCTTTACGGCATTGCCTACCAGTTTTACTCAAACCGGTTCAATTTTGGACGCCACACCGGCAAAGACCAGCTGCTCAAATTCCTTGACCAGTCCCTAATGCCGGTATCCAATGTGGATAATGGTCTTATATCAAGGTTTTACACCTTCTTAAGCAAACGTAAAAACCGCCGGGAGGATACCAAATCCGTTTCCTTGACAGATCTGATCAGAAAGGAGACTGAACGTCTGTTTGCGGAAAATCCCGACCTGTTAAATATTGCCAGGGCCCAGTCAAACAAAATACAGCTTGGCGCATCCCTGGAAAAACAGGAACAGCACAGGGAAAAATTATGGTTTGACTTTGTCAACCAGCTTTCAAACAAAGTTTTATTCCACACAGGCGACCATCTGCTTGGACAGGCATCCGGTGCAAACCTGTTCAACATATTCCAGACAATCGGTTCCCTGGGAGGGCTCTACTCTCTTTTAGCCCCCTACTTTGTGGCCTTTGTTCACTTTGCCAAGGACAATGAAATGAACACGGCTGTCCTGAATCGGTTTGCCAAATACAAAAACGGAATTCAGCCCTCTAAATCCAGGGTAAAGCTCGGGCATTTCACCGACACCTTCTACGATGTCAACGGTGTTGCCCAGACCCTTCAGCAGCAGGTGCAGGCAGCGCTGAAACATGACAAACACTTGACCATCATTACCTGTGATGCCCAGGCCCAAAAAACAGGCGAAGGGGTGAAAAACTTCACCCCCACAGGCGTCTATGAAATCCCGGAATATACGGAACAAAAATTATATTACCCGCCCTTTCTTGAGATGCTGGACTATTGTTACCACCAGGGCTTCACCCATATCCACTCCGCCACTCCCGGCCCCATTGGCTTGGCAGCCCTGGCCATTGCCAAGATCTTAAAGCTGCCCTTGACCGCCACCTACCATACCCAGTTTCCCCAATATGCCCAGTATCTGACCGGGGATGATTTTATCGAAGATCTGACCTGGAAATTCATGATCTGGTATTACGATCAGATGGATCAAATCTATGTTTCCAGTCAAAACTCCTTTGACGAGCTTACCGAACGGGGCATCAAAGCCGAAAAAATCCGCATCATGCCCCGGGGCATCAACACGGAAACCTTTCACCCCTCAAAACAGTGCAACATTCTGACGTCTAATTTCGGGGTCAATAAAGATGCGTTAAAATTTCTTTACGTGGGCCGGGTATCCAAGGAAAAAAACCTGCCGCTTCTGGTAGATGCGTTCAAAACGCTCTGTACGACCAATGACAAAGTGCATCTGACTGTTGTGGGGGACGGTCCCTATGCCGATGAAATGAAAGGGCTGCTTAAAGATTATCCCGTGACCTTTACCGGTTATCTTGCCGGAGAACCCCTATGCCGGGTGTATGCCTCGGCAGATCTTTTTGTATTCCCCTCCACCACGGACACATTCGGCAATGTGGTGCTTGAAGCCCAGGCTTCGGGCCTGCCCGTGATTGTGTCGGACCTGGGCGGCCCCTGCGAAAACATGCTGGATCAAAAGACCGGTATTATTGTTAATAGTGACGATGATGCGGCACTTTTATCGGCAATGCAGAAATTTTTGATCAACCCCGAGCTGCGCACTCAAATGGCCGAGCGGGCCAGGGCGTACATGGAAGACCGTTCCTTTGAAAACGCATTTATACAGTCCTGGGAGTTCTACAAAGAGATGGACATGCCGGCGTCCTTTGAAGAATTTTCCAAGGCAGTATGATTATGGCCCCTCTACAATCAGGACTGAAAACCGCCGCACTGATGCTCAAAGGCCGGATGCCCGGCCAGCTTGTGATCCAGATCACGGACCGGTGCAACGCCACCTGCCCCCAGTGCGGCATGCGTAAAACCAATAAATTTGAAAGAACCCGGCTCTCCCATGATCAGCTCAAAAAGACCATTGATGCGGCAGGGGAAAAGGGATTCCAGGCCATCTCTTTCACCGGCGGCGAGCCCATGCTGCTGCGCAAAGATCTGCCTGAACTCATCCGGCACGCCGGCAAAGCAGGGATTCCTTATATTCGCACCGGCACCAACGGATTCTTTTTTGCGGACCATGACGAACCCGGCTTTAAAGACAAGGTAAAGGCCATTGCGAATGAACTTGCCGATACCCCATTGCGCAACTTCTGGATCAGCCTGGATTCCTCCGTCCCCCACATCCATGAACAGATGCGCGGATTTGAGGGTGTTGTCCGGGGTATGGAAAAAGCATTACCCATTTTCCATGAGACAGGCATTTTCCCTTCCGTGAATTTAGGGCTGAACCGCAATGTGTCCCGGACCACCCGGGCCCTGGCATCACCAACCCCAAAAGATCTTTCGACCCCGGAAGCATCCCCCTTTTATCAGGCCTTTGCCAAGGGATTTGCCGACTTCTACCGCAAGGTGGTCAACATGGGATTCACTATCGCCAATGCCTGCTACCCCATGAGCATGGAAGACAGTGCCGATAAAGGGGACCTGGATGCGGTCTATGCCGCAGCATCTGCAGACCGGGTGGTCTGTTTTACCGGTACGGAAAAAGCACTTTTATTCAAGGCGCTTTCAGACACCATCCCGAAATACAGATCCCAGATCAGGATTTTTTCACCCCTTACCGGCCTGCACACCCTTTACAATGTCTATTCAGAAAAAAACACAGATACACCCTACGGCTGCCGGGGGGGCATTGATTTCTTTTACCTGAACTGCACCGACGGCAATACCTATCCATGCGGATACAGGGGCGCTGACAATTTAGGCCCGTTTCCGGACTTAAACGTCAATACGATTGATCCCAAAGGATACTGCCTGGCCTGCGACTGGGAATGTTTCAGGGACCCCACCGAACTTGGCGGGCCTTTCATGGAAGCCTGTGCCGCACCATGGCGCCTGGCGGCCAGACTGGCCAAAAATCCGAAATACGGTGCCTGCTGGCTCAAGGATCTTCAATACTATAAAGCCTGCGATTTTTTTGACGGCAGACGGCCGCCCCGGAAAACGGCTTTACACAGATTTTAAACTTTTTTATTTGGCGCACCAGTATGGTGGCCACCAGATAAAACAAGGCAAATCCGGTAAAGATAATCCTGAAATTATCATGGGTAAATTTTAGAACAACCCTGGACATCAATTTTATTCCAGCACGAAAGAAATAATCATATCGGCCAATTCTCTACTTGTTCCAGGGGAAAAAATATCGCCGGCCAGGATATGCTGTCCCGGATCTTCGGAACCGGTAAAGGGAACAATCTGCTTTCTAAGGCAGCCCATCTGATTAAAGGCATGTTCCAGGGACGGAATATGAATAATCTGATCCTGGGGAGAATAAATCACAAGGCTGGGCACATGAATTTTTGACAAATCCAGATCTCTGACAAGTTTAACCAAACCCATCATGGGCAAAAGGGCCTTCACAGGATACCGGGTAATCCAATACTGTTCATGGCCTTGATTTTCCGGTACCACCCCCCTTTCTTTTCCAATGACGATTTCGGTAATCTGACGCCCCCAGGGCCAGGCGAGCATAGATGAAAAGCTATTTCGAGGTCTGAAATTGGGAGATAAAAAAATGCAGGCATAGAGCGCGTCCATACCGCCCACGATTGCGGCCCGGTGGGCCAGCCAAGCAAGGCCGGTGCCGCCGGTGGAACAACCGATCATAATCACCTTTCTTCCCAGACGCTGACCAATCTCATAGGCTTCAACCACATCATTGAGCCAGTCATTGACACCGGCATCGGCCATGGCCCGGCCGGTCCGGCCATGGCCGGTGAGGCGTGTATAAAACAGATTAGCACCCAGGGTTTGTGCCACAAGGTCGCTTAAAGGGGCTGTCTCTTTGCGTGTGGCTGAAAACCCGTGGATATAGACCACACTGAATTCAGTCTGTTCATTGGGGGAACCTGCCCAGATAACGGTTTTCCGCGTGCCGGGTATGATGTCGGAAAATCGCTGTTCCTGAAGAATTAAATAGTCTTCTATATCCAAAGGAAGTTTTTTGGGGTGTATGGTTTGATCAATACGGACCCGAGGGCCGGATAAAAAAACGATTGCAGCAATGACCAAAAGACTGGCAAACAGAATCATTTACCCTATGTTCCTTTAAAGGCTGACGTTGTAATCTCTATTTAAATTGCATATCAGTATGGCTGGAACCTGTAAACAAGATTCAATGTAAAATGGTTTGGACTATGGACTGGACAGATACGTTACCTATCTTAATCTCGCCTGGATTATCGACCCGGCTCATCTTTTTAAAAGCTCCCTTGAAAGGTCCACAACAAGTTTCTTTTTTAACTTCTTTCGCATTTTTTCGCAAAGAAATCCGGCCCAACCCCACAATCCAACGATAGGTGCTAACCCAGGGCAATTCCGGATTTTTCCGGTTGACAACCATTCAAACAAAACGTATGGATGTCTAAAAATTTGAAAATTTGTTTCCGGGGACAGGGGGATAGGACTGGGCAAGCGCCTGTTTAAAAACGGTTTAAATCAAATCAAGTGACTACGGGAGTGGGGGGGCAAAAAAATAATGATAAGAAAAATTCTTTTGATTGTAATAATTTTGGGGATGGCTGCGCCTGCGTTTGCCGGGGGTATTGACAATAAGCAGAACTTTTCATCGGCATATGCCGGTACACTCAGCCGCAATGCCGCAACAGACGGCGCAGATGCCGCAGCGTACAACCCTGCCGGCCTGATGCTGCTCAAAAACGGGACCTACCTGGAACTCGATATCTTGCCCTTTACCTTCGACTATGACCATGAATATAATGGGGAAACCCAAACTTCCAGTCCTTACCTGGTCGCCCCCATGGCCTTCGGGGTCCACAAATGGGACAAATGGGCCTTCTGGGGGGCTTTTACCATTAACGGCGGTGGTGGAAAGACCGAATACGAAAACGGCAACATTATCACCCAAACCGTCGAGAACCAGTTGGCCGGAGGTGCGTTCGCACCTGTTCTCCCAAAGGGAAGAACTCTTTCCCAGCCCTATGCCTATGCTGAAAGCTACGATTATACCTTCACTGCAGGTGTCTCGTATGTTCTTCATCCCATGGTCTCCGTCGCCGCAGGCGTCAGGTACGTAACAACCGAGAAGGAAGTGGATCTCCACGGCACCTACAGCGGCGCCTATATCCTGGCTAAATACGACCAGGAAGCAGACGGCTTCGGCGGGGTGATAGGTATTGACATCCACCCTTCGGACAAGCTCAACATCGGTATCCGGTATGAATCAGAGGTCAATTTGGACTGGGAAACTGACACGAACGGATCAAACGCCCTCGGCATAGCCCTTCTCGAGCGGTATGGCCGAGTAGATGGTAAAAGTTATGCCAGGGATCTTCCGGCCCTACTGGCGCTGGGCCTTGAGTGGAAACTTCTTCCCATGCTCACGCTCAAACCTTCATTTTCGCTCTACTTTGAAAAGGATGCGGATTGGGACACCCAGAATGATGCCGTGGACGGCAACTCCTATGAACTGGCCCTGGCCCTTCAATACGATGTGAATGAGGACTGGTCCCTGACAGCGGGTTATCTTTACATTGATGTGGACATGAGGCCTGAAAACTTCGGCATCATTGAGCAGATGAATCCACCCCTTGACTGCCATGCCGTTGCCGTCGGAGCAAAATACAGAATGACGGAAAAAATGACCCTGATACTGGGCTTTTCCGGGTATTTTTATGTGGACGACACTGCCCCTGCCGACCCTACCACAGGCCGTCCCGAAGTTACCTACGACAAAACCCTGTATCAGGGAGGGATCGGTATCCAGTATCGATTCTAACACGTCGAAAATATTTAGAAGATCGTTGTGCCTGACCGAAAATCTACGGTTTTCGGTCAGGCACCTGATAAAAAAAGTACCAGCCATCCTGCAGTATCTTTCATCATGAATACGGGCTTGATACTTCCAATGATAACTCCGGCAGCAAGTGTGTTGAAAACACAGACCGTCCCGAACATCCCCCCTTCCCCCAAAAAAACAGAAACATGCTCCGGCCAAGGATGTCATGGGTTCCTAAATAACAACGACTTCCTGGTTAACCGCGGGATTAATAAATTGACAGGGTTGCTGAGACGGGTTAATTTCTATAAAATCTTAATGCCGGAATTAAGGCCTTCTATAAATTGAAGGAAACTTTTTTGACAGATAAGCATTGCAATCAAAACAAGGCGTGTTATGAACATTAAAAATTCAATTTTCCAGAACAAGCCCCTACTGATTATCATTACCATGCTGCTGATACTGGTTGAGCTTCAAATTTTTTTCGTTTTTTCTGCAAAATCCGGAAAAAAGAATACGCTGCAGGTGCTGAATGATTCAGGAACAGTTATTTACGAAACGGATGGAGAACATTTAACCAAGTTTAAAAAATATTATTTTGAAGCAACCTTCGGACCCTTTGAAAATTATCAAAAAAAATTGGTCACCCGGACAGTACCTTTTCCGTTCAGGGCATGGTTTGCCACGGCCGTTGGTCTTCCTTTAGGGTTTACCCTTTTACTTGCTTTTATTATATCTGCCTTCTCAACGCTTCTGGGCAAAAAGAAAAAAGTGCCCCAGGCAACCGTAGATGAGGATACAGATGCTGTACCTAAAGGAAAAGTGGATCTTTTTTTAGCCCAGATCAGCCGCATGAATATTTTTATACTTGGTGCCGGCGTTTTTCTGGTTGTGCTTGCCTTCTGGGTACTGCCGAATCTGGTTTCCCTTATCGGTCAAACCGGTCTTCAAATCATTGAGCAGTATGGATGGTTTATTGCCATTGCCGTCATGGCAGTTCTTCTGATTTTTGCCTGGTTTCTTTATTTACGATATCTTCTGGCCAAAAAAACGTTAGAAGCAGAAACCCATATCCGTGAATATCAATTGAAGTTAAGCGGCCCCCCCGGACCGGATCCGTCCGTTCTTAAAATAGAAAACAAATCTGATCCTGACGTATTTGAGGTTCCCTCCTCAGAAGATTAAAGTACCCGGAAAAAATAAATGCCACCGATTTTTATCCGTATTTAGGTCGCAACGACGAATACTGGCAAAAAAAGCGAATAAAAGGCGCATTTATTTTTTCCCGAATCCTTCCTCAACTCCAAAACACCTTCTCAATGAAACACAATCCGATTCACGCGGAATTTTTGCGCGTACTTTGGGTATAATTTTTACAATATTATTCACGAGCGTTGTTCATTTTGTGTAGCAGATCACTTCGTTATTAACAATTTTGTATTAAAATATTTTCGAAAATATTAGTGGGTTCGAAATCATAGTTGCCTTTTTATGTTTGACATCACAGACAAGACAGGAGTGGCGTGGAAACAGCCGTATAACGCGGAAATAGAAAGCTGATTGCTTGATATAGCCATAGCAACTTGTACCGGGCCCGGCCGGCAATTCAGATATATAATAGAGTTCAAATCGCCCACCTCATTTATTTCAATTACGTAATAATTATGAATATTTTTTATATACAAATATGAAATAAAACGTTTATTTACGGATCATATATAGATCGGCTGCATCCATCTACAAAAATTTAATACTTTTATTATAATAGGTTAGAAAAATTTAAACACTACAAACAAAATTTGGTATGTATATTGCGTTTATAGTTAAAATTTTTGAATAAATTACAATAATGGAGCATGATTATGGTAAACAAGCAGCATATTTCTTTCGGTTTTGTAATTCTTGGCTCTCCGCTGGCTGCATTGGCTGGAGACGGTACAGTAATTGACAGCGGTAACACGAGCTGGATGCTGATCTCAACGGCCCTGGTTCTACTCATGCTGCCGGGCCTGGCCATGTTTTACGGCGGCCTGGTACGGGCAAAAAATGTTCTGGGAACCATGATGCATACCTTTGTAGCCATGGCGGTTATCGGTGTACTCTGGGTGGTCTGCGGGTATTCATTGACTTTTGGAAAGAGCATTATGGGCGGAGTTGTCGGGTGGAACAGTGATTTCTTTTTTCTCAAGGGAATTGATGAAGCAGTAACCAATGGGATTCCGGAATATATCATTGCCATGTTCCAAGGTAAATTT
Source organism: Desulfobacter curvatus DSM 3379 (assembly GCF_000373985.1). Lineage (GTDB taxonomy): Bacteria > Desulfobacterota > Desulfobacteria > Desulfobacterales > Desulfobacteraceae > Desulfobacter > Desulfobacter curvatus. Next base: position 50,485 of record NZ_KB893051.1, read on the forward strand.
GCCATCATCACACCGGCTCTGATCAGTGGAGCTCTGGCAGAGCGGGTCTATTTAAGGGGATACATCTTGTTTATTTCCCTCTGGTTCCTGGTGGTTTACGCGCCACTGTGTCACTGGGTGTGGGCACCGGACGGCTGGTTGTTCAATGCAGGTGCCGCCGGGGTGATTGACCTGGCCGGAGGGCTGGTCATTCATGTGTCAGCCGGTATCAGTGCTCTGGTGGCGGCCATCTACCTGGGCCCCCGGCTGGGGCATCCCAAAATTGCCACGCCTCCCAACAATCTGACCATGACCCTTATCGGTGCGGGGCTGCTGTGGGTCGGCTGGTTTGGTTTTAACGCCGGTTCCACCCTTCAAAGCGGACTGGATTCAGCCAGAGCCCTGACCATGACCCAGGTTTCGGCTGCAAGTGGTGCGCTGGTATGGCTGTGTATGGAAGGAATTATGTACCGGAAGGCATCTGCGCTTGGCTTTGCGTCCGGCACCCTGGCCGGTCTGGTGGTGATCACCCCGGCTGCTGCAGTGGTTCAGCCCCTGGGCGCTTTGTTCCTGGGTGCGGCATCCACCGTTGTCTGCTTTTATGCGCTTCAGCTCAAAATGAAGCTGGGATATGATGATACACTGGACTGTTTTGGAATCCACGGTGTCGGCAGCGCGCTGGGGGTTGTTCTACTCAGCTTTTTCATCCGCGATTCCTGGATGGCATCAGCCAGCGAAGCAGCCGGTCGAACCTGGACAGTTTTCGATCAGTTGTTGGTACAGCTCAAAGGACTGGGAGCAACAATCCTGCTCGCCGGCGTTGCAACCATTATCCTGTGCACTATTGTGGAAAAAACAGTGGGTTTCAGACTGGATGAAGAAAGTGAGTACAGAGGGCTTGACCAATCACTTCACGGCGAAAGAGGGTATGATTTTTCATCCTGATCGGTAAAAAAAAATCATTTGTTAAAAAACAAAATGCCCGGTGCCTTCAGGCACCGGGCTATGGCCTGCCAACTCAATCCGAAGCCGTACAGAGCCGGTATATCCGGATACACAACATTCGGTTCGATACGCAGCTATTCATACACGGTATGGCGTCGTGGATCAAAGGCGTCCCTGATGCCTTCGCCAATAAAGGTGACGGTTATCAGCGTCACCACAAGGGCTGAAACCACGGCAGCAGAAATCCACCATGCTTCCATGTTCTGCCAGCCCTGGGATAAAAGCTCCCCCCAGGAGGGGGTGGGAGCAGGCAGGCCGAACCCAAGGTAGTCCAGAGAGGTTAAGGCCACAATGCCGCCGGAAATGGCAAAGGGTGCATAGGTGACGATCACGGAAATGGTGTTGGGAATAATGTGCCTGAAAATGATCCGCATGTGCGAAGCGCCCAGAGACCGGACCGCAAGGATATATTCCCGTTCCTTTTCCCGGTAGGTCATGGTGCGCATGACCCAAGTAATGGAAATCCACCCGAAAAAAGCCATGATCAAAATCAGGATCATGAAGCTTGGCACCACAATGGAAGAAACAATAATAATGACATACAAAAACGGAATATTGCTCCAGACCTCAATGACCCGTTGAAAAAACAGGTCAAATTTTCCTCCGAAATACCCCATGGCACAGCCCAGGGAGATGCCCAGCGTATAATTAAGAAATAGCAGTCCCAGGGAAAAAAGAATAGCCGTGCGAAACCCGTACACAAGCCGGGCCAATACATCGCGGCCCACGTTGTCCGTACCCAGAAAATGCCGAAGGAAAAACGAAGGCGGAAACGGCGGATATTCATTTAAGCGCAGGTCATTTTCATAGGGATTATAGGGCACCGGCGGCATAATGACAAAGCCTCCCCCCTTTTTCCGCTCCAATTTCTGTTTCAATTCCCGGTAATTGGTCTCATAGGAGTAACCCAGATCAAAAGTTTTTCCCGGTATCATGTCTGTGTAGGTTGGAAAATAAAACTCCCCCCGGTAACAGACAACAAGGGCCCTGGAATTAATAAACACTTCGGCAAAAAAGGAGATAAACATCAAGACCAGAATGATCACAAGGGACCAAAAACCTCTTTTAACACTGCAAAAGCGTCTGAGCTGTTCCTGTGTCACCGGGTTCAATAATGCCATATTGTACTCCTTTTAGTACCTGAATGAAAAACGGTGTTTGGATGAAAAGTTGCCCAGATGCAAGGCGCAGACAAATTTGTAACCGGAGCAACCTTATGGTTGTGAGGATTACAAATTTTTCTGCAACGCCGCAGATGGGTAGCTTTTCGTCCAAACACTATTTAAATCGAACCCTGGGATCAACTACCGCCACACACACATCAGACAAGATATTCCCCACCATGAACAACAGGGATGAAATCACCAGAATCCCCATGACCACGGGATAATCCCGGTCCAGGATAGACTCATATCCGAGAAGCCCCATCCCGTCGATATTAAACACCTTTTCAATGAGAAATGACCCCATCAGAAGAATGGAAACATTGTTGCCGAAACTGGTGGCAATGGGGATCAGGCTGTTGCGAAGGGCATGGCGGAAAACAGCCTGTTTGAAACTTAAGCCCTTGGCAATGGCTGTACGCACGTAATCGGCAGACAGATTATCCATAAGCGTATTTTTCATTAAAAGCGTCATCACAGTAAAGGACCCGATCACATAGGAGAGAAGCGGCAGCACGGTATGCCATGCCACATCCCTTATTTTTTCCCAGATCGTCATATCAGCGAAATAGTCCGATGCAAGTCCACCCAGGGGGAACAGATCCAGGCGGGAGGCAAAAATCACCAGCATAATCACACCGGCCACCCAGCCCGGGATGGCGTAGCCTGCAAAAATAACCCCGGAGGTTATATTGTCAAATCCACTGTTGTGGTGCACAGCTTTAGCCACGCCCAGGGGGATACATACGCCGTAGATGACGACCATGCTCAACACCCCGAAATAAAGGGAGATGGGGATGCGTTCTTTAATCATGTCCCACACCGGGTCCTGATACCGGGTGGACCGGCCCAGATCCCCTTTAAGTACCTTGAGGAGCCAAACTCCATAGCTTTGGAGCACAGGCTTGTCAAATCCGTAATAGGCTTCAAGTTTTTTGATCTGGTCATCGGACAAAGGCTGGCCCTGGCCTGCCTGGGCCCTGGAGCGACCGCCCTGCTCCCCCATCTGCATGGCCCTGGTTTCAGCTATGATGCGCTCAATGGGGCCGCCGGGCACAAAGCGGGTGATGGTGAACACCATGATGGTGATGCCGATAAAGGTGGGGATTACCAATAGAAGCCGTCTGATAAAATACGCTGTCACAGGATGGAAACGCCCTCCCCTATTGGAATGTCTGTGTTTTGTAAGGTATCATGGCCAGAGGCGCAGAGATTTAAACGCTGGCCCCTGGCGTTGTTTAATCTGTTCAGGTTCTATTTGGATACAGCCTCAAAAACAGATTCCAGAGCTTTATCAAGGAGTTCAGGCTTAGTGCCGCCCGCCTGTGCCATATCCGGCCGGCCGCCACCTCCGCCGCCCACGATACCGGCAGCAATTTTAACAATGTTGCCGGCTTTAAAGGTTTTGGTCAGATCGTCGGTGACCATGGAAATAAGCAATGCCTTGCCGTTAGATTCGGCACCCAATAAAAGCACACCCGAACCCAGCTTAGTCTTGAATTTGTCTGCCAGATCCCGAAGCTGGGATGGATTTTCAATTTCCACCCGTTTGGACAGCACCTTAACCCCGTCAATCTCCTTGATATCATCTTCAATGTTTTCAACGGATTTGGACGCGATCTTGGCCTTAAGTGCAGCCAGTTCCTTTTCCGCAGCCTTTTTCTCGGCCATAAAGGTTTCAAGCCGGTCCACCACATCGCCCTTGGTACTTTTCAGGATATTAGCCGCTTTTTCTATAATGGCCTGATCTGAATGGACGGCCTCAAGGGCGGCAAGTCCCGTCACCGCCTCAATACGGCGTACACCCGAGGCAACACCCCCCTCGGACAGAATACGGAACAACCCAATGTCGCCTGTGGCACGGGTATGGGTGCCCCCGCACAGTTCCTGGGAGAAATCCCCCTGGGAAACCACCCGAACCACATCCCCGTATTTTTCCTCAAACAGGGCCGTTGCACCGGAACGGACAGCTTCATCCATGTCCATTTCTTTTGTGGTAACCGCATGGTTCTCAATGATACGGGTATTGACTTCGGTTTCAATGGCAGCAAGCTCTTCGGGCGTGGCGGCGCTGAAATGGGTGAAATCAAATCGCAATCTGTCCGGGGTAACCAGGGACCCTGACTGCTTAACATGGTCGCCTAAAACCTTGCGAAGGGCTGCATGCAGAATATGGGTGGCCGAGTGGTTTGCCGCCGTGGCCCGGCGAAGTGCGGCATCCACCTTGAGGGTAAATGTATCGCCTTTTTTGCAGGCGCCCTTGACGACTTTACCCTTGTGGATAAAAAGGCCGGAAGGATCCTTGACTGTATCCGTGATTTCAATAACGCAACCATCATTTTCAAACAGTCCTTTATCTCCGGCCTGGCCCCCGGACTCCGCATAAAACACGGTTTCCGGAGTAACCACTTCAATTTCATCACCAACACCGGCCGTATCGACTTCAGCATCATCCTTAACCACGATGAGCAGGTCACTTTGCATTTCAATGGCGTCATAGCCTTTGAATACGGTTTTCATACCTGCCGACGTCAAAGGTTTATACGCATCTCCCACGCCGGCAAACTTCTTCTTGGACTTAGACCGGGCTTTTTGTTCAGCCATGGCCACATCAAACCCTTCCAGATCCAGGGCAATATTCATCTCCTTGACATGGTCCTGAATGATGTCCACTGGAAATCCAAAGGTATCGTAAAGCTTGAAAATCACCTCGCCCGGAATAATTTTCTCATTATTTTTTCCAAGGTCCTCAATCGTTGCCTCCAAAAGCTTCATACCGGTTTCAAGGGTTTCCAGGAATTTTTCCTCTTCGTTTTTCACCACGTTGAGGATAAAAGCGGCAGACTCTTTAAGTTCCGGATAGGCTTCATCCATAATGGAAAACACGGTTTGAACGGTTTTGTGTAAAAAGGGTTTGGTCAGCCCTATGCTGCGGCCATACCGGATGGCCCGCCGCATGATCCGGCGAAGCACATAACCGCGTCCCTCGTTGGAAGGCAGCACCCCGTCACATATCAAAAAGGCAGAGGCTCTTGAGTGATCGGCAATGACCTTCATGGCCACTTCCACCTCCTTGGATTCCCCCCGTTTTTTGCCGGCCAGTTCCCCTACTCGATCCATAATCGGAACAAAAAGGTCTGTATCAAAGTTAGTTGGCACGTCCTGGAGTACGGAGATGATTCGCTCAAGGCCCATGCCCGTGTCAATACTGGGTTCTGGCAACGGCGTCATGGTCCCGTCTTCGCTTCTTTCAAACTGCATGAATACCAGGTTCCACAACTCCAACCACCGGTCGCAGTCACAGCCCACAGCACAGTTGGGGTCATCACACCCGAATGCTTTACCACGGTCAATATGGATCTCGGAACAGGGACCGCAGGGACCGGTGTCACCCATGGCCCAGAAATTATCCTTTTCACCTAACCGGGTGATACGGTCGGCAGGCACGCCGACCTGTTTATTCCAGATCTCAAAGGCGTCGTCGTCATCTTTATAAATGGATACATGAAGTTTATCGGCATCAAACCCGTACCCGTTGGTGAGCAGGTCCCAAGCAAAGGCAATGGCTTTTTCCTTGAAATATTCGCCAAAGGAAAAATTGCCCAGCATCTCAAAAAAAGTATGGTGGCGCGCCGTGTACCCCACATTTTCAAGATCGTTGTGTTTACCCCCGGCACGCACGCATTTCTGAGAGGTGACAGCGGTAGCGTAGTCACGTTTTTCATCACCTGTAAAAACACGCTTAAACTGCACCATGCCGGCGTTGACAAACAGCAGGGTTGGGTCATCCTGGGGCACCAGGGACGACGAGCGCACATAGCGATGGTTATGTTTTTTAAAATATTCGAGGAAAATTTTCCTGGCTTCATTACCTGTCATAGTATTATTGGCTCCTGCTCAACTGTACCGATTAGACTCCCGCTTCCGGCTGACTGTCCTTGCCGGTGTCGGCTGCAGTTTTGGTTTTGGCTGCATCCGGTCCGGCAATTCCAAGTTCGGTTCTCACTTTAAGTTCAATGGCATCAAAGATATCGGGATTATCATTTAAAAAGGCCTTTACATTCTCTCTGCCCTGGCCGATGCGCTCTTTGTCAAAGGAATACCAGGACCCGCTCTTGTTCACAATATCCAGCTCAACCCCCATGTCCAGAAGGTCGCCGGTCCTGGAAATGCCCTCCCCGTACATCAGGTCGAATTCAACATTTTTAAACGGAGGGGCCAGTTTATTTTTTACCACCTTGACCTTGGTCCGGGACCCGATCACATCTTCTCCGTTTTTAATGGCAGCCGCCTTTCTGATCTCAAGGCGCATGGAAGCGTAAAATTTCAAGGCATTGCCCCCGGTGGTGGTTTCCGGGTTACCATAGACCACGCCGATCTTCATACGGATCTGGTTGATGAAAATCAGGGTGGTGTTGGTTTTACCAATGGTGGCGGTCAATTTACGAAGAGCCTGGGACATCAGTCTTGCCTGCAACCCCATGTGGGAATCACCCATCTCGCCTTCGATTTCAGATCTGGGCACAAGGGCGGCCACCGAATCCACAATCATAATATCAACACCGCCGCTTCGCACCAGCATATCGGCAATTTCAAGGGCCTGTTCACCGGTATCGGGCTGGGAAACCAAAAGCTCGTCACAATCCACACCCAGCCGTTTGGCATAGGCCACGTCCAAGGCGTGTTCGGCATCTATAAACGCGGCAATACCGCCGTTTTTTTGGGCCTGGGCCACGGCATGAAGCGCAAGGGTTGTTTTGCCGGAAGATTCAGGGCCATAAATTTCAATGACCCGGCCCCTGGGGTATCCGCCCACGCCCAGGGCCTTGTCCAGGGCAAGGGAACCTGACCGGATTACGGGCACGGCTTCAATTTCCCGGCCGCCCAGCTTCATAATTGAGCCTTTTCCGAACTGGCGTTCAATTTGATTCATGGCGGTCTGGACAGCTTTTTCCTTTTCCTTATTTTTTTCCATCGTGTTTTCCTCCTAAGTCAAGCCTGAAAGGTAGATTGCTTTAAGCAGGAAAGCAGCCAGCACCCCTGCCATTAAATCATCGAGCACAATACCGGCCCCGCCGGAAAAATTCTTCTCAAACCAACGGATCGGAAAAGGCTTTAGTATATCAAAACATCTGAAGGCAATAAAGCCTAAGACCAGGGTCAACATGGTCACAGGCACCAAGGTCATGGTTACACAAAAACCAGCCATTTCATCAATGACCACAGCCCCCGGATCTTTATCGCCAATCAGAATTTCAGCTTCCTGGGAAATCCAGACCGCACAAAGGACCACCCCCACCAAAAACAGGGCAGCAGCACCAGGCGTACACGCCGTGGCCAGCCACGCCATGATGCCGATCAACGGCAGGCCCGCAATGGTGCCAAATGTCCCGGGGGCAAAAGGTATCCGTCCCAGACCAAATCCCGTGGCAATGAAAAGTATCGCTTTTTCACCCATCAGTTGATTCAGCCAGAATCTGTTCATATACCTGATAGAAGGGCAACTTTTGTTCCAGTGCAATGCGTTTGCACTCATCGTATTCCGGCATGATCCGGACCTGGCCGTTTGGGCGGGTGATCTTCTTGGCGGTTACACGGCCAAAAGTTGTCTCTACATCCACAGGTTCACGTTTTAAGATCATCCGATCGCAAACATGGTATCGAACGCCGATGCTTGTGGTCTCGGTCAGTAGAACGTGGGAAAGCACCTGGAGCTGCTCCTTGTGGCAAATCACCTCAATGCGTGTGGCGGGCCGGTTTTTTTTCATAAAAGCCGGTGTAAAACTGACATCAAGTGCGCCTTTGTCCATGAGGAGATCCATAACAAAGCCAAGCACCTCCGGGCTCATGTCATCCACATTGGTATAGAGAACGTGCACCTGGTCCGACAGGATATTTTCCCCGGAATTTTTTACTTCAGCAGGGGTGCCCAGCACCAGGCGCAGAAGATTAGGCACAGATGCACCGGTGTCGCGTTTGCCGGCACCATAACCTACTTTTTCAATCTGCATGTCCGGCATGGCACCAAACTGCGGGGCCAGGGTTGCCACTATGGATGCGCCCGTGGGGGTGACAATTTCGGTTTTAGCGTCGGATCCGGTTACTTCAAGGCCCTTGAGTATGGCCACCGTGGCCGGGACCGGCACGGGAATAGTGCCATGGGCGCATTTAATTGTTCCTGATCCCAAGGGAATCGGCGTTGCGACAACCTGATCCACACCTAAATAATCTAATGCCAAAAAACTGCCGATAATATCAACCAGGCTGTCAATGCCGCCAATCTCATGGAAGTGGACGGTTTCAATGTCCTTTCCGTGTATACGGGCTTCAGCCTGGGCGATGTGTTTAAACGCTGTCAGGGCATTAGCCCGGACCCTATCCGGCAAATCCGCAGATTCGATCATCTCCCGAATGTGGGTATAATGGCGATGGGTCACATGGTCGGTTACATCCACATAAAGATTAACCGCCCGTAAATGGCTCTTGAACACAATTTCAGTACGCAAGTCAAATCCGCCCAGAACATCTGACAGTTTCCCTTTAAGCCAGTCCACAGGCACACCCAGGTCCACCAAAGCCCCTAAGAACATATCCCCTGCAATACCTGCCATCATATCGAGATAAAGAATCATACTGCCGCCTTTCCTGTTGCATGAGTTTGAAGAATTTCAAGGGTCAGTTCGGCACAATTGACCATATCTTTAAGTGCAATGGATTCCTTAAGGGTATGCACATCCGTCATACCTGTGCCGATAACACCTGCAGCAATACCTTTGCCGGAAAAGATATTGGCATCCGCCGCGCCGCCGCTTGTTTTACAGGCCATGTCCCGGCCCAGGTTCGCCGCGGCTTTCTGGGCAAGCTTGATCATCACATGATCTTCGGGGATGCTGGTATGGGGAAAGTCATTTTCCACAATCATTTCCACCAGGGGAAGTGCTTCCCCATCGGCCTGAAGTTCGGCCATGGTATTTTCAAAGGTGGAGACTATGGCGTGCGTGACCTTATCTAATTTTGCAGGATCATGGGACCGGGCTTCCCCGTGAATTTCCACATATTCGGGCACGATATTGGTGGCAGCCCCACCGGAAATCAGCCCAAGGTTGCAGGTGGTTTCCTCGTCGAGGCGACCCAGTTCAAGTTTGGCTATTGCACAGGAAGCCGCATAAATGGCAGAGATCCCATTTTCAGGAGAACCGCCGGCATGGGCGGCCCGGCCGTAAATTTTTGCACTGATCTTGTTGGCCGCAGGTGCCCGGTTCACAATACCCTCGGTGTCCACTGCGTCCAGAATGTATCCGAATTTTGATTTGAGCAGGGAGCAGTCAAGGTTCTTGGCGCCCAAAAGACCCTGCTCCTCGCATACGGTCATGACCACCTCAACTGGGGGGCACGGCAGGTTATTCTCTTTAATCACCTCCATCACCTCAAGGATAATGGCAAGAGCGGACTTATCGTCGGACCCCAGGATGGTGGTGCCGTCACTTCTAAACACGCCGTCCTCAAATATGACCTTAACCCCTTTGCCAGGCACCACTGTGTCCATATGCCCGGAGAGCATCACCGAATCAACATCCATATTGCCTTTAAATGTGGCCACAAGATTACCGCAGTCGCCGTTGACCTTGGCGCCGGCGTCATCAAACACCACGGTTGCCCCAAGGCCTGTCAGTTCCTTTTCAAGAACCTTAGCGATCAGGGCCTCGGTGCCGGATTCCGAATCAATCCGGGCAAGGGCTGCAAACCGCTGCCCCAGGCGTTCTTCATCAATCATATTCTATCCTTTATACCTTAAATCCCACCAGGACCATTTAAATAAGTGGGATAATATACTAGAATTTATCGGGGAATGCCAGTCCCGGTTTAATGTCATTAACGTCAAGCCTCACATACTTTCAAGACCGTTATTTTTCAAGGGTTCTTGAAAGTATTTTATCAAGCCGGCCCCTTTTTAAAATTGTCACAGGCAGCCCTCCTGAACCTGACCGACCATCTCTGCCACCATTTTCTCAAGAATTTGGTAAGGTTTTGCACCCACAAGCCTTTGATCTTTCATCAAAAAAGTGGGAGCAGCCACAAGTTCAAGTTTGCGGGCCGTTGCCCAGTCTCGGTCCACAGCATCTGCATAGGATCTTGAATTAATAATTTTTTCTGCCTGCACCACATCCAGACCGGCTTGCGCCACTAAATCCAGAATCACCGCTTTGTCCGCCAGATTTCTGTCATCCACAAAATAAGCCTTGAAAGCCGCATCATGAAACTGGTGGGCCCGGCCGCACGCCTGGGCCCAAAGACCAATCTCCTGGGCCAGACGGGAATTATAAATCATATTCCCGTCCCCAAAGGGCAAATCAAAGCTTTGTGCCGTTGCTTTAAGATTGGCGTTCACCTGTTCCGGGGTCACCAGCAGACCTTTCTCCTCTAACAGCCGGGCGATGGGCAATCCTTGTTCAGGCACATCCGGCTGCAGCGGATAGGCCCGCCACTTTATTTCGATATCGTACGTCTTCCTTAATTTTTCAATACTCCCGGTACTGAAGTAGCACCAGGGTCAGATATAGTCGCTGAAAATCTCCAGCCTGGGTCGATGAAAATCAGGGTTATTTTCACTTGACTGCATTGTTAATTCCTTTAATTTCCCAGCGTCGCCATGCACGCTCAATCAATTATATCTGATCTTATGCCTTATCTGATTTAAATGTTCAATGCTCAGACACACCACTAAGATAAAAATTCATCCACACAACCACTGCTGATAAACCAGATCAGCCCATGGCTGTTTTATATCCTTTTTAAACAAAACGAGCGGTTTGCCCGGATGGGAAAACCGCTCGAATCCAACTATCATATATGGCAGTTAAGTCAACAAGTATTGAATAGCGCCTTTGCCAAAATTTTTTGAGCCTGGGGCTCCCCATGGACCAGCTTGATTTTTCCAGGGGACTCAGGCATGGACTTTACCCAGCTTGAACCGAATGCCCCGGCCAAGTGAAAAAATCTCTTTAAACATCAATAGTCCATTTATGATCTACAATTACCGGGGCTAAATCAGACATCTGGGATGTCCCGAAAAAATCACCGTCCATCACATCGAAATAGAGCCCTTGTGCACCAGGCAAATGATCAGATTCCACACCATCCACAATCATTGTGAACCCAAACGCATACCGTCCCCGGGTCAGGCCCAGGCGGGGTATTCTGCAATCCAGATAACCTTTGGGGCAAAGGGTAGCCGGAAGGTCAAGCCCGCTTTCCAGGGTGCGGTTTCTAAAAAGTACCCGGCCGTTCCTGTCACTGACCGTAAAGGAAAAATCAATGGATTTGGCCTTGTCGATCCCAGCTTTGTATCCGAACCGAAAAATGTAATATTTCCCCGAAACGAGGGTATTCACCGGCTGACGTTCGTGATCCAAAACACAGAAAGAGTGAATCCGAATCTCGCCTGTGCCCCGACGGTCATCCCATTGTTCAATGGACAAAATTTTATCTTTATCGTCAAAGGCGTTCAGATAACCCTGAATTGTCCGGGCAGGAGATCCTTCCATGATCTTTTGGCCCTTGTCCAGAACAAGCACCCGAGTGCATAAATTCTCTATGGCTGCCATGGAATGGCTTACCATGATAATGGTTCTGCCTTGACGGCCCACATCCCTCATCTTGCCAAGGCATTTTTCTCGGAACGATGCGTCACCCACCGCCAGAACCTCATCCACCAGTAGAATGTCCGGCTCAAGATGTGCTGCCACAGCAAAGGCCAGCCGAAGATACATACCGCTAGAATAACGTTTGGCAGGCGTATCCAAGAATTTTTCAATTTCCGCAAACCAGACAATTTCATCAAATTTACGCCGGATTTCCGTCCGGTTCATACCCAGGATCGCCCCATTCAAATAGATATTTTCCCTCCCGGTAAGTTCCGGATGAAATCCCGTACCCACCTCAAGCAGACTTGATACCCGTCCATTGATTTTCACCTGTCCCGTGGTGGGCCAGGTAATCCGGCTCAATATTTTTAGAAGCGTGGACTTGCCGGCCCCGTTCCTGCCGATCAGACCTAACCGTTCCCCCTGGGCCACTTTAAATGACAAATCCTTCAATGCCCAAAAACTTTCAACCTTTTGGGGAACGATCTTTTTTTGTTCCAAAGGGGCAGGATGCACAGAGCGCCGCAGGCGGTCGGCAAATGCCGTAAAAGATTCCTTTAGCGAGGCATTGACAAAAAGACCGCCATGGTGAAGCCGGTATTGCTTGCCCAAATTTTTGGCATCAATAATATTAGACATAGATCAGTGCTGACGCATAAATAATAAAAGGTCGGCCGAAGTTGTTCCGCCCACTCCTTTTTGGGAAAATTCCGCCTTTCCTTCTTTCAGAAGGCCTCGGAAAGGTAGTTCTTCCTACACAAACCATGGCCTGTACCGAAGATTTTCATTCCGTCCGGGCATAGTTCTCCCCCATTCCAGGCTTGAAACTGTTTCGATTACCTGTCCGTGGTTGCCGTCTCACACTAATCGGAGTTGAAAGGGGGCGGACAGACGCTCTTTCA
>NZ_KB893052.1 GCF_000373985.1 Desulfobacter curvatus DSM 3379
CTAAATAGTGATACCTTTGAACCAATTCGTCCCATAAAGGTTCCAGGTCACTCCCACAAACTTGCATCAGTTCTGCCGATGGCAATTCTTTCAATGACCCAATGAATAGATTTTTATTCTCCAAGATATCAAAATTGATCTTCACAGCTTCCTCCACAGTTCTTCATGTAGGCCGGAAGTGTATCAGATAAAAAAGACTCCGTCTATAATTTTATATGTCGCTGTCGTGTTAACAGGTTCACACAAAGCGCGTTTTTCAACGGCAGCGTTCCCGCATGTGCCGCAAAAATAAGAAGGTTTCATTTTGACGGGATTGCAAATACCTTCTGCCTGACTGCTCTTGCTACCGCAGTCGTGACACATATAAACTGCCCCTATTTTGTTCTGTGCGTTACAGATCTCGTTTTTGTCTGTGGATATTTTACCACCGGTCGTACACTGAAATTTTTTCATATCATCACCTTTTTCTTTTATCCGTCACTGACAGCCTGAATAACGGCCATGGGCCGACCTGGTCTATCAACACCCAGGCTTTAACCCACAACAAAATATGAAAGTAACTTAGCAACTTATTGGCACTTTATTATAATAAACTCTCTGTAACCCACAGAGATGTTTCAATATTCGTTGTGGGTCGAACCACGATGAAAAAATTGTTCAAACCGTGGCTCTTATAGATAAAGATATGACCAATTCAGGAGCAGTCAATATTATGAGTATATAAAAATGTCAATCAAAGCTAACAAGAATGATGAATATAAATCGTATAAGCAAAGAGTTTTAAATTCCCCAGGGAATTATCGTGGCGAACACGAAAAAAAAGAACCAGGTGCAGAGAAAGAACATTCTCTAAATGAAAATTTCAAATAGGTGTCCCCTATGTCAATGGCACCAACAAAGGGGTCCTGGAAGATGCTGCCGAAGATGGATGATACGCTTAGGAGAGATATGCCCTGCTTTATGTCGAAACAGGGCATGAATTTAGCCTCTACCCGGCCAGATTGGTTTCTGCAAATTCCCAGTTGACCAGATGTTCCAGATATGCGTCGACATAGTCCGCTCTGCGGTTCTGATAATCCAGATAATATGCATGTTCCCAGACATCAACGGTAAGGAGCGGAGTCAGCCCTTGGGCAATGGGTGTATCGGCGTTTGCAGTTTTGATGATTTTCAGCTTATCGCCGTCTTTGACCAGCCATGCCCATCCGCTGCCGAACTGGGAAAGCGCCGCAGATGCAAAGGCTTTTTTGAATTCATACAAACTTCCGAAGTCCGCTTGAATTTTTTCGGCGATGGCACCGGTAGGCTCACCGCCGCCACCCGGTTTCATACTGTGCCAATAGAAGGTGTGGTTAAAAGCCTGGGCGGCATTATTAAAAATACCCTTCTCGTCGGTGCTGCCGTAGGTTTTCTGAATAATTTCTTCGATGGGAAGATCAGCGTAGGCGGTGCCGTTAATCATACCGTTCAATTTTTTTACATAGCCGGCATGGTGCTTCCCATAATGAACAAGAACTGTCCGTTCAGAAATATATGGTTCAAGGGCATCGGCTTTGTAGGGCAAAGACTCCTGAATTTTCACCCCTCCCCCAAGGCCTTTACAGCTGACACCGGTCAGCTGAAACAGTGCAAGGGCACCCGCACCGGCTGAAAGTTTTAAAAATTTTCTTCTGTCCATTCACCCTCCTTTTCTAAGTTTTGAAATGAGTATTTCGATTTCTTTGGTGCTGTCTTTTCAGGCGTACGTTTCGGAATGCTGCGCATTGATTCTGCACATTGGGGTCAGTTTAGGCTCTCGGCTTTGGCCTTGTCAATGAAAACCTGTTGGGTTACATTGAGCGGCGAACCATATGGAGTTCAGATGGATACAAAGCAACTTATAATAACGGCTAAAAACAGATGAATGAACATACGCTCATACAGATTTCCGGGATACTGGTCGCAGCCACCGCCTGTCAATGGTTGGCCTGGCGCGTAAAAATTCCGGGAATTGTTTTTCTTCTGATCACCGGCATCCTGGCCGGCCCTGTGCTGGGACTTTTGAACCCCGAAAAAATGATGGGGGATCTTTTTTTCCCCTTTGTGTCCATGTCCGTGGCCCTGATTCTGTTTGAGGGCAGCCTGACATTGAATTTTGCAGAAATTCGAGGGCTTCATATCGTAGTTCGAAACATGGTATCCTACGGTATGCTGGTCACCTGGATCATCACGGCCCTGGCCGCCCGCCTGGGGTTGGGACTGTCCTGGCAAATCAGCGTGCTTCTGGGGGCCATCACATCTGTGAGCGGCCCCACTGTGATCGTACCCATGCTGCGAACGGTCCGGCCCAACCATAACATCGCCAATATCCTCAGGTGGGAAGGCATCATTGTGGATCCCATCGGTGCAGCCATGGCGGTTCTGGCCTATGAATTCATCATATCCGGATCAGCCCAGCAGGCCATGGGCCATACCACACTTGTGTTTGTCCGGCTGGTGGCCACGGGCTCGGCCATTGGCGTGGTCTGCGGCTACGGGTTTGGTATGGCCATACGCAAACATTGGATCCCAGAATTCATGCACAACCTGTTTGCCCTCTCCCTGGTTCTTGGCGCGTTTGTATTTTCCAATTATCTGCAGCATGAATCGGGCCTGGTAACAGTCACCGTCATGGGCATTTGGCTGGCCAACATGAAGGATGTGCCCATTGGGGATATTCTTGATTTCAAGGAAAACATCAGTATTCTGCTGATTTCCGTCCTCTTTATTATGCTGGCCGCAAGGCTCTGTATTGATGAACTCATGGCCCTGGGCTGGGGGATGAGTTTTCTATTCATCGCCATTCAATTTCTGGCCCGTCCCATGAACATCATGGTGTCCAGCATCGGCTCCAGCCTTACCTGGCCGGAACGGCATATGCTGGCCTGGATTGCCCCGCGTGGAATCGTGGCAGCAGCCATTTCGGCCTTGTTCGCCACCCAGCTACAGAAGGAAGGCTGCCCGGATGCCGGGGTCCTGGTGCCCCTGACCTTTTTTATTATTATTTCCACGGTCATCGTGCAAAGCGTTACGGCACGTCCCATTGCCCTGTGGCTTAAGGTGGCCGAACCCACGCCCAACGGCTTTGTCATCTTCGGAGCCAATCAACTGGCGCGTGCCATTGGAAAAGCCTTAATGGATCTGGGGTTTCAGGTTCAACTGGCCGATACCGGGTGGGATCAGGTAATGAAGGCCAAAAACGAAGGGCTGCCCACATATTTCGGCAATCCCGTGTCGGAACATGCGGACCGGCATATTCAGCTGGTCGGCATCCGCGGAGTGCTCGCCCTGTTTCCCCATGAAGCGGCCAACCTGGCGGTAGCCATTCATTATCGTCTGGAACTGGGGGCGGATGAAATTTATATTCTGCCCTCCCGCATGGAAAATGACCGGTTGAGTGCCGATCGGATGTCCATCCAGAACCATGGAAAAATTCTGTTTGGAAAAACAGCCTCATATCCGGCTATGGCCACCGATCTGGCCCGGGGGGGACAGATTATCACCACAAAACTGACAGAAAAATTCACCTTGGAACAGTTCACGGAAAAGCACGGCTCAAAGGCCCTGCTCTTATTTGCCGTGGACAAAACCAACCGGCTTCACGTGTATGCCCACGACAGCCAAATCGTTCCCGAGCCCGGGTGGTCGCTGGTGTATATGCTGAAAGACGATACGGACAATCATTCAAAAACTGGAGGAGATAAACACATCACCAATCCCGAGCGTTTAAAAAAGGGATACAGTGTCTGAATTCAACTCATTGAATCGTTGGGTTTTATCCGGCAACGCCGGAATTCATTTCTTTGGAAAACCTTGGGCAGCGTGAAGTCACCTCGGATGCATCCATCCCGAAATGGTTGAGAAGCCGGACGACCTGTAACGGCCGGCAGTGATCACCCGCCTCAAGCGCCTCAAACTCAGCCGGATCAATACCCAGCAACGCCAATATTTCATCCCGGGTGTCTTCATTTTGAGCCATCCGGGCCACCACATTCATCGTTGCGGTACAAATGTGACATTCCTTATGATAAAGGGATAAAAAAGACTTATTCGTAAATTTTTCTTCCAGCAGTTCTTTAAAAAAGAGCACGGCTGATCTTCTCCAGTTTTTTTTCAGATACCCGGGACAAAAACTCATCCCGGTAAGCGATGACCTGATCAATATATTTTTCAGGCACTCTACGGGTGTTTTTGAAAAACACCTCATACAATACGATGAATTTCTGATAGCAAAAAAAATAGAGGACCCGGATTCGATCCTGGGACAGGGTAAACCGAAGTTCGTGAACCCCATCATGCAGCACATCAGCATAGGGTCTCGGCAGGGTTGGGCCATGCTCTTCCAACAGTCCCAGCAACCTTAGCAGCTTCACCTGATGCTTCTCAGGACGAGAATTGATAAAGTCCGTAACCGGACAAGCGTGCTCCTTACCATCGCAAAAAAGAACTCTCCATTTTGGTTTCATATTCTATCCCTTATCCCACATACCGCGCCTTGGCGCCGGTCCTTTCTTCAACTATATCTAAATGATCAGTGTCATAGGATAGGAATATACTTTTTGTCAAGAAAAGCATAAAGGATAAATAAAAAGGGACTTGATTCTAAAATTTAAGTATCAGCTATCAGTAAAACCCTCTTCAGATCACGCCTTGACAACAAAAAATCGATATGCTTTAAAGAGCAAACCGCGTCAAGAAGGCGCATGCGATAAAGCACTATATTAGTACTCATAAAATTAACTGAAGCCAAGAAGGTAGACGTGTCGAGATTTTGGACACAACGATCCTTTTTGGCTTTTTTATTTTCTATCTAATTCGTTTTAACTGAAAAGATCAGTTGAAATGAAAACACGGAGAAGAAGATGAACAAAGGCAAATTTGCCATGCAGGCCTTTTTAATACTTACAATGTCATGGTCCTATGATGCCCTGGCAGGGGATGTGAAAAAAAAGATCGAAGCCCCTGTGCATGAGGCGGTGGGAATTGAACGGAGAACTCAAGTCCAGGAGGTCCAGTGGCGCACTGAAAGAGAAAAAAAAGCATTGGAGTTTGAAGCCCTGGAAAAAGAACTGGCCATGGTTAAACAGGAACGAAACACTGAAACTGCCCGGAGAACGGCCCTGATTTCAAACATAAGCCAACAAACAAAGCAGCTGGCGGATATTGCCGATATTGAGGCCCAGATGTCTCCATTTCTTTGCGAGTTATTAGACAAAATCAAAAAATTAAACGCCCAAGATCTGCCTTTTTTACAGGCGGAGCGCGAAAAAAGGATTCAGGCCCTTGAAGAATTAAACGCTGATCCGCAAGTCCCGGTGAGCGAAAAATTCAGAAAATTGATGGAGGCCCTTTTGGTGGAAACCGAATACGGCACAACCATTGAAGTCTACCAGCAGACGATCCCCCTTTCCGGGGAAGAGACCCTGGCCAACATCTTCCGACTGGGTCGCTTGCGCCTTTTTTATCAAACCCTGGACAAACAGCAATGCGGATTCTTCAACCCGGCCCAGAAGGTATGGCAACCCCTGGAGAACATATACCTTAAAGCCATTCAGGCCGCCATAGACATGGGTTCCAAGCGCAAGCCCGTTGAGATTTTAACCCTGCCCTTAGGAAGGATCGTGGTCCAATGAAACGCACCCCTCAGTATACAATCATCGCTGCGGTTCTGGGTGTCATGCTGCTTTTCAGCCAGCCGGCATGGGCAAAGGATATGCGGGAAATCCGCATCGAAACCCGGAAAATTGAAGAGTCCATGAAACAAAAGGCGGCAGCAGAACTGTCTGCCGCCCAAAAGGCGGCCAGTGAAAGCCGCCGGCAGATTCTAGCGGACAGGTCCCGGTTGAACCGGGCCATTGCGGATTTAAAGCAGCGGATTACGGCTGTTAATGTTGAACTCAAAGCTCTTAAATCTGAAAATGAAGGGCTGGCCACCCAGGAGAGCCAACTGGCCGCAAAACTGGATGACGCCCAGGGCACGATCCAGGAATTGTCCGGTGTCATCCGCATGAACGCCAAAGACATCCGTTCCCTTCTGGATGACAGTTTTCTCACCGGGGTGTACCACCCGGATACCCAGTTTTTATCCACAATGACAGATAGTTCAGTCATTCCCGGGATGGCTCAGATTAAAGCCATGTCTGATCTGCTTTTTGACCAGATTGACCAAGGCGGATCCGTCAGCCTGGAAACCGGCACAATCGTCAATCGCAAAGGAAAAGCCCAGGAGAGCAAAATCCTGATCATCGGGGCGTTTACAGGGGCATACCGAACGGGCGGGGAATCCGGATTTCTCAACTATGCCCATGGAGAGAAAAAACTGTATGCCCTGTCCAAACTGCCGACCTCGGCCATGCAGAAACAGCTTACCCGGTATATGGAAGGTAAAAGTGATGCCGTGCCCATGGACATTTCCAGGGGTGGGGCATTGAACCAACTGATTCACGATTTAAGCCTGATGGACCAGATTCCCAAGGGCGGTCCCATTGTCTGGCCTATTATAGCCATTCTGGCATTGGGCGCGTTGATCACTCTGGAACGGATCTTTTTCATTTTACGCCGGAGAATCAGCCTTGAAACCGTGTGCAGTAAAATTGAAACCCAGGCCGGAGACCAAAACTGGAATGCGTGTGCCGCAACCTGCGACCAATACAGTAAAAATCCGGTTATCCGGGTCATCCGTTCGGGGGTTGACAGCCGTGACCTTCCCCGGGAAGACATGGAAAATGCGGTCCAGGAAGCCATTCTTAAAGAAATCCCCCCCATGGAACGGTTTTTGTCCACCATGGGCATGCTGGCAGCCATTGCGCCCCTGTTAGGGCTGTTGGGAACCGTTACCGGCATGATCGATACCTTCCATGTCATCACCATGCACGGCACAGGCGATCCGCGAATGATGTCCGGCGGCATTTCCGAGGCCCTGGTGACCACCATGTTGGGCCTGTCCGTGGCCATTCCCATCATGCTCTCCCACACCCTTTTGAGCCGGTCCGTGGAAAATAGTGTGGGAATGATGGAAGAAAAGGCCATGGCATTGATCAATATCGTCCAAAAATTCAAGGGGGCCTGATGCCGGAGTTTCTTCGGGAGAACCTTGAGCTCATGACAGACCTGATCCGGGCCGGCGGCGTGGTCATGGTGCCCCTGGTCATCTTAAGTCTTGTCATGTGGCTGCTGATTCTCGAACGGGCCTTTTTTTTCAGGCGGCTCTACAAAAAAAACATGAACAGCAGCACCGCCCTCTCCCTGGTCCGTGAAAACACCCTGCCCGACCCCAAAGTATACCGCGGGGCCGTCAGTCTCCTCGTCACGGAGTTCATTCAAAACCGCTCCGGCTCCGCCCAACTGGACCGCCACCTTCTGGATGCGGCAGTGGCCCGGATCAACCGGCGGATGACCCGGTCCCTGTCAGTGATCGGGGTCCTGGCAGCCATGGCCCCGCTCATGGGACTGCTCGGCACCGTCACCGGCATGATCACCACCTTTGACGTTCTGGCCATATTCGGCACAGGCAATGCCAAAGCCATGGCCGGCGGTATCTCAGAATCCCTCATCACCACCCAGACAGGTCTTATTGTGGCCATTCCGGGACTTTACATGAAAGGGTTTCTGGACCGGCGGGCCGAACATTTAAGCCAACGCATCCAGCGGATGGGCTTATACCTGAAAAGACATCTATAGGAGATCAATCCATGTTAAACGTTTCAACAAGCAGAAAACATAAAAAAAGCGCGGTGGAGCTGAACATGGCACCGCTCATTGATATGGTATTTATCCTGTTGATTTTTTTCCTTGTCACCACAAGCTTTGTCAAGGAAACCGGCATTGATGTCACCCGGCCCACCGCATCAACCGCAACCACCCAATCCAAAGCCACCATCCTCATTGCCGTGGACAGCCAGAACCGGGTTTTTATGGATCACCGGGAGATCGATATCCGGGCGGTCAGAGCCAATACCGAACGGGCCCTGGCCGAAAATCCCGAGGGGGCCGTGGTGGTGGTGGCGGACCAGACATCCGACACCGGTGTGGCCATCCAGGTCATGGACGGCTGCCGCCTGGCAGGCGCCTCTAATGTATCTTTGGCGGCAGCCCTTCCGGAGGGGCAATGAAAACCGTGGCACATCCCCTTGACCTGGCAGGCGGATGGCGGCCCTGGGCCGTGGCGTTGGCCGGTACCCTGGCCCTGAATCTGGTGCTTTTTTCCGTCATTCCCAACCTGATGAAGCCCCAGGAGACTCTCCCCCAGGTGGGCCCCATGATTCAACAAATCCAGCTCACCCGGCTGCGGCGTTCAACCATTGAACCGGAAAAGAAAAAAAAGACGCCCCCGCCCAAGGCCCAACCGCAAAAGCAATCGGTCAAACCCAGGATGAACCGGCAAACCACCCGGTCTCTTTCCATGCCCTTTGAGATCAATCCCCGGCTGCCCCAGGGGCCGGCCACCATTGCCGTGCCCGAAGTGATGTCAACATCCCTGGACACCCTCGGCCTTGACACGCTTTTTGATTCCGGAGACCTGGATCAGCCCCTGACGGTGATTTCCAGGGTTCCGCCGGTGTATCCCTTCCGGGCTAAGGCCAAGGCCATTGAAGGCTGGGTATCTGTGGAATTCACGGTAAATGAACAGGGCCGTGTGGAGGACATAAAAATCCTGGATGCAGAACCCCAAAAAATATTTGACGACAGCGTGATGCAGTGCGTTGCGGCTTGGCGGTTCAAACCCGGCCGGGTCAACCGGGAAATTGTAAAGACCCGGGCCAGGACACGCATCCGTTTTGAATTAAATTAACGCCCCTTGGGCGAGCTGTTAGCTGATAGCTGATAGCTGACAGCTATCAGGAAATGAAATTTCCTATGCTATTAAATTGAGGTGTTTCATGAATCCGAATTTAAAAACCGTCATCGTTATTCTGGCATTTGCTGCCACGACCTTCTTCCCGCCGGCAAAGGCCCTGGCCCAAGGAAATCAAGAAATGCCTGTGGCTGTTCAGCGTCTGCTGATCAACGTCAGGAAAGCCATGGACAAAAATGATTATGCCGCTGCTGTCAAGCTCATCCAGGCGGACCAGGCCAAATCAAAAAGCAACGCCCCGTGCAGCCATCCCATTGTCTGCCTGGCCCTGGGTAATTGCTTTTTGATGCAAAAACAAGTGGGCCATGCCGAATCGGCATATCTGACGGCCTTATCCCTGGACAAAAATTATCTGGATGCCCAGGTTAACCTGGCCAAGGTGTATACGGACACCAACCGGAACGCCAAGGCTGGCGAGGCATTTTTGGCCGCCTATCAACTATCTGATCCCCAAAATCCCAAATACCTGTACTACGCTGCAGTTATGGCGCTCACCGACGGCAAAACCCAGACCGCGATCCGCAGATTCGAATCTTTATTTTCCGCTCACCCGGGCCAGGTTACCCGGCAATGGCGGGAAAACTATGCCAATGCCCTGGTAACAGCCCAGCAATGGAAAAAAGCCGCGCCTGTGATCAGGGGCCTGATTGTCCAATCCAAGGGAGAATCCCGGATTAAATGGCAGGAGGCTCTCCTGCAGATTTACCTGACCATTAACGACACCGGCAAAGCCCTGGACCTTGCCGGCACCCTGAGCCGGCAGGCTCCGTCCGAAGCCAGGTGGTGGAAGGCCCTGGTTCATATCCGCCTGGCCAGGGGAGAGTATGCCAACGCCTTTGAGGATTTGATCATCTACAGCTTTATAAGCCCGCTGACCCGGCAGGAAAAAAAACTGTTTGCAGACCTAAGCCTGCAGTTGAACGTCCCTGCCCGGGCCGCCCGTATATATGAAACCCTGCTTACCGGTTCCAACGAAAAAAAGTCATCCCCAAATCAAAACAGGCAGATAATCAACCGGCTGGTTTGTGCCTACCGCCAAATGGGCCGGGGAGACAAGGCCCTGGCAGTGCTCAACCGATTTGATCCCCAGGCCGGGAATCCGGAACTTCTGCTGCTGAAAGGCGATGTCCTGTACGAAACAAAAAATTATAAGGCGGCGGATAAGGCGTTCAGAACCGCTGCCCGGAAAAATTGTTCCCAAAAGGGGCAGGCCTGGCTGATGGCCGGGTATGCGGCCTGGCAGTATAACGATCTTGTTGGCAGCCGCAGCGCGTTTGAACAGGCAGCACAATATAAACGCCAGCGCAAGGATGCCCTGGCTGCCATTGCCCAGCTCAACAGAAGCAGTCAGATGTAACGTTAACCTATTAAACGACCGGTGATGTGCCGGGAAACAAAAAGAAGGAGGCGGTGTTGAAAAATCACTTACTGAAAGGCTGCACGTTTGCAGCCACCCTGATGTTGTTCCTCTGTTGTATAAGCCCTTTGGAGGCGGATGAAAAAAAAGCTGACGAAGACACGGCCAACCCAAAAGTTCAGGAAATAGAAGAGATGGTTGTGGAAGACGAAGCCCGGGTCCAAGGGTATAAAACAACACCGTCCCAGACCACCATTGAACTTGAAAATATCACATTCATCGGAGAGCCCACCTTTTTGCTGGATGCAATCAAAACCAATGCCATGGTGGATTTCAGAGGCGCATCAGACCTGGACCCCGGGGTGGACAGCGTCTATTTGAACGGCTTCAGCGCCAAACGGTTCGTCACGGCCATGGACGGCGTGACCCTTCAAAAAACCGGCGGCCGAAAATCAAGCAACATTGTGGACTGGGCCCAACTGCCCGCGTTTTTGCTGGAGTCCGTTGAAATCCTTCCCGGCCCCCATTCGGCCCTGTATGATGCCAAAAGTATCGGCGGGGTATTAAACATGAAAACAAAAACACCCAAAGAATACGAGACCCGGGTGCCGCAATTGACGTATACAACGGGATACCGGTCATATGACACTTTTTCCAACACAGCCGTTATCCAGGGTGGGGTGGAAAAATTTATTTACGATATTGCATACCAGAATTATATGACCGACGGGTATCTGCGCAACAGTGAAACCGAAACCAACATCGGATTCGGACGCCTGGGATTTATACTCCCCGGGGATGGCTACATCACCTTTTCAGCTTCCTTATCAGACATTGACCGGGATTCACCGGTCAACAATCCCGGTTTGACACAAGACGATGAAACAGACTTCGATTCCGGGTACCCCGAGGTAACGGGCAGTGTCTGGGATCCTTGTCAGGACCCCACCTGGGACAGCACGGCCGAAACGTACCGTTTCAATTACGCACAGACCTTGGGGCTCAACCGAATCTCTGCCGGCGCCTATTACGGGGAGGAGACCCGGGACCGAGCCTATTTGGAATGGATAGACGCCGAAGACAGATCCAAAGGAACCGTACCAACCTCCATGGAAACGGACTGGTGGCAGCAAGGCGGAAAAATCATGGACGAAATCAAATGGGCCGGGGGTGAGACCACCGTTGGTGTCGACTTTACCCAGCTGTTTGATGAGGGTGTGGACGACAGCAAAACAGAGAGAGTTCGCAAAAAAGGCGTCTTTGTCCAGCATAAACTCGGCATTATTCCCCATGTGGACATGACCCTGGGGCTGCGGTACGAGGATGTCAACACCTGGGTCAGCAACTGGTCCAACGGCAATCTGCACAATGCATATTACGGCAAATATGTGAAACGGGACTTTGACCAGATCATCCCCAAATCCATGACAACCTGGCATATGGACCATTTAGGCGCCTGGTTCCGGGACACCACTCTTTCCGCCGGTATCAGTAAAATCTGGCACGCCCCGGACTACCACGGTGATTACAACCCCCAGGGACGGCCTGCCGGTATTACCCTGGACCCGGAACACGGGATGGGATATGACCTGATTTTAAACCGCAGGCTTTGGGGCAACATTAACCTGAAAGCCGGCTATGCGTTTTACGACATCAAGGATTTCATCGCCACCAACAGCAGCTTTGCCCAATATTCAGGCCCCACTGCCGGGGCGCTGCGGTACAGTGACTATAAAGTCAACCTGGAGGAGGTCTACCGTCATGGCACCACCCTTGAGCTGTCAGGCAATATCACGCCGGAACTCTCGTTTTATCTGAGTTGGGCCTGGCAAAAATTTGAAAACCAAGGGGATGAGCCGGCCGGGGAAACCGAACTGGACCAACGGGCCGAGCACCAGGTCGGGATTGGACTGCGCTATGCCTTTAACGAAAAAGCAACCCTGATGCTGGATTACACCTACCAGAGCGATGAAACCACAGAGGTCTCCGAAGAAATTGCCGATGATGTCTATAATTTTCACACGGTGGATATCCCGGCCCACAGTGTGGTGGACATTGGTTTTGAGTATAAATGTTTTGAACAGCTTGGCTGGCTGAAAAACGGCACCGCAAACGTCTATGTAAAGAACCTGCTGGACGAAGACTATTATGACAGCACGGGGTATCCCGCCACAGACCGGACAGTTGGCGTCACATTCACCATCAAAATATAGTGGACACCCGGTGTGTCAACGGAGAATATGTGCCGGCCGCCCACTTAAAACATACGCCCCCGGAACATCCGGGGGAATCACCCCACCATTTACAGGAAAGGAAACTTTCGCATGAAACGCTCTTTTGTTATTTTCTGTACCGCTTTAATCTTTGTTTTTACTGCAGCCCAGGGTTTTGCGGCAATGCCCTCCATTACACCCGTAATTGAAAAGGCCATGACCACCCTGCAGGTCATCCAGGCAGATCGAAATTTTCTGGTACTAACCAACGCAACGGCCGTCATGACGGACGGGAAATCAAGCCTGCCCATTCTGGAACAGGTTCAGGAGGCCACCGGTGCCATAGTAGGAAAGGGCAATCTGCTCTTTTTCCAGCGGGCACAGGATGCGCCTTTGCGCATCATGCTCTTCAAAAAATCGGACAGAAGCGCTGTAATCATCAGTGCAGACAACTCAAAATGGGCTGTCGACACCCTTGATTTTGCCCCCAAAACCGTTTCAGATCCCAATTTCTGGAAAGATGCCAAAGATAAATATGCGGCAGGCAAAGATCTCTTCACCCTGGCGACCCTGGCAAATGCCTGGGCCGAAGGGGCACCCTACGATTTTCTAAAATCCGCCGAACTTCACAACCACATCTGCCCCGGTCTGACCTCGGGCTATCTTATGGCCCATTTTATCCTGGATCACTACCCCCTGGGAAAAGGCCAGAAGTACACAATTATCAGCAGTCCGGTCTGGTGCAAGGAAGACGCCTTCCAGGTGGTCATGGACCAGACCCCGGGCAAAAGAGGTCTGGTAGTAAAACCTTTATCCGAAGAACAAAAAGAAAAAATCTCCATCCCCAATCCGGCAGGCATGGTCCTGATCTGGGATCAAAAACTCAAAAAAGGCAAAGGGGTTGCACTCAGCTTTGATTTTAACACGCTCAAAGGGCTCTACCCAAAGGAGACACCCAAGGCTGCGTCTATTCTGTATACCGCCTCATATCTGTCATCACCGGACAAATTTGTGTCTGTTGCAAAAGAATTTGATCTGGATGAAACCATGTTCAACGCAATACGAGAAGCAGGCGGCAACCCGTGGGAGCCGGCAGGCCTGACAACGCCTTAAATGTTACGTTATTGTGTTGTTATGCCTATGGTATGGCTGAATATTAGCCCCCCACCTTAAAAAACACCATCATAAAACGGCTATAATACAAAATTGTTTCATAGCCGTTTTTTTGACACAGATATGCCGCCGTTCCAACTCCTGCCCACTCAAATAAAAGACAATATTTTATCTTTTATTTTAAATGGTTACGATTAAATAATCATTTCACCCCTTATCTTTTAAAATTTCGGCATTATTTTTGCGATACATTTAATGTACAAAATAGATTGACCAAGTTAATTACGCATTCGCTTTTAATTAATTATCAGCAAGAGAGGAAAAGGATGCTGGAACTTAAAGATATATATTTTACCGTCCCTGACGAAGAAGCAGGCAACGGCCATGCCGAAAAAACCATCCTTAACGGCATCAGCTTTACCTTTGAAAAAGGAAAATTTTACGCCATTACCGGCCCCAACGGCGGCGGAAAAACCACCTTGGCCAAAACCATTATGGGGATAAACAAAGCAACCCGGGGACAGATCATATACAAGGGCAAAGATATCACGGATATGAGCATCACCGAACGAGCCAGAGAAGGGATCGCTTATGGGTTTCAGCAGTCCGCCCGGTTCAAGGGGGTGACCTTCAGGGACTTGCTGGCCATTGCCGCCGGTACCGATGACGAAGGAAAACTGATGGATATCCTGGCCCGGGTGGGATTCTGCTCCCTGGATTTTCTTGACAAGCCTGTGGATTCCAAGCTGTCCGGCGGCGAGATAAAAAAAATCGAACTTGCCACCACCATTGCCCGCAATCCCGGCCTGGCGATCTATGATGAACCGGACACGGGCATAGATCTTTGGACCATTGATCCCATGGTTGCGCTGATCAAGCGACAGATCACGGACAATGGGACAGCCACCATTGTGGTCAGTCATAACAAGGCCTTCCTCGAAGCAGCAGACTGTTTACTGCTCATAAGGCAGGGCCAGATTGCCTATACCGGTGATCTGGAAGGTGCCATGCCGCTGCTGGGCGACTTAAGTGTTTGCGGATACACAGATGTATGTGAAGGAGAGATTGATGCTAGATGCTATAGATAAAAATTTATTAAAGGCTGTGGCGGACCTGGACGGTATTCCTCTGGGCGCATTCAATATCCGAAAAAACGGACAACTTTTGTCACGTAATGTGTCGGACAATATCAACATCGAACCCAATGAAGACAACACCGGTATTGTGGTGACCGTCAAACCGGGCGTGACCAATGAATCGGTGCATATCCCGGTGATACTCAGCCAGGCCGGTCTGCATGACGTAGTATACAACACCTTTATCATTGGGGAAGGCGCCGATGTCACCATTGTTGCCGGATGCGGCATCCACTGCGCAGGCAGCAAGAATGAAGGCCATGAAGGCATCCATGAATTCCGGGTGGGCAAAAATGCCACCATCCGCTACCAGGAGAAACACGTTGCCACAGGTGACGGAAAAGGCAAACGAAGCCTGAATCCCACCACAAAGGTATATCTGGACGAAAACGCCGTGGTGGAGATGGAACTGACCCAGATCGGCGGCGTGGACGAGGCAAAACGGGTGAATGAAGCGGAACTGGCCGCGGGCAGTTCTCTTTTTGTCACAGAACGGATCTTGACCGAAGGACACCAGATCGCCGTTTCGGAAAACAATATTGTTCTCAAGGGAGATGACAGTAAGACAAACCTGGTCTCCCGATCCGTGATCAAAGAAAATTCCAAACAGGATTTCTACGCCAACGTGGAAGCAAGGGCCAAAAGTTTTGGCCATATCGAATGTGACGCCATCATCATGGACAACGGTGTGAATGAGACGGTACCCGCTCTGCGTGCCCTGCACCCGGACGCAGAGTTAACCCATGAAGCATCCATCGGGAAAATCGCCAATGATCAATTGATCAAACTGATGAGCTTGGGGCTCACTTACGATGAAGCCGTGGACAGAATCATCAGAGGTTTTTTAAAATAACAGCCATGGGCTGACCTGGTCTATCAGCACCCAGACTCAGCCCACAACAAAGATAAAAAGAATCCAGTTAGTTGCTGGAGACTTTCTTATAAAACGGCAATGGCGGTGCTGACGGCGTCTTTAGGAATGAGACCGGAATAATTTAACCTTAGGGGTAAGACGTAAAGGGGATTGGAATTTTTTCAATCCCCTACACTATAAACGCCGGTGTTTCACGGATTCTCAGGCCAGACAAGCACTTAGCGTCTCTATACGAAACAATCTAAGCCAAAGCCGCTTGGATAATGCTGATCACCTTTTCCACGGACAGGGTGCCCGTATTTAAAACCAGGTCGTAGTTTGCCGGGTCCTGGGAATCGGCATTAAAATACCGCCTGATATAGGCGGTCCTGTTGGCATCGGTGCTGACCATCATTTTCTGGGCATCTTCCGCATTCAGCCCTTCGGCCTGCTGTACCACCTTCCGGCGCATGTCATCAGGGGCAACGAGTCTCACCCTTAGGGCGTTAATGTCTTTTAAGGCAAAGTTGCCTCCTCTTCCTAGAATAACGGCATTGCCGTGGCTGCCGATTGTATTGAGCACCCGAAGCAAAATTTTTGAATACTCGTCCGGCCAGAGATGGTGTCTGTGGACCAGCGCGGCAACCAGGTCCTCCACAATATTCATTTTCTTCTCATCAAGGGTGTCAAGCAGAGTCTTAGCCCCATCAGTTTCAACCAGAGTCTTAGCCCTATCAGAAGAATCCCGGGTCTCCTTGACCATACCTTCAAGGATTTCATGGTGAAATAGGTCAAAGCCCAACGCCTTGGCAAGCGCTTCAGCCACCTCCTGTCCACGGCTTCCACGTTCCCTCGAAATGGTAATCACATTGCAGGCATCCCCCGGGCTTACACCCTGCTTCTTTTGCCTTTCCCACCGTTTTACCTGCTCATCAATAATTTTATGAATGGACCTGTTCATGGAAACCTCCTTTCCCGGGCATACCGGGGTTAATTAGATCTACACATTCGTGCTTGGCTTTAATTTCACCCAGAAAGCCTATAAATTTTGACGGATCAACTTGGATATATTTGTATTTTATCAAACTTAATCTTTCATTTTATGAAATGACTAATAATGGGCGAAAATAGAACCAAGAACCACGCCCCTACATCCTAATGACTACTATACATATAATAATCCTTGTTCAACTATAAAATCAAATCAATTCTGGTTTCAGTAATTCTAATTTTATTCTCGCACAACGCCTCAAAGGCGCACAAAAAATCAAATTTTAAATTGATCCACGGATGTTTTCAAGGTTTTGGATATCTGGCTTAGCCGGTCCGCACTGACGTTTATCTCCGAACTTCTGTCCGACATGCCAAGGGCAGCCTGGTGAACATCGTCAATATCACTTGCAATTTTTTGAACTTTTTTCGAACTTTCCATCACATTACGGGAAACTTCCTGGATTCCCGAGGCTGCCTGGCTGACATTGCCGGCAATTTCACGCGTTGTGCCGGACTGTTCTTCCACGCAGGTGGTGATGGTGTCGATCATGGAATTGACACTGTCAATGGCATTGCTGATTTCTACAATTTCAGAAATGGCCTGGCGGGTCGAATCCTGAATACGAAGGACTTTTCCCTGAATTTCATGAGTGGCATCTGCTGTTTGCTGTGCCAGGCATTTGATTTCATTGGCCACCACGGCAAAACCTTTGCCGCTTTCACCGGCACGCGCGGCTTCAATGGTCGCGTTCAAGGAGAGCAGATTGGTTTGTTCGGAAATATCGTTAATGGTTTCAACCACATCTCCGATTTCCTGGGCACTTAGCTCAAGAGTTTTAATGCTGTCGGTTGCTTTCTGGGTTTTGGAGACAGCATAGTGGCTGTTTTTGCGGGTTTCTTCAGTGTTCTTGGCGATTGCGCCAATCATGGTACTCATCTCTTCAGCCGCAGAAGAGACCATTTCAATATTATTGGAGGATTGCTCAGCCGCTGCGGCCGTTGACGTCATGTTGTCGCTTACCTCCACAGCTGCTGCGGCCACGGCATCGAACTTTTCAGTCATCATACCGACAGCATCTGACATTTTCTTTGAAATTCCAAGAAGTTCGTCTGATGAGGTGTTCTGCTTTTCGGAATTGTTTGCAATATCCCGGATAATCCCCTGCAGTTTTTCAACAAAGGTATTGAACCACTTGGAAAGCGTGCCCAGTTCATCTGCGGAAGTGATGTTTAGCCGTTTGGTCAGGTCTCCTTCGCCTTCGGCCGCATCCTTCAGTCCGCTGAGAACGCTGAAGATTGGTTTTTTGACCATTTTCTGGATGGCAATAAAAACCATGCAACTCATAATAAAAAGAAGAGTGGCTGATCCGGCAGTGGTAAAATACTTGAGTTTGGAGATAACCGTATTTAGTGCGCTAAGATCGTATGCAAGGGAGAGGATACCGCCGATTTCTCCTTTTTTCCAGGTCGGATGGCACCGGATACAGTCTGCAACAACGGGCTGGGGCCCGAAAATAACGAGCCTGTTGTCATCTTTTTGCATGATTTGCGCCTTTTCTTCCCAGATTCGGGACAACAGTCCCTCGGGAAGGGGTTCTGCCTTGTCCAGGGTATTAGACGACAAATTAACCGCGCCTTTCCGGTCATAGAGATTGACCTCAATGACCCCGTTGATTTGCTTCTGGTGAAGGAGCAGTTTTTGGAAATTTTTCATCTGGCCCCGTTCAAGCGATCCTTTCACGCCGTCTTCAAAAGAGTTGAACAAGGTGTAAACGGACTGATTGTAGGTCAGCCGCATCTGGTTATCCACAAACCGGTTTAACAGGGCGACGGAAGCAGCAAGACAGATCAACAATACAATAACCACCGTGAGAATGATTTTATAGGTGATGGAGAGTCGGCCGAACAGATGGGATTTCATAACTCTTCTCCTAAGTTTCCGGGAATGGCGGTTTCAGCGTTTCGGTAAAACGGAAACGCCTTTTTCGCTGCAAACATGGGGGATGCACAGCCGATACAAGGGGCATTGGCATCAATGCACCAGGTCTGCCCACTGTTCCACCACCGGGTGGGGCAATCTGAAAACGTGTCCGGCCCCAGACAGCCGAGTTTAAAAAGACAGCCTTTATCTCCCAGTTTTTCAGCAAAAATTTCCTGCTGAAAATCATGGTACCGGGGGCACAATTCATGGACCTTCCGGCTGAAAAAAGCAGCCGGCCGGGTATCCGTAAGTTCCGGGAGGCCTATTTTTACCAGGTGGATAATGGTTTTCCAGACCCAGTCCGGGTGCACCGGGCATCCTGGGATGGAAATCAGGAGAGGTTTTTTATTTATTGTTTTGTAAAAATCATTCAGGCTGACAGCGCCGGTCAGGTTGCCTTCAGCCGCCGGGATACCTCCGTAAGAACTGCAAGTGCCGATGGCAACAGCACCACTCATGGTTTTGGCGGCAGCACTCAGATAGTCGGCAATGGGTTTTTCGCCGATGACGCAGGCTTCGGGCATCCTTAGGGGGATGGCCCCTTCGACAGCCAGAAAATAATCCCCGGCGTCCCCTTTGATATAAGCGTCTATCAAATCCAGCACCTGTTTTCCGGATGCGGCAGACAGATCCTGATGAAAAACCAGCTTGGAATAATGGGTGATCATGGAGACCGCATCGGGCGCTTCGGCCTGCAGCAGGGATACGGAGCACCCGGTACAAGATTGTGCCTGAAGATAGATCAATTTGGGCACGGATTTTGGATCAACGGCTTTCAAAGCGGCTCTGACCGCTGACGGAAGCCCGGCAATGGGAAGGGAGGCACCGAGACAGGCAGCCAGTTTTAAAAAATCGCGTCTGTTTATCATGGGGTTTTTCCTCCGAAGTTAGACCTCAATGAACTGCACAGGCCAGGCATGGATCGAAAGAGTGCACAATCCGGTTGGCCTCGATTTGCTGCGCAGGATCTTCAACCCGGGTGCCGATAAGGGCGGACTCCAATGCGCCGGGCGTGCCTTTGTCATCTCTGGGAGAACAGTTCCATGTGGTCGGCACCACACATTCATAATGGTCGATTTTATAATTTTTGATCCGGATATAATGAAGCAGGGCGCCCCTTGATGCTTCGGTGAGGCCGAACCCTTCTCCGGTTTCCGGTATTTTTATCTCAGGTATAAATGGCGCAGACGGATTGATTTGTTCGGTCTGCTCCAGCAGGAAATCCGCAATTACGACGGCAGACACGGCGCGGCACAGGTGCCGCCCCAGGACCGAATTGAGTTGTTCCGGCCCAATGTCCGCCAGGCCGGCGAACCGGTCCACCAGCTGCTTGACGGTTTTATTGCCGTCCTGTAAATAATCCACCAATATCCTTGCCGCCGGTCCGACTTCCAGCATATGCCCGTCATACCGGGGTGCCTTTACCCAGGAATAGGCGCCTTTTTTGTGCGGAGCCGGGGTCAGGCTGCCCTGGGAGACCTTTCGGCCGGATGGGGAGCTGTATTTGGAAAATTTAACATCTTCAGTAATGGCATCTGATTTCACCGCTTCAACTTTTCCGTCAAGAAACACGCCGGGCGACAGGAGTCTGGGACTGTCCGGTTCCGGCCCAAAGGGAAGCAAGCCGTAAGACATAAAGCCGCCTTTGCTTTGGCCGATATTCCAGTATTCCGGAAATGCGCCGGCAACGGCCAGAAGATCGGGCAGATACTTGTGATGGATAAAATACTTAACGTCACGAATCAGTGCCTGATAAGACGAAATGGCGTCAATGTCGGGCGGCCGGGTGCAGCCGCCGGGAAAAATCCCCGTGGCATGGGGAAACCTGCCGCCGAAAATGGCAGAGGCCCGGTTGGCTTTTTTCTGGATTTCAAGAGATTCCACATAATGCTTTAAAGCGGTGATATTGATGTCCGTATCCGTTACATAGGTTCCGGAGAGCCGGGGCAAAAAAGGCGCTGCCGGATAGGATTCTCCGCTGCCCAGCGCGTGGTTGACCCAGTCTCTCAAATGGACCAGATCAGCATCTTTGCCGGTATAACCCGTAATAGCCGTAACATCTATAAAATCAAGGGCAGAAAGCTGATAAAAATGCAAAAGATAATCGTATAAATGGTTGGCACCCTGGATAAGGTTGTGAAGAATTCTGCCGTTTGGTGGTGTCCTAAGCCGGTAGGCTGCTTCCTGGGCATAAGAAGAGGCAATGGCATGGGCATACGGGCATACGCCGCAGATCCTCTGGGTAATCTGCTGGGCGTCAAGCGGGTCACGTCCCAAAAGGAAAATTTCAAAACCTCTGAACATTTCCCCCATGCTTTTTGCATCGGTGATGATATTGTTTTCTACTGTTGTATTAATATTGAGGTGGCCCTCAAGCCGGGTGACAGGCCCAATATCGATTTTCATGCTGTTCCTCTTTAAGTAAGCGCTTGTTCGTTTATGGTTGCCTGGTGTAACGACGATGAATCAATTATCGCCCCTTGACGGGCTGTTAGGTGTTAGGAAATGGTAATTCCTATCCTATTGAATTACTTTAATGTTTTGTCGTTGGCCGAAGCCTGGGTGTAGATAGACCAAGGACGGCCCGTGGCCGTTATTTAAAAGATTCTATTATTTTTTGGATCTCTTTTTGCGCGGCTGTTGAAAAATCTTTCAATTTATTTTTTGCTTTAAACCAGACAAGTTTCGGCTGCGATGCAAATCCGAGGATAAATGATTTCTCGGGCAGGGCCTGGGTATCCGCATCCGACACTTGAATTAAAAGAGAATTTTCATCAGCATAAAAGACAGTGTCGGTTTTAATTAAATCTTTATAATCACTGTTTATGGCTATTGTTAAAATCAGTTTATTTTCTTTGCTAAGGTCTTGATCCAGAATTTTCCCGATTTCTATGCCTTTGGAATAAATCTTCATATTTTCAATATGGGGATTCTCTTCAAATACAACGTAATAGAAATTTTTAGGCGAAAACATCGCGCTGTTTAGAAAAAAAGAGAGTGCCGCCATAAAAATAAAAATTGATTTTTTATACATGAAAACCTCTCGAACTGTTTTGTTTGGGGGAATTAAAATCGATTAATAGCGATTATCCTACAAAATCAAATGAAGAAAAACAACTAAAAATGAAGAAAGGCGCTTTGATTATGGATCAGAGCATTTTTTGTAACTTTACACTAACATAAAAAGCCGGTATAGTTTTATCCTTTTTCAGGTCAACAAAGCGAGTTAGGGTTGCAGATAATGAACAGACAGGACACAGGATGAATCCCACGGAATTTCCCATTAAAGACCTTCTTCCCCACAGGAACCGGATGCTTCTTGTTGAACGGATTCTTGAGGTGAATGAATTCTTAAGCGTGTCAAGTGCCGTGGTGGGGGATCACTGGCCCCTTGTCTGCGCGGGATCGGCAAGCCCCATTGTCATGGTGGAACTGGCTGCCCAGACCGCCGGAATCAACAACAGTATCAAGCGGTTGAAGACCCGGGGAAAAGAAGACGGCAACATGGGATGGATTGCCGGTGTTAAATCCGCTGTTTTCCATATGGATAGCCTTCCTGTGGGTGCAACCCTTATCACCCGGACCCAAAATAGCTTCGCCTTTGAAGATTTCAGGGAGGTTACCGCAACGGTAACATTAGATGAAACCGTTGCCGCAGAAATCACGTTACAACTCGTGTCGGCATAAAAAGGCCGGACCAGTTAAAAGAATCATTAGACGATGAAACAATGACAAACAATCATACTTAGGATAGTCTTTCCATGTCCCAGAAAATAAATACAAAAACCGCCGTCATTACGGGGGCAAGCCGGGGGATCGGCCGGGCCATCGCCATTGAACTTGCAGGACAGGGGTATTACACCTTTATCAATTACCACTCGGATAAAGACGGTGCCGGACAGACCCTTGAACAGGTCCGGGCAGCCGGTTCCAACGGTGAAATCATGCAGTTTGATGTGGCGGACAAAAATCAGTCCAAAGCCGCAATTGACCATATCGTGGACCGATGCGAAACCATTGATGTGTTGGTAAACAATGCAGGTATTGTTGATGACGGCCTGTTCATCATGATGAAGGAAGAGAGCTGGGACAAGGTGATCCGAACCAGCCTTGACGGTTTTTATAATATGACAAAACCGATCCTGAAAAAAATGGTTCGCCAGAAGCAGGGAGCTGTTGTCTCCATCGCATCGTTGTCCGGCCTGACAGGCAACCGGGGACAGGCCAATTACAGTGCGGCCAAGGCAGGACTCATCGGTGCCAGCCGCAGTATCGCATCCGAAGTGGCACGCATCGGCATTCGAGTTAATGTTGTGGCACCGGGACTTATTGAGACTGATATGACCAAGGATTTGCCCATGGCTAATGTCAAAACCATGATTCCCATGGCACGGGTGGGCCAACCCGAAGAGGTGGCACGGGTGGTAAAATTTCTGTGTTCCGAGGATGCTTCTTACGTGACCGGCCAGGTAATTTCAGTCAACGGCGGCATGTTCTAATGCCGATGGTAAAAAGACTTTTCCTGGGGGCTGCGGCCACCGTCCTGATGGCGGCCTTGGTTTTATCAAGTGCACACGCAACGTCCCTGGCGCAGATCCAGAAAGCAGCCGGCAGCATCCGGTCAATCAGTGCCGATTTTATCCAGGAAAAACACATGAAAATCCTGGTAAAGCCGCTGATTTCCAAAGGGATTATCCGTTTCCAAAGCCCGGATGCGCTGAGGTTTGAATACCGGGAACCCATTCAAAACATCCTGATTATGCAGGGACAACGCGTTTCGCGATATATACGCAAAGATACCACCTTTGTCCGGGATAATGCGGCTGCCATGGGTGCCATGACGGTTGTCATGGATGAAATCAGCCAATGGCTCAAAGGAAATTTCAGCACCAGCGTTTTCAATGCGACCATTGAGGAGACGCCGGAGCCCGGCAGAATCATCCTGGCACCCAAAGATAAGGCCATGACCCATTTTATCCAGGACATTGTCTTGGTGTTGTCCGAACAGCCGGGGGTTTTTAAAGAGGTCGTGATTCGCGAAAACCAAGATTCTTACACCCGTCTTCGATTTGATAAGGTCCAACTCAACGAAGGCATTGCCCCTGATCTGTTTGCAGCCCCAAAATGAGACAGAAAACCGCGATAGGATATCTCGTTGCATTTATTCTTTTAATTGGCGCAGGGTGCGCTGATCTGCCGCCCATTATCCCCCTGGACAATTCCCCTGCCCCTGATGAGCAAATTCTTTCCCAGGAGTTGAACCAGCTGTTCCCGGCCAATTCCTTTCAGTTTGTCCACGCCATAGAGTTGACCATGCCGGGCAGCCATTCGGCCATGCTCATGGGCGTTGTCAATATCCACCCCCGATGCCGGGCCATCCATTGTGTGATCATGACCCTGGAAGGACTGGTTCTTTTTGAAGCGGATCACACCAGTGAGAGGCTCACAATTCACCGGGCTATCCCGCCCTTTGACAGCCATGCCCTTGCCCGGGGACTGGTATCGGACATTGAGCTTATTTTTTTC
Source organism: Desulfobacter curvatus DSM 3379 (assembly GCF_000373985.1). Lineage (GTDB taxonomy): Bacteria > Desulfobacterota > Desulfobacteria > Desulfobacterales > Desulfobacteraceae > Desulfobacter > Desulfobacter curvatus. Next base: position 24,045 of record NZ_KB893052.1, read on the forward strand.
AGCCCCCGGGGCAGACTTAATGCCTGGGGAACGCTTGAAAATAAAAATACGATCTTACGGTTTTCAGAACCCGACGGTGGGACAATAGACATTATTACATCCCCGGACAGGAGTGTTTGGACCCAGAACTTAAGAACCGGCAGACATCGGATTAGGCGCAGTGTTACGTATATATTTCCTCAATCCCAGACAGACACAAACAGCCGGACACATGTTTTTCCAAAGTCTATAACCTTGACAGCGGCATTTCCATCACGATACACGTTAACCATGACCCTGACAGACGCAAATTTAATATCTGATACCAACCCCTGCGGTGACAATAAATGAAGCTGAAACTGATTTATCCCAAATGGACAAAACTTGACCGGCAGACAGAATTCCACCTCCCCCCCCATGGACCTGTTGTGTTTGCAGCAGCCCTGCCCGATTATATCGAGGTTGAGTTTATTGATGAGAATGTCCAGACCATTGACTATGACGAACAAGTGGATGTGGTTGCGCTCTCCATGATGCTCACCATCCAGGTGAACCGCGGCATCGCCATTGCAAAAAAGTTCAGGGCCAAAGGCATTCCGGTCATTGCCGGGGGCATTGCCACCATGCTTCATTCAGAACAGATGATCGGCCAGGTAGACAGTTTGTTTCTTGGCGAGGCTGAAGGCCGCATGGAAAAGGTCTTTGATGATCTTAGAAAAAATCGCCTGGCTCCTGTGTATGATTATCTGTCATCACAGCCGCCCATTGAAATGGTGGGACCGGCCAGACGGGATATTCTTGACCGGGATCTGTACAACTACAAAGGCGTTCAGATGGTGGACCTGGTCCATGCCTCCCGGGGATGCCGGTTTAACTGCTACCCCTGCGCCGTGGCCTACCTTGGGGGGCGCAAGTTCAGACCCAGACCCATTGACAAAACCATTGAAGAACTGGCCGGCATTGACAACAACCGGCTTTTTATCGTGGACAATTCCCTGGCCCAGGATAAGCAGTGGGAGCTGGATCTTTTCCGGGAGATGATCCCCTTAAAGAAAAAATGGTGCTGCCACCCCATTGAAAACGACCCCAAGGTGCTGGACCTGGCAGCCCAGGCAGGCGCCTGGTATGTTTACCAGGCCGTGTTCGATACTTCGGATTTAATCCGGGACCGCATTAAGCGTTACCATGACCACGGCATCGGTGTGGAGGGGACGATCCTCTTAGGCCTTGACCACCACACCGAAGACTCCATTAAAAAACTGATTGATTTTCTGTTGGAAATTGATCTTGATCTGGCTGAATTTACGGTGCTGACGCCGTTTCCCCACACCCGGGCATGGGAAGAACTGAACCGACAGAAAAGAATTTTATCCTATGACTGGGATGAGTATTCGGCGGACAAGGTGGTGTTTCAGCCCAAAAACATGGCCCCGGAGCGTCTCCAGAGACTACTCCAATATGCCTGGGATTCCTTTTATCAGGATGAACCCCAGAATATCAAAATGTATAAATTGCTAAAGACGGTCATTCAGAAGGAAAAAGAGGATAACACCTATCGTCCCAGAAATCGAAACCTTGTAGGTTCCGCGTTTGGAAAACCCGCAGGTCAACAAAGCTGATTCCGTTACAGGAAAACCAAAGCAATCTCATGTAGATATGATTAAAGAAAAAGACCGCCCCATTAATCTGTGCTGTATTAACCCCGACATCAACAGGAGGCGATTATTTTCAATCAGAAAAACAAATTATATGCGGTCATCCTCGTGGCGTTGGCTGCGGCAGGAATCGGTATATACCTGTTGTTCGATCAAATGGGGATTGGATTCAAAGCGCCCCTGAAACAAATTCAGGAACGCGGTACGATTCGCATGATCACGGCCAATACGGCCACATCCTATTACACATACCGGGATTCCCCCATGGGATTTGAGTATGACCTTGCCAAAGCATTTGCAGATCATCTTGGGGTGGCCCTTGAAGTAATCGTTCCGGAGTGGAACACAATGTTTGACGTGCTCAATTCCGGACAGGGAGATTTCATCGCCGCCGGCATCACCATAACAGAATCAAGGAAGCGGATCGCATTATTTTCAGATCCCTACATGCCTGTACAGCAAAAATTCATTCACCACAAACTAAAATTCGGCATAAAAAATCTTGAGCAGCTGGCAGGCAGAACCATTTATGTCAGAAAAGGCTCCTCCTACCAGGAACGCTTAAAGGAACTCAAAGCATCAGGGATTGATCTGAAGATTCAGCCGCTTATGTATGTGTCCACCGAAGAATTCATCAGACTGGTTTCTGAAAAAAAAATCAAATATACCATTGCGGATTCAAACATTGCCCTGTTAAACCGCAGATACTACCCGGACATTAAAATCGGGCTGCCTATTCAAGAAGAAGAGTACTTAGGATGGGCCGTAAAAAAAACAAATGAAGGTCTGCGGGACCAAATCAATCAGTTTCTTGAGGTGGCTGAAGAAACCGGCATTCTTGCTAAACTATATGAAAAGTATTATGGCAACGTAAAAATTTTTAACTATTTTGAATTAAAAAAATTCCATGAACGGATCAAAACACGGCTGCCCGAATATAAAAAGATGATTAAAACAGAATCTGAAAAATACGGATTCGACTGGCGACTGATCGCTGCAATGGTCTACCAGGAATCCCACTTCAATGCCAAGGCCAAAAGCCGTACCGGCGTCCGGGGGCTGATGCAGGTGACACAGGACACAGCCAGATTGATGGGGATCAAAAACCGGCTGGATCCAAAACAGAGCGTGAAAGCCGGCGTCAAATTTTTCAACATAATGCACAAGCGGTTTGATGATATTCCAGACCCGCGACAAAAAAACCGCTTTGCCCTTGCCGCTTATAACGTGGGATACGGCCATGTCAGAGACGCCCAGGCAATTGCCCGGCAACAAGGCATGGATATCAATAAGTGGACATCCCTGAAAAAAGCCCTGCCCCTTCTAACCCAACGCAAATACTATGAAAAAACCCAGCATGGATATGCCCGGGGACAGGAACCGGTTCATTATGTAGAACGGATCTTCACCTATTACGATATTCTCAGGCAAAAAGGACATTAATAGCAGCGCATAATCTTCAACGCACGTTCCAACCGTTGACAAAAAAACCGGATACATTCTTTCCGGAATGCCAGGCCCTTGAAATATTCACTGTCACCGAGGAAGATTTTGGGGCAGTCCACCTCCATGCCCATATCTTCAAACATGCAGCGCCAACTGTCTTTGGGGCCCATCAGGTCATCTTCTACATGAATGCCGGCCAGAAACATCATGGGGATCAGGCGGATGCGGGTAAAGCCCTGTTGGGCACGGGCCTTGCGGATTTGCCCGGCAACACTGTTGATATTAGGGATGCCTTCGACCGTGGCCGTGTACACATTGTCATAAAGGCCTGATACAAGATGATTGATGCCCATATAAATCATGTTCACCGGATCTGCTGCCAGGGGTGTGCCGTGCAAGGCCAGCAGATTAATTTCCTTTTCCCCGGTCAAAAAATCCTTTGACACCTCTTCAAGCACCTGCTCAACAAAATCCCACCGGTGGCAAAGTGTTTCGCCCATGACCACCCGCAGCCCCGGAAAGTATAAAGAAGATTCCCTGACTTGCTGATATTCCGTACCCGGAAATACATGCAGCGGCTGAACCACCGCTTTTCGATATCCGTCGGCTTCTACCTTTCCCAATATTTCCAAAAGACTTGGCAGCCCCTTTTTTCTGCGGATAATCTCCGAGGTATAGGCCCAGTAAATGTCGTAACCGGTAAATTGTTCGGCCAGCTGCGCCTGGACCCTGTCCATGGCGTCCTGGCCCCGGGATGATGACCCGAATGCCGCAATAACAATTGCCGGCTGTTCCTTAAGTCTTGGCTGGCGCATTTTCCGGCCTATATAACCATGTTGATGCATAATAGATCACTCCTTTATCTTTGTTCAGACACGATTCAATTTATATCCTGCAACCAAGAGCACCAGGAGCCCTGCGGCAATCACCATGACCTGCCAGGCCGAGCCCGAAGTAGTTACGGTAGTTTGCGTTGCCTTTTCTTCCACCATTTCAAACCCTTCGATATTTTCTTCTTTGGTGCGGGCACGGGCATTCTCAGGCTGCTGAATCTCTTTAATGATCTTTTCAAGGCCCTGCCGGGTTCTCTGGTGCTCGGCAATTCGTTCTTCCAGAGGCTTTCCCGCGGCCTTGGCCAGGGTCATTTTAAAGGCGTCCATCTGTTTGGGGGTTAAAAGGCCGGCCAGTGAGAGATAATTGGTGACATATTGCTGGAACATGGGATTGTTGCAGGTGTGCTCACAGCAGGCCACCCCTTTTTCAATCACGTTGACGGCAAAGGTCCGGGCAATGTTTTTTTTCATCTCTTCCGGTGCCTGCCAGTACTTTTTCCGGTCGGCTTCAAGCATGCGTGCCGTGATGGACTGAATTGCCCAGGGGTTATTTTTATCGAAAAATTCTTTGAGGTTTTCGCCGTATTTGTCCTGGACATAGACATCATGAATCTGTTCCCAGTATTTGCCGTCCACGGCCCAGGGGGAGGTGACCTGAAATCCCCACAAGTTCTCCACGAATTCGCCCATGGCCTTGGCACCGGAATATCCTTGCTTTTTCATGCCTTCAATCCATTTGGGATTCAGGTACCGGGTCCTCAGGGCCTTGCCGATGGCCTTGGGAAGATCGTCAAGTGTTACGGTTTTTCCATCTTTCATATCTGCCACAACGGTTTCGGGAAAGCTGCCGGTCTGCTGCTTCACCGCCAGGGAAAGCCCGCCTAAAAAGGCAAACACATCGTCATTGTCCAGAAGATTATAAACATTGGAAGAGGTGGTATGCATGGCCATTTTTACATCTTTAAGATTGGACAGATAGGCGCTTTTCAAGGATTTACCCCAAATGTTGTTGCCATAGGCATAAGCGTAATGATGAATAAATACATCGGCGATCTCCTTTTCATTCTCCCATACCCCGCTGTTGGGGATCAGTTCCTGCATGGCATGGGAATAGGCCCCGGGCATGGGTGCAAACACCCTGGCCCGGCTTAGATCTTTGGCTTCCTTAGGAGAATATCCGTTTTTGATCAAGGCGGCTTCAATGGTCCGGTTATGGACGGCCACAAAATTTTCCACATCCTTAAGTTCGGATGCCATGCGAACAGCCCGGTCCATAAGCTTGATCAATTTTGCGTAACTGTCTCTGAAAAGTCCTGAAGACTGAATCAGCACATCAATCCGGGGCCGGTTCAGCAGCCGGCCCGGTATGGGAACAATGTCCACCACCTGATTCTTTTTATCCCACACCGGCGATACGCCTAAAAGATACAGCACGGCAGCCACGCTTGCGCCTTCGTTTCTCTGCAGTTCCGTGCTCCAGAGAATCAGCCCCAGTTTGTCCGGATAAGACCCATGCTTTTTCCGGTAGGCGGCAATCATGTCGTCGGCCAGTTTTTTGCCCATGCGCCAGGCTTCCTTTGACGGGACTTTATCAATGTTAAATCCGAAAAAGTTTTTCCCCGTGGGTACTGCATCGGGATTTCGAATGGGATCATTGCCTTCGGCTGGGGCAATGTATCCGCCGTTCAGGGCCTTGATAAGGGACGTCAGCTCATTTTCCCCACAGGCGCGAAGCTGCGTTTTCATATCAGCCGGCTCTATTTCCGGGCTTGCGTCACAAACGGCATCTGTCAGGGACAAAAGCGCCTCGCCCTCGGGGGAGACGCCGAATGTGTGAAGGCCATAGGGAATCATGGTCTCCTGGAGTTCAAGAATATAGTGCTCAACGGTTTCAATGGTTTCGGCGTCGTAGGTTTTTAGATCCAGGTCATTATGGAGCCCCAGCTTTTTAATCAGAGATTCAACGCTTTTCAGCTTTTCCCGGGCCAGCATTTCATCGGTTTCAAGGGCAATGTGATATGCATCGATCAACGCAGTCAGTTTGCGGTATTCCATGTAGGTTCCGCCTTTTTTGAGGGGCGGAATTAAATGGTCGATGACAACGCCCCGGCCCCGTCGTTTGGCCTGGATGCCTTCACCAACATTATCCACAATATAGGGATAGATATTTGGAATATCCTGAAGGAGTATGTCGGGCGGGTCCGTGATGGAAAGCCCCACCTGTTTGCCGGGCAGCCACTCGTGGGTGCCGTGCTTGCCAAGGCTGATGATCGCATCGGCTTTGAACTCTTTTTTCAGCCACATGTAAAAGGCGATGTATTGATGATGGGGATACAGTTTGGGATCATGATATAATTTTTCCGGGTCCTCCCCAAATCCCCGGGAAGGCTGGGGCATGAGCCACAGATGCCCCAAACGGATGCACGGAATGAGGAATGCGTTATTTTCCATCATAATATCGGTGGATTCAGGAGGGCCCCACTGTGCCAGAACATGGGATTGAAACTCTTCGGGAAGCTGTGCAAACCACGTTTTATACTTCGATAAATGGATCTTTATCACGCTATGGTTTGCAATGAGATTGGCAAGTTCCCCCGGGGCCCACGAACCAACGTTTCTGCCGCCTAAAAGAATTCGTTTTTTGACAACATCTTCAGTGAGATCGTTGTCTTCAATAGTATACCCCTGGGCTTTGAGCGTTGAAACGATCTGGGCAATGGATCTGAAACAGTTCATGTAACTGCCTCCGATATTCTGCTTGCCCGGTGGGTGGTTCCAGTAAAGCATGGCAACCTTTTTGTCACAGTTGGGTGTTATTTTCAGGTGATGCCAGGCCTGGATTCGTTTAACCAGAAGCTCAACCTGCCCGGGTATGGGCACCCTGTCGTACAGAATATCGGCCATACCCTTGAGCCGGACAGCTGTCTTTCCCCCTACCACCGTGGGTTCAATCCCACCGTTCTCTTCGGGTATGCAGACCTGCCAGGCGGTGCGAACTGTGGAAATGCCTTGATCTGATTTTTCCCACTGGTTTATGGTGATGCCGTGGGCTTCCAAGGGGATAAATACAGGTGCGTTAATCCGGGATAAAATCCGGGTGGTCTCCTGGGGGAATCCTCTTAAAAACCGGAAGGAAAACCCAACAAGCGCATCCACACGGGGCTTGCCGTTCGGATCCAAAAAACAGGACTGAAGGGATTTATGGTAAGGTGGTTTTCCAAACGCCGGCAGCACATTGATACCATTTTTTTCAAGGGTTGAAATGATGCCTGCCTCAAGTTTACCGCTCTCTTTGACCACCGAGGTTCGGAATGTATGAATCCCCACCCAGAACCCTTTGTCGTTAAATCTGCCCTCTTTTTTGTACCAGTTCAGATAATCGTTAAAATTTGCAAACAAGTTCGGGGCATCCGGGTGAAAGAGTCCTTCATCCGGCAGGACAAAGGGTTTTTCATAGGCCGTTTTAATCCCATTATCACAAAGCACCATAAAAACCATATTTTTTAAATTTTCCACAGTGGGCGGCTGGAAATAGGCTTCGCTGTCAAGATGCGGCAGAAACCCTTTTTTCTTTAATTTATCGGCCAGGTAGCTGCAGCGAAGGCTGTAGATTTTTATGGTTTTATTTTCCAAAGTTGCAGATAAGAACTCATCCATTTCCCGCTTCATGAAATCGGCCAAAATGATGTCAGCGCTGTTGACATCTTCCGGTTCAACCCGGTTGTTACCGATCTCTTTGTCCGTATAAAATCTGAAACGACATTTTTCGCTGATGCCGGGCATGGCGGATAATTCCCTGATGACCCGGGCGGTCATAATGCTGTCTCTGGTACTGACGGCAAAAATAATGGTCAGCTTGTCCGGGGCACAGGGGGAGACGGATGGAAGCAAAAGTGTTGCGGCAAAAATAAGCAACCAGAGCCGTTTAATCGATTTCATCAATTTTTTCCTCCGGGATGTAAACGATCCTGCCGTTTTTTAACTGATAGGCCGTGCCGAGCCGGAAGCCTTCATTCCCGCCGATTTTATGGTTTGTCACCTTTTTGACTTTGATCTCTTTTCCCTTTTTGGTGATGATCTGCCACTGGTCTTTGACCTTTTTCATGATGGTGATTTCACTGTCCGGATTGAAAAAATCGAGAACCTGGAAGGTGGACATCAAGGTTAAAAGCAGGGCCACAATAAATACAAGTGCCACATCGAACAGATTGGCCACCCCATTGAGCGGTTCTTCATACCTGGATTTGAGTAATTGGTCCGGCCGGCTTTGTTTTATAAATTTCATGGCGTATCCGTTGGTGCGGTCTCTTTGGAAAGGCCGTTTGCCATGGCCTCGGTGATCAGGTTGATCCTGCGCATATCTTCAAGCATCCACTGCTCCTTGACCACTGTAAAAAAATAACTGCTGAGACCTAAGGCAATGCCCACCACCGTGGTAGTAAACGCCAAAATCAAACTGGAGGAGAGCTGGGCCATATTGCCCTGGGTCAGGCCGGAGAGTCCTGTGCCCATGGGAATCAGGGTGCCCATCAAGCCTAAACTGGGCCCTGTGCGCACAACAATACGGATTTTATCCACACTTTTTAAAAGCGTGTGTTGTTTTTTCTGGTTCAAATCTTCAATTTTTTCAGCTTTCAAAATTCCCGGCTGTTTTAAGATGTTTTCCAGGTCCCGGGCATATGCCGTAATATGTGCCGGCAGCATGGATTGGACTTCTTCGGGCAACATCCCAGCCCGGCTGATCTCTTCCAGAAATGCGGACAAGGGCTTTTTTGAGCGTTTTTGCCTGCGCTTAATCCATTCACCGAAAAAACCACCGGTATAGATGAACAGACACAGACACAGAATGATAAGCAACGACGCAACTGGTACCAACAATGCCGTCGAGATGGTGTATAAAATAGTTTGGAATACAGCGAAAAGATTCATGGATGTTATACCTTGTAAAAATAGGACCGGTAAAACCCTGATATGCCAAGAACAACTGCACTTCCGGCCAGTATCAAGAATGGGGTCGTTGCAAACTGCCCCACAGGATTATTAGACTCCGCCATTTGATAAGCCGCCTTGATTTCAGGATAAATGGGGGCAATGAGAACGGTCAGTACAAAATAGAGGGCAATCAGCACCATGGAAAGGCCCAGAAAATCGTCCATAGAAGAGATCTGGTTTCGAAACAGGGTGATCATGGCCAAAGTCAAAAGGATACATGCCGTAAAGCATGCAAACAGCACCAAGGTTGTGATAGCCGGGGACAGGGGAAAAATAGAAAATGCCAAGGACAGGTTGAGCAGGATCACTGTGGCACAAACCGGGCAGGGAAGCACCAGTAAAAGCCCCGGGCCTAACGAGGCATGCCCGCGACCTTGCTGTAATCCAAGCAAGACCACACCCCAGGCAAACAGGCCCGACGCCAGTGCGAAATGAACGGCCATACCGTATTGAACAGCTTTGGCGATACGGTCCAGATAGTCAAACAGTTGAAAACCTGTGACCAGGGCATGCATACCAAAAAACAAAAGCATGTATGCCAGAATAGAGCTGCCCGCAAATATCCATTTTTTTGACATTGGGATGGACGGATGGTTTATCCGTGCCCCCAGCCCCACACCGATTTTGATGCCGAAAACCAGGAACGCCCCAAGGATTCCACTCATCCATAATTGCTTAAGCATGACATGCACCTGTCTTATAACGGTCACGGACCGTCCTTGGTCTTTGACCGTGGTTCGGCCCACAACGAATATTGAAACATCTCTGTGGGTTACAGAGATGTTTCTTATAAAAATAATTACTTAAAAGTGATAACTGATCCCGGCCTCAACATATGCACCGTTTTGAACATAGTAGGCGTTGTCTGGCTCACCATCGGAATCCAGCTTGCCAGATGAATTGGATACATATTCAAGATCTTCGTCAAAAATATTTTTACCCAAAATCCAGAACTTCCAGTGATTCCAGGTATAGGCAACCCGCGCGTCAAAGGTGGTCTTGTCCGGGTATTCAATCTGGTTCAGATAATCCACGTAGCGTTTGCCGATGTAATTCATGTCAACGCTGACTTTCAGATTGTCCATGGGATAAAAATCAAGGCCCACAAGGCCTGTGAATTCAGGCACCCAGTAGATCTGCTTTCCGGAGATATCGGCTGTATAGTCGCGGGTATTGGTTGGGTGAATGTATGCCAGGGCGGTGCCCGAGGTCCACTCGATATCCTGGTAAGCAGCAGCCAGCCGGTATCCAACATACCTGTTCAGTTTGCCGTCCGCCTCAAGTTCGATGCCCTTGGCCTCGGCATCGCCGATATTTCCCTGGCCACAGGAGTTGTCGGATTCGTCACGAACGGTACCGAATTTATCTTTATAATCTGAGAAATAAACTGTGGCATTGATATTGAGCATCTTGTTGAACATATGCTTATACCCCAGTTCATATGTCAGCACCTCTTCAGGCTCAAGGTCTTCAACCGGGTTCAAGGCTCCCCCCCTTTCTACGGCCCAGGCATAGTATCGCGGTGTGGGAAACCAGTAATTTCTTCCCACGGAAGCATAGACCATGGCTTTTTCATTGAAATGATAGGAAGGGGCAACAGAGTAACTGATCATATCATGGGATTCATCCACAATATTGGGCACCTTGTCCTGGAATTCCACCTGGGTCCTGTCAAAACGCGCCCCGATGTTCAATCCCCAATTTTCATTGAACATCAATTCGTTATCCCAAAAAATCCCATAGGTTTGTTCTTGTAGATCAAAATTATACACATCTGTGTCTTTAGTAGAATCATAGGGGTATACGCGGCCTACGGTATTATCAATATCTTCAAAATTGATCCCCACAGAAGGGGTGTAACCCACGGAACCCCAATTAAAATGATACCCGCCCGACATAGTCAACGCATATGTATCCTGATCTGAATTTTCATAGTAAACGCTTTCAGGACTGTCATATATGGCATAGGTTCGCCTGAAATCTTTTTCATATGTTGTCCGGGAGAACGAACCGTCAAGAAACAGGTTATTATCCTTATGGGAGAACTCCAGGGCCACCGTTGTATTCTCTTCATCTTTCTCGTTGTGCCAAAGCAGATCGGAATCGGTTTCACTTTTGGGAAAATGGATGCTGCGGCGATAGTTGTCCAGCTGCCATTGGTATTTTTTAAGTCCTTCTGCCGTCATATTGTCATAGTCCACATGGTTGACCCGAAACCCGATGCGGGTCTGGTCGGACAAATTGTACCCGATCCGCCCCAGAACAGACTTACGGTTTTCCTCTTCTTCCTCATACCCGTCTGTGTGATAGTTTTCGGCATCAACCAGAAAATCAAACTTGTTCTTCATACCGGACAAGGAGACGTTTTCGTCATGGGTGTCCCATGAACCGTAGGATGCGGAAACATCACCATGAAAACCATCCCGGGTACTCTTTTGGGTAATCACATTGATCACGCCCCTGGCCGCCCCCGGACCGTAGGCAATGCCGGCCGACCGCAGAACTTCGATACGCTCGATCTGGTTCACCGGAATAAAATCAAACTCACTGTACCGGTAATCCCCCATTTTCAAAGGCACTCCGTCAATTAAAAGGACCGGGCCGCCGGCCATGGCACTTTTGTTTCCACGAATAATAACGGATTGGCTTTTTGAACTGCTGTCAGTGACCCCGGGAATTCTGGTCAGCGCTTCGACAATGTTTTTAGCGCCCATGTCCCGGAGTTCTTCACCGGTAATGATGGAAAGGCTTGCAGGTGTGTCAACCGCCTTGGTCTTCCGGGTTGAGGTGACAACGATTTCGTCTAATTTGTGAACAGCTTCAACATCTTGTCCGGCAAATACCGCCACAGGACAAATACACAGCATTGCAACAAGAACTACTGAACCGGATTTCATCTTACCCTCCTTGCCAGACTTTGGGTTAAAATTGCGTGGAGATAGAAACGAATTTCACCCGTCTTGCATAGCTACGGCTTTGGGTCCGGAATCAGTAATTACTTAATTTTACTTAAAATAAAAAACCCCAGACCCTTTAGTTAAAAGATTGATCTGGGATTCCCTGGTTTTTTCCGCAGTCATGGTATATCAGCCTTGTCCTCGGGCGATATAAAATACATTCCCAGGCAGATATTCTGACTTTCGGATCACCCTAATAGCTGCGCCTTCCCAACATTCAGTCAGTGGCTAAATTGCAGCGTTCGTCCTCGAATACAGCGGCGGGCCCGTCCCTGATTCTCACAGGGTTCCCTTTTAAGCGCTATTGGCACCTGAAAACTGGCTGGACTATTCTCTATAACATTAAAAATGTCAATATTTTTTGAAAATTAACCGGAAGATACCGGATAATTTTAGAAATATAATAAAAGGACACGAGCACCGGCATGACACCGGTAAGTGCTACGCCTGCTTTTTTTTCGGAGAGAGCCCTTTTTTATGAGTAAAGGTTTTCATCTGGTCCTGTGAAGCGGTGACCCACTTTTCCACCATGATCATCAGTTTTTGCGGGGTGATGGGCTTGGACAGATAGTCATCCATACCGGCATCCAGGCATCTTTCCCGGTCCTCTTTCATTGCACTGGCTGTGAGTGCCACAATGGGCAGATCAGGGTTGGGAATATCCGGATCCGAGCGGATGATCCTTGTGGCTTCGAGCCCGTCCAGTTCCGGCATATGCATATCCATAAACACTATATCGTAAGGAAACTCACGTACGGCTGCCACGGCTTCTTTGCCGTTGTCGGCTATATCCGCATCATAGCCCATCTTATTCAGAGACATGACGGCCACCTTCTGATTGACCGGGTTGTCTTCCGCCACCAGGATCCTGACCTCTCTTTCCGGGTCCACCGAACAGCTGTGCCGTCCGACCAGTACCGCACCCTGATCCGGTGAATCGTCTGATGTATAACCGGGCACGCAGCACCGGGCGATACAGTGAAAAAGGTCCTGCCGCTTGATGGGCTTAACCAGGAAGGCGCTAAAACCTGTGGCTTTCATTTTTGCCCTGTCTCTTCTCTGCTCCCGGGTGGCCATCAGGACCATGTGAGTATCCTTGAAGGCAGGATCGGCCTTTATCTGCTGTCCCAGGATATCTCCCGTCATTTCAGGCATCATGTAATCAATGATGATGATACTAAACGGCAGGTTTCCCTCCGCAGCTGTCCTGATCCGGGACAGTGCCTGGCTACCGCTTTCCGCCAGGGCACATCGGCACCCCCATTTTTTCAGATATGCGCTGAGCAGGCGGCGGTTGGTGGTATTATCATCCACCACCAGCACATGGTTCCGGGCAACTGCTTCCTGTGCCACGGCTGTATCCTTATATTGGTACGGCTGCCGGGGCATCGGCAGGGTAAACCAGAACACAGCGCCTTGAGCCTTGTTACAATCCACACCAATCTCACCGTCCATCAGGTCCACCAACTGCTTTGATATGGCCAGCCCTAAACCGGTGCCGCCGTGTTTTCTCGTGGTGGAGGCGTCCAACTGGGAAAATGCCTTGAACAAATTTTCCGCACACTCAGGAGAAATGCCGGGCCCCATGTCTTGTACCGATATTCTTATCCAGGCCGTTTCTCCGGTCTCATGAATCCGTTCTACTGAAAGTGAAATGCTGCCTTTGGAGGTAAACTTGACGGCATTGTTGATCAGGTTGATCATAATCTGTTTGATCCGGCCGGGATCCCCTTTGACCAGGGAGGGAACCTCAGGCTGGATATAGTAAGCCAGTTCAAGACGTTTGCTTTCCGCGTGGAGGCTCATGACCTCCGTGGTCTCTTCAATCAAATCCCTGAGGTTGAAATCCAGTACTTCCACCTCCATTTTTCCGGCTTCAATTTTTGAAAAATCGAGAATGTCGTTGATAATGCTCAGCCTGATCAGCCGTTGATGCAGTTGAAATTTGAGCACCTGGAGGCGGCGGGTCTGTTTTTCGATTTCATCAAGCTTGTAAAGGATCAGAGTACGGTCAGCCTCTGCCTGGAGGCCCTCATCAATCAGGGACTGGGTCAGGCTGATGATTTTTGATTCCAGCTCCTGCACACTGTGTGTGCGGTTTTCAAACACGGGCATTTGATCGCGAATAGCCGCCACCGCAGATACAGCATCATCTGCGGCAAGTGTCCAGATCCGGGTGCGGGTGGTGATGGATGGACCGGTATCGGAGACCCGGACCGCGACAATGAGACTGCCGTCCCGCAATGTGATAACCAGGCGGCCCAATTCAAGGTCCCGTCGCTCCTCCCTGGAGAATATATCCTGCAGAAGCTCCCATTGGCCAACCATATCCTTTGAGACCACCTTATACCGGCCCAGGATCCATTGCAGCTGGGCGGGTACGGGACTGAACTCGAAGTGATCTGAAATGGCCAGGTATTTTTTTCCATTTCAAACACCTTGTTCCTCAGGGTAACCAGCACATCGTCCTTGATCCGCATCAATGAGTCGGTCTGGACACTGATCTGCTTTTGTGTGCGCCAGTTGCTGTAGATCAAAACCCCCATGCAGATATTCACGCTCAAAACAAGGCCAAGGCACAATTTGACGCCCACCGTCATAAATTTCCGGTACCCGGTGCCCATCCAGTCAATAATGCGGAATAATCCGAAGCAAGACAGCTTGGAAATGGCCATACGGCATGTCCCAGTCTCATTAGTTTAAAATTTTATAATACTAAAAATGCTTCCAGGATTGGGTTAGTTTTGCGTTATGATAAAAATTCATTTTTTCTATGACGGAGATCTAAGGAGACTGTCAACCATTTCCAGCCGCCGGAACATGGCGCGTTTTTTTACTTGATGCGCATGCATGCGGCTGAGGATATCCCGGAGACAACGGACTGTTCCGACGATATTAGGTCCCTTGTTGAGCATGACACATTCGGCACGGGCACTCATGGCGGCATCGGAAATTTCCGCTCTGGACGGCAATCCTCTTTTAGATAGTCCCTCAAGCACCTGGGTGGCCCATATGACCGGCATGTGCGCTGCTTCACACATCCACAGAATCTCTTCCTGCACCTCGGCAAGCCTCTCCCAACCGCATTCCACAGCAAGGTCGCCGCGGGCAATCATTACGCCGGATGCAGGACTGCGCAGCGCCATGGTCAGCAACATGGGAAGATTGTCAACTGCCTGCCGATTCTCAATTTTCAGCACAATACCGATATCTGTCCGGTTCAATCGACGTAATTCCTGCTCCAGATGTTCAACATCCTCTTTACGTCTGACAAAGGAATAATTAACGATGTCCGCATGCCGGGCGATAAACTCAAGATCTTCAATGTCCTTTGCGGTCAGGGCGGGTAAATGCAGTTCCGTGTCCGGCAGATTGATTCCCTTATCCGATTGCAGGCGGGCCCCCTGCTCCTGGGCTCTGGTGATTTCGGCAACCAGGTGGGTTTCGGCTGTTTTTACGATAACCCCGGCAATCTTTCCATCATCAAAAAGAATACGATGACCCACCTGCATGTCTTTAAATATTTCAGGAAGCGTACACCCGATGCTGGGACGATTCAAAAGTTTGCCCTGTTCGTTATAACTGGCCGGACGGCCGGGAATATCGGTATTGGTCACGGTAAGCAGGTCGCCTTTACGGAGGACAATGGAACGCTGAGAGGCCGGCACATCAGCCACTGTGAATTTTTTTTCTGTTTTTCTTTTCTTGTCCCCGGACTTAAGATACATCTGTGTTCCGGGAATGACATATGCCGTGCTGTTGGATTCAGCCCACAAACCATGATCGTTTTCAGCAGTGACGGCAAGCGCCCGGTTCCGTCCTCTGGCATCTTTAAAGCGCAATCTGTCTCCCGGTTTCAGGGTTGACAAAAGCGTGCCGGCAGCAGGAAGAAGCACGGTATCCGAATCTTGCGGGAAAAGGTCAGCCTCATCCACAGATGTCCCGGAAAAGGAGATCCTGATTCGCGCTGGCAGAATCACACGTCCCAGTGCATCCCGTTTGGGTTTCCATCGAAGCACCTTGGGACCGGATTCAATTTCACCGGTGCGCATTTTGGGGCCGCCCAGATCCATGGCCACACGGCAAT
This sequence comes from Desulfobacter curvatus DSM 3379, assembly GCF_000373985.1. GTDB lineage: Bacteria > Desulfobacterota > Desulfobacteria > Desulfobacterales > Desulfobacteraceae > Desulfobacter > Desulfobacter curvatus. The sequence continues at coordinate 39,994 of NZ_KB893052.1, forward strand.
GCCGCCCCAGTTCCCGCTCTGCTTTTCTCAAGTTATCAATCATGGCCAGCCAGACACCCCGGTCGTCGTGGGCACAGTTCACCCGCATGATATTCATGCCGGCATCCACAAGGTCGCGCACAAGACTGTAATCGTCTGCAGCAGTGGCAGGCATGGTGACCATGATAGCCGGCCCAATGGCTTCCGGTGGATCTCCAAGAAGCTTCCGGGTATTTTTCTCGATACAATGCCGGCCGCTGGAAAACGTAACCGGCTTAGCCGCTTCAGCGAGCAATGCCACCTCTTTTCCCGTTATTTCCTGCATGACGGACAATACCGAATCAATAGTGGCAATAACACTTGATTCACAGCGTCCAAGCGAAGAGAGCCCCAATCGGGCAAGTTTCAATTGCAGGGTAGAGATATCGCGGCTGCGTAATACAATATAGTGCAGCAGATTACGTATACTGGGCTGCCTTTCAGAAGGAATCGCTTTGAGCTGTTCAGCATAAGCGGATTCTTTTTCGAGCATCTCGGAACGGATCTGGCTTAACTCCGTGATAACCTCGTCTATCTGGTCGCTTTGCCAGCGACTTCGCTCTGTCAGACTCGTGCGGTTACTAAAGTACCTGGGGGTGCCCCTCCCATCCTTTTCTGTGCTCATATGATCGTCTCCATACATATTCATCCAGCTCTTAAGACGAAACCGGTTTTTCTGTCAACCTGCATAAATAAGTTTAACAAAAGCCTAAAATAAGGCACCGGTGGAGAGATAAAGATTTTTCAGTTTCTCAGTAAAATGTAGCCGTTTAATTGGTTATCGCTCGTACTTAGATCTAATACTCTTTTAATATTTTTCTAACACAACTCATGTAATTGATAATCATAGAAGATTTTAAAAAAAATGGCTTTGCCCTTTTTTAACGCCACAGGGAGGACGGACTTGACCATCAATCGACTGACTTCTTTTGCAGCTTCGTCAGCAAAGGAATGCTGCAGGCTCACCCTTTCCTCATATGCAGTTAGTCCATAAAAATAAGGGTATTATGGCTAAACTATTTAAACGAAAGATAGACGGGGAAGACATAGTGCTATTAAAACAGTATAGAATCAAGTGCCTCCATAACAAAATCAAGCATTATAGTGGTCTTTTGATTGCTGCCGGAGGGATAATAGCAAGTGTTTTTTTCGATCTCCCTATTATAGGAGTGGTATCTTTTAGTATTATTCCTGTAACCTTGGTGCTGTTCATATTTTCCAAATTATAATTATACTAAACAACCACCGGCTACAAGCCGGTGGGTTTAAACTCGCGGACTGAAAGTCCAGCGAGACCAGCTAATGCCGGTTGAAGGAGCTACTCAATATCAAAATGATCGTTAGGGTCTTTTTCAAAATGATGCTCAAGATACTCCTGAATCATATCTTTTGTCATTTCTCCAGAGGTTATGCAAAAATAGCCCCGTGCCGTAAAGAGCTTTGGGAGTAAAATTCAGACCTTGAAGTGTCACGACTGTTCCTCCAAGTAAGGAGTCCTGAAGTTTTTGCTCAAATGCCTTTGATGATCCCGATAAAATTCTGTTCTTTTGCTATCATAAATCCATTCCTTATAGCAAGCGCACCGTATCCGGTGTTTATATCATACAGCACCATATATGGTATTAAATTATGCCATATATGGTGCTTCACACATAAAGATTCCTACTTATCAAGGTATTATGATGTTGGTATAAATTTGGCAACTCCCAAGTATAGTTATCCCTTGAAGAAACTAAACGGTAAAGGTTGAGTTATGAAAAGAGTACACCGATTTTTACAGGAAGCGCATAACTAATGAAAGAAACAGCCAGAAGCCTGACAGAGGTGATCATAGTTCGTGTTCACAGTATCAGTGATACTCATGCCGTCCATGCCATTTTGAAAGAGATATAGATTCAGACGGGAATTATTTAAAATATGAAAGAACAAACTGAGGTTAACCTTGATTCCCTCATAAAAAGGCTTCAGGAAGAGGGAATAAAGAGAGCCGAAACCCTGGCTGAAGAAATCATCCGCAAGGCGGAAGATAGAGCCTCTCTTATCCTGAAGCAAGCCGGACAGGAGGCTCAAAAAATGATGGAGAAAGCAAAGGATGAAATAGCCCAGAGAGAAAGCACGTTCCGGAAAAACCTTGAACAGGCAGCGCGTGACGTCATGATCGGGGTCAAGACATCAATATTGGGTACGTTTTACGCCCTCCTGCAACAGGAATGTAAAGTAACCCTGTCCGAAACCACAACGTTTGAGGCGCTGTTTCTGGCAATCTTTGACGGGTTGAACAAAGGAAAAGAGGCCACCGGGGAATTTGAGATATGGGTCAGCAATGAAGACAGGGATGCCATATTTTCATTTTTACTTACCGCATTCAAGGGGAAGATGAAAACAGGCATTGACGTGAAGGCAAAGCCGGATATTGGGGCAGGATTTAAAATCGGGGTGAAGGATGAACATATATATTATGACCTCACCGATGAAGGCGTTGCCGCTCTCATCTCAGAGTATGTCACCCCCGAGCTTGAAAACCTGCTTGCGGGTGCCGGAATGAAAAAAAAGAGACCCGGTGATCAAAAATGAGGCGTGCCTATTATTATACCCTTGCCTCTTTGCCATCTCTTTTTTTTGCTTCCCCGCTGCCGTTAACCATAAAGGATTTTTTTTCACAGTGCCGGTTTGAACTCACTTCAAAAGATTTTGCCATTCTTCAGTCCGCACAACTTTCTCCCAGTGATTATGCGCCGCTGCCCTTTCTTAAAAAGTGGTATAGCCGGGAGCGGCAGATACGCAATGAACTTGTCCGGCTCAGGGCCCGGAAACTGGGCTGGGATGCCGGCAGATACCGGCGTAAAGGGGAGGAGGATGGGGAACGTGCTGTGAAATTTGCCCGGGATATCTTTTCAATGGATTCACCCGGTACTGCGGAAAAGCGCCTGGACCAGGAAAGATGGAACTATCTGAGCGAAATGGAATCAAATCATTATTTTGATCTTGAAAAACTGATCAGTTACGCTTTGAAGCTGAAAATAAATGAAAAGATATTAGGTCTTGATCCCCAAAAAGGATGGGAGAAACAAGAAGCGATTCTTGCCCGTCTACCCGACCACATTAATCTGTAAATTCTGGGTGTACCATGAAACGTACCGGTAAAATATACGGCATAAATAAGAATCTGATCACTGTTGAGTTTGAGGATAATGTCCTGCAGAACGAGATCGGCTATGCACGGATAGGCGAAAGCCACATTCGGCTCAAGGCGGAAATCATCAGAATAAAAGGAAACAAGGCCGATCTTCAGGTCTTTGAAGAGACCCGGGGGCTGCGGCAGGGGGATCTTGTGGAATTTACGGGAAGCCTTTTGTCGGCAGAACTTGGGCCTGGCCTTTTGGGGCAGTTTTTTGACGGCATGCAGAATCCCCTGGAGAAACTTGCCGGCAAATTCGGCGAATTTCTTGAAAGGGGGGAATATTTGCCCCCCCTTGACGAGGACCGGCTGTGGCAATTCACACCTGTTGTAGAAAAAGGCGAAACAGTGCAGGCCGGAGACACGCTTGGAACCGTTCCCGAGGGCATCATCATCCATAAAATCATGGTGCCGTTTTATCTGAAGGGAAGATATGAAATTGCAACCGTCTCCCCTCCCATGGCGTATCATATCAAAGACACCGTAGCCGTTTTAAAGGATCAGAAAGGAGACACCCACCCCGTCACCATGACGTTTCAATGGCCCGTTAAAAAGACTGTGAAGATCTATGAAGAGCGCCTGGAGCCGCATGAGCCTTTAATCACCCAGATCCGTATCATAGACACCCTTTTTCCGGTTGCCAAAGGAGGGACTTATTGTACGCCAGGTCCTTTTGGGGCGGGAAAAACCGTTCTGCAGCAGATAACCAGCCGGAATGCCCAAGCCGATATTGTCATCATAGCAGCTTGTGGTGAACGGGCCGGTGAAATCGTGGAAACCATCAATGAGTTCCCGAAACTTATTGATCCCAGGACGGGAAGATCCCTTCTGGAAAGAACGATCATTGTGGGCAATACCAGCTCCATGCCGGTGGCGGCCCGTGAATCCTCAATTTACACGGCTGTAACCATGGCAGAATATTACAGGCAGATGGGATATGATGTGATTTTGCTTGCAGATTCCACATCCCGCTGGGCCCAGGCCATGCGGGAAAGATCCGGCCGGCTTGAGGAGATACCGGGAGAAGAAGCTTTTCCAGCTTATCTTGAGTCCATTGTCGCAAATTTTTATGAACGTGCTGGAAGGGTGCGCATGAGGGACGGCAGTATCGGTTCCATCACCATCGGCGGCACGGTAAGCCCTGCCGGCGGCAATTTTGATGAACCTGTGACCCAGGCGACATTGAAGGCTGTGGGGGCTTTTCACGCCCTGTCCAGGGAGAGGTCGGATGCCCGCAGATATCCGGCCATAGATCCTCTGGAAAGCTGGAGCAAATATACCGGTGTGATTGAAAAAGATGCCGGCAAGAAAATAATCAGACTGTTGAACCGGGCATATGAAATCTCACAAATGATGAAAGTGGTGGGAGAAGAAGGCACTCCCATGGATGACTTTGTACTTTATTTAAAAGGTGAATTTTTTGACAGCGTCTATCTGCAGCAAAATGCCTTTGACCCCATTGACGGTGCAACATCACGGGAGCGGCAATTGAACTCCTTTGGCATTATGGAAAACATCATCAATACCCGGGTGACATTTAAGAATAAGGACCAAGCCAGATCGGTCTTCAGCAGACTTCGCTCCCTTTTCATAGAGTATAACACCTCTCAATGGGAAAGTGAGGAGATGGAAACTTATACCTGTCAAATTACAAATTACCTGGATGAATACCGGCAGGAAAACAGAGAGGACGAATTCATGCTCCATGAAAAACCCTTTATGGAAAATCATCTGGATTCCACATTTGCACGCTCCAAAGAATTTAAGAATTTAAATGACGGAATTCCCGTGCATAGGGAGGACGATGCTGAAAATACACAATAAAATTATTCAGATATCAGGCAATGTTATTGTCCTGAATGCCCGAAATATCACATACGGAGAGCTGGCAGTCATCTCTTCAAAGGAGCAGACATCCCTTGCAGAAGTCATACGGATCGATGGAGACCGGATTTATCTTCAAGTGTTTGCCGGCAGCAGCGGCATCTCCACCAATGATGAGGTCCGTTTCACAGGCGCTCCCATGAGGACCTCTTTTTCAGAAAATCTTCTTGGAAGGGTGTTTAATGGTATCGGGAAACCCAGGGACAACGGTCCTGATCTCAGGGAAAATCCGGTGGACGTCGGGGGACCCACGGTAAACCCTGCAAAGCGGATTGTGCCCTCCAGGATGATACATACCGGAATCCCCATGATTGATCTCTTTAATTCCCTGGTTGAGTCCCAGAAGATTTCAATCTTCACCACCTCAGGAGAGCCGTATAATGAACTGCTGGTAAGGATCGCCATGCAGGCGGAGGTTGACATCATTGTCCTTGGCGGCATGGGCCTGCGGTTTGACGACTATCTGTTTTTCAGACACACCCTTGCCGAACATGGGGCGTTGAACCGGTCTGTTCTTTATATCCATACAGCCGCAGACCCCACGGTTGAATGTCTCACGGTGCCGGACCTGTGCCTTGCGGTGTCTGAACGGTTTGCCCTTGAGGGCAAAAAAGTCCTGGTCCTGTTGACGGATATGAAAAATTTTTGTGACTCCCTCAAGGAAATCGCCATTATCATGGAGCAGGTGCCCTCCAACAGGGGCTATCCCGGAGATCTTTACAGTCAGCTGGCATGCCGGTACGAAAAAGCAGTGGATTTCAAAGATGCCGGTTCCGTGACCATTCTTTCGGTGACCACCATGCCCGGAAATGATGTCACCCATCCTGTGCCCGATAATACCGGGTACATCACCGAAGGGCAATATTACCTGAACAACGGCCGTATAGAACCCTTTGGCTCTTTGAGCCGGTTAAAACAGCTTGTCAACAAAAATACCCGGGAAGACCATAGAGCCCTGATGGACAATATGGTGCAGCTCTATGCCGATTATCAGGAGACACTGGAAAAACGCGCCATGGGATTTCGCATGTCATCATGGGATGAAAAGCTTTTAAAATACGGCACTGCCTTTGAAGCTCAATTAATGGATCTTTCGGTGAATATCCATTTGTTTGAGGCCCTCGACAGGGGGTGGCAGATTCTGGCCGATTGTTTTGCGCCTAATGAAACAGGCCTTAAAAAAGAACTGGTTACCCGGTTCTGGCCCGGGGCGAAAAAATAACATGACGGGTTTGATCCGTCTCTGGTCATTGGGCCCCCATCCCCGGCCCATGGGAGGCCGGAGCTAAAAAATGAAAAAAATCAAACTGACAAAACCTGAGCTGAAAAAGCAAAAGGACAGCCTGAAACGATTTCAGAGATATCTGCCCACGTTGCAGATAAAAAAACAGCTTCTGCAGCTTGAGATGGGAAGGATATTAAGAGATATCAAAGAGATAAATGGGGGAATCTCCGGGATAAAAGACAGTATGAAATCTTGGGCCGGGTATCTTGCCCAAGAGATAGATCTTTCTCAATTATTGGTTATTGATGGGATTGAGATAAAAAAGGTCAATGTCACAGGCGTGGATATTCCCATGTTTGTGGCGGCACAGATACATATTGAAGAATATGATCTTTTTGAATATCCCCTGTGGGTGGACAAGGCATTGGAAACGCTACAGGCGATTGTGATCCTGACCGCCCGGCGCATCATCCTTGAGGAGCAGTTTCGTCTGCTTTCAGTGGAACTTCAAATCACTTCCCAACGTGTAAATCTTTTTGAAAAGGTGAAAATTCCGGAAGCAGAAAACGCCATAAAAAAAATATCCATCCACATGGCAGAGCAGATGGCAACCGCAGTGGGCTGGGCACGCATCGCAAGAAAGAAAATTCAGGCGCAGGAGGGCAAATGATAGAGCCCATGAAAAAAATCACCCTGCTGGCCGGTGCTTTGTGGGAAGATGAAACCTTGAATGCCCTGAGAGAAACAGGGATTTTCCACATCCGGCCGCCAGAAAATGCCGGCCCCCCTGATGTGACTATAAAAAAGGACGTGACCGTAAAAAACAGGCTGTGGAATAATATTTTGTTGATTCAGGAGGCGCTTGCTCTCATCCCCCAGACAGTGAAAGCGCAACCCTGTAAAGGAGATGAAGACGGAACTGCCCTGGCCCGGGAGTTGTGCAGTAAAATCAAAGAAACATCCTCCCTGGAAGCGGATATTCAGGAATTGGAAAAGGCGTATGAGGACCAAAAGGTATGGGGGCAATTTGATCCCCATGACATTGACCAGTTGAAAAATCACTCAATTTTCATCCGCCTTTTTAAGGCCCGTAAAAAAGAGCTGGGGCAGCTTCCCGCTGATATTGCAAGTGTGGTTATCCATACCCGGGGTGCAATGGTATATTTTGCGGTTGTGACCTGTCATGAGCCGCCCTGCCCCATTCCTTTCCATGAAATCAGTATGCCAAAGCAGAGCCTTTCCCATTTAGCGCATATGCTTGAACAAAAAAGAGAAGCGCTTGAAACCATCCAAAAAAGAATTTTAGAACTTTATGGTACTGCCCCATATATGACTCGTTCTCTGAACGAATTTAAATCGCTTTTAGCCTATGAGAATGCGCGGAACGCCATAGTCAGAAAAAAAGACATTATATATCTGCAAGGGTATTGTCCCACCTGCTTTATCGGGAAGCTCAAAGAACGTGCAGATATTGAAAAATGGGGGATTGTGATTGAAAATCCAGGACCGGAAGAAACAGTTCCCTCTCTGGTCCGGTATTCAAAACTGACCCGTCTTTTCAGGCCGGTCATGGCATTCATAGGGGTTCTGCCCGGATATCGGGAATATGATGCCAATGGGCCTTTCCTGTTTTTTTTCACCTTGTTTTTCGCGATGATAATAGGTGACGCAGGCTATGGGTTCATGATACTGGCTGCCACGTTTTTCCATGCAAAACGCTCTGCCGCGCCTCACAAGGATCTCATTCCCCTTTTGTATCTGCTCTCTTTATCCACCATGGTCTGGGGCGCGTTGACCGGCAGCTGGTTCGGCGTGGAAGCCCTAAGAAATTTACCTTTATTTAAAGCCATGATAATTCCTTGCATGGACACGTTCTCCGGCACAAGCCAGCCTTTTATCATACATCTGTGTTTTCTCATCGGCGCTGTCCAGCTCTCCTTTGCCCATTGCCGGCGCATTCTCAATATTTTTCCCCATATCAGATTCCTGGCGGAAACAGGCTGGTTCTTTTTAATATGGGCAATTTATTTCATTGTTCGTGTTCTTGTGCTCAATCAGCCTTTTTCTCCATTGGGGTATTATTGCCTTATTGCGGCACTCTTCCTTATCATCTGTTTCGGGCAACAGAAAGAGGACGGTTTTTTCAAAGGGCTGGCAAGGAGTATGGTCCGGCTGCCCCTGGATATCATTACATGGATAGGCAACCTTTCCGATCTTGTTTCCTATGTGCGGCTCTTTGCCGTGGGCATGTCCACAAAAGAGGTAGCTGTGGCCTTTAACAATATGGCTTTTAATATCGGTTTTGACACGCTGCCGGGGATGTCTGTGGCGGTTCTCGTCCTTTTGGGCGGCCACTCGGTGAATCTTCTTCTGGGTGCCATGGCCATCCTGGTTCATGGCATTCGCCTCAATTTACTGGAATTTTCAAAGCATTTGAATATCGAATGGTCAGGGATGCCCTATGACCCCTTCCGGGAACCGTAACCATAAAAATCAAAAGGAGAATATACATGGAATTTCTAAACAGTATTGGTGACACCGGTTTTGTTCTTGTTCTTTTTGCTGCTGCCGTTGGCTCGGCGTTCGGCACGATGGCCGCGGGTATGGGAGCACTCGGTGCATGGAAAAAATGCTATCAGCAGAATAAAACAGCTCCATTTATCCTGGTGACCTTTGTGGGAGCGCCCCTGTCCCAGACAATTTACGGTATGATTTTAATGAACGCTTTAATAGCGGCGCCTTCCACCGTGTCCGGTATTGTAAAACTCACTGTGGGGCTGGCCGGTGGAATTGCAATGGGCCTTTCGGCCTGGTTGCAGGGCAGAGCCGGCGCCATGGCTTCAGATGCATTGGCTGAAACACAAAAAGGGTTTGGTAATTATATGATGGTGCTCGGCATTATTGAAACCGTGGCCCTCTTTGTCATGGTTTTCCTGATGACCGGTTTGAAATAAGGAAGGAGGTGCTTATGCCTGATAGAGCAAGAATTCTTATCGTCACCCCGGAGGTGACTTATCTTCCTGAAGAAATGGGATCATGCGCAGGTTACTCCGCCAAGGCTGGCGGATTGGCCGATGTTTCAGCGGCCCTGATCAGTGCCCTGTTTGATCTGAACTGCGATGTCCATGTCGCCATACCTGATTATCGTTCCATCTATCATGCTTATTCCACCCAAAAGCATGACCTGGAGGTGGAAAAAATCAGGCAATGCCTGAACGAGAAGCGGATTCATTTTGCCGCGGACCGGGCGTTTCTTTATAAAGAAAAAGTATATTCCGGTAGTTATAAAACAAATCTAAAGGTGTCCCTGGCATTTCAACGGGAGGTTATCAATAATATCATTCCCAGGGTAAAACCGGACATTATCCACTGCAACGACTGGATGACAGGCCTGATCCCGGCCATGGCAAGGCAGTATGGAGTTCCCTGCCTGTTTTCCATTCACAATATCCATACCATGACCTCCACCATGGCTGAGATAGAGGACCGGGGGATTGACGCCGCTTCCTTCTGGCAATGGCTTTATTTTAAACGGCCGCCTGAAAGTTATGAGGAAAGCCGGGAAGTTAACCGGGTGGATTTTCTTTGCTCCGGCGTGTTTTCATCCCATTATGTTAATACAGTCAGCCCGACGTTTTTGCAGGAGATCGTTGAAAACAGGCATCCTTTTGTGGAACCCAGGCTTCAGGCCGAACTTGCTCACAAATGGGAGGCCGGCTGTGCTGCGGGTATTTTGAATGCGCCGGAGCCAGAATTTAACCCGGCAGTGGATGAAATGATCCGGTTTAATTACGGCCCGAAAAATCACTGCGGGATGAAACAGAAAAACAAGGCTTTTCTCCAGAAAGCCGTCGGCCTTGAACAAAATCCGGATGCCCCTTTATTTTTCTGGCCTTCACGCCTGGATCCGGTCCAAAAAGGATGCCAGCTGCTGGCCCAGATCATGTACGAAACCATATCACGCTACTGGGAGACCGGGATTCAGATTGTCTCGGTGGCAGACGGAGAATATTATAAGCACTTTAAAGATATTGCCGGATTCCACGACTTAAGGCATCGAATAAGCGTTCTAAGGTTTGACGAACAATTTTCCCACCAGGCATTTGCCGGAAGTGATTTTGTTTTCATGCCCTCTTCCTTTGAACCTTGCGGCCTTCCCCAAATCATCGGGGCCATTTACGGTACCCTGCCCATTGTATTTGACACAGGCGGCCTCCATGACACGGTAAGGCCCCTTGACACAGAAAGCGCCTGCGGCAACGGTTTTGTTTTCACCGTATACGATGCCTGGGGACTGAGCTGTGCGGTTGACAGGGCCATGGACTTTTTTGCCCTTGATCCGGATGAAAGAGAAGTCCAGATCCGGCGGATCATGATTGAATCTGTCATGGAATTCAACCACAGCCGTTGTGCTGAAAGCTATATTGGCCTGTATGAAAAAATGCTTAAAAGGGCTTTTTAAAAGCTTAGAGCCGTCCAACTGCTGATAAAACTATTGATCATTCTATGAAAAACGGCACTGTCAGTAAAAAATTACTCTCTATCTTCTTTTGGCGCATAACGGGTTGCACGATCTTACTACTTCTATTTTGGGGAGGGGTGGTCTATATCTATCAAACCCGCCAAATTAAACAGGAGTTGTTTCTGCAAGCGAAAAAAGCAGGCCGTAGCTTTATTGAAGAGCGAATCCGGCCTTTAAGTAAAAAGGACTCCAGGCTTTTTGAGCATATAATTAATCTATTACACCAAAAGCTAACCCACTTTCGTGTTGTGATGCTGGATGTTTACGATACAAGCAAGCGTGACATCTTTCACTATGTCAGCGAGCCGGACTTTCCGGCTGTAAGTAAGGGAAAAAAAATTTTGGGGAAGGTGTTTTCCCTGGTCGATGATGAGGAATATATTTTCATTGAGTTTCAGGATGATCTTTATCTCCGGATTTTCAGCCCGCTTTATCATGACCAAACACTGCTCGGGTTTATGGACATCATGGTTGAGGTTGATCCGAATATATTGGCTCGATTAAAGAAAACACGGACCATGGCATTGATAATGACCATCAGTACTATATTGACTATGACTATAGTCTTCTATCCGCTGACCTACAATTTCTACCGAAAGCTTCAGGGAATCAGTCGTGAATTGCGTGAGAGCCACCTTCACACCATTCTTGCCCTTGGCAACGCTATTGCCAAACGGGACAGCGATACCGATGAACATAACTACCGGGTCACCTACTATAGTCTCTGCTTGGCTGAGCATGTAAAAATGTCCCCGGCATCCATCCGAACCCTTGTTAAAGGCGCTTTTCTTCATGATGTGGGAAAAATCGGGATCAGTGATAATATTCTACTCAAGCACGGCAAACTCACGGAAGAAGAGTTCAAAGTGATGCAGACCCACGTGGAATTGGGAGGGCAGATCGTCAAAGATATTCGCTGGCTGGCAGACGCCAGGGAAGTCATCCTGTTTCACCATGAAAGATATGACGGCAGTGGATACCCTTTGGGTACGGCCGGAGAACAGATACCACTGACAGCTCGAATTTTTGCAGTGGTGGATGTATTTGATGCTCTCACCTCCCAGCGCCCTTATAAGCAAGCATTTTCTTATGGGGATGCCATTAAAATTTTGACCAAAGAGTCACAGGGATTTGATCCAAAAATACTGAATGCTTTTATAAAAATCTCTAAAGTGATTTACAATGAGACTGCCCCCGCTGGTAAGATGGAATTGATAAAACGCATAGAGGTAAAACTTTTCCATTATTTCGAGAACTAATGCTTTTTTATATGCCAGAATTGCCTCGCCATGGAGCTGGCTCTGGTCGGATTGGAATGGCTTTATATCCGCAGGATAAAGAAGGAAGCCTGTTTCAAATACCCTATATATGACCAAGGCCGGGAATAGCCCGATGACCAGGACGATGGGATTCAAAGAGGAAGCGGGGCCATGGAGACTGTCCGTCGGTGGGGAGAATCCCGTGGTCATGTGGGTGTGGGTGTTGGACTGCACCCGGCCTTGGTCGAAGCAAGCGTCGTAATAATATCTTGTGCATACAGTCTATATTCAAATATAGCAAAATGCATGCCTGAGAAACTAAAGTTAAAGCACTATAGCGATTTTATGGTATTAATCTTCGAATCATGCCGGGACCAGTTGATTTTTTACCGGCCCTTTCTTGCCTTTCCATAGATTACGCCTAACTTACGCATCCGATTGCGCAGCGTGCTGGGGGGTAATCCCAACAGAGAGGCTGCGCCGTGATCCCCCTGGATTTTTCCGTTGGTCAGATTGAGAACGGACTCGATATGATTTTTCATGGCTGCATCCATCTTCAAAACCGGGGGGGAGGCCAATGAGACAGCTGGTGCGGCAACGTTTTGACCGGAAGAGCGGTCTGGTTCATCAAAGCGCAGATATTTTTCCCCCGGATTGGCCGAACTTCGGATCAATGCCCGTTCCACAATATTTTCCAATTCCCTGACATTGCCGGGCCAATGGTATTTTTGAAGCTTTTCCATACACCCCGGTTCCAGCTTATTCGTTACGAGAAAATTCATCTCTTTTGATTTCCGGAGTACAAAAAAATTGATCAAGGCTGGGATATCCATCTTCCTATGCCGTAGGGGCGGGATGGTAATAGGAAATACATTCAGCCGGAACCAAAGATCTTCCCTGAATGTTCCTTTGCGGACCATTGCAGGCAAATCCCGGTGGGTGGCGGTAATGATACGGATATCCACGGGAACCGGACGGGCTCCTCCAATCCGCTCAATTTCCCGCATCTGGAGGACACGCAAAAGCCTGACCTGGACTTTAAAGGGAAGCTCACCGATTTCATCCAGGAAGATTGTTCCGCCGTGGGCCCTTTCAAAGCATCCGCGTCTTTGCTTGACCGCACCGGTAAATGCCCCTTTTTCATGGCCGAATAATTCGCTGTCCACAAGGGATTCGGGAATTGCCCCGCAGTTGACCTTAATGAACGGACCATTCGATCTTGCAGACGTGTGGTGAATGGTGTTGGCAATCACTTCCTTTCCAACACCTGTTTCCCCAAGCAACAATACTTGACTGGAAAGGGGGGCAACCTGTCTGACCATCTCCATGACATCCCGAAGGCCAAAGTCTTTCCCGATGATCTCGTCTCCGACTGCTTTTGACATCTGCCTTGTTAAATACCTGTTGTCATCGGCCAATATCTCTTTCAGGCGAATCACTTCCTGGTGTTTCTGTGCATTTGCCATGGCAATCGCAAACGGTCCCCTTAACAGGCTGAACAATTCGAGATCATGCCTTGAGTACCTATTATATCCCTTTGCGACCAAGGCTACGAGGCCCATTTTTTCTTCCCCCACTTTCAGCAGGGAGAATATATAGGATACTTCCTTTTTTCCCAAAGCCTCCCAGCCAATTTTACCCACCGGATCTTCCCAGGGATTATTAATAATAAAATTGGAATGCATGGGGTCTTCTTTTTCAAGGTTCTTAAAGTGAGTGATGGCTTCCGATGTCAATGGCAGGGTTTTCATGTTCAGGGCCAATTCCGGATCTGCAACGATTGAGAGCGCCTCTGAGATTTTGGCTTCCAGATTATAAAGCGCCATGATTAAAGCGTTTGTCGGAATGATTTTTTCAATGAACGCATAACAGTCGGAGAGCATTGCATCCAGATTGAGGTTGCCACAAATCCGCATGGTTGCCTGGTAAAAAAAATCCTGTTCTTTTGATGTCATAAATCCCTCCTTTAACAAGAGCCCCATATCCGGTGTTTTATATCATAAGACACCATATATGGCATAAAATTATGCCTTATACGGTGCCATACACCTAAAAAGGCCTGCTCACAAGGGTATTACGATATTGGTATGAATTTGGCAACGCCCAAGTATAGTTATGACTTGAAAAGACTAACAGTAAAGGTTTGGTTATGAAAAGGGCACACCGGTTTTTACAGGAGAGCGCATAAACAATGAAAGAAACAGCCGAAAACCAGACAGAGATGATTATAGTTCGTGTATACAATATTGGTGATACTCATGCCGTCCATGACATTTTGAAAGAGATATCCGAACTTTCCAAGAGAAAGGAAAACCGCCACCGTGCTATTTTTCTTTGCAAAAATGAACATGTGGAAAGTGACTGGGCGGTATGTTTTCAAAATTCGGCAATAGAGGAGCACAGGAAATCAGTCCTGGCAACCTATGTGGCAGAAATGCTCCGCAGTGTGGGGCTCGTAAACCATACGGTATGGAAACTCTATGATGCCCGGGATGACCAGGCCGTTGAGGAATTAATTAAAACCGGTCCTAAAAATTATTATTAAAGGATCTGAATATAAAACAGATGGTTACTTTTCCTGTGGAAGAGGGACAGAAGGTCCAAAAAGGGGAACTTATCGCTCGCATCGACCCAAGAGATTTTGGAACAAATATCAAAGAAATTACAAGTACTCTTTCGGGAAAAAAACAAAACCCTGCATAAAGTGGCTACTATTTTTTGCTTGGATGACTTATTACTACCGCCGGTTGCTATGTTTTTGAAAATCCACCCGCATAGCTCAAAAGATTTTAGCTCATTCACGGTATATAAGGGCATGGAAATTTGCCTGGTTCCGCATGTGGTTCAACGTTCAAAAGTTCTTTTTTTGTATAACGGTCACGGACCGTCCTTGGTCTATCTACCCCCAGGCTTCAGCCCACAACAAAGATAAAAAGAATCCAGTTACTTGCTGGAGACTTTCATATAAAAGCCGAGGCCAATTACCTTTGGCGTTATTGAGTTATTCCCCCATCTCGTACAAGGTGTTATCAATCACCTGAAGAATATGAACTGATTTTTCCGACAACTGCTGCATCTGGCCGGTGACCTCTTCTTTGGGAAGCTTTGCCAGGGTTTTTCCTGCAATCTGGCGAATGAGGCTGCTGTCTGTTCGTTCCAGCACCCATACCATAGGGTCAATTGACTGCACATCCGGGACAGCACCGATCATGTAAAAAAAGGTGATGACCTTCCAATCGGGCCAGGAGCTTTCAAATTTGAGGATCACTTCCCATGCAAGCGGTAGAACTGCGCTGCCATATTTTTCCTTGGCCCTTAATGCATAGGCGTCCCAAATTCTGGAAATGCCGACAACGGTTTTGCTCTCCATTTCAACATCGACTGCATCCAATTCCTTCAGGATTGACAAATACATGTCCCGGTGCTGTGACCAGCCGTTCAGGATGCCGGCATGGATTCGATCAGGCCACTGGGTACTTGATGCATTCGTTTTTATGACGTTTGTCAGCTCTTTTGGCTGATCCAGGAGCTCGTTCCTCATGGATTCATACGCCTGTGTGTTGATCCGGGTGAATATTTCAAACTGCCGGGAGATATCCATCATTACAAACTCCTTTGTAAAACTATGATTGGATGAATTGATCGTATTTTGCTGTGCATGTAAATTTACAGCAGGCATTTTCAGCAGGACTAATGACAACAATAATCCGATCAGAAAACAATGCTTAATTATCGAATAAATGCTCATATCCAATCCATTTCCCACCACCACTGGTCGTCGGGAGGTGTGCGCTGACTGTTGGTGCCACAGTGAATTTCCCCAAAAAGCATATGATAGGTTGTAAAGTCATCAATAAACTTAAAATCGTTTGGATAGTTGAGGCCTTCAGCTTTCAGCTTGGTTTTAATGTCCTCTTCGAATTGACATTTCCCACCCACAATCGGACCAAAGGGTTTGGGAATACAAAGCTTGACACTGCCGGCTGATTTGGTGACCACAAGCATGTTTACAACACCGGGAGTGTACGCCACATATCGTCCGCCGTCCTCCATGAACAATACAGGCAAGTGAACAAAGTCCGTATCTTCCAGGCCAAGCTCGGTTTTTAAAACTTTACGCAGGCCTTCAATATTTTTTTGAACATCGGTCTGCACCTTCTTAAAGTTGGCATCCTTTGTGATATCGTCGACAGTATCGAATTTGTATTTGGCATCAACGTTGGCTTGTGTCGTGCCGGAGGGAAAATCAATGCCCTGCAATAATTTTGCAGTACCGGCATTTTTATTCACGATATCCATGGCCACCTTGGTGCTTGCCAGCAGCACCTTGTATTTGTTACCCGGCAGTGGCAGAAAAGAGAATACTTCGTCCACATGCCCGACGATCAACCAGTCTGTATCTACTTCAAAAGGCTCCTGGACTTTTTGTTTTTCCAAAAATTCACGGACCTTTTTTTCCATAGTACGGCTCCCGCCGCCGCCATAGACGATACGTCCGAATTTGTATTCCCGTTTGGTGGTTTTGTGGGTAAAAGGCGGTGAGCATTCCAGATTGCCGAATGAATCCAGAGAGTTACCCATCCCCGGGGGAGCTGCCTGGAGAAAACCATATCCAGGCCCGAGCAGTTCGTTTTTGGGATAACCATCAATCGGCCCCCACCCCATCCCGGGCCGGTCATTGAACGTACGCAGGGTTGCCGGCACATTCCATTTGTCTTTGGCCGAACTATTAGGCATACTTGCAAATCCCGGTTCCATGGCATCCTGCATCCACCGGTCTGTACCATAGACAGCCTTGGAAGCTGTTTCTATTGTGACACCGCTTGGTATCTCATTGGCTAACTTGCTACGGAAATTAACATTATCTGTAGTTTCAACCACATAAACTTTCGTTGTTACGTAGGCATGGTTGAACATCAGCCAGGGGGCAACCCTGACTTTGGCTTCTTCGGTATGTACGATAGTGCCTTTGTCGTCTATCAGGGAGAGTTTCAAAGTGATTATTCCATCAAACCCAACTTCCGGATAGGTGGTTGCTTCCATACACAGCTCGTGTTCGTCGGGCGTTAAATCTTTAATTTCATATGCCTTTTTTCCCGTATCAGGGCCTATTTTCTCTACACCCCCGTCAGCGCGTTTGTCAAATACCCGGATCTTTTTTTCATCAGATACTTCCAGTTTGGCTTTCCATCCGGCAGGGAACTTCTTTCCTTTGGGTTTTTTACGTAAAACCAGCGGTGCCAGGTCAGGCAGGTCAGTTGCCGTATCCACCTTCTGGTTTTTATTGTCTTCTTTTTTATCACTGTCTTCATCATCATTGTTGCAGAGGATCACAGCACCTTTTTTACCCTTACCCGGTTCCCATTTTTTATTATCCTCCCAGTCATTATCCACTTTCCCATCACGGTCGGCATCCACGTGCATGTGAAGTTCCAGAAGCTCAAGCTCAAGCGTGATCTCCTTTTTGCTGTTTTCGGCAAGTTCCACATTGGTCTCGGCAGAATCCGGGATGTGACCATCCTTACGTGCTTTTACCTCGTATTTGCCGGGGTTTATCTTTTCAAAGGTTGCTTTGCCGTCTTTTTGGGTTAATTTTGTACCAACACCTTTGATTTCAACGCTGGTATTATCAATCGGGCTTCCGTCAGACTCAAGTCTCACCAGAACAATCAACGTGGCAAGGGGACATTTAACTTTAACACAGTCCTTGGGGGCAGAAGCATTTTTGCCTTCACTTGGTTTTTTTTGATCTTTGGTGTTGCATCCTGAAAGGCACATGGTGTTATCCTTGCTCAAAGTATTTGAGAACGTGATCCAAATAGATAAAACTCCTGGCTTTAAGGCTTTCCGTTCTTTTATCCGGGTCACTGATTGAGGGATTATCCAAGGTTGCCGCTACCCATGGGAACTGGGGATCTTTCCAAACCCCGTGCCCAAAACCAAACATTAAACCGATAAACAAAGCAGTTCCGGAGTCATTGCCGGGCCAATACTCGCCGGCCTTGGCCATACCGCTTTTAATTAAATTTTCAAGAGCTTGTGTACCGTTATATTTACATTTTTCCGGATAAATATCTGTCATATGACGGATCATTTTGTTCTGGAATTCAGTGTTCACCGGCGGTGTGCTTTGTGAACGGAAATTACTGAGTTTTTTAAGCGCCCGGATTGCGTATTTATTGTCAGGACCTGCCACTGACTGCAAGTAATCCTGCATCTTTTCATAAAGGAAATCTGCCCGGTCCATCTGATCTTTGATCGCTGGGTCATTTAACGCTTTTTCTATCCAGGGATATTGGGGGTCTGTGTCAAAATAGCTGCCGAACATAAACATTGATTCAATATAAAACTGAACAGGACCGCGGTTGGTCAGATTGTACCTTTCCGCCCGTTTAAAACCCAGTCGCACAACTTTCCGCGTACCCTCTTCACCAATCGCATTATAGTGCGGCGGGGTAAATTTTTTAACATGCAGCACCATATCATCTTCAAAAGCATGTGCGGCAGCTGTCTTGAAAACTTGTAATTGGTCATCTCGAATTGTGATCATGATGATGTCCTAATGCCTTGCTTTTGTATATGTTATGCTGAGAACTTTTTTGCAATTATTATTGGGAAATCCGGAAAATGATGTTCTTTCCTGCTGTTCCACACAAAATAGTATTTTGCCACCGGAATTTCGAAGAGTCTTCGATTGACTTGTTCCGGCAAGAACTTCAAGGTTGCGTCTGGGATCGCCCCATGAGATCATGGTTTAATAATCAATATACACAGTTTTTAGATATTTACCAAAAAATAAAAAAAATATGAATATGGGGAATGTGGGAATATGGGAATATGGGGACAGGGAATATGGGGACACCTTAGGGAATATGGGGACACCTTACTTATTTATTGACAGGAATTATACTACATGCTTAACTCTATTTCATGGCACGAAGGGCAGTGGCACCGGGTTTTCCCCATCACATTACACAAAGGGGGGAATAGAAGGCAGCAGACATTTTTCAGCGATCAGGACTTTAAAGGCTATCTGGCTTTGATGGCGGAATGGTGTTTGAACTATAACCTAAAGAATGCAATCCATAAACAATAATTGTTGTAGAAATATTTTAAATTTATTGATTTTATAGTATGATATCATCATTTTGATTGCTTTAGATAGGAGCACCGATATGATGAGACGTTTCCATACCCAATTTACTGAAAAAAATCTGACGGGCAACGCTGGCTTGGTTAATCTTGGTAAATTCTCAGAAAAATTGGGTCTGCCCAAGATTTTGAGTGATCACCTAACAATCAAACGTGGAGATAGTG
>NZ_KB893053.1 GCF_000373985.1 Desulfobacter curvatus DSM 3379
CCGCTGGCAGAATAGCAAAGGCACCTGGCGTGAACCTTTGATGAAAGAAGAATATCGAATGAGCCTGAACAATGTCAGAGCCGAAAAATATTCCGATATTTTTGATGAACTTTACGAAGACAAAACCAAAGATGATTAGAGGATAAAGCATGATAGATTTAGAAGCATTTGGAAATGGTTTTGGCCTGGTCGTTATTTCGTTGCTCCTGGGCATCATTATTCGGGCCATTGTATCAGCCCTTCGGATTGGATCTTCCCGTTTCAATTCAATCGGCATCTTGTTTGTTTTAATACTTCTTTCCAATACAGAATCATATGCAGCGGTTACGAAGACCGGCCAGGTGGATCTTTACCGGGTGGATCAGGTGAACGCGTTCTTTGTTGTCGATGACTATCTTTTTAATACTTCCGATTTTTCTCAAATTAATATTTTAACCAAAGCGTACTACCAAAGAACATTGATCTCGGTAACGGATCTTGATTCAGATCCGGGCCAAGTCGATTATATTGAGATCACCGATACCTCGGATTTGACCTCAAAAAGTATCTCGTTAATCATCGGCGCACTTTCATGTAACGCCCTGGCCCTGGGCCTGTCTTTGAGGCTTTAAAATGATCTCTTTACCCGAAGGTTTTGACCTTGCCCTTTTTATCAGTGACATCGTCACATATGTCGGTTTGCCCATTGTGGCAATCGCTTTTTCTTTTTGTGTTTTCAGATTGATTTCATACACCATAAGCTTGGGATCATCAAAATGATTAAACTTATTGCCTTCATCACAATGGTGATTGACCATTCGGCCATATTCTTTTTCCCGGAACATGAATTGATCATGCGGTCCCTGGGCGCACTGTCTTTCCCTTTGTTTGCCTTTTTCATTACCCAGGGCCTGAAATATACCAAGAATCTCCAGCTTTATATCATCTCCCTGGTGACTTGCGCCGGTGTTACCCAGCCCCTGTTTAATATTTTGTTCCCTGCCCTGCATAGACTCAATGATCTTTATACCCTGCTTTTTGGCCTGATTATCCTTGTCCTGTACGAACGGTACGGCTATCAGGCATTTTATTTGACCCTGCTTCTTTTATTGGCCAACGTCGTATCAATCTATATTTTCATAGTCTTTGCCGTTTATTTCCTGCATCATCGGCCGGTTTATCTCTTGGGCGCTATGACTGCTTTTTTTCTTTTGGTGTATTATTTATCCGGAGCCGCTTATGTTTTGTTCGGTCCGGCTGCTGTCTTCCTCATGTACTCCAGGGCCACCATTCCTTTGCCAAAAACGATCCAAAAATACTTCTATTATGTGGCCTACCCCGGGCATTTTCTAATAATCATCCTTATCAATGCATCTATTTAGGATCGGTGAACATTAAATAAAGAATGAATAAAATGAACCCACGAGAATTGAAAAATCACCTTTACCTTTTGGTAAAGAAAAACGGAAAGAACAGCATAACAAAATTTGAGCATGAATATATGGCAGGCAACATTGATTACAACACCTATTTGCATTATTGCTATGCGGATTATGCCAGAGGTCATTTTTCAAAAAATAGAAAATAATCACTAAAACCGTAATCATACTTTGAGGATGAAACATGACGAAAGGATCGGCTGGTCATAATAGGAACAAGCTTTTGACCCCTTCTGATGTCGCGGAATTATTACAAATTTCAGAAAACACCGTCTATAAACATGTGAAAAAATTAGGTGGCTTCAAGCCTGGCGGTATCGGGGTTTGGCGTTTTAGGCAAGAGGTAATTTATGGGATTATGGAAGGACAAGACCCGGAAACATTGGTGCTACAGTTTTCAGTATCAAAACGAAATTTATGCGGCCAGGGGATTCAAGACAAAAACGGAAGCGGCGGCCGCTCGGGCAAAAAGAAAGGAAGATGTAAAGAAAAATCCGATCTCAACCGGCATGGGTTACTTGACGCTATGCAATTTGTATCTTGATTTTTCATCACGTCGGCATGCTTTAAAAACATGGAAATACAAGAAAAGTGTTTTTGTGGCCTTTGGTCGTTTTCTTGGTGGTGATGATTTTCCCATTTCAAAAATCACCCCGGAAGTCATAGCGAAATACTTAGGTACCCGTCCAAGCAATAATAATTACAATGTTCACCGTAAAGAATTGTCATCATTATTCAGCTATGCAGAAAATGTACTTGAATCCATTGATCGAAATCCGGTCAAAAAGATTGAAAAACTTCCCCATACGGTAGCCCGGAAACGGGTCCCCCAGGAACAGGATATTATAAAACTTCTTTTGGCTGCGGACCCGGAAACTGACGAAAAGGATTTGTTGATTGTTATGCTTCATACTTTAGCCCGGATTGACGAAGTATTACGCTTAACTTGGGAAGACATCAATTTTGATAAACGGCTGCTTACCAAATGGACCCGAAAAACCCATGGTGGATCATATAAGGCTGTTACCGTTACCATAAACGATGAATTGTATTTTACCTTATGGAAAATGTGGCAGAATCGAAAACAAGACACCTGGGTGTTTTTTAATGAAAAAACAAATGATCGCTTTAATCATCGCCCAAAGTTCATGAAAGGGCTTTGTAAAAGAGCCGGAATAAATCCTTATTTTGGGTTTCATACCTTGCGGCACCTTATGGCCTCTCTCCTGGCTGACAATCCCAAAATCTCAACGAAGACGATTCAGAATATTTTAGGCCACTCAGAAGCCAGGACAACTGAAATATACCTTCATAAACTGGATGGTGCCATAGAGGATGCTATGGATTCTATATCCGGGAGATTTGAGTCAAAAAATGAAAAACCGCAACCAGAAGCCACAACCAAAAATATAAAAAGCTCTCAGTAAAAACACTGAAAGCCTTATATTGTGCTGGTCGGGGCGAGAGGATTCGAACCTCCGACATCCTGCTCCCAAAGCAGGCGCGCTGCCAGACTGCGCTACGCCCCGACACCTAAAAATAGAAGAGATTTTTATCACCTGAAATAAAAAAAATCAAGCTCAATTTTTCCGGCCAGGCCCGCACCATAATCGTGAGATGTATCCAAAAGTTACATGGTTTAAGCTTTTCCCCTATCTATTTAGGATCGGCAATTTCCTTGACACCACCATGAAGACGGGGTATTTTAGTAAACTTTGTGTAAAGTGTTTGTACCGTATAATAAATCAGTTAGGGTATAATTATTATTTTTGAAGGTGCGTTAAGTAGAATAACGCCAATTAACAGGAAATAACAGGACAAAATCATGCAGGTAAAAATCGAAGATCAGAGCAGTATTAAAAAAGTGCTTTCTTTTGAAATTCCTAAGGAAACAATTTCCAAAGAGTTGAGTAAAGCCTATGCCGATTTGAAAAAGAAGGTGGATATTAAAGGTTTTCGAAAAGGAAAAGTTCCCAGAAAAGTGCTTGAAAACCGGTTTGCCGCAGACGTTCATGCCGAGGTTGCCCCGCGCCTGATCCAGGAGGCTTTTGTTGAAGCAGTTGAAAATCATAAATTAGATATCGTGGGCGGGCCCCAACTTGACCCTCCGGAACTCAAGCCGGATGCTGATTATTCGTTTGAGATCACTGTGGAAATTAAACCTGAACTGGATGATATTGATCTCCAAGGCCTTGAAATTAAAAAAACGCTTTATGAAGTTAGTGAGGCCGAGATTGAAAGCCAGATATATATGCTGCAAAAGACCATGGCCACAAAGCAGAAGGTCGAAGAGGCTCGTCCGGTAAAAGAAGGTGACTTTGTTCTGATTGACTATGAAGGTTTTTTAAATGGAGAATCTTTTGAGCATACCCCCAAAGTTGAAAATTATGTTACAGCCATCAACATGGAACCGTTGCCTAAAGAATTTTCCGAAAAACTTATTGGCGCCATCCCGGTTCAGGATCTGGACATCGAAGTGGTTTACGCAGATGATTTCCATGATGAAAATCTGAAAGGAAAGACCATCCAATATAAGGTTACGCTCAAGGAAATCCAGGAAGAAGTGTTGCCCGAAGCCAATGACGACCTCGTAAAAGACCTTGAGCAATACGAAACCCTTGAAGATGTAAAAGTCGCCATCCGGGATAACCTCGAAAAGGGAATTGCCCAGCGGGTCAAGCATGAGATGAGTGAACAAATTTTTACTCAGATACTTGAAAAAACAGATTTTGAAGTTCCTGACGCCCTGATTGAAGGTGAACTGGACGGTATCATTGCTGAGACGGAACAGGCCTATGCCCAAAACAATACCTCCTTGGAAGAAGTCGGATTAAGCCGGGAAATCATGAAAGAAAAATACAAGGATGTGGCCGAAAAACAGGCCCGTCGGCATCTGATCCTGGACAAGTTGATTACCCAGGAAAAAATGGAACTTAGCGATGAAGAACTTGATACCGGTTTTGAAGAGATGGCCCAGGCCATGAGTGCGACAAAGGATGCCATTAAGAATTTTTTCAACATGGACCCACGTCAGCTTGAATATTATAAACATACCCAGCTTGAAAAAAAGGCTATTGACCTTATAATAGAAAAAAGCAATGTCGTTGAAGTGACACCGGATGATGCGCAAGCCGCTGATGAGCAAACTGAAGAAGAAGGCGCACAAGTGTAAAAAATCCGCAAGCTTTAATATGAAAGCATCAATAACTTATTGAATTGCTTTTATGTTTGTTGTGGGTTGAGCCTGGGTGTTAATCGGTCGGGATCAACCCATGGCTGTTATTGAAGCAGGTCAATTCAATTAACTGCTTGGGCGGCAACAAGGTTAAAAACTTATATTTAGATCATGACAAGGAGTTAAATCGTGCCTCTTATTCCAATGGTTGTTGAGCAGAGCAACAGGGGAGAACGTGCCTATGATATCTATTCACGGCTATTAAAAGACAGGATTATTTTTTTGGGATCTGCCATAGACAATGAAGTTGCCAACCTCATTGTTGCACAGATGCTGTTTCTTGAATCCGAAGATCCTGAGAAAGATATCAATTTTTATATCAATTCTCCTGGAGGCGTTGTTACAGCAGGTATGGCTATCTATGACACCATCCAGTACATCAAGCCGGATGTGGCAACGGTGTGTATCGGCCAGGCAGCCAGTATGGGGGCGTTGCTTCTTACGGCCGGAACATCTGGCAAGCGGTTTGCCCTGCCCAATGCCAGAATTATGATTCATCAACCGCTGGGTGGTGCCCAGGGCCAGGCCACGGATATCAAAATTCAGGCGACTGAAATTTTAAGAATGAAAGATTCTTTGAACGAAATTATAGCAAAGCATACGGGACAGGATATTGAAAAGGTCGCAGCGGATACGGAACGTGATTTTTTCATGTCTGGAAAGCAAGCTTTGGAATACGGCATTGTCGACCGTGTGGTCAGTGACAGGAGCCAATTGGAACAGGCCTCTGAGCAGGAGGCGTCAGCGTCAAAGGAGTCATAAAATATGGCCAAAAAAGATGATACAAACGATCAGTTTTTCTGTTCATTCTGCGGTAAAAATCAAAAAGAAGTAAAAAAACTGATAGCCGGGCCCAGCGTATATATCTGCAATGAATGCATTAAGCTGTGCGGCGAGATTATCGAAGATGAAGAAAAAGAGTTGTCTGTCGAGCCGGAGAGCGCCAAGGAGTTCATGGTGCCCAAACAGATCAAAGAGCAGCTTGATTCATATATCATAGAGCAGGATCGTGCAAAAAAGGTCTTATCCGTTGCGGTTTATAATCATTATAAGCGCCTGGCCTCGCATCTGGCGAAAACCGATGAAGACGTCGAGATTCAGAAAAGTAATATTCTGATTATCGGACCGACCGGGTGTGGCAAAACGCTCCTGGCCCAGACTCTTGCGCGGTTCCTGGATGTCCCTTTTGCCATTGCCGATGCCACGGCCTTGACCGAGGCTGGCTATGTTGGGGAGGATGTCGAGAATATCGTTCTCTCCCTGGTTCAAAATGCTGATTACGACATTGAAAAGGCCCAGAAAGGTATCATCTACATTGATGAGATAGATAAGATTTCCCAGCGGGGAGACAACCCGTCAATTACACGGGATGTCTCCGGAGAAGGTGTCCAGCAGGCCCTGCTTAAAATTATTGAAGGCACCATTGCTTCGGTCCCTCCCAAGGGAGGAAGAAAACATCCCCAGCAGGATTATGTAAAGGTGGATACCTCCAATATCCTGTTCATCTGCGGCGGAACCTTCACGGGTCTTGAGAAAGTCGTTGAGAGCCGTTTAACCCAGAAAACTATGGGGTTTGGTGCTAAGATCGCAGATAAAAAGGACATAAATATCGGGGAACTGCTGGAGCAGGTAAAGCCTGAAGATTTGATTAAATTTGGCCTGATCCCAGAATTTTTAGGGCGGTTGCCCATTATAACTTCCATAGGGGAGTTAAATGAAGGGTCATTGGTCAAGATTCTGACCGAACCTAAAAATGCGCTGGTTCGGCAATATCAGGAACTTTTTCGCATTGAAGGGGTGAATCTGCAGTTTACGGATGAGGCCCTTGAAGCCATGGCCAAGGAGGCGGTTGCCAGAAAATCCGGAGCCAGAGGGTTGCGGGCTATCATGGAGGAAACCATGATGAATATCATGTATGAAATTCCGTCCAAAAAAGATGTGGTTGAGTGTGTGGTGGGCGAAGAAGTGGTATTAAACAACGAGGATCCCATCTTGCTGTATGAACAGCCCAAAAAGCAGGCTTAAATAGAAAGTTTGCATCCATGATCAGTATTTCCCGTTTTTTCAATCCCGAGGATGGGGCTGAAAAAGAGAAGAAAACCCTCCCGTTGGTGCCCCTAAGGGATATTGTCCTCTTCCCCTTTGTTACAACCTCTATTTTTGTGGGAAGGGAAAAATCCATCAAGGCGCTTTCCCAGGCAATGGGCGGTGATAAAAAAATTTTTCTTACGACCCAGAAAGATCCTGAAGTCCTGAAACCCACTATCGAGGATATTTTCCAGGTGGGTACCGAGGCCCGGATCACACAGTTGTTGCGCCTGCCCGATGGTACGGTAAAGGCTTTGGTTGAAGGTGTTGCCCGGGGATGTATTGTTAAAATGCATGACCAGGACGGGTTTCAGGTTGTTGATTACGTGGACGTCCCTGAAAAGCCGTTGACCGCAGCCAACACCGAGGCGGCTATCCGGACGGTTCATGAGGCCTTCAAGCATTATGCCGGCCTGTCCGGCGTGGTTTCCAAAAGTTTTTTCAAAGGGCTGGATGCCTTAGAGCAGTACCCGTCAAGGTATGCCGATACCATTGCCGCCCAAATGCCCTTTAAGGTTCAGGATAAACAGAAGCTGCTGGAGTGCGGAGATATTGAAGAACGTTTCTTTCTGCTTTTAACATTTATTCAAAAAGAGACGGAAGTTTTTTCCATGTCCCAGAAGATCAAGGGCAGGGTCAAAGAACAGATGGATAAACTTCAAAAACGCCACTATCTTAACGAACAGATGCGGGCAATCCAAAAGGAAATGGGTGAGGACGGCCAAGGCGGCGAATTTGCCGATCTTGAAAAAAAGATCAAGGCCAAGCGCATGCCTAAAGAAGCCGCCGGTGTTGTGCGCACAGAGTTGGAAAAGCTTAAGTTGATGTCGGCAACCTCCTCGGAAGCAACCGTGGTCAGAAATTACA
Organism: Desulfobacter curvatus DSM 3379; assembly: GCF_000373985.1. Lineage (GTDB taxonomy): Bacteria > Desulfobacterota > Desulfobacteria > Desulfobacterales > Desulfobacteraceae > Desulfobacter > Desulfobacter curvatus. The sequence goes on from NZ_KB893053.1 coordinate 7,609, forward strand.
TAGACTGGCTGGTATCCCTGCCCTGGTACCGGAAGGAACGTGTAAAAAATGAGCTTTCAAAGGCAGAGCAGATTCTGGACCGGGACCATTACGGCTTGCGAAAACCCAAGGAGAGAATTCTCGAGTATTTGGCTGTACAGATTCTGGTTAAAAAGATAAAAGGCCCGATTTTGTGCCTGGTGGGCCCCCCCGGGGTGGGCAAGACATCCCTTGCCCGGTCTGTTGCCACAGCGACCGGACGCTCTTTTGCCAGGATCTCCCTGGGTGGGGTTCGTGATGAGGCGGAGATTCGAGGGCACCGAAGAACATATGTAGGCGCCATGCCCGGAAAAATCATCCAGACGTTGAAGAAAGTGGGCTATAACAACCCGGTATTCTGTCTGGATGAAATTGATAAAATGACCAGTGACTTTAGAGGAGATCCCTCTTCTGCCCTTCTGGAAGCACTGGACCCTGAACAGAACAAAAATTTTAATGATCATTATCTTGAGGTGGATTACGATCTGTCGGAAATTTTGTTTATCACCACAGCAAATACCCTGCATGAAATCCCCGCCCCCCTGCGTGACCGCATGGAGGTGATCCAGATACCCGGATATACCGATTATGAAAAATACCAGATTGCCACCGGCTACCTGATTCCTAAACAGATACATGAAAACGGGTTAGATGATTGTGAAATCTCTTTTTCCAAAGCTGCGGTTGAGATGATTATCAAGCAATACACCAAAGAAGCCGGGGTGAGAAATCTTGAGCGAGAGCTCTCTTCTGTGCTTAGAAAAATCGCCACGGAAATAGTACGGACCCAGACCCGTAAAAAACATCTGGTCACAGCAAATACGGTGTCAAAATATCTGGGACAGACCAAATTTAGAAATTCCATTCTGGAACAGGAAGATAAAACCGGAATTGTTACCGGACTGGCCTGGACCCAGGCAGGTGGCGAGCTTTTAACCATTGAGGCGGTGACCATGCCGGGCAGGGGAAAGGTAATGGTTACCGGAAAGCTTGGGGATGTGATGAAGGAAAGTTCCCAGGCAGCGGTATCCTATGTCCGCTCAAGAAGTGCAGATCTTAAAATTAGAGAAGACTTTTACAAGGACACGGACATCCACATCCATGTGCCGGAAGGGGCCATCCCCAAAGATGGGCCTTCAGCCGGTATTGCCATGTGCACGGCAGTCGTTTCCATTCTCACCGGCCGGCCCGTAAGCCGGACGGTGGCCATGACAGGGGAAATTACTCTTCGTGGACGGGTACTGCCCATTGGCGGTCTAAAGGAAAAACTTCTGGCAGCCCATGCCAATGGGATTAAAAAAGTTATTCTTTGCGATGAAAACAAAAAAGACATCATAGACGTTCCAAAGGCGATCCAAAAACAGCTTGATATCGTCTATGTGGAAAATATGGCTGAAGTGCTTGAGCATGCCCTAATCGTATAGTATTTATATTTTAATTAGGGCTTATAAAAATAATAAATCGCCGCACTTGAAATGTTTTGAGTGCCGCGATTTTTTATTTTTAAAGATACAAGAAAAATGCCGTCTTTATAAATTATCTTCGATCATGGATAAAAACTGTGACATGGCCGTTACTTCATCTAACGGTGCAATGCTCCGGCGAATATTCACCATACCCTCATACTCGTCAGGTTCCATCAGCAAATCTTCTTTCCGGGTTCCGGATTTGTTGATATTAATGGCTGGCCAGATTCTCTGTTCGGCGCACTCCCTGGACAGGTAAAGATCCATATTGCCGGTGCCTTTAAATTCCTGGAAAATCACATCATCCATACGGCTGCCGGTCTCGACCAGAATCGTAGCAATGATTGTAAGGGAACCGCCGTTCTCAAGCTTGCGGGCACCCCCGAAAATTTTTCTGGGAAACTCCATGGCATTGGCGCCAAGTCCACCACTCATGGTTTTACCATAGGAATCGGTGTCAATATTAAACGCCCTGGTCATCCGGGTTAAAGAGTCGATGAAAACCACGGCATCCTGGCCGATTTCCGTACATCTGATGGCCGTGTGCATCGCAAGTCGCGTCATCCTCATGTGCTGACCAATTTGCTGGTCAGCAGAGGAATAGAGTACATGGGCATCGGTCAGTCCTCTTTGGAAATCGGTAACTTCCTCAGGCCGCTCATCCACAAGCAGGACAAAGACTTTGGCATCAGGATGGTTGAGGACCACGGAATTGGCCATGTGCCTTAAAATTGTTGTTTTTCCGGACTTTGGCGGTGCGATGATCAACCCACGCTGTCCCATGCCGATTGGAACAATCAGATCTAACGCTTTTCCCGTTACGTCATCAGGTCCCTGGGTAAGATGATACCTTTCAAAGGGGTTGATGCTGACCTGCTCCTGGAGCATTGGCGTTCTTATGAACTCGTCAAAGGGAAGATTGTTAATGGTCTCAATACGTATAAGGGCAACGTTTACATTCTGCGGGCTCTTTTTTTCTCCATAGCCTTGAATAAAACTGCCTTCCCTAAGGTTGAGTTTGCGTATCAGGCTGTTGGGTACATAGGGATTTTCAGGCTTGGGATTGAAATTTTCTTCTATATTCCTTAGAAAACCAAACCCCTTGTCCATGATTTCCAGATATCCCTGAACAGGTTCCATTATCGACTCCTAAATTATACTTTTGCTGCTGACATTATAAATCAAGGACTTTATACGTGCGATATCCCTTGTCTGATTTTGATTGTTGTCAGGAAAAAAGGTGATAAGATTTTGCATTAAATTATTCTATAATGTTTACATATTAATGGAACAGCATAACAATGTCCCCATAATATTGCAAGGATTTGATTAAATATTAGGCGGATGCTCAAACAAAATAAAAGAATACAAAAAAAAGAACAATTTTGCTTGACACCCATATTTGGACTTGGTATATATGCTGCCGTTTCGGGCGATTAACTCAGCTGGGAGAGTGCAAGCCTTACAAGCTTGAAGTCGCAGGTTCGATCCCTGCATCGCCCACCAAAACGAAGAAGTAAACTACGGGGGTGTAGTTCAGTTGGTTAGAACGCTAGCCTGTCACGCTAGAGGCCGCGAGTTCGAGTCTCGTCACTCCCGCCACAATAAAAGAAGGGCTTTTGAGGATACTCAAAAGCCCTTTTGCTTTTGGGCCAGTCAAAAAAAGACAAAAAAAACGGCCATGGAGTAAAAGACGCTCAATGGCCGGGACGTGCAGGTTTCAATAATGAGGCGTCAAGTTCTGCTGATATTGGTCAGCGCATTGATAATCTCAGTTCCCATCTCTTCAGTATTTACAGCATTCTCTTTTTTATCTGTCAAATCTGCAGTGAGAATTCCCTGATCAAGAACATTGGAAATTGCGGTTTCAATGGCATCAGCGGCCTGGGTTTGCCCAAAGGTGTATTTCAGCATCATGGCTGTGGACAGGATCTGGGCAATGGGATTGGCGATGCCTTTGCCCGCAATATCAGGGGCCGAGCCGCCGGCCGGCTCATAAAGGCCGAATTTTTTTTCATTCAAACTTGCCGAAGACAGTAACCCCATTGATCCGGTAATCATGGCGCATTCGTCGGATATAATATCCCCAAACATATTTCCGCACAAAAGCACATCAAATTGCTGGGGGTTTCGAATAAGCTGCATGGCTGCATTATCAACATATATATGGTTCAAAGTGACATCAGGATATGATTTGGCGACGTCTATGACCACTTCCCGCCACAGAACCATAGAGGTCAGCACATTGGCCTTGTCCACAGATGATACAATACTGCGCCTTTTCCTGGCAGCCTCAAACGCCATTTTGGCAATCCGCTCAATTTCGAATCTGGAATAGACCATGGTATCAAATGCAGTTTCATCAGGGCCACTGCCCCTTTTGCCCCTGGGTTTTCCAAAATAGAGTCCGCCGGTCAGCTCCCTGACACATAAGATGTCAAATCCGTTTTTTATGATTTCCGGTTTCAGGGGAGATGCCGATGCCAGAGAGGGAAACACTTTGGAGGGCCTTAGGTTGCAATATAAACCAAAGTGTTTGCGCAACGTCAGAAGTGAAGCACGTTCAGGCTGTTCCTCGGGTGGCAGGTGTTCCCATTTCGGACCGCCAACGGAACCAAACAAAATGGCATCTTTTTGTTCGCACAATGCCAATGTTGAGTCCGGCAGGGCTTTACCATGATTATCAATGCCTGCACCGCCCACATCTGCGTATTCATAGGATAGTTCAAAACCAAAAAGATCCGAAGCCTTGTCAAGCACCCTGATTGCCTGCGCCATGACCTCCGGACCAATACCGTCACCGGCAAGTACAGCAATACTGTTCAATGTCTTTGCCTCCTGTAAGTTTATAAATAATTAATTTAATTAAGGTATACTGGAATATTTTGAATAAGGCAAGATGCAAGAACAACAATTTATGAATAGTATCGAACTTGCTAAATAATTTGGATATTTTGTTAGACGATGTCATCCCATGGCGGTTATTCTTTGAATTCTTTTACCTGACCCGGGTTTTATGTTAAATTCCCATAGATTTTAAATTTCCAAACAACCGGTAAAAAAAGGTGCCCCCCATGAAAAAAGACCGTATCACCACTATCACCAAAGCTGCCGAAACAATTAAAACTGATCTTCTGGTTTATTTTGCCGTGGAGGCAAAGGGTAAAATGCCTGCATGCGATGCCGCTGTAAAACCCCAGGTTAAAAATGCGTTTGAGTTGAAAGATTTCTCCGGCAAGGCCGCAGAACAGATATTATTTTATCCGCCGGACCAGTCAAAAATTTCTGCTGTCCGGGTTCTGGTTTTAGGAACAGGACCTGTGAACAAAGAAAAGGATGAAGGAGTTGCCCTGGACATGCTTCGGGAGGCGGGCGGACAGGTTGCCAAGGTGTGTGCATCGGTCAAGGCTAAAGATGTTGTGATCTGTCTGCCGACCCCAAAACATCTGTCTTTGGCCCTGGATGATCCGGAAATCTGTGCGGGCGCACTGGCCGAAGGCGTCATCCTTGGAGATTACCGGTTTGAAAAATATAAAGAAAATACCAAGAAAAAAACCGATTACCCTGGGCTTGGTGCGATAAAATTTGTATGCCAAGATAATCTTAAAGTCGTACGCCAAGGTGTTGAAAAGGCAAAAAATTCGGCCTTTGCCGCCTGTACGGCGCGTGATATGGCCAATGAGCCGGGCAATCACTGGACCTCTGCCGATTTTGCGGCATATGCCAAACAGCTTGCCGCAGACACGGGGCTGGGTTACCGGTGTATAGAAAAAAAGGAGATGGAACAGATGGGCATGGGGGGGATTCTTGCCGTCAACCAGGGCTCCTATGTACCGGCACGCATAGTGATATTGGAATATTTACCAGAAAACAGAACCGAGACCATCCTGCTTGTGGGTAAGGGGTTGACCTTTGATTCCGGAGGGATCAGCATCAAACCGTCTGCGGGCATGGAGGAGATGAAATACGATATGTGCGGAGGTGCGGCGGTGATGTGCGCCATGCAGGCCGTTGCCCTGGAAAAGCCGGATGTGGGTGTTGTGGCCATTGTTCCTGCCACGGATAATATGTCCGGGTCCAAGGCCATTCATCCCGGCGACATCATCACCCACTACAACGGGGTGACAAGTGAAGTGGTCAACACCGATGCCGAAGGCCGCCTTATCCTGGCTGATGCCCTGGCTTGGGGTATTGAAAATTTCAAGCCCACATGTGTGCTTGACGCAGCAACCCTGACAGGCGCCGTCATTATCGGACTTGGCCATCATTATACAGGGCTTGTGTCCAACAACGACGCCTTGGTCAAGGCGGTTGAGGCTGCCGGGAATCTTGCAGGGGAACCTGTCTGGCGCCTGCCCCTGAATAAAAATTATGAAAAACAGATCGAATCCAAGGTGGCGGACATCAAAAACACCGGCGGAAAACCGGCCGGGACCATAACCGCGGCAGCGTATCTGTCAAATTTTGTGGGTAAAACTCCTTGGGCACATCTGGACATCGCCGGTACGGCCTGGGCTTTTACAGAAAAAACGTATATTCCCAAAGGCCCTTCGGGAACGGCCACCAGAACATTTATTAATTTGGTGCGAAACTGGAAAACAGGCAAAGTAAAATAGTTCAAACAGCCTTAATGGCCTGGTACCGGGACAATTGCCGGCAACTTCCCTGGCGCAGGGATACATCCATGTACCGGGTATGGGTTTCCGAGGTGATGCTCCAGCAGACCCAGGTCAAAACTGTGATTCCCTATTATCTCAAGTTCATGGAAACCTGGCCTGATCTTAAAGATCTTGCCGTCGCAGACCTTGAAACCGTGCTGAAGGCCTGGGAGGGGCTTGGCTATTATGCCAGAGCCAGAAATTTTCACAAGGCTGCCGGGATTGTGGTCTGTGATATGGGGGGTATTATTCCGGATGATTACAAGGGCTTTAAAGGTCTTCCGGGTGTGGGGGACTATATTGCCTCGGCTGTACTCTCCATTGCCAGGGCAAAGCCCCATGCCGTGGTGGACGGCAATGTCAAGCGTGTCCTGGCAAGGCTTTTATGCGTTGATACCCCTGTGAATCACAGCGCGTCCCATAAAGCATATAAGGCCATTGCCGAAAAATTTTTGTATGAAAAGGACCCAGGCACATACAACCAGGCCATCATGGAACTTGGCGCTCTGGTATGTACCCCTAAACGCCCGGACTGCGGCGCATGTCCATTAGCCCGGGAATGTTGTACCTGTAAAAAACAGGTCACGGATCTCTTTCCCCGGCGCATGGAGAAAAAAAAGGTGCCCACCGTTCATATTGCTGTGGGGATTGTCAGGAAAAATGGAAAGGTTCTGATCACCAGAAGAAAACTTGACGGGCTTTTGGGTGGATTATGGGAATTTCCAGGTGGTAAGGTGGAACCTAAAGAGGCTGCTGAACAGGCCTGCATCCGTGAGATCCGGGAAGAAACGGGCATTGAGACCGGTAATCTACAGTTTTTGACCCGGGTTTTCCACGCGTATACCCATTTTAAAATTGAAATGGATGTATTCTTCTGCGATTATATCTCCGGTCAAGTTATTCTCAACGGACCCATTGACCATAAATGGGTCAATGTTGATCAGCTTCACCAGTTTCCTTTTCCCCGGGCTAATCTTAAGTTCATGGAATTAATCCGCGTTTGACATTTTCAAAAAAGATCCCGGCAATGCAGATTATTTAATCAATACAGGTGCTATCATGATGAAATCCGCAACAATTCATGGTAAGGTGGGGCCTTTTTACATATAAATTGAAAGGTTTTGAACCCCATGGGTTATAAAATAATACTCCAAGACGCCCCGAAAAATTATACCTTTGATCAGGATAAAATCATCTCTCCTTCCGAAACGGTCCGGCGGTTCAGGGAAAAGGCCGCAGCCCTGGATATTGATATCTTAAGCCGAACCCGGCGCATCGACAACGGCCGCCTGGATATCCCGGTGTTCTTCAGTGAGTGTGGTGCGGATGCACGGCGGGTGACCGGCACCAATAAACAGATGGGCAAAGGCGGGACCCCGGAACAGTCCGAGGCCAGTGCGGTCATGGAACTGGTGGAGCGGTTCAGCTTTTTTTCCTTTGCCCAGGATGAGAAAAACTTTATCCATGCCACGCCTGAGCAGCTTGGGGAAAAGGCCCTGGATTATACCCTGATCACCCAGTCGGTCCATGACGATGAGTCCGAGGCCTTAAAGGTTAAACCCATATTTGATTCTTTGCCCCTGCAATGGACCAAAGGCTACGACCTGACCAATAAAAAAGAGGTGAATATCCCCTTTAACTGGTTCTATATGATCAATGAGTTTAACGGTCCCAGTGCGGGCAACTGCACGGAAGAGGCCTTGACCCAGGGCATCTGCGAACTTGTGGAGCGCCATGTCTGCTCCCGGGTATCCCGGGAAAAATTAAAGGTGCCCGGCATCCGCCTGGACTCCTTTAAAGATCCCCTTGTCCGGGAACTTCTTGCCAAATATGACACCCAAGGCATTAAGGTCTATGCAAGTGATCTCTGTCTTGACACGGGCATTCCCACCATCGCAGTGCTGGCCTGGGACCCGTCCACCTTTCCGGATACAAGCGAGATCGTATGGACCGCCGGCACGGCGCCATCCCCGGAAAAGGCCATGGGGCGTGCCCTGACCGAGGTGGCCCAGCTTGCCGGGGACTTTAACTCCGGTTCCAATTACGTGGCATCCGGGTTGCCGAAATTTACGGATATAGACGCGGCCAGCTATATCACCCATCCTGAAACCATGGTGGATGCCGCAGATCTGCCGGATTTGTCTGCCGACAATATGAAGGTGGAAGTAGAAAGTCTGATCCGGATTCTGGCGGATAAAGGGTTTCATCTGCTCTCCATTTGCACCACCCATCCAGGCCTGGATATTCCCGCCTTTTACACCATCATGCCGGGGGCCCATTTCAGGGAGCGTGCCGATGAAGCAAGTGTGGGCATGTTTGCCGCCCGTTTGATTACGGAAAATTCCCATCCCATACTGGCCATTGACCAGCTGGATGAACTGGAAGCGCTCATCCCGGGAAAATACTACACCAGTTTCTACAAAGGATTGATGCTTACCGCCCTGGAAGAGGGAGCAGATGCCATAACACAGTTCCAAGCCGCCCTTGACCGCGACCCTGCCAGGCGCAATCTGCCTGATATCTGTTCCCATATGGCTGCGGCCCAGAAAGATGCCGGGCTGTTGGATCCGGCTATTGAGACATGTCAAACCGGTCTTGATGCCGATCCCCAGCGCCCTGATATCTTGAACACCGCAGGGGCCTGCTGTTTTATGAAAAAGGATTTTAAAACCGCCATTACCTATTTTGAAAAAGCCCTGGATGTGGACCCAAGCCAGGCGATTAATTATGCCAATATGGGTTCCTGTTACCGGGAACTTAAAGAACCGGCAGTTGCCATCAAATTTTATGAAATGGCTTTAAACATAGATCCAACCATTGAATTTGCACGGGATAATATTAAAAAATTAAAAAAATAGGGCGCTATGTTCAGGAAAAAAAGACCTGCCTGGAAAACACGTTGTGTGTCCACGGATAAAGTGCTGTCCAAAATTGCGCCGGGCATGCACATTTTTATCGGTACGGGAACCGCCGAACCCAGAACCCTTGTGAATGCGCTCATGTGCGCCGAAGGCTACAATCTGGAGGATCTGACCCTGATCCAGTTGGTCAGTTTCGGAGATGCCGTGTCTTACAACGCCTTGGAATCCCACCGGTACCGTTTAAAAACCTTTTTTTCGGGTTGGGTGTCGGCCCAGGCCATCACCGCAGGCCGGGTGGATCTGATTCCGGCGCGGTTCTCCAAAGTCCCTTTGCTCATGAGGGACGGCCTGATACCCATTGATGTGGCGTTTCTCCAGATCACCCCACCTAATGAAAACGGCTATTGCAGCTTTGGTCTTGGTGTGGATGTGGCAAGAAGGGTGATGAAGCAGGCCGGTTTTGTGGTGGCTGAGATTAATGAAAACATTCCCTTTACCCTGGGGGACACCTTTGTCCATATAGATGAATTTCATATGCTGGTCCAAGCCCAGGTCCCGCCCTTTTATGTCCCAAGATACCCCGTAAACAATGTGTTTGACAAAATCGCCGAAAATGCCGCCTCGGTGATTGAAGACGGATCATGCATTGCCTTTAGTTACGGCCCCATTTACGAGGCCCTGGCCCGGCACCTGGCAAAGAAAAAAAATTTGGGCATTCATACCCCGTTTTTCACGGATGCGCTCATGGAACTTGCCGAAAGCGGGGCAGTCACTAACCGGGAAAAGGGTATGTTTCTGGGCCGGTCTTTGACCACCTATGCTCTGGGCTCCCAAAAGCTGATGGCATGGCTCGACAAAAATCCCATGGTGGAGTTCCAGGGCATTGACAAGATATTCGACCCGTTGCAGATCGGGCGTAACAAAAAATTTGTCATGGTTCTTCCGGTACGGCGGGTGGCCCTGTCCGGCCGGGTGGCCATTTACGCCAAGTCTGCCAATATTTCCGCAGATCCGGGCCAGATTGCCGATATCCTCAATGGCGCGGAACTCTCCCGGGGCGGATACAATATTGTGGCCCTCCCCAGCCGGAACAAGGGCGGAGAACCCAATATCCGTCTGTTTATAGATGATATCCCGGACCAGCTTAGTTTTCCGGAATGTATTGACCTTGTGGTCACAGAATACGGAGTGGCCCACATCAGGGGCAGAAGCCTGCGGGAACGGGCCCAGGCCCTGATCGAGATCGCCCACCCCGAAGACCGGCCCGGCCTTGTAGAGGGTGGTAAAAAAGAAAACCTGCTCTATCCTGACCAGATGTTCATTGCCGACTCCGCCCGTTTTTATCCCAAGGAGATCGAAACCACCCAGACGTTCAAAAATAATCTGCAGGTCCGGTTCAGGGCCATCAAGCCATCGGATGAAGAGCAGATGCGCAGACTGTTTTACCGGTTTTCCGATGACGCCATATACTACCGCTATTTTGCACCCATCAAAGCCATGCCCCACGCCAAAATGCAGGCCTATGTGAACGTGGATTACAGGGAGGTACTCTCCGTGGTGGGCCTTGTGGGCGAACCCGGCAACCAGACCATCATTGCCGAGGCAAGAATTGCCAAGCATCCAGACAAACCGTTCATGGACATCGCTTTTGTCGTGGACGAGGCATACCAGGGCTTGGGCATTGCCTCTTTTCTGTTTAAAATGCTCACCCGCCTGGCAAAGGAGCGTGGGGCCGTGAAAATAACCGCAGATGTCCTCTCCTCCAACCGGGCCATGCTCAAGGTATTTGAAAAAGGCGAATATCCGCTGACGGCCAAACTTGACGGTGGGGCTTACGCCATCAGTATAGATTTGACAAAACCCAACCGCTGAAGGAGAAAAAATGGCTGAAAAACTGCTTCGGGTGGCACTGATCGGATGCGGCCGGATTGCCGTCAAGCACATCATGGCCATAACAAAAAGGCACAGCGGCCTTTTGCTCTGTGCTGTGGCAGACACATCCCCCAAGGCGTTTGACACATTGTTTGATTCCTGCAAACTGTCAGACAAAAAAAAGCATCAAATCAAAAATACCGTAACAACATATACGGATTATAACCGAATGCTTGAAAAGGAAAAACCGGATATCACATCAATAACGGTGCCTTCAGGGCTGCACTATGCCATCGCAAAAGCGGCGATGCTCAGCGGATCTCATATTCTTCTTGAAAAGCCCATGAGTATGAGCGTAAGCCAGGCCAAAGAGCTGTTTGATATTTCCGAACAAAAAAACAAGCGAATTGCCATGGGGCATATTTTCCGTTATTTCCCCGTTGTCGGGAATCTGCAAAAGGATGTTGCTGCCGGACGGTTCGGTAAAATCAGTCACGGCTCGGTAGTTGTACGTTGGGGACATGATCAATCATATTACAATCAGACCGCCTGGCGCGGCACATGGGAACACGACGGCGGGGTGCTCATGAACCAGTGTGTCCACGCCATTGATCTTATCTGCTGGCTGATGAACGGCCAAGCCACAGCAGCAAATGCAATGCTTGGAAAACGCTTCCATGACATGGAGGCAGAAGATATCGCCCTTGGGACACTCAAGCTTGACAATGGGGCGCTGTGCCAAATCGAAGGGACAACCAACTCGCCTTCCCGGGACCACGAGGCGGCTTTTTACCTGCTTGGAGAAAAGGGCGGCTTTCGTATGGGGATACGCCGTGGCAGGCCATATTTTGACATCAGAATCAACGGGAAAAAGAAAACCCTTGAGTACTTGATAAAAGAGCTCCGGTCAAAAGGGCTTTCCGGCCTGTTCTCCCTGACAAATCCCCATGCCAGAATATACGCCGACCTGAGAGATGCCGTGCTTAACAAAAAATCGACCATTGCTGATGCAAAATCAGGCATGATGTCTGTTGAATCCGTTCTGGCGTTATACCTGTCGGCAAAGGAAAAGAAGCAGATAAAAATTCCCCTTGCAAAGGACTTTTCATCCGATGAGATGTCGGACTATATTTTTAATTGACGTGTGAACCCAAAGCTGCGGGCATTGCATATTAGGTCTGTTTTCTGTTATTAAGAATTTATGACACTGAAACAATCATCTGTATTTCACAAGCAACATTAATAACAAATGACGGCCCAATCATCCTTTGCCCAGAAATTTACAGACCAGGTGCTTGACACAATCCGGGAACACGATATGATTGCTCCCGGCTACAGTATATTGATCGCCGTTTCCGGCGGTCCTGACTCCATGGCTCTGGCAAAGGTTTTAACAGGTTTAAAAAAAGATCTGGGCATCCGTATAGGCCTGGCACATCTGAACCATATGCTTCGGGGCAGCCACGCCCTGGCTGATGAGACATTTGTCTGTGAATTTGCCCGGGAGCACAATCTTGACCTGGTCGTTGAAAAAAAAAATATAGCAGAACTTGCGAAAAAGCAGCGGCTCTGTGTAGAAGAGGCCGGCAGGAATGCCAGGTATGATTTCTTTACCCGGGTGGCATGTGAAAAAGGATTTCACCGTATTGCCCTGGGCCATCACCGGGATGACAATATAGAACAGGTTTTAATGAATCTTGTGCGAGGAACCGGCCCCCTTGGCCTTCGGGGTATTCCGCCGGTCAGGCAGGGCAAATTTATACGTCCGCTGATCCGGATACCCAGAGCAGACATCCTGGCGTTTCTTGATGAAATAAACCAGGGATATAGAATTGATGGGTCCAATGAGGACACATCCTACCTGCGCAACCGGATCCGGCATCGTCTGATTCCGTTTCTTGAAAAGGAGTTCAATCCAGACATTAAAGCAGGGATAGAGCGGCTCTCCGGCATCATCGCACAGGAGGATGATTTTCTGGACCAGATGGCCCAAGCCGCCCTGGACAAAGCAACAACAGGGAAAAAAAAAGAGCAGATTGATTTGTCCATATCAGCGATTAACAAACTTGACCGGGCGCTGGGGGCCCGGGTCATCCGTGCCGCACTTTTGTCGGTAAAACAAAATTTAAGACGAATTTCCAACATCCATATCCGGGATATCCTTTACTTTGCAGGCAAAAAAGGAGAATCAGGAAAGAGTCTGGACCTTCCCGGCCAAATCCGGGTATACAAACAAAGGGACACTATGCGTATAAAAAAAGAAGAAACACCACTGCGGACGCTTGGCAGGCATCTTAAGACCCGCAGGTATCAAAAGGGACAACCGGACGAAAACCCCGATTCTGACCCTTGTATAAAATAAATTTATGTTTATATATACTTATTGACGTTTTTGCTGACAGCCATGGGCTGATGTGGTCTATCAACACCCAGACTCAGCCCACAACCAAAGTTGAAAAATCGGTGTTGGTTACACAGATTTTCATATAAATCCTAAGAGAGGAAATGCATTGAATCAATTCTATAAAAATATCTCCCTTTGGCTGGTGATTGTCCTGATGATGGTCATGCTTTACAATATATTCAACCAACAGCAGGGCGGCCAGTCCGACCTCGGCTATTCAGAATTTTTATCCCTTGTGGAAGACGGGCGGATTCAAAGTGTGGTTATCCAGGGCAGGGATCTGATCATTACAGATACCAGCGGTGCAAAGTTCAACAGTTATGCCCCGGACGATGCCCAACTCATCGATATCCTGCGCAAAAGCGGGGTGGCCATCAAGGCCAAGCCGCCGGCTGAGTCATCCTGGTTCATGTCCATTGTCGTTTCCTGGCTGCCCATGATTGTACTCATCGGAGTGTGGATCTTTTTCATGCGTCAGATGCAGGGTGGCGGCGGCGGCGGGAAAGCCCTCTCTTTTGGAAAAAGCCGGGCCAGGCTCATGGATGACAAGGGGGAGAAGGTCACCTTTGCTAATGTCCAAGGCATTGATGAGGCCAAGGAGGAGCTCACCGAGGTAGTGGACTTCCTGAAAAACCCCAGTAAATATACCCGGCTGGGCGGCCGCATCCCCAAGGGCGTGCTCCTTGTGGGAAATCCCGGTACCGGAAAGACCCTGCTTTCCCGGGCCGTGGCAGGGGAAGCAGGTGTTCCCTTTTTCACCATTTCCGGATCCGATTTTGTTGAAATGTTTGTGGGTGTGGGCGCATCCCGGGTCAGGGATCTGTTTGCCCAGGGCAAAAAAAACGCGCCTTGTATCATATTCATTGACGAGATTGATGCCGTGGGCCGCCAGCGGGGCGCAGGCCTCGGTGGCGGGCACGATGAACGGGAACAGACCTTGAACCAGCTGTTGGTTGAGATGGACGGGTTTGAATCCAATGAAGGGGTTATTCTCATGGCAGCCACCAACCGGGCCGATGTTCTGGACCCGGCACTGCTGCGCCCCGGCCGGTTTGACCGGCAGGTGGTGGTGGATATGCCGGACATCAAAGGCCGAGAAGGCATTTTGCGGGTGCACATGAAAAAAAGCCCCCTGGCCAATGACGTGGACCCGACCACTCTTGCCAAAGGGACCCCCGGTTTTTCCGGTGCAGATCTGGAAAACCTGTGCAACGAGGCAGCCCTTCTGGCAGCCAAACGTAACCGAGAAAAATTGTCCATGCGCGATTTTGAAGATGCCAAGGACAAGGTTTACATGGGGCTTGAAAGAAAATCCAAGGTAATCAAGGAAGACGAAAAAAAGACCACAGCCTACCACGAGGGTGGCCATGCCCTGGTGGCCCGGTTCCTGCCCAATACGGATGCTGTGAATAAAATCACCATTATCCCCAGGGGAAGGGCCGCCGGGGTGACCTGGTTTCTGCCCGAGGAAGGGGATTTCAAATACAAGGACCAGCTGGAAAACGAACTGGCCATTGGCTTTGGCGGCCGTGTGGCCGAAGAGATCATATTCAAACGAATCTCCACAGGAGCTTCCAATGACATAAAGCAGGCCACCAAACTTGCCAACCGCATGATCAGAAGTTTCGGCATGAGTGATGCCATGGCACCGCTCTCCTATGAAGATCATGATGACAATATCTTCATCGGCAGGGAAATGACCCAGGCCAAAGGTTATTCAGAAGCCACGGCCCAGAAGATAGATGCCGAAGTGGCAGGCCTGATCAGCCGCGCATACAGTACGGCCAAAACCATTTTAGAGGAGAACATCGACATCCTTCATGCCCTGACCGACCTTCTCATGGAAGAGGAAACCATTATGGGGCCTGAACTTGATGATCTTATTGCAAGCCTTCGCCCGGATTTTGATTTTTTTGGACGCCGGAATATCCGAACAGAACAAGCGCCGCCCAAAGAAGAAGAGAAGCCAGAACCGGATGAGCAGGAAGATGTTAAAGATGACGGCTCCGACGGCGATACAGAAACAAAAGACCCTGATCCGGACACGCAGGATTCTGATAAATCAGTTGATTCCAAGGATAATTAGTGCCTGAACAAAAACCCGTGATTGGACGAAAAGTTACCCGGATGCAATGACGCAGGAGACTTTTCGTTCAATCACTAATTAGGACATTGTATTGACCACCACATCCTTTACACTTGAATTTGGCCGCTTCAAATTGGATTTGGGTCCAAGGGCCTGTATCATGGGTATCCTGAACACCACACCGGATTCCTTTTCAGACGGGGGGAAATACACCACTCTGGATAAAGCCCTGACCCGGGCCCAAGAGATGGTGACGGCAGGCGCCCATATTCTGGACATCGGTGGAGAATCTTCCAGGCCGTTTTCCGAACCGGTGAGTGAACAAGAAGAGCTTGACCGGACCATCCCTGTCATTGAGGCAATTGCAGACCGGATTGATATTCCTATCTCCATTGACACGGTGAAAGCAAAGGTGGCGAAAGAAGCCCTTGCCGCAGGTGGCTCCATCATCAATGACATCTCCGCTTTTGAAAAAGACCCCGGCATGGTGGATGTGGCCGTGGAGACCTGTGCCCCTGCTGTTCTCATGCACATGAAAGGCACCCCGGAAACCATGCAGGTGAATCCAAACTATGATGATCTCATGGGTGAAATCATCACCTATCTGCAAGAACGGGTTAATTTTGTGCTTGAAAAAGGCATGGCACCGGAAAATATTATCCTGGACCCGGGCATAGGGTTTGGTAAAACCGTTGCGCACAACCTTGTTCTGATCAAGGAGCTCCACCAGCTCACGGCATTAGGCTATCCGGTACTCATGGGCCCGTCCAGAAAAACCTTTATCCGGAATGTGCTGGCTAATGTGTCGGGCAAAAAGACCGGGCCCAGGGATGCCGGCACCGAATACGGGACCCTGGCTGCTTGTGCAGCATCCTTGATGAACGGCGCACACATCATCCGGGTCCATGATGTTGAAGCGGTGTGCGCATTCTCACACATCATTGACGCCATCAGGAATGCTTAAGCGCAGCCGGATATCTTCATTTTTTCCTCCGGCCGTCCCAATATCTGTTGCGGCTGCGGTCATAACGATTATTATTTTTGCCGCCTGCACCCAGGAACCCCGGGAAACAAACCTGCTTCTACCTGTGGATTATGCCAATGTTCCGGATGATATGATTTTGACCAATTTTCACACGGATAAAATCGAAGTCAGGATCAAATGCCGGCCCAAACACATTGAAAAACTGGCAGAAAGAAGTCTGGTCTATCCTGCGGACATCTACACCGACCTGGCCTTTGACCCGGCAGGCGGTACGGATGCCATTGAACCGGGACGCTATCTGCTACCTGTGGATAAAACCCGAATTCCTCTGGGACGTTTTGCTTCCATTGTTAAAATCACGCCCTCCTATTTAAACATCCGCCTGGAAAAAAAAGTAACCCGGGTCTTCAAGGTGACGGTTCCGTATATCGGAGAAACGGCCAAGGGGTATATGGCGCTTTCACCGGTGTGTGAACCTGCCACCGTGGCCCTGACCGGTGCAAAATCCCTGATCAATCGAATTGAACAGCTCTCCACCAAACCCGTGGATCTGACCAATGCCAATGAAAATTTTAAAAAGGAAGTTCCCCTGGACCTTGACCAGCCGGAACTGTTCACGGTTGCCCAGTCCATATTTGTGGTGTCCGTGCAGGTTCAGCCGCTCACCGGGATCCGAACCATTGAACAGATTCCAATAGAGCTTCAAAATCGGCCCGGTAAAAAAATCAGCATTGAACCGTCAACCATTTCCATTGACCTTAAAGGTCACCAGGAAAATTTGAACAACACGACCCTGACAAACAAAATTCATGCGTTTATGGATCTTGCGGGGCTTAAACCCGGGGTATATGCCCGGCACGCCTGTATTGACATCCCCGTGGAGCTGGTCATGACCAATGCCTCACCCCGGGTATTTACCGTTAAAATTGAATAGACACCAAAGGAAAAAAACATGCTGCTGGTAATAGATGTGGGCAATACCAATACGGTGATCGGCGTTTATGAGAACGACAGGTTGAAGCAGGACTGGCGTATCAGAACCATCAGGGAAACCACGGCCGATGAGTTCAATATCCTGGCCCGGGCTCTGTTTGCCGACAAAGGCATCCAACTCACCAACATCACAAAAATAGTCATATCCTCCGTGGTACCGTCGTCCGTGAGGATATTAAACGCGTTTTGCGAACGCTATCTGGGTATTACACCATTGTGGATCAATGCAAAATCCGTAAAAGGGCTGATGCCCATTCTCTATTCCAACCCCAACGAAGTGGGTGCAGACCGCATTGTCAATGCCGTGGCAGCCTATGAAAAATATAAAAAGGCACTGATCGTCATTGATTTCGGCACAGCAACCACCTTTGATGCCATCTCGGAAAAAGGTGAATACCTTGGCGGCGCCATCTGTCCCGGCGTGGTGATCTCATCGGAAGCACTGTTCCATAGAGCATCGCGCCTGCCCCGGGTAGAAATGCTCAAAGCACCGGAAAGGGTGATCGGTAATGACACCATTGAGAGCATCAAGTCCGGCATCATTTTCGGCAACGCAGCCATGGTGGACGGTATGGTGGACCGGATGAAACAGGAAATGAAGACCACGCCCATGATCATTGCCACGGGCGGACTTTCCCCGCTCATTGCCGAAGTATCCAATGCCATTGAATCCGTGGACTTGGCCCTGACCCTGGATGGTCTTAAAATCATCAGCCGGGCATTATAATTTATCCCAGCCCTTTACTTTGTGACGGGTACGCTAAAATAAAAGGCTCTCGATAAAGCAATGGCAATCATAAAAGCAGTTTTTATACTGTGGATCAGTCTTGTTTGTTCTCTTTTTCCCTTGGCTGCCGACGGGTCCGCGGCACAGGAAAAGGTCGCGGCTCACCGGCCGTTGGAACATATTGACAGGGAACCCATTGTTTTTGCGATGTCTAATCTCGGATGCGGTATGTGTAACCGGGCCATGGAACTATGTTATAAGGAGGCCTTTTCCAGACTGGGTTATACCTTTGCCTACAATCTGTATCCGCTGAAACGCTCCCTTCCGGAATCCAATGCCGGACGGATTGATGGAGAATGTGCAAGGGGCTGGATGACCCCGGCTTTGCAAAAAGAATATCCCAATCTGATACAGGTAAAAGAACCCATATGGGAAAGTCACCTCTGTGTTTATTCCACAAGTGCGGATATTCGGGTGGATGGATGGCAGGACTTAAAAAAATATGAAAATATCGTTATCGGATTCAGCAAAGGCGGCGGCTATCTTGATCGGATGGTTCGACAGTATCGTTCAAAATCCCAAGCGTTCTATGGCGCAATGAATTATACCCAGGGTCTGCGGATGCTTGTATCGAAAAGAATCGAGATGTTTCTGGGATTCTCAGATGCCATTGACAGCATTCTCAAGGAAAAAGAATTCAGGCATAAAGATATATACAATGCCGGTTCTTTAGGAACCCTGCCCTTTTATCCCTATCTGAACAAAAAATATGCCCACCTGGCAGAACCCCTGGCATCAGTACTGGAACAGATGAAAAACGAACATCTCATAGACAAATATGTTCTTAGGGCCCAGAAGGAAGTATTTGGCCCGGCCCGGAAAATCACGATCAGTACAGGACTTCGGCCACCCCAAACACCATCCCGGAATTTTGAGCCCTCCTTTTCCAACAAAGTGGAAGACATCGTGACCCGGGCATTTGCATTGGAAAACTACCAGGTCTCCTTCATTTTCAGATCCAGGCTCAGCGCCTTTAATATGGCAAAGGACGGTCTGGTTGACGGCACGATTCTCTGGAAAAAAACCCAAAGCCGAAATGATGATTTTTATTTCAGTACCCCCCTCATTGCGGCAGACATTGTTTTTTTTCATCTGAAATCCAACAAATTTGACTGGCAGCAACTTGATGATCTGGGGCGCTACAGGGCAGGTATTGTTGAAGGGATGCGCTATGAGGATCTTTTTGATGCCGCAATTTTTTCAGACCGGCTTTTGTCACAGACAGCAGAAAACGAGGAAGCCAATTTCAGAAAACTGATTTCAGGTGAGATTGATTATATGCCTGTTATTTTAGAAAGCGGATATGACACCATAAAGGAAATTTTTCCAAAGAAAACTGCAGCCTTGTTCACCCACCACCCAAAACCTTTGATACGGCAAAATTTTTACCTGATTTTATCAAAACAGATAAAAGAAAATCAAAAAATAATTGCTGATTTTAACCATGGGCACCATTCTCTTCGACAGTCTGCACCATAGATTTTAGCCTCTTTGCAGTCAAAAATGTCCCCTAAACAAACCGAGCCGGCAAATTCGCCGACCCGGTTAACTCTATCTTCTTCTGTCTAAAGCGCAGTATCTTTTACCGGTAGGCCCCAAAAAGGATAAAACTCAGGGCTTTTTCCAGAGGCCAAGACGCAGGAACAAGGTTTCACCCGTAGCATCGTCCACACCGTCGTTATCGGTAACCGCATAAACCATGCCGTTGGCTGCCACAGCCAGACCTTCAAGTTTCTCAGCAGTCCAGATACTTGCATGGGTCATCTCCGGCACAAGATTCCAGAGCAGCGTTTTGTCAAGGGTGACCAGTCCTTCTGAGTCGTTCCAGGTACGGAATTCGGTAGAGGCAAGGTCAACGCCATACACAGCTTTAAGCTCGGCATTATTCCCCGTGCTCAGTCCCCAGCCCTTGTCACGCTCGATAACCGCAAAGGTCCCGTCAGGCAGAAGGGTCAGTTCGGACAGGCCAATCCAGCCGCCGTCTCCTTCCTTTTCCAGGGGATAGTAGGCAAATGACCAGGCATCATTGGCCACATCATAACGACCGATTTTGGTGTTTACTTTTTTGGTGTCTCCGCTGTCCGGCCAGGCGCGTTGAATCGCCACATAAATGACTTCTGCGTCGACTTCGCCGGTTACGGCAATCCCTTCAAAACCGTTTTTAAGGGCTTGGGATTCCAGATCCGAGGGCAGCTTCACTTCTTTTATGACCGCACCTGTTTCAGGGTTCACCTTGAGGATCAGGTTGGGACGGTCGGCGGCGTCGCCCTCGCTGCCCAGCCAGAAGTTGCCGTCAGGGCCAACAGCAACACCTTCAAGATCAAGGCTTTCACTTGCGCCCGTAACCGGCATACGGTCAACGATTAAGGCTGGTTTCCTGGAAACGTCAATGGTGTAAATAAATCCTTGGGCAAGAAAGGAATCACTTACCGCATAAAGGATATCCGGATTTTCAGGATCACCGGCAAGACCTGACAGGGCTACCCAGGGAATAGGTGTGTCGTTGTCGCCAGTGGCAGAAGAGATCATGGGATAGGCGGGGTCTCCTTTTTTAAGCTGGTAGATATTGATCATGGTCGGAATCCCGTCATCAGCCACCTCTGTCTCAGTGGAAGCGACAAAAAGATTGCGTTTTGGAATGGCTTTCAGCCCCTCTGGACCGATACCCGTGGGCAGCACCTGCAACGCTTTGGGCTCATCAGAGTTACTCACATCGTAAACACCGACAGCATTACAGCGCTCGGAACCCACAAAGAGCAGGGTCTGATTTTTGCCGTAAACACCGACTTCAACAGCCTCGGGTTCACAACCTTTGTTTTCCGAACGGCCTTCATTGTAATGGCCCATGGAGGCCAGCCACAGTTCAAAAGATTCCCCGGATTCATAGACAACTGACCCCGCGGTATTAAAAATGGTAAATCCGCGGCTGCCGCCCTCTTCACCGTTTTCATCTTCGTAGTCGCCTTCATTGGCCGTTGCAAAGGTATTATTATTGATCCAGGATACGGCATCGGGCTCCGCACGCTTTTCGATCCGGCTGTTAAATTCGATGAGGTCATTTTCCTTGGTGTCAACATTGTTCAAAACCACCTTCCCGGCAGAAAAATTGTTGACGGTCTTGCCGGTGACAAGGTCTACAATGGCCAGATGATTATTTTCCTGGAAAGAGACCACAGCCTGGTTGCGGCTGTTGATGTCCACATACTCAACTTCCAGGTCCGTGCCTGAAAAAGCCGTTTCTTTCACATCAGAAAAATCGGCTTCGGTGATTTTCCAATTTTTGGCAGGCCCTCGAAGATCAACGATCAGCAGGGTGCCGGACGGCAATTGGGGAATAATCCCGTTGTTAAGGTCTTCATTCCGTTCATTTTCGATAACAATGGCGGCGCGTTTGTGATCCGGGGCCAGGGCAAGAGAGTCGGGCTGACCGTCCAGTTCATGCACGGCAACAATCTGGCGAGTATTGCGGTGAACCACCACCAGCTGACCGGAAGGATTGTCATAGCTTTCAGAGGTATTAACGCCCACCAGCACCAGGGGATCAAGAACCACAAGGCTGGTCGGCTCACCGCCGACGGTTACGGTACCCTGGCCGACCGGATTGGCCGGATCAGAGATATCCACAAAACCGATGGCGCTATTTTCGCCGTCAGTATACACTAGCTGTTTGCCGTCAGTGGTGACGTCAACAATTTCAGCAACCCCGGAACCGTTGCCTGCCATGACATCAAATGTGCCGACATGCCGGAACAGCTTCTGGGATGCACGATGCTGTTGATGGTGGTGGTGCTTTTGATGGTAGTGCTTGTTTTGCGTTAATCCATGGCCGTGGGCAAAAACCGCAGCCGGACACAGGCCCAGAATGAGCCCTGCTGCTACAACGGCAAGCTTTTTCATTGTTCTTCTCCTCCGTTTTGGGTTGTGTGAATCAAAAATAATCCCGGGAAAGGGAAAATTGTTTCAATTTAGGGACTCGGAAACAACCCCGAAGCAATAAACAAAAAATGTTACTATGGCATTAGCGTTGGATTTTAAAACTGTTGGAAAAAAGAAAGGGCATATTCAATAGATACTCTTTTTAAATAGGCATTGCACCTGAGGGCCTGGCTTTGAATGGTTACTTTCCCGGGATTTTTGTATTTTGATTATGAATTTTAAACCATGGGCTGAATTAACTTCAACTCTCTGCACCATAGGTTTTCAGATAGTTTTCGATCTTTGCTTTCATTGGGTCATCCAAAACAATTTTGCCGGCGATTTCCCGGTTGTGGAGAAACTCAATGATCTCCCGTATGGTCACAATGGCAAAAATGGGAATACCAAGGGTATCTGCCACCTCTGCCAGGGCATTTTTGTCTGTTTTCCCCTTTTCCTGGCGGTTCACGCTGATAATAATGCCGCACACCTGGGGATTGCTGCAGCCTTTTAGAATTTCCAGGGATTCCCGGATAGCCTTGCCCGAAGTGATGACGTCATCCACCAGGATCAGCCGGGTGTCGGAGGTCAACGGCATGCCCACCACAGCACTTTTATCGGCATAGGTTTTGGCTTCCTTGCGGTTGAACACATACCCCTTGTCAATGCCCATGTCAGCCAGGGCGCAGGCTGCCGTGATGCACAAAGGAATACCCTTGTATGCAGGTCCGTAAATCCCGTGAAAATCTTCTTTAAAATGGGCGTCAATAGCCCTGGCATAATAGGTGCCTAATTTTTTAATCTTTGATCCGGTATCAAACATGCCGGTATTAATAAAATAGGGGGCAATTCTACCGCTTTTCAGCTCAAACTCACCGAACTTCAGGGCATTGCACTGCACCAGAAACTCAATAAATTCCTCTTTATAATTCATTCTTTTTCCTTTTACTGGCAGCGCCAGGCTGCATACTCATTTAACGGCACCGGTCTGCCGGTTTTCAACAGTGCCCGGGTATTAAAATCCGCCATGGTTCTCAACATCTTTGAGCCAAACACCGGCCCGTCTTTACACACCACGGCATGACCGCAGACACAGGCCCCGCACACGCCGAACCCGCATCTCATATACCGTTCCAGGGAGACCTGGCAGGGGATGCCGTGGGCTTCACAAACTTCAAACACCTTTGCCATCATGATTTCCGGACCGCAGGCATAGACCATATCAAAACCAGGGGCGGAAGCCGCTGACAGTTCTTCTATTTTCCGTACCAGGATATCCGTCACAAATCCTTTATACCCTTTTGATCCGTCATCGGTACAGATTTCGGCTTTTGCCGTGAACCGGTCCGGGTAGAGTAGAAAAGACTTGGACCGGGCTCCCTGGATCAGCAGAACCTCAGGCCCGTTATTGGCCTGAAAAGCCTCCACAAGGGGGGCAAGGGGGGCCATACCGCAGCCGCCGGCCACAACGGCAACCCGTTTATGACCGATTCCCATATTAAATCCATTGCCAAAGGGCCCACGAATACCGATTTTATCACCAGGTCCAAGGGAGACAGCTTTTTTTGAAAAAACACCCTTGGCTTCCACGGTAATGCCG
Source organism: Desulfobacter curvatus DSM 3379 (assembly GCF_000373985.1). Taxonomy (GTDB): domain Bacteria; phylum Desulfobacterota; class Desulfobacteria; order Desulfobacterales; family Desulfobacteraceae; genus Desulfobacter; species Desulfobacter curvatus. The sequence continues at coordinate 31,254 of NZ_KB893053.1, forward strand.
AAGCGGTCCGGACTGTGATGGGAAATGGTATAGGGTTTTTCATCCACACCGGGAATCCACACCATGATAAACTGGCCCGGTTTAAAGTCAATGGACTCATTGATATAAAGGGTGGCAAACTCCGGACTGTGAACGTCCTTGTCCGCCACCTTGACCATGGCGGGCAGCAACTGCGTAATCATAGGGCCTCCCTGTGGGCTGCACCCCGGATCTCTTCCATGGTGGTGCCGTGGGCCGCCAGCCAATCGTCGATCTCTTTATTTACCTTATCAAACACGGTGATACCCCGGTACCTCACGGCTGTGCCAATTCCCACAAGGGTCGCCCCTGCCATGATGATCTCTATGGCATCTTCTCCCGTACTGATGCCGCCCAGGCCAATAATGGGAATGGATACGGATCGAAAAATATCGTACACACAGCGCACGGCAATGGGTTTGATCATGGGACCTGAAAGCCCGCCCTTTTTAAAGGCAAGCACAGGCAGCCGGGACTCAATGTCAATCACCATGCCCGGCCCGGCCGTATTAATGGCGCAGATGGCATCGGCACCGGCATCCTCGCACGCCTTTGCAATGGCTGCGATATCCGGGGCTGCCGGCGTCAGCTTGGCAATCAGGGGCACATGAATTACTTTTTTAACCGCGGCCACAACATCATGGGAAGATTGGGCATTCACCCCGAAAATCATGCCGTGTTGATCCGAATTGGGGCAGGAGATATTCAGTTCAATAAAGTCCGGCTTCTTTGCAGAAACAAACTCCGCCACCCGGACAAATTCATCCACGGACCCGCCGTAGATGCTGGCGTTTACGGGAAAGTCCCGGTCCGACAGTTCCTGCCACTCCTCTTCCATGTTCAAGTAGCCCGGCGAAGGCAGTCCCACGGCATTGATCATGCCGTTGCCAAGGTCAATGACCGTTGGATTTTTATGGCCCTCCCGGGGGGCGGGTCCAATGGACTTCATGGTGGGAAGCCCGCACCCGTTTTCCCAGACCCTTTCTAAAATGGCTTTATTGTTGCCGAGCACACCTGATGCCAGCACCAGGGGGGTGTGCAGGATTTTCCCTAAAAACGAAGTTTGCATCCAATTCCTTTAAAACTTGTCATAAAATATCATATCATCTTCCACACCCATCTCGTAAAGGCTATCAATAACCGAATCAATCATGGGCGGCGGACCGCACAGGTAATACTCAATCTCAGCCGGATCTTCATGGGTACTTAAGTATGTCTCCACAAGATAGGTGTTGATAAACCCGGTCCGGCCGGTCCAGTTGTCTTCTGGTTCGGGGGCGGACAAGGCCACATGGTAGGAGAAATTGGAATATTTTTCCACAAGTTCTTTAAAATCTTCGTCGTAAAACATCTCTTTGATGGATCTGGCCCCGTACCAGAAGGAGATCTTACGGCCGGAATTAATACCGTCCAGCTGGTGCAGAATATGGGAACGCAAAGGCGCCATACCGGCGCCTCCGCCGATAAAACACATTTCCCGGTCCGTATCCCTTGCCATGAAATCCCCGTAAGGGCCTGACACCATCACCCGGTCCCCGGGTTCAAGCCCGAACACATAGGAGGAACCAAATCCCGGAGGAATGCCTTCGGTGCCCGGCGGCGGCGTTGCAATGCGTACGTTGAGCATGAGGACCTCTTTGTCATGGGGTGGATTGGCCAGGGAATAGGCCCTGAATCCAGGCTTTATCCCTTTGGAGGTCAGCTCTAAAAGATTATACTTTTTCCATTCACTGACATACTTGCTTGCAATATGAAAATCTTTAAAATCAATTTCATATTCGGGCACATCAATCTGAATATAGGCCCCGGCCTTGAAATCAAAGGGGTCGGAAGGACGCAGCACGAGTTCTTTGATAAACGTGGCCACATTTTTATTGGACACCACTTCAGCATCCACCTTTCTAATGCCGAAAATGGATTCAGGTACCTCAATGGAAAGGTCTTCTTTGACTTTAAGCTGACAGGAGAGACGAATCCCTTCTACTTTTTCTTTCCGGCTTAAATGCGACAGCTCTGTGGGCAGCACACTGCCGCCGCCCTCAAGGACCTTGCACCGGCACATCCCGCAGGACCCGGACCCGCCGCAGGCCGAGGGCAAAAAGATCTCTTTACCCGCCAGGGCAGACAAAAGCGTGGGATTGCCCGAAATAGTCAAAGCCTCGTCGGCCTTACCGTTGATGGTCACCACATGTTCTCCCTTTGTGGTCACTTTTGCCTCCACAAACAGAAGCACCATAACCAGAACACCGATAACGACGGTAAACACCACAATGCTGATAATATAAATCAAAGATATGCCTCCTTATAATGTAATTCCTGAAAACATCATAAAGGTCATGGCCATCAATCCGGCAATGATCATAGTAAACCCGAACCCTTGCAAACCGTCTGGCACTTCCGAATACCGGGCTTTTTTGCGGATAGCGGCCATGGTGACAATGGCCAGCATCCAGCCGGTGCCGGAACCTGCGCCAAAAATGATAGATTCCATGAAGGTATAATTTCGCTCCACCATAAAAAGACTGGTGCCCAAAATGGCGCAGTTTACGGCAATCAGGGGTAAAAACACTCCCAGCGTCGCGTAAAGCTCAGGCGAATACCGGTCAATAACCATCTCCACGGCCTGGGTAAGGGCGGCAATCACGGCAATAAAAGTAATGAATTTTAAAAAGCTCAGGTCAAGATCGGGAAGTCCCAGCCAGGACATAGCGCCCGGGGCCAGAAATCCGTGATAGATCATCCAGTTGACCGGGCATGTGACAGAAAGCACAAAAATAACGGCAAACCCCAACCCTGCCGCAGTATCCACATTTTTGGACACCGCAATAAAGGAACACATCCCAAGGAAATAGGCCAGAAGGATATTGCCGATAAAAACGGAATTGATAAACAGACTGAATAGATCGCCCATGACAGCTCCTTATTTTTTTTGGCTTGATATGCCGGGCAAAGAATTTTTCAGCCACACCAGAAGGCCGATGACAAAAAAGGCGCCCGGGGCCAGCACCATCAGCCCCATATTCTGGAAACCAAGATCATATAAAAAGCCCGGGACCACCTGGAATCCTAAAAATTTCCCCGACCCCAGAAGCTCCCGGATAAAGGCCACCACCACAAGGATCAGACCATAACCCAGACCATTGGCAATGCCGTCCACAAAAGAATCAATGGGATCATTGGCCAGGGCAAAGGCTTCGGCACGGCCTAAAACAATGCAGTTGGTGATAATCAGCCCCACAAAAATGGAGAGCTGTTTGGAGATGTCATAAAAATAGGCTTTAAGCACCTGGTCTGTAACGATCACCAGGGTGGAGATAACGGCCAGTTCCACAATGATCCGGATGTTGGAGGGAATGATCTTTCTCATGGATGAGATAATCATGGATGAGCAGGCGGTTACAGCGGTCAGGGCCAGGGCCATGACAACGGCCGTGGACATCTTCACGGTTACGGCCAGGGCTGAACAGATCCCGAGCACCTGGTAGGCCACGGGGTTCTGGCTCCACAGGCCCTTGATCAGAATGTCCTGGTATTCACTTTTGGATTTAAGCTTCATGGTTCACCTTTTGCATATTTCAGTCATGGGATGGATCTCCATCTTTCGCTTTTAATTGTTTCTGCCGGAAGGTCACCGATACCCCCTCGTATTTCATCAGGGTATTTTTAATGCCTTCGGACAGATACCGGCCTGTCAGGGTGGCCCCGGAGATACCGTCCACATAATTTTTCTGTTCATCTTTGGGCAGATCACCGGCTTTTCCCTTGGCAATGCCGATGGAGACAAATTTATTCTGGGAATTAAGGATCTTTTTACCCTTGAAATTCTTCTGGAACCAGGCACTTTCAATCTCCCCACCCAGGCCCGGGGTTTCAGAATGGCTGAACACGGAAAATCCCGATACGGTCTGCCCGTCATTCTCAAAGGCCAGGTACCCATGAATTTTTCCCCACAGCCCCCGGGTATTGATGGGTACGATATAACCGGAAATATCCTTTAAGTCATGACTGTTCCCAGCGCCCTGTGCATGGACAAAATACAAATGCATGCCGTCGGGGTTTTCAGTTTCCATAATTTTTCCCCGGTGGTCCACAACCACCTCTTCAATGCGCTGGTCATAAAGGGTGTTAATGGTGTCTTTCCCAAGCTTTTTGCCGGCATCCACAAGGCCTGCGGCTCTGAGCAGGTTCACTTTTTTGTCCAGGGCCATGTTCTCCTGCTGCCGGTCCCTAAGGCCCGTTGCCGCCGCCGTAATCAAAAGGCTGCACACCACGGACAGGACAAGGGCAAAAAGGATGACATGGGCTTTTGAGTTTTTCTCAAACATTGGGTATCCTCTTTGATGATTTATACTTGAGTACCAGGTGGTCCAGCAGAGGTGCAAACACGTTCATAAACAGGATGGCCAGCATCACCCCTTCCATAAACGCAGGGTTGCCCACCCGGATGATCACGGTTAAAAAACCAATGGCAGCTCCGAAAATCCAACGCCCCGGGTTGGTACCCGGCGCGGAGACCGGATCCGTGGCCATAAAGATAATGCCGAACAAAAATCCACCGGCACACAAATGGTAAAGGGGACCGGCATTGGACCAGGTACCCTGCCTCCCGGGGATCAGGTAGACAATAATACCGGTGATGACAAGCCCTGCAATGCCGCCGATAATGATCCTGTAATTGGCAATACGGGTCACCATGAGAATGGCGGCACCGATCAGGCAGCAAAGCGCGGACGTTTCCCCCACACTGCCCGGCACAAATCCAATGAAAAGTTGCCCCAGGGAATAACCGGCATTGGAAAGGGATGCGGTGATGGACTGCCCCCCGGCACCCGTCACGGAAAGCGCCGTGGCCCCGGTTACGCCGTCCACCAGATGCTTGCCCGCCACCCATACATCCCCGGACATGGAGACCGGGTAGGAAAAAAACAGAAAGGCCCGCCCGGTCAGTGCCGGGTTAAGAATATTGCGGCCCGTTCCACCAAACACCTCCTTGCCGATCACCACCCCGAAGGAAATGCCAAGGGCCACCTGCCACAAGGGGATGGTGGGGGGCAGGGTCAAGGGGAAAAGCAGTCCTGTGACAAGAAGTCCTTCGGATATCTTATGTCCCCGGATGACTGCAAAGAGAAACTCCCAAACAAACCCCACAGCATAAGAAACAATAATTATGGGCAACACATACCAGGCACCAAAAAGAAAGCATTGGATCACAGACCAGGCTTCTCCGGCCCCGATGCCGGCCTGGTAGCCGGTATTGTATATCCCGAAAAATGTTACCGGCAATAGTGCCAGGATCACAATACTCATGTAGCGCTTCAGGTCCAGATGGTCCCGGACAAAGGGCATAACATTAATTCTCTGGGAAGGCAGAAAGAAAAATGTTTTTGTGGCGTCCCAGACAGGTTCAAACTTCTTATACTTCCCGTCTCCGGTAAACAAGGGCTTTGTATCATCAAAAAACTTTTTTAACGGATTCTTCATTATTTGTCCTTGTAATAGGCGTCCATGGCGTCCGAAAGTATCCGGGTCAGTTCAATCTTTGATGGGCAGGTAAATGAACACAGCCCGCATTTGCAGCAATCCATGAGTCCAAGCGCCAATGCGTCTTCAAGTTCACCGGCATGTAGCGCCTTCATGATAAAAGAGGGCATAAGATCATTGGGACAGATCCGTTCGCAATAGGAGCAGTTAATGCAGGCCCGTGCTTCCCCGTGAAGGGTGCAGTCCATTTTTGCCGGGCGCCGGAACAGGGAAGACAAAAAGGTAGCCGATACCGTGGGCTTGTCAAGGCCCGGCCGGACAAACCCAAACATCTCTTCCCCAGGCCCGGCCTCAATGATATTGACCGTATTTTCAAAAAAACCGATATGGGCATCCATTTCCAGAATCCGGCCATTGAAGCGGCCTGTGGTGGCAATACTATTCCCAGGCATTTTTCCGGCCAGGGCAGACAACGGCATGCCCTGGCGGACCCGCATATGGGGCTTCCGTTCGCCGGGCTGGGTAATGGTGACGATTTTCTCAACCGGATACCGCCCGGATAGTAAAAAACGGCCTATCATGACCAGATGATCCAGACGGATACACCAAGCGCTGTTCTCCGCCGCCTGTTTCTTGATCTGATAGAGCACGGCACCGGGGTGCCAGGCCGGATAGATGTCCGGGGCGGTATGGGTGATCTGGTCCGAAACTGAACTGCCCAACGCTTGGATACCTTCCAGGCTGCTTTCCCGGCAGACCACGGCAAGCCGATTTGAAAACCTGCGCAAAACCGCCATGCCCGCTTCAAAGGCACTAATGTTATCTTGAAGGATGAAATTGGGGCGCGGCGAAAAGATGTCATTGCCGTCCATGGCCACAATAATTACGGCGGGAGAATGATCGGGATTTGCGAAATCCAGGGCAGGAAACTGGCGCAAGCTCTGCCACAGGCCGCCTTGTTTCAGGGCCGTCACAAGCGCATCCCGGGGCATGCCCGCGATGCCGTCCAACGCAACCGGATCATATTCAACATACTCATCTTCGGACTCAATGGCGATCACCACCTCCATCAAGCGCCGCCGGGGCCCGTAAACAACCGTTTCCACCTGGCCGGTTCCCGGAGAGACATACTGTATGGTCGTATCCCGCTTATCTGTGAACAACGGCTGGCCGGTTTTAACGTGCCACCCCTCTTTAACCAGCAATTTAGGCCGAATATGCGGTATATCCCCGGCACAGCACCCTAAACTGGACGGCAGGGCCAGGTGCGCACAACTCAAATCGGGCTGTTCAGCCACATTCAGGTCAAACCCCCGGGAAATTTTTAACGTTTTCATTTAATTATTTCCATTTTTATGACTGGCAATGAACAGAATATAGACATTTTTTACGAATGGACACCCGTTACGGAAGCCCCTTCTCTCTTTTAAGTTTTCATTGTACCAGATACCGAAGCAAGATCAAATGGTTAAGCGACAGCTTTTTAAATTTAATACAAAGGGCGTTCCAAACCGTATAATCCAATGGAAGTGGTATCAAGCTGGAGACAAGTTACATGCAATTAGCCCGGATTTCCAGGTTTATCCCTTGATTTTCCCGCATGAAAAGAATAGAAGAGAAATCTGATCTAATGAACATACTGGCAATAAAAAAGGATAGAGAAAAATGGTTCAAAAAGATTTTGACAGCATACTCACCCAGGACTTTTTAGATGAGCTGTTGCCGCCGGAAAGAAGTGATCAGTTTTTTGATGCGTTGTATGGTGATGCCTCAGAAGGCGCCTATGACATTAGGCTGGAGCCTATCAGCATTTCCGGCAGCCGGATTGTCCTTGCCTTTAATCTGCTGCGCCGGCCGGACAAATGCCTGGTGTGCAGCCTGACATACGGACTGCCCAATGTATTTACCCGGCACCCCTTGATCAATATCAACGGCATGATTGAAAAAATCAAAGAAGCCGGAATTCCGGCGAAAAACTGGCGTTTGGGGGATACTGAGGAAAATTCCGCGTCCCTTCATATTATCCCTTTGTACATTGACCTGGACTGATAACCGAACATTAGAGACAAAACCGCTGAATCAAAAATAAAAGACCTTTTGCCGCATGATCAAGCAGCAAAAGGTCTTTTTGTTTAAAGGCGAATTTAAGCTTTGGGAAGCTTGGGAAAGGACTTATTCAAAGTTTTATTCCATTCATCCAGTTTGGGTTTAACTTTTTTGAACACAGAACCCACATTGCCTTTGATGGTGATGCTTTCAATGGTATCTCCCTGGGTAATACTGTTGACCACATCCTGATCGGCCTGGCTGACAACAGCCCCGAATACCGTGTGCATACCGTCGAGATGGGGCGTGGGCACATGGGTAATAAAAAACTGGCTGCCGTTTGTCCCTGGACCGGCATTGGCCATTGACAGGATGCCGGGTTTATCATGTTTGAGATCTTTTTTGAATTCATCTTCAAATTCGTAACCCGGGCCGCCCATACCATTGCCGTAAGGACATCCGCCCTGGATCATGAAATCGGCAATCACACGGTGAAAGGTTAAACCGTTATAATATTCCCGTTTGGCAAGGTTTACAAAATTCCCCACGGTATACGGGGTCTTGTCTGCAAAAAGCGTAATGTTAATGGTGCCTTTTGAAGTTTCCATAACTGCTGTCAAATCTGCCATATTTTTTCTCCTGAAAATTAAAAAATTTATTTGAAGTTAATATAAAATCGCCGGATGTCAAACATAAAAAAAAGAAAAACCACCAAAACCGTTACCAAAACAGCGGTTCCGGTTGTCGGTATGTTGCCCTTTATCCAAACCCTTTGAAAATCTAGAATATACTGATAAAGTAAACAAGTAACTTCAAGTGCGATAAACAACATAATTGAGAAAAAATGATAGACAAACTTTTGCCCCTGGATTTGACCCCTGAAGCAGAAATCAGCCGGCGGATACAAACTCTGAAAAAAAAGATGGCCCAGGCCGGCGTGGACGGGGTATTTCTGACCCACAGGCCTGATTATTACTACTTCAGCGGCTCGGGCCAGGATGCCTGGCTATACGTGGCCCTGGACCATGAACCTCTTTTATTCGTAAAAAGATACCTTCCCAGAGCGGTTGCCGAAAGCCCGCTGGCCCAGATTGTCCCGGTGCATTCCGTCACGGAAATCCCCCAAATCATCAAGGACACACACGGCGGTTTTGCAAAAACCATGGGCATCGCGTTTGACCTTGTTCCGGTCAGGGATTTCAAATTTTATCAGTCGTTGTTTTTTGGTTGTACCTGGCAGGATGCCACGCCGCTGATCATGTCCTGCCGGGCTATAAAGTCAGAATATGAACTTAGCCTTATGCAGGATGTGGCAAAAATATCAAACCGGGTGTTTGACTTTATCGCCGGAAACCTTGAACCCGGCACCCGGGAAACAGACCTTGCCGGCCGCATTGAGGCCTTTGCCAGGACCCAGGGCCACTCGGGCCGCCTTCAGACGCGCCATTACAGATCCGTTGGGTTTACCTTCCATATCATGGGAGGGGAAAGCGGGGGGCAGTCCGGGGCGCTTGATTCCCCGGTATGCGGCACCGGTATGTACACGGCCTATCCCTTTGGTGCAGGCACCCGGGTGATTGAAAAAAATGATCCCGTACTCATTGATCTGGGCACCATGGCCTTTGGCTATCACATGGATGAATCCCGGATGTTTGTGGCCGGAAAAATGGACAGCCAGGCCGATGCGGCAAGCCAGGCAGCCATTGACATTCTTTTCCATGTCAAGGAGGCCATGAAGCCTGGTGTTGCCATGAAAACGATTTTTCAAAGATCCGTGACCATGGCGGACAAACTGGGATACGGGGAACAATTTTTAGGTCTTCCCGGATTAAAATCCAAATTTTTAGGTCATGGCATTGGTCTCGAACTGGTGGAAGATCCCATTATCTCAAAGGGGCGAAGCACAGTACTTGAACCGGGAATGGTGTTTGCCGTGGAACCGAAATTCATTTTTAAAGACCGGTTTGCCGCAGGCATAGAAAGCGTGATCCAGATAACGGAAACCGGCAGCCGTTTTCTGAGCCTAGTCCCCAATAAGGTCTTCGTGGTTTAAATATCGCCTCTTTCCTGGGCCATAGTCAGATATGTTTCAAATATTTCACTATCTGTGGCACTGATTTTGTAGAAGTCAAAAAAGATGTAAAACAGCTTTACCGGGAACAGCAAAGCAGGACGGTGGTTTTCAGGACTGATCCCGATTTAATGCTGATTTGCAATTTAAAATTTTCAAGGTGGTATTTTTGAAAAAGTCGGCAACTTCCTTAATAAGCTCCGGATCATCCAGTGAATTTTTCACAATACCGAAGCCCTCGGACAGGGCAAAAATTTTAGCGGAGGCTCTCTTTTTGTTTTCTACACTGGCAAGCCCCGTCTCTTCCCATCCTGCGATCTCTTCAATGCCGAACTCAATGAATTTAAGCATCATGTCCCGGATTCTTTCTCTGATATTCTCATCCCTGAATCCCATGGCGTAGCAGGACCAGAACACCGCATCCCGCTGGGGCCAGGTGCCGCTGGCGTCAAAAAGGATTTCCAGCAGGGTATCCATTCTCTCCTTGGGGCTGGTGAGCGTCTCCAGCTCCTTGAGATAATTATTCATGGAAGTTTCATAAAGAAAATCTACCATTTCCATGATCAGACCTTCTTTGCTTTTGAAGTAATGAATAAGCAGACCTGAATTGACGCCCATACGTTTTGCGATTTTACCGATGGTCATACCCTTAAAGCCTTCTTCTTCCACAACCTTGTAGGTATGTCTTAGTATTTCAGGTTTTCTGATATGCGATATGCTTTTTCTTCCCATGAATTCCTTTGCCTTTTTTTATTGTTTATATGCTAATCAATTTATAATATATAAGGGCGTAGCCTTTTTTTGTCAATTTTTATTGCAGTTGTCTCCCCTTTTATGTTTTATCAACACAAGCGCAAAAAATTTTTTTAAGCGCGCAAATCTGCAACAGGAACCAAACAAGCTATGAAAATATTAGTGACAAATGACGACGGCTACCAGGCCCCGGGCATTCGTGCCCTGTTCAATGCCTTAAAATCAGACCATGAGGTGACCCTGGCTGCCCCGGACAGGGAGAAAAGCGCCGTGGGGCATGGTATCACCCTGCACACGCCGCTGAAACACCAGAAAGTGCGCCTGGGACACAGCGACTTTGGCCATGCGGTTGCCGGAAACCCGGCCGACTGCGTCAAACTGGCCCTGTTTGATATCTGCGACCAGAAACCGGATCTTGTGATTTCAGGTATCAATGCCGGGTCCAACACCGGGGTAAACATCAACTATTCCGGTACCGTAGGCGCGGCCCGGGAAGCGGCCATTAACGGAATTCCCGCCATTGCCGTATCCATCCAGTACGGTGATGGTATGGACTTTCAGGGCATGGCAAGCTATACGGCTTCCATTCTGGATAAAGCCATGGCCCTGGATCTTCCCCCGGGGGTTTTCCTGAACATCAATGCACCGGCCATTTCCTTTGACCGGATTGCCGGAACCCAGGTAACATCCCAGGCGGATAACAACCTGATCAATATGTTCGAACGCCGCCAAAATCCCAGGGACCTGACATACTACTGGTACGCCGGTATGGAGCAAACGGTGCCATGTGAAGGTTCTGATGACAGTGCATTGCATAAAAACTTTATATCCATCACACCGCTGCAGTGCGACATGACGGCCCATGCAGCCATGGATGTGGTCGCAAAGGCTGATTTTTAAATGACAATACCAGATAAAAATTCGGTACAGACGTCCGAATTTCAAGCGTCCAGGGTCACCACCATTGCATTTGCCCATTTTGTCCATGATATTTACACAAGCTTTCTGGCCCCCCTGCTGCCCCTGATCATTGAAAAGCTTTCCATCACCCTGAGCCAGGCAGGTCTTTTATCCACGGTCATGCAGATCCCATCCCTGGCCAACCCGTTCATCGGTTTGTTTGCAGACAACAAAGGGCTGGCCCGGTGGCTGGTTATCCTGGCCCCGACCCTGACTGCCATTCCCATGAGCCTCATCGGCATTGCCCCGTCCTATGGTATGCTGCTGGTCCTGGTCTTTGTGGCCGGCATCTCGGTATCCCTTTTCCATGTCCCGGCGCCGGTGGCGGTGGCAAGGTATTCGGGCAAATTCAAAGGCCGGGGCATGAGCTTTTTCATGACCGGCGGCGAGCTTGCAAGGACAATGGGCCCCATCCTTGCCGTGGCTGCGGTATCTTACCTGGGGCTGGCCCAATTCCATTTTGTCCTGGCTTTGGCTCTGGCCACCTCCGTGCTGTTATTCATAACCCTGGAACCCTCCCAGGAACCTGTAAAAGCAAAGCGGCGGGGATCTTTAACCCAAGCTTACAAAGAAATCCGGCATGTGCTCAATCCCCTGGCGGGCATCCTTTCGGCCCGGGCCATGATGCACGGTTCCATGGGCATGTTTTTGACAGTATATGTGGAACAGGCCACCGGTTCGTTGTGGATGGGCGGCACGGCACTGACCCTGTATGAGGCCACAGGCGTTGCCGGCATCCTTTCCGCAGGCACCTTGTCCGATCGCCTGGGGCGAAGGCGCGTGCTGTTCTGGGCATTGACCGTAGCGCCTGTAACCATTTTATTGTTTGCCACAACCACAGGTGCCGTCCAGGTGATTTCGCTGCTGATAACAGGGTTCACCGTATTGTCAACCACCCCCGTAATGCTGGCCCTGGTCCAGGAGAATGCCAAAAAAAGTCCAGCAGCCGCCAATGGTCTTTTCATGATGCTCTCCTTTGCCGTCAGATCCATAGCTGTTGTGGTGGCAGGGGCCCTTGCCGACGCATTCGACCTGGAGAGGATGTTTATCATATCCGCCCTGGCAGGCTTCACGGCAATTCCGTTTCTCATTAAATTAAAAAAATAAGGTATATATCATGTTAAAAACAAACAAAGATAAAGTGGTTGAAATGTTTCTGGCCTGCAAACCCGGCATGCCCCGGGCAGGGGCCGGCTGGAAAGTAGACCATAAGGGAAATCCATTTCTTCTGCCCGGCATCGGCGGCATCACCCTCAATGTCCAGGCCGGGGATCCGGCATTTGGCTTGGCCGGTGACCATATCGAACCCGGGGTATCCTGCACGGCCAATATGGAAAAACCAAATGATTTCCCCAACAACACCTTGCAGCTGTTCTCTTGTGTGGGCAACCAGGCGAAAATTATTTCCGGGGACGCCCAGGGAGACACCGGTGTCGTCATTGGCCACCACGGCGGTTCCGAGCATGTGATTGTAGAGTTCCCTCGGAAAACCAAGGAAAAGATGAGCTATGAAGACAAGATCCTGATCCGGGCCAAAGGTCAGGGGCTAACCCTGACCGACTATCCTGATATCAAACTGTTTAACCTGGACCCGGAACTGCTGGGAAAGATGAATATTGTTGAAACCGGCGCAGGGGTTCTCCAGGTACCGGTGACTACCATTGTGCCTGCGCCCTGCATGGGATCAGGTGTTGGCCGGGCCCATGTGGGGGCAGGTGATTATGATGTCATGACTTCGGATCCCGAAACCGTGAAAAAATACAACCTGAACAAAATCAGGTTCGGGGATTTTGTGGCCCTGATGGACCATGACAATTCCTATGGCAGGGCCTATGTCCAGGGCGCGGTCTCCATTGGTATTGTGGTACACTCGAACTGCCTGCTGGCCGGTCACGGCCCCGGCGTCTCCACGTTGTTGACCTGTGCAACCCCGCAGATTGAACCTAAAATTGACCCCTCTGCAAATATCGCCGATCTTCTCGGGATAGGCAGTGCCGCCGACAGATAGGAATAACGATTCGGCCTATAATCAGCATATACCTGGTCTGGGGCCTTGGCACACTTGGATTCCAAGCCCTGGGCCGGATATTGCCGGAAGCGGCCCGGCCCGGGTTTAATTATATCATCATTGTGGGCCTGATTGTCTGCCTGGCCTGGATGACCCGGATTTATCAAAGACAAATTGAACCGGCCATCGGCACAAACACTGCCCGGCGTCTGTCCTGGATAGGCGCTTTGACCCTGATCTTTATAATACTCTACCTGCCGGTGGGCCAGGCAGGTTTGAAAAACAATATCGTTACAGCCTTGTCCACGGCAACCCTGGTGCTTTTAGCCTGTGTGGCAGCTCACTGGCTGGTCATCCCCCTGAAGCGGCCGTCTGAATTTATTCCCATCGGCATGGCCGTGGCATTGTCCGACATATTCAGTGTCTTTTCAGGCCCCACCCGAAATTTTGCAGAAGATATTTCCGACTATTACCGGGAAGGTATGACAGGCCCGGTGCCCCTGGTAGATTTTTTCCTGGTCAAAATGCCCATGCCCGGCAATGATTATTTCATGCCCATATTCGGTGTCACCGACTGGGTCGTGGTGGCCCTGCTGTCCGCAGGCGCCCTTCGGTTCGGCATGAGCGACAATATATTCAGCCTTGCCGGATCAAAACAAAGGCAAAACAAATCCCGGGCATTTTTCCCTGTGGCCGCTATCGGCCTGATTCTCTCAATTGTAACGGCAAGATCCATGAACCTGTATCTGCCGGCCCTGCCCTTTATCGTCATTGTTTTTCTAATCGCCATGGCAGCAAAATATCCCGCAGTCCGAAAACTTGGACCAGAAGAAATCCGGGCCATGATTGTTGTAAGTTCCCTGATGTGTGTACTCATGGCCGTATTTACCTTTATAAAAAATGGTATTGGAGCCGGGTGAATTTTTTCCGAAGAGTATACTTTTTGAATTGAGAGAGGCACAAAAATCAAAAAGGGGTTACGAAAAATTTTACGTAACCCCTTGATTTTTTTGTCTGATTTTTAATAACAGCCATGGCCGACCTGATCTTTCACCAATTAAACTATGCACATTTTAGGCAAAAATTAAATATTATGAATACGCCTTTATGGCGTCTTTCTCAATATCGATTGGGAGACCCACTCTCATAAAATATCGAGCAAATGCTTGAGAAAGGTGTTCTCTATATGGTGGTAGCAACCGCAATCTTGTTGTTCTATTTTTGGCTATTTGTTTTATGTATTTTTTTGGCAATGAATAGATCCGATGAAAATCAACAATTGAAAAATCTAATTTGATTTTATCTGAGGTATATTCGCCTAATAAATGATAGGCGGGCTCTTTTCCTTGCCTTAAACTTTCTCTGGCCTTGCTCGCTTTAAAATATGAATTTGTTTCTATCAAAGTACTAAGGGGCCATATGGGGCATAACACAACAGAATCAATTTTATCGTGCTCGATATCACAGGCTTGAGTTAAAATTATTATATCCGCAGTCTGTAAATCTATACTCGACTCTATTTCTTCAGCTTCATCAAGAATAGCCTGAAACAGATTTTCATCTGGAGAAGGGATCGGGCATTCAAAAATTATATCTCCTTGCGTAATAGAATCAGAGTCATGAACCTCTTTGTACCATGGGTAATTCATATTGCTAACTCAGAAACCCTTCTTCATTCTCAACAGCATGAAATGAGAGTTTTCGAGGCTTATTAAATCTCACTTTTATTTTTTTTACTACTGGCATAGCAACGATTGGCTCCAAACTGTCTTGGTGCGATGCCTGCCTCATTGTTTCATGTTTCAATTGATAAAAGCATTGATTCTCAGATGTACATTCATACTGATAATCATAGGACGTACCTGCATACACTTGGCCGGCAGAATCCGGTGTGAAATTCAGAGAAATTAATGATGCTGTGCCAATGCCTATGACCATTTTATAAACCGAGTTTGTCGAGCTTGATAATTCTACCATGACTATTCTCCATAAATAGGATTGAATTCTTCAAGAAACGAGTCTTTCATTAAAGAAAAAAAGAGTTCTTTTTCTTTAATATGGGCGTTTTCAACAACCTCAATATAATTCTTTAAAAAAGACATTGAATTTTCGATGTTGCATAAGATATCAATATCAATAATGGAGCCTGAAATCGAATGGTTCCCTTTCACCATGGTGACAGAATTGCCAATTTGAAGGATTTTTATGTAATCTCCATCCACCTCTTCTGTACGGATATTTGTTGACTCTTTTTTTAGCTTTTTACCAATTAAGTCAATTTCGCAGTGTATTTTCCCAAAAATATTGTTTTTGAAATGGTTGATATATCTAAGGCCTAACCTTTCAACTTTAGTCATAACTTCAGCGTCAATGCTTTTTGACAAAATTTCATAGAAGAAGGCAGACCATTCTTCCCATCCACAATAGGGGGTATTAGTCGAAAAAGTTAAGACATCTGGCCCAATGTTTAGGGTATGTTTACCACTCACGAATTGATGATAGGCTTTATATTTTAATGATGGATCTTGACGCCTTATAGCTTCCGGGATTTGGAGTATTGGTAATGAAATAGGTTTTCCATCAAATAGGCTTCCAATTTTTCCATAAAACATACCAAAAATGGCATCACTAGGGAATTTCGATGAATATCGAATTTCAAGAATTGCTTCCTGAACCGGACAAGGATCTATTTTAGCGGGCAATTTATTCATAATACTTACCACTATCTATTTGATTCTTTAATCATTTTTTTATTAAATTCAATTGCCACAAAAAACCATATTTCTTATTAAACACGAACTTCCATAATATAAGGAGAATAAACATTTGCAAGTTTTTTTCAACGCTATCGAAAAAAATGTCAATTAGTATATCCTTTCTCATTCTTAGCGGACAATTGGAAAAAATACAATACACTCCAATAAGAAAACCAGAATTTCTCATCCAGATCCGGGCATACCTGAATGAGAGTTTCCGGAAAGCTAACACATAACTCCGGGGGGCAGCCAAAGCACGCCCGCTTATATTTTGACAGGGGGCGGACCAACCCCGCGGGTTTTCAATTAATTGTTTTGGCAGCAGCCGGTAGCAAAAACTAAAAAAGCACTTACGAACTTTTTCGTAAGTGCTTGATTTTTATGGTTGGCACGAGCGGACTTGAACCGCTGACTTCTACCGTGTCGAGGTAGCACTCTACCAACTGAGTTACGCGCCATTAAATTTAGGTAATTTCTAACAGACCCTTGAAATTATGTCAAGAATATTGAAGCTATTCTTGCAGTGTTTCCTGAATAATTCCCTGGCCGGTCGTGTTGTCCGATCCCTGGGGAAAGGTGTCCGGCTGCGGGGCAATAACTTTTGTGTCGTCCTGGGGCGTCTGGGGGGCCACGTTGTTGTCCGGGGAGGCTACAAATCTTATTTTCACCGCTTCATCAGAAACCACGGAAACTTCAATACCGAATTCCTCAAAGGTTCTCAGCATCACAGCATTGGCAAACTGGGCAGGGGTACCTTTATAGTTGACCTCCATAATGGCATGGGAAGATCCAAGCTCCCGGGGCGAAATATCTTCAATCTCCCGGATGTCTTTGAGCTGACGTTTCAGGGCAATAAACCGGGTCAGAAAATTGTCCCCTTCCACATAAAGATCAAAGGCTCTTTTCTCTTTCATGGCCTGGGCCCAGAACCCTTCAAGTTTTTCCTTCAAGGCTTGCCCGGCGGTATCTGCGGCCTGGACAAGTGCCTGGTCTGCGCCCTGGGCATCCGTGCTTTTGGCCGTCGCAGTGGCAGTGGTGCGGATCTCCTCTTTCTGGGAAGCCATATCCAGCACCGTAAAGGAAACACCCGCCTCAAAGGTTTTTTCATTACCCATCCGGTTCGCGGACTCCTGGGCCGATGCCATGCCAAAAACGACCATGTCGGCCCCAAGGGCCTGCCCCATGGCCATGGCGGCTGCCTGGTCATCCATGGCAGAAAATACAACATGATAGGCAGCAGGATCAGGATAATTATTCCCTGTAACAACCAAAGGAATATGGGCGTGCTCAAATACGGCTTTCAGGCTTTTTTCAGCAATGGAGGTATAGGATTGTCCTTCCGGTTGCCACCACCAGCACCGGGGTTGCGTATCTTCAAGTCCCTGTTCTGCAATGAGCAAAAGAACCTTTGGATTGTTCCGGGCCTGGTTGAAGATACCGGAATCACGCAGGCGTTTCTTCATAAGGTCCAGGCTGATCTTTGATTCTACGCCCACAAGATATGCCCCATTGTGGGCCCTGCCGTTAATAACCCGGTACGTAGACACAAAATCCATGGTACGGACAAGAAGCTGGTCGTAAAGAAAATCAAGATTTTCGCCCAATTTCTTCTGGGATACCACAGAGACAAAAGCACTTTGAACCGCCTTTTCCAAGGCATCTGTCACTGCAGCCTTTTTGGCACTTAACGTATCCTGACCGCTTATTTTATGCCGGCCGGTGGTGATGTAGACACTATCCTGCCCGGCAGCCATTGCCCCGGCCAGGGAAAAACAAAAAATCGCAATGATAAATGCGGCCAATAAAAATCGGAATGGAGAGATCATGGTCATACCTTTCTGAGGATGGAATAATCCGCAATCAGTTCCAACAGATATTTTGAATCGGATTCAGGAAAAATATCCAAGGCGGTTCGGGCTGACTGCACATGGGCAAGGGCCCGGTTGTTTGTATATTCAATGCCGCCCAAACGGGTCAGAAGGACTTTAAGACTTTCAAACTCGTCCGGATTAAACTGTGGCCGGGCCATGGCATCCAGCATCCATTCGCGGTCCTGGGCATCGGCCTTTCCAAGACTGTAAATCAGGGGCAGGGTCAACTTGCCTTCCCGCATATCCGCCCCGGGATTCTTGCCCAGCTGTTCGGCGGTGGCGGTATAGTCCAGCAGATCGTCGGCCATCTGAAAGGCCATGCCCAAGTGCCAGCCGTAATTTTTAAGGGCGGTTTCCCGATTTTCATCGGCCTTGGCCACAATGGCACCGGTGCGGCAGGCACCCTGGATCAAAACGGCGGTCTTTCGCTCTATGATTTCATTGTACTCATCTTCTGTGAGGTCCGGGTTCCCCTTTTTTTCCATCTGGAGAATTTCGCCCTGGGACATGTCTGCCGTAATTTGAGCGATCACTTCAATGACCCGGGGGGATTTTGTTTTTGCGGCAATAATTAGCGCTGTGGCCAAAAGGAAATCCCCTGTAAGTACCACTGTGGGCGCATCCCACAGGGTATGGGCGCAAGGCTTGCCCCGGCGTGTATCAGAGCCGTCCACCACATCATCATGGAGCAAAGTGGCTGCATGAAGGTACTCAAAAATAGTGGAGAACTCGATTTCCTGCCCGGTCTGGAACCCGCACATGCGGGCGGCATGGATCATGAGCAGCGGCCGCAGCCTTTTACCGCCGGCAAACAGCAGATGGCCTGCCACCTGCCTGACCAGATCCAGATTCGGGGTCAAATTTGTTTCAAGGGCCTGCTCCACCAGCAAAAGGTCCGGACCGGCCAGCGCCATAATCTCTTTTTTTATATTTTTTGTCACACCATCTCCCCGGCAATATCATATTCAAATGCGTCGGTTATTTTTACCTGAACCAAGCTGCCTATGTCCAGTCCATCTGAATAAATAAATGTTACCCCATCCACTTCAGGCACCTGGAACGGGGTTCTGCCGATGTATACCCCGTCCTCAGGACTTTCTTCCACAAGAACCGGATAGACACGGCCCACATGCCGGGCATTGCGTTTTTCTGAAATCTTTGCCTGGGCCGCCATAATGGTGTCATGCCGCAGTTCGGCCAGGTCTTCGGGGACATGATCGTTTAACTTGTGGGCGGGCAGGTCATGGGCGTCGGAATAGGTGAATACCCCTAGGTGATCAAATTCCACCTCCTGTATAAATGCCAACAGGTCCTTGAACTGCTGGTCTGTCTCCCCGGGAAAGCCCACGATTACGGTGGTCCGCAACACGGCATCCGGATCCAGCTGTCGAATATCGGAAAAGAACCGGGTAAGATCCTGCCGGGTATACGGCCGGCCCATGCGTCTCAAGACCTCATCATGGGCATGCTGAATGGGCACATCATAGTATGAACAGATATTGGGATGGCGTTGCACCGCTTTAATGACCCGTTCATCAAGGGTACTCGGGTGGGTATACAAAAACCGCAGCCAGGCGGCCGGATCTTTTCGGGCCATAGTTTCCGCAGTTTTTTCAAGCACCGTATGAAAGTCCGGTCCATCCAAATCCAGACCGTAGTCCGTGGTGTTTTCCGCTGTGAGGATGACCTCTTTAACGCCCTGATCAAGAAGCGCAGACGCCTCATCGCAGATCAGTTCTACGGGCCGGGAACGCTGGCGTCCTCTCAGATTGGGAATAATACAATAGGTGCAATGACGGCTGCATCCTTCGGACACCTTGATGTAGGCGGTTTTTTCACAAAGAAGTTCCCGGGCCTGCACAGGGGTGTCCACCTGCCGGGTGTCGGGCTCTGGAAACAGGGTAAATGGGGTCTTGCCGGCATTTTCCACGGCGCTTACGATATGATCACAGGCTGCAGTGCCTAAAAAAGCATCCACTTCCGGCAAACTATCCAAAAGATCCGGGTCATCCTTATACCGCTGGACAAGACAACCGGTAACAACCAGGTGCCGGCACACACCGGTGGTTTTAAATTCAGCCATCTCCAAAATAACATCAACCGCCTCCTGGGAGGCGGTTGAGATAAACCCGCAGGTATTTATGATGATGGCATCAGCCTGAACCGGGTCAGTTATGATCTGATGGCCGGCTGCAGTCAGCCGGCCAAGCATAATTTCACTGTCCACCTGGTTTCTTGAACAGCCCAGGCTTTCAAGGCAAATTTTCATATGGATTTTGCCATAAGATCTCCCACAAGAGAGGAAAACCGTGCCGGATTATCAAGCTTGCCGCCTTCGGAAATCACGGCAATATCATAAAGCAGGTCGCAATAGTCCGTAAGCACGGGGTTTGTGGTGTCAGATTCAAACACGGACTTAATTTTTTCCATGACCGGATGGTTAACATTGACTTCCAAGGCACGCTTCTGATCCGGGGCTTTCTGGCCGGATGCTTTCAGGATTTTCTGCATATAAGCGCTCATGGCCCACTCATCGCCTGCCAGACAGGAAACAGAGTCCTTGAGCCGGTTGGAGACCACCACGTCCTTGACCTTGCTTTCCAGCTTGCCTTTAAGAAAAGAGAGCAACGCAGAATACTCGTTTTTCTTTTCGTCATCCACCTTTTCCAGGTCAAGGTCGCCTTTTTCCGCGCTTTTCAGTTTCTTTTCCTTGTACTCGGGCAGGGATTGGGTCACCCATTCATCAATGGGGTCCACCATGAGAAGGACTTCGTAATCCTTTGCTTTGAGCGCCTCAAGCAGCGGGGAATTGACAAGAGAGGCCAGATTTTCACCCGTGATGTAGTAAATCTCTTTCTGGCCCTCTTGCATGTTTTCAATGTATTGGTCAAGGGTCACATATTTGTCACCGGACTTGGTGGTTTTGTAACGCAGCAACGATGCCAGCCGTTCCTTATTATCGTAATCCGTGGGGATACCGGCCTTAAGGGCCTGGCCAAACTCCTCGTAGAATTCAATGTATTTCTCATCTTCCATGCCTTCGAGCACGCTAAAAATCTGTTTGACCAGATTCTTGCGGATATTTCTGACCAAGCGGTCTTCCTGCAGAATCTCGCGGCTGACATTAAGATTCAGGTCCGGTGCATCCACAATGCCCTGGACAAAGCCCAGATACTCGGGCAAAAGCTCCTTGCAGTCATCCATGATAAACACCCGCTTGCAGTAAAGCTGCATGCCGTGTTTACGTTCCGGCCGGAACATGTCAAAGGGGGCCTTGGAGGGAAGATACATGAGCACATCATACTCGGTCACCCCTTCAAACTTTTTGTGGATAATTTCACAGGGGTCATCCCAGTTATGGGAGATGTGTTTATAGAACTCCTTATGTTCCTCTTCGGTCACATCGTCCTTGGACTTGGCCCAGATCGCCTTCATGGAGTTCAGGGTCTCGTCTTTTCTGACTTTCCGGTAGGTCTCTCCGATGGGCTTGCCGTCCTTGTCTTTGATAATCTCATTTTCAGGAATGGGCTCGCTGGTCTCCACGTTCATGATAATGGGATAGGTGACGAAATCGGAATGCTTTTTAACGATGTTGCGGATGACATACTCTTCGGTGAAATCCTGCTCGCCTTCTTCCGGATCTTTGAGGAACAAGGTAATCTGTGTACCCCGTTTTTCCTTGTCAATCTCTTCAAGGGTATATTCACCCTTACCGTCGGATTCCCACCGGACCCCCTTTTCCTGTCCCGGGGCTTTGGTATCCAGGCGCACCTTGTCTGCCACGATAAAAGCAGAATAAAAGCCCACGCCAAACTGTCCAATGAGTTCCGGGGAGAGGCCGGTTTCATTCTTTGACTTTTCCAGTGCTTCCATAAAGGCTGCAGTGCCGGATTGGGCAATGGTGCCGATATTGTCATTGACCTCGTCAAAGGTCATGCCGATACCGTTATCCGTGATGGTGAAGGTTTTGGCTTCCTTGTCCGCAGCCAGGCGAATATGATAATCATTGTCATCGGCAAACAGATCCGGTTCTGTCTGTTCCTTGAATCTGGCTTTGTCAATGGCGTCCGAGGCGTTTGAAATCAACTCCCGGATAAAAATCTCCTGGTTGGAATAAAGAGAATGAATAATCAGATGCAAAAGCTGCTGAACTTCGGTTTTAAATTGTCTGGTTTCTTTTTCTGCCATTATAACTCCTAAGAACTTTACGGTTTAACGATTAAAATTAAATTTTTTTAATAATAATTGTCGCTAAAAACTAATTGTCAAGACAACGGGTTAAAATTCAAAAAGGCCCGGTTTGACAACGGCAGATTAAGATTGTAGGCTTGATAGATATAGTTTAAAAGGATGATCCATGAACATCTCATCATATATTGAAATAATAAATTCAGCTATTGTTTCGGCCGCCCATCCGCCGGCCCCGGATCCTGCGCAGTTTAAGCCCACATCCGTGATGGCACTCTTTCTTTTCAACCGGGAACCTGCCCTGCTGTTCATCCAGAAAGCGGACCGGGAAGGATATGCCTGGCGCAACCAGATGGCTTTTCCAGGCGGACATGTGGAACAAACAGACGCTTCGGCCAAGCAAGCGGCCTTTCGTGAGCTTTATGAAGAGACAGGCATTCTTTCTGAAAATGTGCAGTATATCGGATCACTGGGACATTTTCAGACCTTGAAAAACCGGGACATCCAAGCGTTTACAGGTATCTGGAACCAGAAAGATGACATCGTTTTTGAGACCGAAGAAATTTCAAGAGTGCTTGAAATTCCCTTTGAAACGCTCCTGAAAACCCACCGGAAAAACGGCTATGCCGGCCACAGGCCCGGTGTCAAGGAACTGACTTATCCATACGAAGATGTGGTGATATGGGGAGTTACAGCCCAGATTGTTCACCACCTGATAGAGGTAGTCGGAGACATTTAACTCGTGCCTTTCCAGAAATAAGCATTTTCATCCAACGAAGGTTCGAAGAAGAGCTTTAGCTCACAATTGGGCAAAAAGGCTATTTCTGATGGGCACGAGCTACTCGTTGTTGATCCTGTTGTTTAACCGCACATAAACCTTAACAACCAGAAAACCGGAAAGCCCGGCCAGCAGCAACGGAAACCATATATGGCGGGCAAGCCTAGGATCGTCACCAGCCACAATCACTCCGCCCACGGCAAAACAAAAGACCAGCACCATAGACCAAATCAGGAGCCAGCAGGCGAAGTTTGAATCATACCACGGTGTTATGGTTTTTCTAAAAAACGGATTCTGGTCAAGTTGCATGACACCCTTGTGTGATTTGTGTTAAAAACACAACATATAGTTTTTTTGTATTGACACACAACTACATATCGCGTTAAATTTAAGCTGCAGCCCGGGGTTCCCCGTCTGCATTCTCATCAGAGTATGTGAATATCAATCAGATTTCAAGAGGTAGTCAAATGTTTGAACAAATCAAAAAAAGAGACGGACGGGTAGCTGCGTTTGATTCTTCTAAAATAACAAACGCTTTGATCAAAGCAGGTGCAGCAACCAAGGAATTCAACGGCAGGGATGCAAAAAAAATGACCATGCGGGTACTGACCCTTGCCCGTGACCTTCAACTTGGGCCCATTCCCGAGGTGGAGGAGATCCAGGATATTGTGGAGCGGGTACTTCTGGATTCCCCGTTTTACAAAACCGCCAAGGCATACATCATCTACCGGGAGCAGCACAACCAGATCCGGAAAATTGCCATCAATGAAAACGTCGGCCTCATGGAATCTTACATCAGCCGCATGGACTGGAAGGTCAGGGAAAACTCGAATATGAGTTACTCCCTCCAGGGACTAAACAACTACATCTCCTCGGATATCACAGCCGAATACTGGCTCAATAAAATCTATCCCCCGGCCATCCGGGATGCCCATTACAGCGGAGATATCCATATCCATGACTTAAGCCTTCTGTCCGTATACTGTGTGGGCTGGGATCTGCAGGATCTTCTCCTTGAAGGCTTCAAAGGCGTGGCCGGCAAGGTAGAGTCCTCTCCGCCCAAACATTTCAGAAGCGCCTTGGGCCAGGTCGTCAACTTTTTCTATACCTTGCAGGGAGAAGCGGCCGGAGCCCAGGCCATGTCCAATTTTGATACCTTGCTGGCCCCGTTTGTCCGATATGACAAGCTTGAATACAAAGAAGTTAAACAGGCGTTGCAGGAATTTGTTTTCAACATCAATATCCCAACCCGGGTGGGCTTTCAAACACCTTTCACCAATATCACCATGGACTTGAACGTGCCTGCCATGCTCAAGGATTCCCCTGTCATTATTGGCGGAAAATACCAGAAAGACACCTATGCCGCATTCCAAAATGAGATGGACATGATTAATTCCGCATTTGCAGAAGTGATGATGGAAGGTGATGCTAAGGGCAGGGTATTCACATTCCCCATTCCCACATACAACATCACGGCGGATTTTAACTGGGCAAATCCCAAACTGGAAAATATATGGAAAATGACGGGCAAATACGGCATCCCCTATTTTTCCAACTTTGTCAATTCCGACATGGACCCCGAGGATGCACGCTCCATGTGCTGCCGGCTCAGACTGGACAACCGGGAACTGCGCAAGCGTGGAGGCGGGCTTTTCGGTGCAAATCCGTTGACCGGCTCCATCGGGGTTGTCACCTTGAATCTGCCCAGGATCGGGCGCCTTGCCGAGGATGAGGCAGATTTTTTCAACCGCATGGATAAGCTGATTGACATAAGTGCCGAATCATTGGGTATCAAGCGCAAAATTCTTGAAAAGTTCACCGAAGGCGACCTGTATCCCTATTCAAAATTCTATTTGCGACAAATCAAGGAAAACACCGGTGTTTACTGGCGCAACCACTTTTCCACCATTGGCGTTCTGGGCATGAATGAAGCCTGCCTGAATTTCCTGGGCACGGACAGCGGCATTGCCACCCCCCGGGGCCAGGCCTTTGCTGTCAAGGCCATGGATCATATCCGCAGCAAAATCGAAAGCCTGCAGGAAAGCACCGGTGAAATATTCAATCTGGAAGCAACCCCTGCCGAAGGCACCACCTACCGGTTTGCCAAACTGGATAAAAAGAAATTCAAACACATTGTCTGCGCCAACGAAGAAGAGTTTAAAAACGGTTCCGACCCCTTTTACACCAACTCCACCCACCTGCCGGTAAACTATACCGATGACTTGTTTGAGGCGCTGGAACTTCAGGACGAACTGCAAACCAAATACACCGGCGGCACGGTTCAGCACCTGTTCTTGGGTGAGGAGGTCTCAGACGTGGAGGCAGTCAAACACATGGTCTCCAAGGTGTCCAACACCTTCCGCCTGCCCTATTTCACCCTGACACCCACCTTCAGTGTCTGCCCCACCCACGGTTATATTGCAGGGGAACATGCCAAATGCGAAACCTGCAATGCCGATACGGAAATCTACTCAAGAGTAGTGGGCTATCTGCGGCCGGTGAGCCAGTGGAACAACGGCAAACAGACAGAATTTCACATGCGCAAGACCTATACCCCCCAGAAGGTGGCGGCAAAGATCGCATCATAACCGTTTAAAAACCGTTACCCATGTATCTTGGCGGATTTCAAAAAAATTCCCTGATTGATTTTCCGGGAACCATAGCCTGTGTGGTGTTTACCCGGGGGTGTAACTTCACCTGCCCCTATTGCCATAATCCGGATCTTGCTACCGGAACTGCCCGTCCCGACAGGGGCGTCAGTTCCGGTAATTCGGGTTTGAATCCATTAAACCTGAGCCAGTCCGACAACCCGGATCAGAGAGAAATTTTAAAATTTCTGGACAAACGCAAGGGCATGATTGAAGGTGTTGTGGTTACCGGCGGAGAACCCACCCTTCAAGCGGATCTGACTGATTTTATCCAAACGGTCAGACAGATGGGATATAAAGTCAAGCTGGACACCAACGGCACAGCGCCTAAAGTGCTGGACGTTCTGTTTGATCAGGGCCTTGTGGATTATCTGGCCATGGACATTAAAACAGATATAGACCACTATCCCATGGTGATGAAAAATCCCGGACACCTGGACCGGATCATGGAAAGTATTGCGCTGATCATGAAAAAAGCACCGGCCTATGAATTCAGGACCACCTGTGCAAGACCGTTTGTCTCGCCTGGGATTATGGAAAATATCGGCAAAATGATCCGGGGGGCAGAATCCTATGTGCTCCAGCCCTGCTCACGGAACGTGGATGTGCTGGATCCGGGTTTTGCCGCCGTGGATGAACATTTTCTAAGCGCCGATGATATGGTGGCATTAAAGGCCGCCGTTTTACCCTTTGTGAAAGATACCCGGATACGATAGAACACAAGAAATGGAGGTTTCAGGCATGAAAAAGATTACCCTTGTATATTTCAGTCCCACCAAAACAACGGAAACAGTGCTTAGAGGAATAACCCAGGGCCTTGCCCGGAGTTTGGAAATCAGTGGCGCTGAAATCACGGCCGTCAACTTCACCAGTCCAAAAATTCGGGAGACCGAGCTTGAACCCTTTGACGACAATGATATCGTGCTGTTAGGGGCACCGGTATATGCCGGCCGCCTGCCCGCAGATGCCGCTGATTTCTTTAAAAAGATGACGGCGGCCGGCACCCCGGCCATACTCACCGTAGTATACGGAAACAGGGAATATGAGGATGCCTTACTGGAACTTAAGGATATTGCATCGGCATGCGGATTTATCCCTGTTTCCGGGGCAGCCTTCATTGGCGAACACTCCTTTGCCAGTACGGATATTCCCGTTGCCATGAACCGGCCGGATGAAAACGATCTGAAACAGGCCGAAGACTTTGGCGCCGATACCGGAAATTTACTCAAAACAACCACTGAGTTAAAAAAAATTTCCGCCTTGAAAGTCCCGGGAAATTTTCCGTACAAGGAAGGCATGGGCAAGGGAGCCCCGGACTTCATTGAGGTGACCGATATGTGCACGAACTGCGGGATTTGTGCCACGGCATGTCCGACAGAGGCGATTGATGCGGAAAAAGGATATGCCACCATTGCCGCAGACTGTATTCTGTGCTGCGCCTGTATCAAGGCATGTCCGGAACAGGCGAGGTTGATGAAAGACGGCCCCATCAAAGATAAGGCCAGGTGGCTGAACGAAACCTGTTCAACGCCCAAACCTGTCCAGCTCTTTTTTGCCACGGGAGTCTGAATTTCTTATTTGTGTCAACCGCCCTGAACAGGCCCATAAATCAGCGTATCAAGGCGTAGCGCCTCTGCCAGTGCTGACGCATAAATAATAAAAGGTCGGCCGAAGTTGTTCCGCCCACTCCTTTTTGGGAAAATTCCGCCTTTCCTTCTTTCAGAAGGCATC
>NZ_KB893054.1 GCF_000373985.1 Desulfobacter curvatus DSM 3379
ATCCTTGCGCTTCCAGGCATTGGTAAGTTTTTCGCTGATATCATCAAAATCCGCCGGTTTCATCAGGTAATCAAAGGCACCTTCCTTCATGCCTTCCACAGCAGTTTCCGTGGATCCATGCCCGGTGAGAAGGATNACTTCCACCAGGGGATAGGCNGTCTTNATTTTTTTCAAGGTCTCTATGCCGTCCATGCCGGGCATACGGATATCCAGGATCACCACGTCTATCTTTGTCTTTTCAAGCAGATCAAGAGCCTCTTGTCCTGAATAGGCGGCAGATACCTTTTCCCCCTGCCGGGTCAGGCGCAGGGAAAACATCTCTACAAAATCTTTTTCATCATCAACGATCAAGATTTTTACCGGTATTTTTACCATGTTTTTTCTCCTTAAAAAATTATGAAAGAATTTGTAATCGTTTATTCGGAATGCCATTCAGGCAGGCAGATCGTAAAGAGTGCGCCTTGTTCGGGTTCCGATTCCACTGCGATGCTGCCTGAAAGTGCGGTCATGATTTTATGGACCACAAACAACCCTAGTCCGGTGCCGGACTCATTTTCCGATACATTGGGTTTGGTGGTGAAAAAAGGATCAAATATTTTTTCCTTATTTTCAGGGGTGATGCCGCTGCCGTTATCCCGAACTTCAAGGCAGACCGCCTTATCCTTCCTATAAAGGGAAAGCCGGATCTGCCCACCGGGCTCCACAGCATCCACCGCATTTTCCAAAAGATTGATCAATACCTGGCGGACCTGGAAAGGATCGGTGTACATCAGCATGGGTTGTTCAGGCTCAGTATCCCATTGTACAGATACCTTTTTAGCCTCTGTTTTCTGTTTGATCAATGCCACGGTATCCACGGTAAGCTGACGGATATCCACCGGGGTGAGATCACGACCGTGTTTCCGGACATAGCCCAGCAACTGATGCGTGATCCGTCTGGCCCTGTCCACGCTTTTCTCTATTTTGTCAAGCCCTTTGAAAAGCATCTCTTTTTCCGGAATCTGGCCCGAGCCCTCCAGTACCACGCGCATGAATCCGGCTGACTCCTTGATAATGGCCAACGGATTGTTGATTTCATGGGCAATGCCTGTGGACATGGTGCCAAGGGAGGCCAGTCTCTGGGTGTGCATCATACGTTTTTCCAGGCGCCGCCTGAAAATTTTATCCCGCTCCCGGGCCGCCTCCAGACGTTTGAGTTCCCAGGCCTGGCGGATTTTGCCGGCCAGGTGGTCGATCTCCACAGGTTTGGACAGGTAGTCAAAGGCACCGGCCTTGACCCCTTCCACCCCTTCGGTGATAGCGGCATTCCCGGTCAGAAAAATCACCTTTAGTCCTGGATAGTATTTGTTAATGGCCTTAAAGGTCTCAATGCCGGACATTCCGGGCATCTTCATATCCAGCACCACCACATCGGCTTCATTAGCGCCAAGGTATTCCAGACAGGATGCCCCGTCCGGCACCTGGCTGACAACCATATCTCGTCGCTCCAGACGCCGGGCAATGGCGTTTCGGAAGCTGTCCTCATCGTCTACCAGCAGCACGCGGACAACCTTGCCGGTATCATTTTCAAGGGTATTGATTTCCATCAGGTTCAGCAGATGCCTCCTATATTAGACCTAAAATTTTCCACCATGTACATACCACGCCCACCAGTATCAGAAGCAGGGTTGGTGTGGCCACAAGACCCAGTTTCGTCAGATCCGAGGACTTAAAGTACTTGTAGGAATAGGCAATGGCATTGGGCGGACAACCGATGACCAGCAGCATGGCAAAGGATGTGGCCATACCAAGCCCTAGGGCCAGGATGGCCGGGTTGACGCCTTCAAGCTGGGCCATGGGGATAACAATGGGTAGGATTAACGCCGCTGCCGCCACATTGGCCATGGCATTGGTGACAAGGGCACCGAACACGGCCACACCCACAAATAGCACCAGCCAGCCCTTGCCCTGAATCAATGGGAAGAACAGGTTGGCAAAATAATCCGCAGCCCCGGAATATCCCATGGCAAGGCCTAAAGATATACCGCCGCCGAAAATAAACAGGGCAGTACCCCATTCCAGGTTGTCATTGATGTCCCGCCATTTTAAAACGCCGAACAGTACCAGGCAGGCCACGCCCACCATACCGGTGATGGAATAGTGAAATCCGTGGATGCCCTTGGTGAGCCATGATACAAAGGAGAGCGCAATAATAATCAATGCTTTTTTCTCGTCCGCTGTCATGGGGCCTAAATCCTCATCAAAATCCGGCAGCTTGAATTTGGGGTCGGGCCGGTAAACAAAGTAGGTGACCAGAACCGCAACAGGCACACAGATAATAGCTGCCGGCATACAATACTTGATCCATTCAAAAAACGTGATTTCAATACCGGTGAACTCCTTTAAAAATGCCGCAGACACCATACACCGGCCACCGCCCACAAGCGTCCCCATGCCGCCGCAGGAACAGGCAAAGGGCAGGGACAGCATCATAAATTTGGCCGTATTGGTATTGGGCTCAATACCCACAGCCCGCATGAGGGGCAGCATGGTGACAATACCGATGGCGCAGGCTGCCGCATCATGCATGAAAGAGGAAGCAAGTCCTAAACCTACGGCAATGATAAAAGTAAATTTAGTTACGGAATTGCCTGCCTTTTTGATAATAAAATATCCCAAGCGTTTTGTCAGCCCCACCTTGTCCAGGGAAATAGCAAAGATCAGGCAACACATGATGAAAATAACAACCGGATGCATGTAGGGCGCCCATGCCCCTTTCACATCGGTAATGCCCATGAAAACGAGGGAGGCGCCAATGAGCACCGCCGTGATTTCAAGGGGAATGGGCTCCACCACAAACAAGATAACCAGTACCGCAAGCACGGATAAAAACCGTTTGGCTTTGGGACTCAATCCATCCACATAATCCACATTAACTTCTGAAAGGCCCATTTTTTGGGCCTGGTCTGCAAGATACTGTACCCGGGCCTGTTCGGTGCCGGGGGCCTTGGCTGTCAGAATAACAGGTTTTCCCGGTTCTGTTTCCTGGGCTGAAAAATATTGACTGACTGCCCCACTCAATTGGTCTGCGCCGGTGCCGGAAAGTTTGAATTTTGTTCCTTCCGGCCTGGGCAGAACAAACACGATTACACCTATCAACACTGCTACCGCCAGTTTGAATCCGCTCGATTTGAATATCATTGATTTATTTCTCCGTTCTATTGGTTTTGGCCTGCCGTGCCAGGCTGATTTTTTCCATTAATTCGTTAAGTTCGCAGGGTTTTGTCAGGTAATCAAAAGCGCCCAGTGTCATACCATCCTCTGCGGCTGTTCTTGAGCCGTGTCCGGTTAAAATGATTACCGGCAGATCCGGGGCCATTTTCCTGACAATTTTCAACACCTCAATGCCGTCCATGTCTTCCATCTTCAGATCCAGGACCATTACATCGAATCTGGCTTCACGAAGCGCCCGCAGTGCTTCCGCGCCGGAATAG
The DNA here is from genome assembly GCF_000373985.1 of Desulfobacter curvatus DSM 3379. Classification (GTDB taxonomy): domain Bacteria; phylum Desulfobacterota; class Desulfobacteria; order Desulfobacterales; family Desulfobacteraceae; genus Desulfobacter; species Desulfobacter curvatus. The sequence goes on from NZ_KB893054.1 coordinate 3,474, forward strand.
GCTTTGACGGCGTTGATGCCCCGGCGGCCCAGCCGGTTGGTCAGCACATCCACGAATCCTTTCTCATCATCCACCAGAAGCAGCCGGGTATGGGGTAAAGGGGTGTCTTTCATTTTCATTTTCCTAAACCATGCGGCCTGTGATTTCCTTCGCCCGGGCCTCCATGATCTTCTCCTCATGTTTAAATTTTTTAGTTGCCGCCTCTTCAATCTTAGAGATGAGCTCTTCGAGATCACAGGGCTTCATCAGATAGTCAAATGCGCCGCGTTTCATCCCTTCAATGGCATTTTCCACTGTGGCATGGCCCGTGAGCATGATCACTTCCACCAGCGGGTTTTCGTTTTTAATGGCTTGAAGTGTTTCAAGCCCGTCCATGCCGGGCATCTTCACGTCAAGGACCACCACATCCGTGTTGGTGTTTTCAGACAGAAAGTTTATGGCTGACTGTCCGTCATAAACGGCTTCCGCTTTGAGTTCGCGTTTTTCAAGCCGTTTGATCAGGGTGTCCAGAAAGGCTTTCTCATCATCGACAAATAAAAGTTTCATCTGCAAAGTCTCCCTAAATGGTTTAAAGGTTTATAGGAATGTTCCAATTGGCTCTTAATTCCTCTTATGCGTTGTTATGGGCTGGGGTTAATATATTGCTAACCCTTGTCAGCCCATTGCTGTTGTTGATTCGTTTGTTGATGGTTTGGCTGTCTTTCGGACATTTAAAGGCAACCGGATTAAGAAACAGGTGCCTTGTCCCATATTGCTTTTCACTTCTATTGTGCCGCCCATTTTTTGAATAATGCCGTAACAGATGGAAAGGCCTAATCCTGTGCCTTTGCCCACGGCCTTGGTGGTGAAAAATGGATCGAAAATCCGGTCCAGATATTGGGCGGGAATGCCCGGTCCGTTGTCATCCACTTTAATTTCAATCATATTATTGTCCTGAGCATTGAGGCTCGTTACAATCTTCACGTTGCCGCCGTCTTTGCCCATGGCATCAATGGCGTTGTTGGTCAGGTTCAAAATGACCTGCTGAAGTTCGGAAGGGGAAAATCGGATAAAGGGCAAGTCCGGGTCAAGCCGGGTAGAGATCGTGACGTTGTTATACCGGGCCATTTGAGCAGTAAGCTCAACGATTTCCCGGATGGTGTCATTGATGTCGATATCGGCCACTGTGGCATCACTTTTCCGGGCAAAACTCAGCAATTTGTGGGTAATGTCTTTGCAGCGCCGGCCCTGGGTTGTAATTTGTGCAATGGCCCTATCAAATTCACTCCTGCCGTCCGAAGTCATCCCGTTCTCCTCTTCAAGAAGATCGCTCATCCAGCCTGCCTCTTCCACCATGATGGCTACAGGGTTGTTGATTTCATGGGCAATGCCTGCTGCAAGTTCGCCAATGGTGGCAAGTTTTCCGCTTTCTACCACCTGCTGGTTCATGGCTTCATTTTTTTTGTCTGCCCTTGCAATGCGTTTGACAAGATTTTTAGAGAGTGTAAAAGAAACTGACACTATGGCTGCGCAGCCCAGCAGGAATATGATAAGGGTGAGCACTTCAGCCTTCCACATATCCCTTAATGCATCCCCGGCATCCTGGCGGAATACCATACGCCAGTCCACTGTCTTAAACAGGGCCAGGGCATACAGGCAGGTGTTGCCTTTGTCATTTTTATGCTTGAGAATCAGTGTGTGCTTGTCTTTGAAAATGGCTGGATCCGCAATAAATGACGGGACGATTTCCATGGTTCCCGAGCGGGGATGGGTTTGAAGCCGCCCTTCGGCATTGACAATAAATGCCGTACCGGTCCTGCCGATCTGGACGTTTTCCACCAGACTGTTAAATGCTGTAAAATTAATGGTGGATCTTAAAATATAGGTGCGGCCCTGGGCTGACAGCTTGACGGCCAGGATAAAATGGGGGTGGCCGCGAAGTCCTGCAAATACATCCGAAATATAATAGGGGCTGTCCATGGCCTTTAAAAACCAGGTTGCCTCGCTGTAATCGGCATTAACAAGGCGGAAGGGGCCTTCATAGGCAAACTGGATACCCTCTGAGTCCACAAGGCCCAGATCCGTAAACACATCTCCGTATTCATCTTTAAGTTCAGCAAGTTGTGCGGTCAGAAACTGCTGGGCCATATCCGGCTGGGTGAGAGACAACTGCCGGGCCAGGTAGCGGATATTTCCCAATTTTTCTTTGAGAAACGTATCGATGTTCTGGGTGTGCTTGAGTACCAGTTCGCCGATATGAGCGCTGATTTTTTCTGAATAAGCCAGGTGAAACCGCCAGCATAAAATGCCTACTGTCAGCATCATGGGGATAATAGAAACCAGCAGGATACGAATTCTGATATTCCGGGTCAGTACCTGATAAAATTCTTTTCTGTCAGCAATGGGTTCATTCATAATATCTATGGCTCCTGTGAGGCCGTTTTATCCGGCTTAAGTATTTGTACACAGAGATATCAAGATATATGCCAGTTGAAGAAAAGTGGTGAAAATAGAGGTTAATGACTTGAAATGATACGAGAATTTAAAAAACGTGACAGGTGGATAAAAAGACTGTCACCTGTCACGTTTTTTTACAGTATGTAAAGATAGTTTTCGATGCCACCCGAGACGGTGGTGAGAGACCTTATTTTTCTTTAGCGGCATCTATCTGCCGAAAACATTTTTCCCAAACCTCGTACCCATACTTTTTGAGTTTCTGCCTGGGAATAAATTTCAGCGCGACCGAATTAATTATCTGGAATAAGTGGGGTGGGCACCCCCCTGTTCTGTTTGTGTCAATGTGCGCTTTTGCTCTCCGGCCTGGTTCCGTCAAAAAATTTTCAGGCTCTTTTCATCCCACACCCGGTTGACGAAAGACTGCCGGCCTGACCCGAGGCTGTAAGATTTGTACTGAATAGGATTTTTTTTGTGGTAATCCTGGTGGTATTCTTCGGCGGGGAAAAATTCGACTGCCTCCTGGACCTGGGTGACAACGGGCTTGTCAAACATTTTTGAATCATCAATCTGTTGGATTGCCTCCAGGGCCAGTTGTTTTTGTTCTTCGGTATGGTAGAAAACGGCAGACCTGTACTGATTGCCGCGGTCCAAAAAAGAGCCGCCTTCGTCCGTGGGATTAATCTGGCTGAAATATATTTTTAAAAGGTCTTGGTATGTAATAATATTGGGGTCAAAATGCACCTGGACTACTTCGGCATGGCCAGTGTTTCCCGTGCATACATCCTCGTAACCGGGGTTGTCTACATCTCCCCCCATGTATCCCGAAACCACCTGTTCAATTCCCGGTTTGTCATCAAATGCTGAAGCCATGCACCAGAAACATCCGCCGGCAAAGGTTGCTGTGTTGAGCTGATTCATCTGTGTACTCCTTTCCCTGAGCTTGGCTGTCGCCTGTTAATAGAAATATGGACAGCAGGGCGAGCACTGCAATAGAAAACGTTCGCTTTTTCATCCTGCGCCCTTTTTTAAGTTAAACCTTATTTCAATGATTAGCACTTTTCAACGCAGAGCAAGGGTGGTGAGAAATTATATCTCCAGACAAATGAGACAATATATGCGATTTTGAACTGTAGGACGGAAACGCAAGTCAAAAAGTTTTCATTTCTAATACAGAAAACCAAACAAGTATAAAGGAATTTCATACTTGGAGCCAAAAAGGATGTCGTCTTTGACAAGAAAGGCATTGTCCAGATGTCTTTTTATTTGTTTTTTGCCTTTGTTCTTCCCGCCAACCTCAAAAAAAATTCCATTAACTTCAAAATCACCGATGTCACTGTAATGGATCTTGTGTCCACCATTTTGTATCATTTTTATAAAAAAAATTTCTCTGATACTTCCAAGTTGCGATGAAAATCCTGTCTCATCATTGACAGCCGCGTAAATATCAGGATTATCAAGATAGATCTTCTCCGTGCGCTTGAGCAGTCCGCCACCGGCTTTGTTTTTTTTCAATAAGTTAGCCAGACCGGATTCGTGCAGGATATTCAGATAATTTTGAACGGTTTTATGATCTATACTTAAAGTTTTGGCAATGCTGTTTCGATTCAATTCCCCGGGTGGGACTGTGGCAAGATAAGAGATGATCCGTTTAAAATAATGCAGATTTTCTGTCTTTAATTTGTAGAAATTTGCAATGTCTTCAAAAACGGTTTTTTCCACCACCCTTAATATCTTCTGGTGATAGGTGGCTCGTCCCTCCAGGTGGAAAGGGTAATACCCCTGGCCGAGGTAGGTTTTAAAATGGCCTTTAATTTTGTTGATCCCGGCCGTTTGAGCGCTGAGAGCCGAATGGTTATTCAGCAAGGTGGTAAATTGAACCGGCGCCATATCAGCAATTTCGTTAAACAGCAGATACTCCCTGAAAGACAGCCCTTCCAGCCGGTACAACACACCTCTTCTGGACAGGTCGTAACTTTCCCTGACAAGATCAATGCTGGAACTCCCCGAAAAAATAATCCGTACATCCGGGAAGGTATCATAAATATTTTTTAATTCTTGGCTCCAGTTGGCGTATTTATGTATTTCATCGAGAAAAAAAAAATGGATGCCGTAATCTTCAATCAGTTCATTAACAAATTCAATCAGCAGCCTGCCGGCAAAATATATATGATCCATTGAAACATAAATGCAATTATTCGGGTCTTCCATTTTTTCTTTGATGTATTGAAGCAAAAGCGTGGTTTTTCCTGTTCCCCTGGGGCCAATTATACCGGTCAAACGGCTGTCCAGGCAGAATGAATCGAAAAGGTAACGGTGATGGGGATATTGAATTGCGTTCAGCAGTCGTTTATGTGTCTGAATAAAATAGGATATCATTTGGAGTACATTCCAATTATTTGTTATTTTTTGTGGATTGTACTCCAATTTATGATGTGGGTCAATTTTTAGGCCACGATATATGGAGAAGGCTCCTTTCTGGTTGAAAAAATACACGTTTAAAGCGCGTAAAGATCCAGCTTGTCGATGTCAATAATGAGTTCAATTTCACTTGAGGCTGGTGTGCCGACCTTTTTAAATCCCAGTTTGTCGGCAAGGCGAAGCATCTGCTTGTTTTCACGCAGCACCACGCCAAATACCCGTTTCAGGCCGTATCGTTTGGAAAACGCAAGGCAGGACTTCAAAAGCGCCGCTCCGACCCCCTTGCCTTGCCATGAATCCGCCAGCATGATGGCAAATTCGCCCTCCGTGCCGTTGGCGGTGAATATGATTCTGGCGGAGCCGATAATCTTTTCTCCGTTGTGGGCTGGAAACCAGGCAACCAGGGCAACTTCCCGGTCATAATCAATCTGGGTCAGTTGGATCAGCATGCGTTTGGACAATTGTTTGAGCGGTGTGAAAAACCGTAAATATATGGTCTGGGTCGACAGTTTTTCAAAAAAGTCCAGCATGGGGTCTGCATCTTCGGGCTTCACCGGCCGGATCAGCACTTGTTCACTATCCTGGGTGGTATACAGCTGTTCCTGCCAGGCCGGGTAGGGGCTTATAATAAGGTGGTCAGGTGCTGCTGCCGGGGGCGGGGCCAGTCGGATGCGTGCGTTAAGCCCCATCAGTTGCCCATCGGTGACCGCTACAGGATTGATTTCCAGTTCACAGATTTGGGGGAAATCGGTGACCAGGCGGCTTACGCGTATTAAAAGCGTTTCCACAAGCTCCTGGTCAACGGCCTTGAACCCAAGGAGGCCTTTTAACGCCTTAGCTATTTTTGTTGAGTTGATGGTCCGGGCAGCCAGGGCGGAATTTAAAGGCGGCAAGGTGAGCGCAGTGTCCTGGTAAATTTCAGACATCGTACCGCCTATGCCGAATTTAATGACCGGCCCGAACTGGGCATCAAGTTTGGCTCCTACATAAAGTTCATAGTCCGGTGCCGGCACGTTATCCCCGGCAGGTTCTGCCTGGCTTACGGGTATACTGTAAGCATTCAGAATCGTTTGGGCGTAAGTTCCATTTAATAGGAATTGGTCGTTTTTCAGATGGGATTCAATAATTGATCCGGCCTGGTCATGGTTGATCTTCAGCTTGATGTCGCGCCTTACCGGTATTTCGTTGAGCATGTCAATATTTCGGGTGTGCTTGTACAATCCAGCAAATGCCCTAACCGCTTTTTCCGGGGTGTCATAGGTCAGCCCCTCTTTTTCATTGAGAATCTGCCGGGCGTTGTCCATGCTTATACCGCCCAGCCAGACCGTAAACACAGGGCTGGGCAGAGAAGATATCTGGCCTGCCAGGACTTGGGCAAGGTCAGCCGAGGCAATGTGGTCCACGGGTGAATGGATCATAAGGACACCGTCCACCTCCGGTGCCTGGGCCGCAATGGTAACGGCCCGGGCAATCTGGGCACAAGATGCGTCTGACTGAACATCCACAGGATTGGTTTTGCTCCATGTTTTTTCAAGGGAGGACTCAAGGGCTTCAATGGTTTGAATGCTGAGTACGGCAGGCTCAAAACCAAAAGATGAAAGGGCATCCACCGCCATAACTCCGGGACCGCCGGCATTGGTGACAATGGCCAATCGTCTGCCTGTGGGACGCTGCTGTCTTGCCAGAATCCGGGTAAAGTCAAACAATTGTTCAAAGGTGTCCACCCGCAGGATACCTGCCCGTTCAAAGGCAATATCATAAACCGCATCTTTTCCGGCAAGGGCACCGGTATGAAAAGAGGCCGCCCAGGCACCGGCCGCCGACCGTCCCGATTTCAGGCAGATAATCGGCTTGATTCGGGAGACGGCTCGGGCTGCACTCATAAAGTTTCGGATTCGCGTTATGCTTTCCATGTACATGATGATGCTGTCCACCTCCCGTTGTTCGCCTAAATAATCAATCATGTCGGCAAAATCAACGTCCAGCATACATCCTAAATTGACGATATGGCTGAAGCCCAGATTTTCCTTTTCAGCCAGATCTATGACCGAAGCGCACACGGATCCGGATTGCGACAGAAAGGCAACACGTCCCTTGGCCGGTGTGCCCGGCATATGGGAAGCATTCAGGTTCTCCGGGGGGTGGGCAATACCCATGCAGTTGGGGCCAATGATACGCATACCGCTTTGCCCGGCAGCGGCCTTGATCTGTTGTTCGATTCGGACCCCCTGCTCCCCTATCTCCCGGCCCCCGCCACTGATCACCATGGCCCCTGCGGCACCTTTGTGTGCGCATGCTTCAATGATTTGGGGGACCTGATCGATGGGTGCCGTCACCACGGCCAGGTCCACAATGCCTTCAATATCACGGATATCTTTTGCAGCAGGCATATTCATAATTTTGGCATGATCCGGATTGACAGGATAGACAGCGCCCCTGAATCCGCCCTCAATGAGGTTGCGTATCAGGGTATGGCCCACCCGGTGCTGTTCGTCACCGGCACCAATCACGGCAATGGACCCGGGATTGAATATTCTGGATAAATTTTGTGTGCCCATTTGTCTCTCCTTTTTTAACCTATTGTTAAATTATTAGACAAAGGTCATGGAATCAGCCAAATCGTGAATTTTCTGGACGCATAAATAATTTTTCTGGGGATTCGTCCCATATCAAAAGTTTCAACATCCGACATCCCCCTGCGTCCCATGACAATGGTGTCACATTCTGCGGCCCTGGCTGTGTCCAGCAAGGCGCCTGCCCGACTTTGGACGCCCTGGACAAGACGGGTTTCAATCCGGTCTCCCGGGATGCCTGCCTGGGTCAGGATCTCTTTTGCCTCGGCCAGGGCATCATTGAGTTTGTGTTGGGCCCAAATCGCCAAGTCTGCAAAAGGATCCTGCCCTTTGGGCGCTGAATCACTGACCGTGGTACGCATGACCGCACAAAGAAGAATTCGGCAGTTGGTGTTGGCCATCATATCGGCAGTGTACTGGACCGCGTGTGTGGCTCCCGGGGAGCCGTCAACCGCGACGCATAGATAATGGCGGATTTCACGGGTTCCGGCAATAATCAAAGGAATAAAGTCTGCTTTTTCCACCAGCTTGGCAGCTACGCCACCCATGGCTACGCCGATGATGGAGTTTTCACCTCCCTTTCTGCGGATGACAAGGCTCTGGTATTCATTGTTTTTGATTTCATCCAGAATGCCCCTGGCAACCCCTTTTGATTGGCTGGCAAGTTTGATTTCGATCTTGTCCGGTATATAACCGGCAGCAATCATTTTCTGGCGAGCCTCTTTGAGAAATTCGGTTATTAGTGTTTTTTGTCCCATCTCCCAAGCCTTTACATGGGATACGGAAATATTGCTGAAGGAATCCCGGGTCAGATCATAATAGGCTTCAGGCACGGGGGTTGTTACATTAAATAAGGTCACGTTCCTGTCTCTAAACGGTTTGAAGCTGCACAGATAGTCAACTGTCCTTTTTGAACGTTTTGAGCCGTCTATGGTAACTAATATTTTTTTTTCATCTGACATGAGACCTCCTTTGTAAAATCCCGGGTCCGGTTCATTGAGCCAGACCCGGGGGTGTTTTTTAGTGGATGATATCCGGACCTAAGCGAAGCACGGGCACCGGGCTGTGACGAAAGATTTTTTCTATGGTGCTGCCCAGGGTAAATTTGGCCGAACGGCTGCGCCCCCTGGGGCCCAGTACCAGAACATCGGCGCCAATCTCCTGTGAAGCAGAAAGAATCTGTTCGTAAGGCACACCCGAATCAATGGAAATATCAAGCCCGTCAATGTCGCTGAGCCCGGCCGCCTTTATCTGGTCGGCCAGGAGATCATGCCGCCGTTGTTTTTCCTTTGGCAGAAATTGTTCCAGGTCAAACGTATTTTCAGGAATATAGTGAGACTTTACCCAAGAGAGCTCCTTGGTGCTGATGCAGTTGAATGCATGCAGTTTTGCCCCACTGATTTTAGCCAGCCACCCGGCTTTAGCCAGAATCGCCGGGGACCATAGAGAAAAATCCACAGCCGCCATAACGGTGCGGATCTTTGTGGCTTCAGGAGTGGCCTTGCCTGAGTGAGTGCGTTTGAAAATATGTTTGTCCCTTACGCTGAGCAACGGGGTTGTGCTGTGACGGAACACATACTCCGCAGTGCTGCCGAACATGAATTTGGACAGGTTGGAGCGGCCTTTATTTGCCATGACAACAAGGTCCGCGCCGACGCGGTCAACCATGTCTATAATACCATCTGCCGGATACCCCGTTGAGATGCGGATATCTGTTTTGTTGATAAACTGCGGGAATTGTTCCATGATCAGTTCATTAATTTGGGCTTTCCGGTTTTTTTTGAGTGCATCCAGATATTCTTTTGTATCTTCCCTGCAGGGATACATCATCCCGGCCATGAACGCCGGGTTGACCTCCCTTAGGGGAACAATCGAACAAATGGTAACATTGAGATCTCCCTGTTCAGCCAGACCCAGGGCATAGCCCAGGGTCATGGGCGAATAGTCGGACAAGTCAATGCAGGCCATAAGGGTTTTGATGTCAGCCATCAATTACTCCTTAATCTCGGGGGAATCAGGTGTTTTCCCATTTGAAAAAACAGGTCCTGTTCCCGGATCACCCCTGCGGGTTTGCCGTTTTCGGTGACAATCAGACGGCGCTGGTTTTGGTCTACCATGATCCAGGCCGCTTCCATCAGGGTGGATTCCGCATCAATGGATGCGGGTACCGGGGACATGATCTCACTAATGGTCAAATTGCGGATTTGTTCTACGGCGCTTGTGAACATCCCCCGCCAGAACATGGGGGAGTATTGGATGGAATCCGCCATGGCCGGTTTGCTCGAGGTCAGGTAGCCGGGCAGAATCCGTTCTAAAAGGTCGCGGATGGTGAGAATGCCCTGAATCTGACCATTTTTGTCCATGACCAGTATGGACCTGTGGCCCGTTTCCATGATCAGATCCGAAGTCGGCATCGTTACAAAAGAGGCTTTAAGCTCCTGGACCGATTCGGCAATGGTGGCGTCCTCGTCAATGGTAGTATACGCACTTAAAGGAATCATTGCCGACCCCACCAGATCCTCTTCGGGTTTTCCGGTTTGTTGTCTGCTCCGGCAGGCTTCCCGGATTTTATCGGACAAAAGGTCAATGTCACAAGGCTTTGACAGATAGTCAAAGGCACCTATTACAAGAGACTGTTCTGCCGAATCCTTGTCTCCATGGCCCGTGAGCATGATTACCGGTAAATCGGGTTCTAATTTAAGCATTTTTTCAAGGACCTCGTGCCCGTCCATGCCGGGCATACGGATGTCCAGAATGGCCACATCCGGCGACTGATCCAGGCATTGCAGCGCTTTTTCGCCGTTTTCCGCTAGAATGGTTTGAAACCCGTTACGTTCCAGGATCTTGCGTGTCGTTTCCCTGAACCGTTTTTCATCATCAACCATTAAGACTTTTATGGGTTGTTTCATTTTACATTGCTCCTATTTATAAAGATTTTTACACACGGCCGGTGACCGCTGTTATGGCCGAATAAATCAGGCACCACTGGACAGGCACAGATATCAAAAGGACGGTAATCGCCCGGGCTTTGGACAGGCCGCAGCTTTGCCGGAATCCTGTATAAACCAACCAGTATTTCCACGGCTCCGTGAACCAGAGCATGAAGGGCAGCCATGAGATGAGCATGGTGATCCCGGAAGCATAGGCATAAAGCCCGAACACCAGGGAAAAGCCCTGTTTTTTGCCGCAGATCATCACCATGGTGCAAAAGCCTGTGATGGTGCTGATGAGCACCATGCCTGCCGCATTGACAAAATAGATCAATGCCATGACCACGGGAGATTGTGGGCCTGGGCCTGTGAGGAGTCCTGCTCCGGCATAAAATCCGGCACACAGGGCTGTAAACCCCAAGGCCCGGCCCAGGGTGTGGACCGCAGGCAGATCTGCAAAAAACAGGACCGGTTCGATGAGCAGCCGGATTACACCCTGGTTGTAAAATTTCAATGCCGAAAGTGCCCCTGGTGTATTCATGTTATCCTCCTTAGGTGAAAAGGCGTGTTCTGAAAGGCTTTTCACTGGACTGTCCTCCATAACCCTTTGTTTAAAAGAGCTTGCTTATAATCCCTGCGGCAAGCATGATCAATGTCATGTAAAAAAACACCCGCCGTTCTGTCTCTTTAGAAAAGTAGATTCTGTTTTTGGTTATTTGGGGGGGTGTTTTTTTTGATATCTGTGTCATATCAACCTCCTTAAAAAAAATCTGTTAGAATCCGGGCAAGGTGCCGAATCCTCTAACGGTCCAGTAAACACCGGTGAGCAGCAGCAGTACTACATTGGCAGCAAAGAACAAAGGAAGACCGGCTCTCAGGTAATCTTTAGGTTCCAGGTAACCACTGGCATAAACAATGGCGTTGGGCGGCGTGCCGATGATCAGGCAGTATGCAAAGGATGACGCAATTGCCGTGGCCATGGCCATGAAGGGCAGATAGGCGCTGCCCGGATGCACCATGCCGGCCATGTTCAGGGTAATGGGGCCTACGGATGCAGCCGCAGGACCGTCAGCCATGAGGTTGGTCAGGATGGCTGTCAGACCGTTGGATACGGCCATCAGCGGCAGGCCTGAATCCATGCCGAAATTGGACAAAAAGTCGATGGCGGACCGTGCCAGCCAGTATGCCGCGCCCGTTGAATCCAGGGTCCGGCCAAAGATGATGGCACCGGCATAGAGCCAGACAACACCCCAGTCCACACGGTCCTGGTAGTCACGCCAGTTGACTACGCCGGCCAGGATGTAAGCGATGGCGCCGGCTACGGCAATAACGCCGATACCCAGGCGAATGGGGTAGATACCTATATTGTAAAAGGCTTTTTCCGTAAACCAGCCGAAAACCATGACAAGGAAGATGATCAGTGCCCAGATCTGATGCTTGTTCCAGGAGCCCATGCGGTCGATTTCATGGCGCAGGTGATTCATGGCAGGTGCCAGAGTAACGGTTTTAGGCTTGAAGCGTATGTTGATGATGAACCAGGAAACCGGAATCATGACAAAGAGAAAGGGGAAACAATAGGTGACCCACTGGAAGTAACCGATATCAAGGCCGAACATGTCGGTCAGATAGGTCATCATGATAACGTTTCTTGCACCGCCGGACGGAGCGCCCGGACCTCCGACATTACAGGCCATGGCAATGGAGATCATCAACAGTTTGGCAAGCTCTTTGTCCTCAGGTATCTCATCGGTCAGACTGTTCTGGTAGAGCAGCATACCAATGGGCAGGAACATGGCCGCCAGGGCATGGTCGGATATAAAGGCCGCCAAGGGCGTGATGATCAAAAAGAAGATCAAGGTGATCCATTTGGGATTGGGCACGGCCAGGCGTTTGAACATCATCATGCACACCCGTTTGTCCACCCCGGTTTTTACAAAGGCGGCCGCAAACATCAGCGAACCCATGATGAACCAGCAGGCGTCAGACCAGTAGAGCATGGCTACTTCCTGGCGGCTGACCACGCCGGTGAACACCAGAATCAGGCCGATACAGAAGGCAACTGCCGGCAAGGGGATACATTCGGTTAAGAAACACAGGACCACAAAAATACCCATGGCAATGGCGACCTTGATTTTCCAGGCACCACTGTCTGCCTTTGCCTTGTCCTTGTCCTTGAGATTTTCGTATTTAAGCCCGTCTTTCCGCAGTTCCAGTGCCTTGTCCATCAAGGCCTTGAAATCCGCATCGTTGACGCTGTTGCTGACATACGCCTGTGCCTTTTCAAGGTTGGCTTTTTGGGACGGAATTTTATATTTTTTACACCATTTGGCATCGCGTTTAAGGAATCTGTCCTTGCTCAGCGCGCCGATGCGCATGTTCTGTTCCATGATCTGGGCGGTGAGCAACTGCCATTGGGCGGCCTCTTCACTTTTTACGGAAAAAAGTTCGTTTGTGATATAAGAGACCACTTTTTGGGGAGCAATGGTGTATTCCATGCCCACATCCTTCATGCCGTACGGGGTGGGCATAAAGAGCACCGCAAAAAACAGAACCACAGGAACGATAAAGATCTTCCAGTCAATGTATTTGTCATACCCGGTGACTTTTTTCTTTTCTTGTTTCATTCAATTTACTCCTTATGTTCAGGTTTACTCGTTGCCCTCTTTGAGAATTTCCCGGGGGGATTTCAGATACTGTTTGGCTTGGGCGGAGCGGATTTTTTCTTCCTGATTCATACGTTTCTGGAACGCCAGCTCTGCTTTTTCAATGATATCCTCAACATCAGCAGGCTTCATCAGATAATCCCAGGCACCGGATTTCAGACCGTCTATGGCTGAATCCACCGTGGCATGACCGGTGAGCATGATCACTTCAGTTAAGGGGTACAGTTCTTTGATATGTTTGAGGGTCTCATTACCGTCCATCCCGGGCATTTTTACATCCAGAACCACCACATGGATATTGTGGGCCGCCAGGATTTTAAGCGCTTCTTCTCCGCTTGGGGCTGTCCACACATCGTAGCCCTTTCTTTTAATGAGTTTGCTGGTGGTCTCAAGGTAGCGGGTTTCATCATCTACCAATAACAGTTTCATCTTCTCCATTAGGTTGTCCTCCTTTAAGACGATTGATTTTCATGTGCCGCAAGCTGAATGGAAAACACGGTCCCCTCGCCGGGGCGGCTGTCCACGGACATGGTGCCGCCAAAGCTTTCGATGATGCCGAAACATACCGAAAGCCCCAGACCCGTTCCCCTGCCAACGGCTTTTGTGGTGAAAAAGGGTGAAAAAATTTTATCCATATGCTCAGGCGCGATTCCGCACCCATTGTCTTTAACCTGAATGTCAACCATGGCCTGGCCTTCATTGTTCCGGATCTGGGCTGCATTGATCTCAATTTTGCCGCCGTTGGCACCGTGTTGGCTGGTAACGGCATGTATGGCGTTATTGACCAGATTGAGCATGACCTGCTGGAACCGGCCGGGGTCGCCCATAAAACTTGGTATATTTTCCTCAATCTGTGTGGTGATCTCTACGCCGCTGGTACGGGCGGAGTTTTCAACCAGCTTGAGAATTTCAGGAATAACCGTACTCGGGTCCAGGGTGGTGTGCTTGACCTCTTTTTTTCTGCCGAATTTTAAGATGGCGGAGGTAATCTCATGGCAGCGCTCCACCTGCTTGTGAATCTGGTCCACACTTTCCCGGATATCATTGAGGGTCTGGGGATCGGGAGAATTATCCTCCTTTCCCTCTTTGCCCGGGTACAGTTCTTCCATAAGAATTTTGATCAAGGCATATTCACTTTTGATGATCTGTAAGGGATTGTTTATTTCGTGGGCAAATCCGGCGGCCATTTCCCCGATTTCCGCCAGTTGCACGGCCCGGATCAACTGGCTGCCCAGCTGTTCCTTCTCCTCGTCCAGGCGGTCGATGCGCCTGCTGATGGTCCCGGAGGTGATATAGGCCAGGGCCACCAGGGCTGTGAGTCCTAAAATGGCGATGACCACACAAATCAGGACCGCAGAGTAAAGCGCCCTGTATGCATCGTGTTTCTCCTGGCGTACCACCAGATACCAGGATTTATTGGCCAGTTTTGATACTGCATATAAGAAAGGCTGGCCTTTGGGTGACAACTGAAAAGTTTGCTGGCTGGAGGAAAATTGTTGGTTCATCCACCCAAAGGCCGGATCTTTATCAAGAAGGGCGATATCCCCGGAACGCCTGGCGGTCTGGGCAACCCCCTCGTGGTTTAAAATATAGGCTTCGCCTGTTTTGCCGATGCGCACCCCGGATACCATGGAATCAAAGAATACGGTGTCAATGGTGGCACGCAGCACCCAGTTTTGGTTGTTTTCAGTCCTGCGTACGGCCACAACAAAATGGGGTATATTGCGGTATCCTAGAAAAATATCACTGATGTAAAATCCCCGGAGCATGGTGTTCTGGAACCAGGGTTCCTGGGTATAGCTTTTTCCTGCCAGGGCAAAGGATCCGGAATATTTTAAATGTTTACCTGTCTCGTCAAACAGCCCTAAATCAACAAAGGCTGGAGATCGTTTCTGCAGACTATGGCAAATGGTGCCGATGGCACCCTCGGCCATAATGTCTTCAAAGGTGTATGCCCGGGTGATCAGTTCAAGGTCGGATTTTCTTTCAAGCAGGAATGATTCAATCATTTTGCGGTGGTCTGTCAGGATTCTTTCAAGGCTGGCCTGGGTGGATTTATCCAAAGCCGAAGAAAAGAAATAGAAGCTGATCCCCAAAGCAATAATAAAAGGGATCATGGGAAAAAAAGTCATATTAAGAAAAATTGCTCTTTTCAGCCACTGTCTGTTCTGTTTTAATTTGCCCAAGATTCACCTCTTTAGTTCTGTGTTGAAAAGATGTTTTTTTTGCCTGGCATTACATAGAGCAACTATGATGCCGGAAAAAAAACAGGCAAAAATAAAATTCAACGTGCTGAAATTAGGTATTATTTTTTTTTGTTCTCAGCGCCACGAAGAAATTTCAGCGTTAAATTCGTCGATGGTTTTTTCAATCTGTAAAAAAGGCTGACAGCTGGAAATCAGGAATATGGGTTTTGGAAACGATGTTTTATGCGTGATTGAGCAATTTTTTGTTGCTCTGGTGGACTAACGGTTGATTTTTTCCAGCTTTCGTAATCCGGAACAAAATCTTATCGAAGCACGTTACTATGAAGAGCACCGGGAGACAGACAGGGGTTTACTCGGATCATAAACTGTTCCGGCAAAGGGATCGCACTGTGATTATACATAGTTTACTGCAAACCGATGCGGTTTCTCATGTAGCCGCCCCCCTCCGTATGGAAGTTATGTACAAAGAATTACAGGGGAAACCCTACAAAAAAGAATTATATGAGGTGACCCATGTTAAGAAGTGCCAATGAATTAATGGGATACAAACTGAGTGACTCGGACCAAATCGTCGGTAGCTGCAAAGATTTTTTATTTGAATATAACAAAAGAACAGATCGAGAAATGCCCGGCTCCGTCTGAAGATGAGACGGTGTCCAGAATGCATGAACGCAAAATATCCCGGTATTATAGAATTCCTTACTATTGGGTCAATTCAGGCTTGTGGGGAGCCGCCGCTAATCCGTTTATCTGACAGGGCTTTCTTTAAACATGAAACCCCAGGCGGTGGCGTCATTTCAACAGGGCAATCCCGTTGTTCTTTAATTCGATCAATCTTCTTTTATACAGATTTCCCACTGCCCTTTTGAATTCTTTTTTGCTCATGGAAAACTGCCTGCGGATTTCTTCAGGAGAACTTTTATCATGGCAGGGAATAAATCCCCCGGATTTATTCAATCGGTATAAAATGACTTCCGCAGATTTGGGAATTGATGAATACCCTGGTTTTTTCATGCTCAGATCAATTTTTCCATCTTCACGGATCCGCATGATATACCCTTTGCATGTATCCCCGGTAAATAATTTTTGATAGGTTTCATTTAAGTACATCATCCCATAGTATCGATTATCAACCACGGCCATTATCCCAATGGCCGTAATCGTGTGGATAATCAAGTCAACCTGCTGTCCGACTTTCAGATCCCTGGTGTTTTTATCACAGTTGGCGGAAATTTTCGTGGTACCATAAACCCTGTGTGTTCTGTCATCCCGGCAGATTTTAACTAAATATTTTTTTCCGGGCGTCATTCTGTCCTGCTGCTCATTTTTGGGTACCAGTAAATCTTTTTCCAGTCCCCAATCCATAAAAGTGCCGAAAGGGGCAACATCTTTTGCGGTTAGAAAAACAAAGTCACCGACTACGCCTGCAGGTTTTAACGTGGTTGCCACCAGACGATCTTCAGAATCCGTGTACACAAATACATCAATGAAATCGCCAATTGACAGACTCTCCGGCACATATTTATTGGGCAGAAGAACCCGGTCTTCCCCAAGGTTTAAATACACACCAAAATCTGATTCGGTTTGAACACCCAACCGATTATATTTTCCAATTTGAATACTGGTTTCAAGCGCTGATTTATTGGGTTTGCCTGAAGGCTTTCTTGCATGTTTCCATGCATTTTTAATATTTGGTTTTTTACCTGACATTACGTATTCCTTATTGTGAATTTAAGCTTCGCCTATACCGCAGTTAGTTTTGGGGACCGCGAACACCAGCCTTGGGGAAAAGCCGGACAATAACCCCGATAAGAATCAGGGTTACAACAGCTAAAACAGCATACAGGCCGAGCCCTTTTCCCTGGAACAGGCGTTCAATCAACTGCTCCCATTTCGAGGCGTTAACCACATCTGCTGCCGCCATTTCAATATCTTCAGGCAAAGAGGCCATCAGCCGGTCCTGGATCAGGGTCAGGTCATAACTGGGTGGGCCTTCAGCCTCATTTCCCCCAAAAAGAAAATAATTTCCAGGTTCATAAGCCAGAAAACAGATTGAAGGAGCCATGAAACCGGCTTCAATTTTGGAGATCTCGATGGGCTGATTGTCGCCATGGTCGATACTGATTTTAAGCCGTCTGCCATTCATAAACCGGCCTGGGGAATCAATTTCAAGCTGGGTTACCCCTTGTTCGGCATGGGACCAATGCCGGGTCATGACCTTTTCCCAGCCGGTTTTTCCTGATTTCTCCCGGTAACAGTGGACAGTTCTTGAAAAAATGCCGGAACCGGTCAACACCAGTGTCTGCCATGCCCCTGATTTTACCGGCAAAGACACTTCCCAGGAGGTTGCGTTTTCATCCCGGTCGTATTCGGTTTGGGCCGCAAGTTCATGGCTTGTGTAAGTCTGCCGGCCCCAGAAAAAGGGGATCTGCTCGTTATCCTTGACAAGCCGGACAGACGCGCCTGCCTTGGCAAGGCTTGTTTCCATATTAAAAATAAGCCTGTAATAACCGATTTTATCTATTGTCACCGGACTTTTCCAACGATAGTCGCCATTTTCATCAAACGGCCCGCCTTTGATCTTAAATTTTTCGAGCAAAGATTGTGAATTATACCATATCTTAACCTCAGGGGGGCCGAAATCAAGGTGACGAACCATTGCCTGTCCGGAAATGCCTGCAAACTGCTTAAGCCTTGTATGACGGCCCGTTCCGGCCAACGCGGTATAGCGCCCCGGCATATCGGCGGAAAAAAGTATTTTAGGCTGGTGTAACACAACAATGGCCTGATCAATGGGCCCAAGGAATCCTGAGTCCGGCCTGAGCCGGAGTATGAGACAGTTCATGTTCCATACCTTGTTGACCGCCATTGAAATCATACGTCCGTCACCGGTTACACCGGAAACGCGCCCGGACTGTTCAGGAATAAACCGTACCCTGTTGTTCCGGATCAGTTCATGTCCCAGCTCCCAGCTTCCTTTGAACCGGCTGTTTGTCGTGATCCGGATCTGTTTGATCCTGATCCCTTTTCCCGGCAAAACCATTTTTAACTCTGTGAAGTCTTCGTCCCTGCTGACCTGCATGCGGTCGGTCATAACAATTTGCATTTGTGCATATTGTTCATCTTTTCCCCGGTGCAGTGCGGTGACACGCCGGATGGGAACAATTTTTTGTTTATACGCCTTGTCAAACCCGGTGAATACCAACCGGATTTTTTTATACATCCCCTGCTCTATATTAATAGATGCGTTGGCCGCCTCTGGTGTCCGGTATATGGCCTGGTTTTGGGCAACGGTTTGCCAGCCGGTTTCCGTTTGCACCATCACATCCACCCGGCCCATATAGTTGTGGTCACCCATCTCAATGCGGATTTCATCAACCAGGGTTCCGGGCAGATCCGCATCCCAGACAAACCCGCCCGCCTGATTGAGTTGGATGTTGCCCGGTTTTAATATGAATTGTTTTGAATCGGATCTGTTTTTCATGAACAGCTCAAAGGCCCGGGGATTATTGTCCGGGCCGTTCAGGATCAGGTCATATGATCCGTTATTGTTGCCCATCAAAAGTTCCGCAGGCAGAAGCGCCTGGGTGAGTCCTGTGCCGTCAACATCAATTGACGCCTTGGCCTGCCAGGGTTCAGCCGCGCAGTTCGCAACAATTACAGTAAAGGCCAAAACGCCAATAAAGATCATGGCAACGGCCTTCGCCGGAAGGATTAACCAATTTACGGGTAGGGATTTAAATTTGGCTGTCTTCATCATTCGCTGTTGTTTGCTTTCGTTTTTTGGGGTTCATCTGAAATAAACTTCTGGTAAAGGTAGGCAACAAAAAATAATCCAAGGGAAAGGATGCTGAACGAGGCAATCTTGTATCCCATGTCCAGTTTTGCCGTATCTGCAATAAAGACCTTCACCACGGTAATGCATATCAGTCCTGTGGCCACCCACCGGCACAACGGTAAGGAAAACCGGATGCCTGCCACAAGCATTGCAATGGCAAAAGCCAGCCATCCAATACTATAGGCAAGCAACTTCATATAGTTTCCCGAGGCAAGCAGGGAAAAGGTTTGCCCCGGCTGTTCAAGGCAGGCCGCAATTTCAATATTCATGACGGCAAAGGCGGTTGCGGCCAGGGTTACCCCCATAAACTGCCGTGCAGAAACCTGGCTGACCGGCCATCTTTGTTTGGGGTTTTTATACAGCACAAGGACCAGAAGGGCCAGCAGTATCGCGTACATCAATGTGGGGAAATTTACCAGGGGCATCATTGCGGTAAACTGATGGCCAAACCGGAAAGGGAACCCTATCGATCTGGCAAGGGCTATCATGATCAGCACAAGCCCCGCCATGCGAAAGGGGGTGTCCAGGCCTTTTTTCCACAAAAGGAGCCCAAGTCCGAAACCGGCAAACCCGAGGATGGACACAATTTCCTGGTTCAGGCTGACGGCAAATAACTCAGATCCGGGCATTACTTTAAATTTTTGGTCAGGTCCTGCAAAAATATCTGCAATGGCCAGGTTCATCAGATAAAAGCCTGAACCTAGGGAAAGCCAGCAGAAAAAATCCGGTGCGTCCAGCCACAGCACCTTTTGGTCGCAATCCTTTGCGAACCGCACGCCTAGGCCAAGGGCTGCCACCGCCAGTGTCAGGGCAAATACGGCAGGATTCAAAATCGGCAGATTTTCCAGGCCTTTTAACCGGGGTAATGAGACCAGCAGCCATAAAAGTCCTGCGGGCGCCATAACAACGGCGGTTTTAGGCAGGCCCGGGTGAATGATCCGGGTATTCAGCCACAGCAATGCCGTGGCCTCCAGCACCAGGGCAAGCCCGATCCAGCCGTGGCTCAACACCAGTACCGGAAGTACAGACACATAAAACAATAACGCGCCGCCATGAAATGCCAGGATGGAATTTCTATGCGTTTTTTCAGCCAGTTGCCGCAATAGCCTTGCCACGGGCCATAGTTTGGCAGCAATCATCAACATGGGGCACCAGTCTGCCCAAGAGGTGTGAAAGGCCTGTTTGACCGAATAAAAGAAAAACACCGCCTGCACCACCTCATAGACCGCCCATGTATTCCACAGATATTTCCAGTGTTCAATTTGTTTAAAAAACAGCCACGGGGTTATCAGAGCTGCCGCAAAAAGCGCCCCGGACCACCAGATTCCTGCTATATTAACGGTTTCCGGGTGGCTTGTATTCAACACCCATGTGGCCTGGGCAGCGGCTGCGCCCATCAGGGCAATGACGGCTAGAGGCTGGAATCGGACCCGCCGGGCAAAGAAAACGGCCAGAATAAGAAAACAGGCCAGGGTGGCCATTCCCATGTGTGGGAAATGGGGATGGTTTACAAAAAAAGAAAATCCGATCAGAATAAACACACCTGCCACGGGTGCGGCGCTGAGCCACTTTTCAGGTATCATGGCACCGGACTTTTCCCCGGGTGCCATTTTCATGGCGGCAAGGATCCGGGGAAGCTGTGTCACTACCACAAGAATCCCTGCCGACAGTATGGAGCCGGCCCCCAGGATAAAGATGAAAAATCCGGCCCCCATGGCATCCGCCGGAATATTAACCATCCAGAAAATCCCGCCGGCAACAAATATGGCCAACAATAAAAACACCTGAATAAACGCCTGGAAAATCACGCTGACAAAAAGCCCCAGGACCTGGATTCCCAGCATCATGGGCCAGAAGTAAAACGCACACATGGGGTTTAAGACAAGCCCGGTAAGACACATCAGGGACAGGGCCACCGGGAATACTTTAAACCATTGAAGCACCAGGCCGGTTTTTCCAAATTTCATCACAAGCGCCACAGGGCCTAAACATCCGGCAGCACCATACACAAGTATCAGCACATAGCTAAAGGAGAAACCGGTCGCATCAAACCGGGTGACAACCCATACCACTGCGGCGATAAAAGTGATGCAGGAAAAGGGGATGAATGTTTGGGTCCAGCCTTTGTTTTTAGTGGCAAGCACGGTGGCGCAGATCATGGCAATGGTCAATAGCATCAGAGGATGCCAGCCTGGTTTCCCCAATGTTAAAAGCAGAACCATGGCAACCGATGACAGGTACAAAACACACCCGCTCCAGAATACGGATTTTCGTTCAACCGGATTCAAGCCCTGGCGCCGGAGAAAAACGGTAAACAGAATAAGATTGGCAGCCCAGACCCCTGCAATGGTATAGCCGCTTGTCCGGGTAAACAGGTTAAGAACCGCCAGTCCCAGGGTTACCAAGGTGCCGGTGGCCCCTGTCAACAGCAGGGCCTGGGAATTTAATTTCTCAGACACCAGATACAATGCAATATTGACCACGGCCAGATAGATAAAAAGACCTGCCAGGTTCCCGGACCCGGTATTGATCATCAGCGGTGTGACATAGGCCCCAACGGCACCCAGGACCGAAACCGTGAGTCCTTTTTGATACACCGCCAGCACAAATGCGGCCGCAGACACCAGGGCAAGCATGGCAAATCCTGCCATGGCCGGCAGGTAATCGTAATAAAGCGTTGCCGTAAATATAACAATATAAAGCACGCCGATCCCCGTGGCTGTCAGGGAATGCCGGAAAATCTTCAGGCGTGCCTCTTTAAATTTTTCCGATCCCAGGATCAGCCCGGTTCCCAGGATCGCTCCGAACGACAGCCGTGC
Organism: Desulfobacter curvatus DSM 3379; assembly: GCF_000373985.1. Lineage (GTDB taxonomy): Bacteria > Desulfobacterota > Desulfobacteria > Desulfobacterales > Desulfobacteraceae > Desulfobacter > Desulfobacter curvatus. The sequence goes on from NZ_KB893054.1 coordinate 25,358, forward strand.
TGCCGGCGGAAGCCAGTTTTTTTCAATGGAATGTTTTAACAGCAATCCAATACAGATAAAGGCCGCCACCCCACCAACCCATGCAAAGAGCCTGGCCCCCGTAAAAAGCTCCCAGTTGATATTGAGCCGGCCAATCCTTCTGCGCAGTTCAACACCAGGCAGTCTGGAAACCGGACGATTGCTTGGCTTGGATTTTAAAACAGCAGGGGGGATATAGGGCACAGCTTTCTTATCCGGTTTCATCGGTGGCGGCGAATCAATCCTAGTGACTTCTTGAACAGGGGCACAGTCATAATCCACTACCAGCGAAGGCCCGGACGTTTCTGATGTGCCGGGAGGCGTGGCTGCATCTTTGATTTCCAACGTGTGTTCAACAGCCGTGTCATCAGGTGAAGCATTGTCCCGGGGCGCTGTGCCTTTTTCCGCTTTTAACGTTTGAACCGTATCATACAGCCGGTCAAATTTATCCTTGAGCATCTCCAATTTTTGTTCAAGTGCCCGGTTTGACTGCTTAAGATTTGTCAGTTGAACACCAAAAATGGCAACGACCAGAAATAAGAAAAGAGCATACATAGCGATGTTAAAAACGCCTCCTTTTTGCTTGTAAAACTATTTGGCGGTCCGGGCAGATGACTTTGGATAACAAACCTTGGCCCATGGGAAAATCAGAAACCGTTAGGCACTATTTAATTCTTTTAGCACTCTTACCGATACAATACATATGAAAAACTACATTATCAAAGATTGCAAAGGATGTCATGAGCCGCTTCGTGTCCCGGCAGATATTGGAGGAATGCTCATGCAATGCCCCAATTGTGGGCACGAATTCCATACGGATTTTAAACTTGTTCATAACGTTAGAACAGGTGAGGATGGAAAAGAAGCGAACCTAAAAATGCCTGCCCCAAGGCCCCTGTCTACATTTAGTATTACAGTGTAATTTTTCCATGACGGCTTGAGGGGCGCGGAAAAAAAGAAAAGAGCACGAAAGTTTTTTATTCGTGCTCTTTTTGTTGCAGGTCGACTTGTGACTACTATCTCAACCAATGCTTGAGATAATAATTATAAGTCAGATCCAGGGGGATTTTTTATAAGAAAGTCTCCAGCAAGCAGCTGGACTCTTTCTATCTTTGTTGTGGGCCGAAGCCTGGGTGTAGATAGACCAAGGACGGCCCATGGCCGTTATTCGGTGTAGGGGGATTCTTCCTGGGTTTCGGCTTCCGGATCCTCTTGGGAATTCCATTCTTCCTGGCCATCCTCCTCATAAGCCCCATCATTTTCCATCGCTTCCTCTTCCTGGCCTACGGTTTCTTCGACCACCGTATCATCAACTTCGCCGGAAGCGATGGCAGGACTCCAGTTTGCCCATGTCATTACCGCCAAAGCCATAACCATCACGAACAAAAATGTTTTAAACCGTTTCATCATTTTTTCTCCTTAGAAAATAGTTTTATCACGCTTCTCAGCGGAAAAGCGCTCAACACAATATGGGGTTTTTATTTTCAATCACCAATGGGGTTGATTGCCGATACCATGCCCCATAACTTCAAAGGTATCGGAAACCACCAGAAATGTATTTGGGTCTGTTTTTTTTACAAGGGCCTTTAAGCGGCTCAACTCACCAAAGGTGACAACTGTATAAAGCAGATTTGCCTCTTCTCCCGTATATCCGCCGCACCCGTTAATGATGGTCACGCCCCGGTTTAACTGTTTAAAGATCTGCTGCTGGATATCTTGCCATTGTTTAGAGACAATGAATACGGCTTTTCGTTTACTCATGCCCGTTATAACCAGATCAATCACCCGGGAGGCTACAAATACATGAATCAACGTATAAAGAATTGACTCCATGGGGAACAAAACCATGGACACCAGAAGGATTGCGGCATTTGCAAAAAGCGTGGTGGACCCCAGCCGGATGGAGAATTGCTTGAGCAGGATAATCGATATAATATCAATCCCCCCGGCCGATCCCACGGATTTTAGTATCAATGCACAGCCCACGCCTGAAACGATGCCGCAAAGCAGGGCTGCCAGCATGGGGTCCTCAATGGGCCTGGTTGCGGGAATCCACTCCACGGCCATGGAAAAAACAACCATTCCGAAAATGCTGTAGAGCATAAAGCGCCGGCCCACATAAAACCATCCCACTATTAGAATTGGGATATTCAACAGGAAATTAAGGCTGCCAACCGATGTCTGGGGCCAAAGATAGTGCATAATCAAAGCAACCCCGGCCAGCCCACCGCTCAGGAACTGATGGGGAACAAGTATCGTGTTGATTGTCCAGGCACAAAGGATGGATCCCAGGGTGATTAGGAATGAATTATATAAAATACTGTTGATGGCGGCGGTGCCGGCCGACATGTTGCCCGGTCCGGATACCGGACGAGCCATCACGGTATGTTTTATTGTCATAGCGGCCGTCTTTTCCAATTGGCCCTCCATGTGATTTTGGGTATATACTTTTTGTGTTGTTGCTTATTTCTATGACAGGTCAAAGCACTCTTGGCATAAATATTTTTTTGTGGATATTATTTTGCCGGAACAGGCCGGCAACTAATCATGGGACTGCATCTTAGCAATGCCTGTGCCACATTGGCGCTGGTTTTTATCTCTTTGATTTTATAGTCAATCGGCTTGTTTTTACCGGTATTGGGCTTGGCAAAATAAGAAGAGTGGTTTCTTTTTTTTCTTTTATGAGAATTTTTTATTCCGATTTATCTCCGTGCAGTTATCCTGCGCTGGCACCGGGGTGTTCTTTCACGATTCGCTGGGCCTTAACAAAGGGAAAATACCTCATGGCGCTTTCAAGTGGGCCCATTGCAAATTTTTTCAGCCATAGGCGTATTAATAATGTATAGGCCGCAACGAAAAGGATTGCCCCGGCGGTGCACCAAAGGACAGGGTAGTCCTCTTCTATGCCCGGAAGATTCTCAATTCCTTTGATAAAAAGGATATGCAGTACATACAAAGACAAGGTGTTTTTCCCCACAATCATGAAAGATTGAGGCGGTCCCTGTTTCAGGCCGGCGGTACACAAAAAGCTTAGAATGATAACGCAAAGCCCTGTACCGGCACCGGATATAATGGAAACCGGGCTTGGCAGGGTCAGGTCTATAACGGTCAGCTTTGACAGCAGGATAAAAATGTATGCGGCTGTTTCATCCGAGGCGCCATGGGCCAGAATTGTTTTTACCGCCATGCCGGGAATAAAATATCCTGCACACTCTGATAACACCGCCGCTAAAAGCCCTGAACCCAGAAGCGTTATTGCGTTATTGCGGTTTTTTAAATCCTGCCGTCCCAGCCACATGCCAAAAAGGTAAAGTGCAGCCCATGGAAAAACCGGGTAGTACCCTGTGAAAAAAAGGTCTGCAAGTTGTTCGGGCAGGCTACCGGCAGCAAGGTTTTCCAGGTATACGCCAACATGATCAAAAAGCCCTATAAAACTGCCCAGCCAGAAGACGCCGGCCGCGACCAAAAGACCCGGGCTGGAAAGCTGAACCATTACCAGCCCGGTTAAGATAAAAAATCCGTAAAAATGAAGGATATCCGCCGGCCATATCCTGGCAATCAGAATACCGCAAAGTATAAGGAATACAGCTCGTTTAAAAAGCGTATCCCGGATCTTTTCCGTGTAGGCTTTGCCGGACATGAGTGTCATACCGGCCCCGGCAATGATCACGAGGGCAGCAGCAGCCCTTCTGTCCATATATTCAATAATCGCATAAAGCCATTCCGGAAAGGTTTCATCAATACAGAAAAAGGCTTTAAAATCAATGATTACCATGGCAAATATAGCCACACCTCTTGCCAGGTCATATCCTTGTATTCTTTTTGACCCGTGTCCGGAAATATTGTTCACTCTATTCAGTTCTCTCGCATTTGTTGTTTTTGTTCGCCTGGGGGTGCCAGTTGTAATTCATAAAGTGCGCCAATGACGCCTAAAAGTGGATTTAGTGCTATTTCATGGCATGGGAAGGGGGCCGAACCCTTTTTAAACGCGGATTCTTGGGTGGCTGCACCAACGGTATATGAAAATGGACGGTGGGATAGAAGATGTTAAATGTCTTGGGATGGGACAAAAAAAGAATTTTAAGTTCTTTTTTCAGGAGATCCTCTGGTGAAGGATTGGGTTGCAGCCCGGATTTCATTCGGGCACGGTTCCTGCTCTTCGTGTGAAAACGTACCTGGTTTTTGTCGCGGACAAAACTTAAGGTATTCGGTTACAGTTGAATTCAGGGGGAATATACATGGAGCAGATAATAGATTCCAACCAGATGGAAAAATTCAAGGACATCCTTACCAACCAGATAGATCGTATTTTGGAGCAGGCTCGGGTCAGTAGATTGGAGCTGAATGACGAAAACAATAGGGAAACGGAATATATCGACCAGGCCGCAGTCCATTCCGACCAGTCCATGCGGCTCAGACTCCGGTCCCGTGAAAGCCGTCTGCTCAATAAATTGAGGCTGGCGCTGGAACGGATTGACAACGGTACTTACGGGGAATGTGAGGTATGCGGAGAGCCCATTTCAATTAAAAGGCTTGAAGCCAGACCCATGACAACCAAGTGCATTCATTGCAAGGAAGCAGAGGAACTCCTGGAATCAATTTTCAAATAGCCGTTCTCCACTAACGGCCATGGGCCGAGCTGGTCTATCAACACCCAGGCTTCGGCCCACAACAAAGATAGAAAGAATCCAGTTACTTGCTGGAGACTGTTCTAGAAAAAAAATAAAAGCATTGCCTTTTCCCTTGGGATTTTTTAATAAGAACTAAAAATTCCTTTTTTGGGGTGTCCGTGCCGGGCCCGGATCAGGCCATAAAGGTGTGACGATAGATAAAGGCATAACAACGCTTTGAAAAAACTTCATTTTATCCTCAGAAAGAGTGATGATTTAAAAGGTATCCAGACCAGTCTGTCTTCTGTGTACCAGATTGATGCCAACCGGCAATTAAGTGCAGCCCTTCAGGTTTTGCGCCGCACTCGGCCCGAGTTTGTGTTTGTGGATATTGAAATTCTTCAGCAGGCTGCTGCCGAAAGCAGCTACAAGGCGGTTTTTCAAACCATAAGCCTAGTCTGCCCCAATATCAGCATTATTGTCATGGCCCCTCCCGAATTGCTGGCCGAGGCTGTAAAAATTGTCCATGAAGGAGCGGAATCCTATCTGACCTACCCCCTGGTGCCTGATGAACTTAGGCTGGTGGTCAACAGCATCATTGAACAGACCCGGGCGGAATCGGAACTGGATTATCTCAGGGAGCAGGTCTGGCAGGAGGATGAGTTTGAACTGCTCCATACCAAAAGTCCGGCCATGAAAGCCGTATTTGAAAACATCCGGGCTGTGGCTGCAACCAAAAGCACCGTGCTTTTAACCGGGGAAACCGGCAGCGGCAAAGGGTTTACGGCCCGACTCATTCACAGGCTGTCGTTAAGAAAAAATGAGCGGTTTATTGAGGTTCATTGCGGTGCGATTCCAGATACATTGATAGAAAGCGAAATGTTCGGCCATGAAAAGGGTGCGTTTACAGGCGCCATCAAACGCAAACTGGGTAAATTTGAAATTGCCAGGAACGGCACCATTTTTCTGGATGAAATCGGCACCATCACCCCACCGGCACAGATCAAGTTGCTCCAGGTCATCCAGGATGGTGTGTTTCACCGGGTGGGCGGTGAAGAAGACATCCGGTCTGATGTGCGCATCATTGCTGCCACCAATATTGATTTAAAGCAGTTGTGCGATGATAAACTTTTTCGTTCGGATCTCTATTACCGCCTGAATGTCTTTCCCGTTGAACTGCCGCCCCTCAAGGAAAGAAAAGAGGATATTCCCCAATTGGCGGAGCTTTTCCTGGCAAAACTCAACACCTTTCACGCCAAGGATATTACAGAGGTGCACCCCAAGGTTCTTGAGGCTTTTTTAGCCTATTCATGGCCGGGCAATATCAGGGAACTGGAAAACATCCTGGAACGGGCCTACATTTTAGAAAAAACATCCATCCTTCAGCCGCAAAATTTTCCGGTGGAGCTTTTTGCATATCCGCCCAAGCCCATGTCCGGTACGATTAACCACAATTTAACACTTTCCGAAGTCAGGAAGCAGGAACTTGGCAGGATTGAACAAAAATATCTGGATCTGCTCCTGACAAAATGCAATGGGAAAATCAATGCCACAGCTGCTGCTGCCGGTATCACTACCCGTCAGCTCCATAAACTGATGAAAAAACACGCCTTGGTCAAGGAAAACTATAAAAACAAAGAGACGCCCCGGGCCTAGAGCCGATACCCCAGAGCAGGCACAGTGGTAAATTTATTTCGTTTGCTGACCAGATCATCAAACCGGACGTGTAAAACGTGCCATAAAACCCTCTGGGATTGTAGTGACTTTATTTTTTTTATAATCAAAAAATATGATTCCGGTTTTAGCCTCAAGAACAAGTTTTTGATTTTCTGCATGTGTTGCCCGATAAAAGATATCGCACCCGTATTTATTGAAATCACCTACACCCAGCTCAAATTTAAGCCTGTCTCCGTAATAAGATTGTGATTTATAAACAACAGCTAAGTCAGTCATGATAGTTCCCTTGCCTTCAACATCCAAATCTGAATAGCCCATGTCCATAAAAAACCTGGTTCTTGCTTCCTGCATAAGAGAGACAAACGTATCATTGCCGACATGATTGGCAAAATTCAGGTCTGCGGTCCTGATGGTAAGTTCGGTTTCAAATAAAAAAACATCTGCCATTTTGATTTCAATACGTGCCATAATAATCCTTTTTTGCATGACCACAGGAAATAGTAAGATCAGGATAGGTATAATTTTCTGCTGTTTTAACCCGCATGTCATTAGAGAATACTTCGCAATGAGCCGGGTTGGTTTCAAAATTTATCCCTAATTTTTTTGTCAAATTCACATTTATGCGGTTGTGGTTCCTGCTGGCCCCAACCATTGCGAAGACCTCACCATTAAATGTTTAATGACTTCCAATTAATTTGATACCTGTTTGATTAAAAAATTCTACACAAATTGATGCACTATCTGTATAATAACATTAATAAGTTGCTTCTCTACCTCAAAATGCCGTGAAATTTCATTGTTCCTGCTGGAAAAATCCCGTTCGCTGTTGATTGTGGCTCATGCTGGATGCAAGCTTAAGCAAAGTCTCCCCTTCTTACATAAAGTTAGGATGGAACTGGTACATTCAAATCTCAAATTCAAATCAGTTCCGGCAGCTTATTAAAATGTCTTGATGTGTTTTTTATTGTTTATCAACCCTAACTTTTATTTTTTTAGGAGGTTATTATGGAAAACAGTGTTTACAAAATGATCGAACTCGTTGGATTTTCTGAAAAATCCTGGGAGGATGCTGCCAAGGCTGCTGTGTCGACCGCCGATAAAACCTTAAGGGATATGCGAGTGGCCGAAGTGAAAGAAATGGATATGCGTCTGGAAGACGGCCGGATTATAGGGTACCGGGTAAAATTAAAAGTGTCATTCAAACTTGAAGGGTAATTGGCAAGGTAAACCAAGTAGGGCGAGGCCGATATTTATTAATTCGGCCTCGCCCCTCTCATAGAACCGTATGTACGGGCCTCGTATACGGCTCCTCGTTATTCTTATCCTTGATTAATCGGGGGGGGGGGGNGCCATCCGATCATCACTTTATTCATTTGAAATAATCTGATTTTTTCAAATATGAGACTTTTCGTTTCTTTGTTGGAATAAGGCCAATATCATCAATCGGGTTAACGGAATTTCCGTGAGGAATTTGTACCAAGTCCGGCAGTTTCCTTGGCTCGGTTCTTGGCCGATTCCAGGGGGCACAGATCAAGGTTCAAACGGATATTCTTGGAGCCACGCATGCTGGCCCAGTAGCGTGAGCGATATTTCAAATCCAAGTAGAATGCCTTGTAGAAAGGGTTTATTATCTTGATGAGCTGTCTCTAATTCAGACAGCCTTTCAAGGTATTTGCCCTTTAGCTGTTCAATCACCAAATTGATATCAACTTCCGAATCGCCTTCGTTAGCGGTAATGTTTTCGTCGATATTCTGAAGTCCGAAGTAAGTTTTTTTATGCTTCATGATATTTCCTCAAATGATACCTGTTACCAGCACTATCTTTGGAACACTTCCGGAAAAAAGTGACCTGATTCTAATCAAGGATTGTTTGGCAGTCAAATTCAAAAATTCAAAAATTGAGTTTTTATTCCTCCAAATGATCAAAACTCTTTACTGGGCTTTAAAATATTGATACCGGGTCACTATAATAATCATATAGATTCAGGTTAGATATGGAAATTAATTTTACATGGGTTTCAGAAACGGTATTAGCTATAAAAACGGATTTCCTATTTAAAACACGGTTGCTCCCTACACATGTGTTTGTCTTGAAAACCGACACAGGACTTATCCTCTTTGATACCGGAAGTCCTGGAAATGGAGATATGATTTTGAAATCAATCAAAGCAGCCGGCCTTGAACCAAAAACGATCAAAGCCATCTGCCTTAGTCATTGGCACAGTGACCATACCGGCAGTTTGGCCGAGATCACAGAACGCCTATGCCTTGACCAAAACTTAGATATTTTCATAGGCCAGGCAGATCTGCCTTTGTTAATGGATCAACGTTCTCTCCTCCTACGGTTTCACCCTTTTCTCAAATTACCCGTTCCGCACAGCCCTGGACGACTGCCCAATTCCTTATCAGCTCGTTTCTTCCCCCTGAATCCTACCGGGTGTGAAATTCTTCACCATAAATACAGTATCAAGGCCATTGCTACCCCCGGCCATACCCCTGGGCATACGGCATATCTGCACCAAAAAACAGGTTCACTCTTTTCCGGATGTGCATTGTCGTTATTGACACCTAATCTTGTAGGATTGGTTCCCATTTTTCATAACAGGACAGAACAGATCCGCTCTGGCGAATACTTGGCAGGAATGAATTTTCGGTATTTGTTTCCGGTACACATGTTTCTCAGATTCGATGAAATTCCATTAGAGAGACGCCGTCCCATCAGCGGCAAAAAAGGATTGGTGTCAAAACTCATGGGCGATCATTTGTTTTTCCATATTTCGTAGCAGGTATTGTTCATATAATCTCAGACTGAAATCCTTACCAATAAAGGCGCTGACTTATGTTAAAATTATCAATTGGTAAAGAGTTGGTAATGTGACAAAACTAACCAAAATACCGATCCCAACAAGTGCTGCAGTGAGCTGTGGATTTAGATCAGCAATGATTGCCAAAGCTCCGGCTGAAATCATTGGAGGCATCCCTGCTTCAAAAATTGAGACATTAACGGCATTTCCTTCTAAGCCGGCGAATCTACAAAAAATTAAAGCCAAAATCGGAGCAGCAACGAGTTTTATCAAGAGTCCGACAGTTAATTGTCCGACCACCTCTCTATTTAAACGCAACTGAAGCTGGTAACCAACAGCAATCATTACCAGAGGCACTAATGTTGCCGCCAGCATTTCAAGAATATTTTGCGTCACATCAGGGTAAGAAAAAGATCTTAAAAAAAATGCTAAGAGCAAAGCTATAAATGGTGGAAATGTAACAACCTTTTTGACAACATCAGTTACACTTGGTTTCGTATTTTTCAAACCATAAAGTGCCAACACCAAAGAACCGTATGTAGCCAAAGCTAAAAAAGAACCAAGTTGGTCATACAACACGGCATAAGGAATGGCGTTATCGCCAAAAAAACTCTTAACCATCGGTATCCCTAAAAATGAAGTGTTCCCTAATGGTATCAGGAGCAGCAGGCAACCTGTTGTCCCTTTATCCCAGCCAAAAACTTTAGAAAGAAATAACACAGCAGCAGCCGAAGACAGAAGCATGCCCCATGGCATAAGAGCTGGAGCAAGAAGATCCTTACTAAAAATTAATTCAGGGACTTTTAGTAACACCAATGCCGGCAAAGATATATAAATAACAAAAAGGTTTAATACGGCGCCTGTCTCTTTTGAAAAAGCTGGGAGACGTTTTATTGTTATGCCAATTAGCAGCAATGCTACTGTAATAATAAAGTTATCCAAGTTCCATCCTCACCAAATATTTTGATCCGAGTCTCAACCCTACAATATCTTTGTGCATCATTTTATGACAGCTTAATAAAGTGATCATTCCCTGCAAAGCAAAAAATTAGAATTTTATGAGAACACCCGGATTGTATTTTTTAAATCTTTTTCACCATAACAATTTGATAACAATTCGTTAATATCTCTCAAATCGCGGCAGAGTAAGCTATTGATTATTCTAAATCATAACTTTGGAACTTAATGGAATGACAGGCAGCCGCGACATCAATGAACAGCGTAAGGAATGGATTTCCCTTCTGGGATCTGCTGATCCGGAATGGCTTGAGCAGCAGAAAAAGGCCTTCGGCCTGGATGTCATACCGGACTTTATGGTTCGGCCGGAAACCGGAATAATCATGATGCAGGCACGCCAGGACGGGGCCGGCCCCAGGTTCAACTTGGGAGAAGTTACCGTATCCCGGTGTATTCTCAAGCTGGATGGGGTCATGGGATTTGCCATGGTCATGGGCCCTGATCTGCGTCATGCCGAGCTGGCCGCCCTGTTTGATGCCATGCTCCAGATGGCAGATCCGGGACCGGATCTTAGGGAGGCTATAGTTCCGGAGCTGCGCCGGATGCAAAAAGACCGCCGGGACAAAGATGCCCGGGACGTCCAGTCATCAAAGGTGGAATTCTTCACCATGAAGCGGGGGGAATAATATGAAATCAGGCTTTGCCTCCCAGACCTTTGACAGCCAGAAGGTCTTTCGAAAGCTCCTCAGGGCCATGGCCTCGCCGGGCGAAATCATGGAATTGGATGTAGATCTTGCGCCCCAGGAGCCGATTCACCACGCCTCGGGTGCCCTCCTGCTTGCCCTTATGGATTTTGAGACCCCCTTCTGGACAGACCTTGAAAACCAAAACGCCGCCGTGCAATGGCTCAGATTCCACACCGGTGCACCTTATATACATACCAGCACCCAGGCCGGTTTTGCCTTGGTGACGGATTATGATTCATTCGACACCCCGGACCAGTTCAATCCGGGTACCATAGAGTCCCCGGACCATTCCACCACCCTGATTGTTCATACCCGGGGCATGGATGACCGGGGGCGGATTCGTCTGACCGGCCCCGGCATCTGCAAAGAACGCTTCATCAACCTTAAAGGCATAAAGGAGAATTTTTTTGCCAAACGCAAGGAGATAGCGCCGGACTATCCGTTGGGGATCGACATGATCTTTGTCTGCGACCGGCAGTTCACGGCCATTCCCAGAACCACGACCCTGGAGGTGATCTGATGTATGTGGCGGTAAAAAGCGGAGAAAATGCAGTCAAACACGCCAGGCGCCTGGTGGCCAAAGCCCGCCGGGGGGATCACGCCCTGGCACAAATCCAGGTAGAACAGATTATGAACCAGATGGCCCTGGCCGTGGACCGGGTCATGGCAGAAGGGTCACTCTACGACCCTCTGGCCGCAGCCACGGCAATTCGCCAAGCCCAGGGCGATCTGGTAGAGGCGGTTTTCTTGGTCAGGGCCCTTAGAACAACTTTACCCAGGTTCGGCAATTCAAAACCTGCCGCCACCGATAAGATGCGCCTTTTTCGGCGGATCTCAGGCATATTCAAGGATATTCCCGGCGGACAGATTCTGGGACCCACCTACGATTATACCCATCGGCTTATTGAGTTTGAAGGGCAGGAGGACCAGACAGAACCGCTGCCGCCCATACCCGACACCCGTCCCCTTGACACCTGTCCAATTGATGAAAAATTCATCCCCTGGGTCCGGAACCTGTTGGTGAAACAGGATCTGATACCCGAAATTCAGAAGGAGTTAATCGGAGCGTCCGTGCCGGATTTGACCCGGCAACCTCTGAAATTGCCCGCCGGGCGGGAGGTCAGACTCCAGAACATGGCCCGGGGGGATGAAGGATTTCTGCTGGCCTCGGCCTACTCCCTACAGCGGGGCTTCGGCCTGGACCGGCACCCTTTTCTGGGAGAATTAAGGGTCGGCTGGGCCACCCTGGTCTACACCCCGCCGGAACTGGGGTTTGAAATTGAAATCGGTGAAGTCAAACTCACCGAATGCTTTATGGTTAACCGCACCAACGGTGGCAAAGAGAGGAGAGCCGGGCTGGAAAGCGGATATGGCATCACCTTTGGCCAGAATGAACGCAAGGCCATGTCCGCGGCTCTGCTGGACCGGTCCCTGACAAAGGCCTGCGAGGAGGATGCCCAGGTAAAATATCCGGCCCAAGATCAGGAATTCATCCTTGCCCACAGCGACAATGTTGAATCCTCCGGCTTTGTTCAGCACCTGAAACTGCCCCATTATGTGGATTTCCAGTCCGAACTGGTTTTTATCCGGAACCAGAATAAGGAAAGAAAATCCAAAGGAAAAGAAAAGGTTAACTGTCGTGTATAACTTTGCCTATCTGGACGAACAGACCAAGAAGATGATTCGCAGGGCCGTGCTCAAGGCCATGGCCATTCCCGGATTCCAGGTGCCCTTTGGCGGCCGTGAGATGCCCCTGCCATACGGATGGGGAACAGGCGGTATCCAGCTTACCGCTTCCCTTCTGGGGAAGGCCGACACCCTCAAAGTGATTGACCAGGGCGCGGACGATACGGTCAATGCCGTGAGTATCAAGGATTTTTTCAGAAAAACCGCCGGCATCGCCATCACCGAGCAGACCATCAAGGCTTCCATCATCCAGACCCGGCACAGGATTCCCGAAACGCCTTTGACCCATGGCCAGATTATGGTCTACCAGGTCCCCATTCCGGACCCCCTGCAGTTCATCGAGCCCCGGCGGCCCGAAGCGGCCAAGATGCATGCCTTTTCGGAATATGGGACCATGTATGTCAAGCTCTACGAGGATATTGCCAGGCACGGCCGCATCGCGCTCTCCTTTGACTATCCCGTTCTGGTGAACCACCGGTATATCATGAGCCCCTCTCCCAACCCCAAATTTGACAACCCCAAGCTCCACCAGTCCCCCGCCATCCATCTCTTTGGGGCGGGCCGGGAAAAGCGGATCTATGCCGTCCCCCCTTATACCGATGTGGTCAGTCTTGATTTTGACGATTTTCCCTTTGAACTGGAAAAGTGGAAAAAGGCCTGCGCCATCTGCGGCTCCAGAACTTCGTTCCTGGATGAAATCCTCACCGATGACAAGGGGACCCGAATGTTTGTCTGCTCTGATACCGAGTTCTGCCAGAAGCGCAAGGAGGCTTTATGACCCCCAGCACCCCAAACCTGCCCCTGCTGCACGTTCAAAACCTGTCCAAGTTCTACGGAAGGACAATCGGGTGCCATAACATCAATTTTGAATTGGCCCAAGGCGAGGTCATCGGCATTGTGGGAGAGTCCGGGTCCGGCAAGTCCACCCTGCTCAAATGCATTGCAGGTACAGAAACCCCGACCAACGGGTCGGTTTTTTTCAACTCATCCTTCGGTTTTTTGGATCTGATCCAGGCGGATGAGATCCTGCTGCGCAAAATTGCCCGGACCCATACCGGCTTTGTTACCCAGAACCCCAGAGACGGTCTGCGCATGAATATTTCGGCCGGCGGAAACATCGGAGAGCGCCTCATGGCCAACGGCATGCGCAACTACACACAGATCCGGAAAATCGCCCTGGACTGGCTGGAACGGGTGGAAATCGATCCGGAAAGGATCAACGATCTGCCCTCCACCTTTTCCGGCGGCATGCAGCAGCGGCTCCAGATTGCCGCCAACCTGGTCTGCGATCCTAAGATTATTCTCATGGACGAACCCACATCCGGGCTGGATGTCTCGGTTCAGGCACGGCTCATTGATGTACTTAGAAAACTTGTGGCAGGGCTAAGGCTCTCCATGATTCTGGTCACCCATGATCTTGCCGTGGCCAGACTGCTCAGCCACAGGCTCTATGTCATGAAAAAAGGCCGGATCGTGGAATCAGGCCTGAGTGACCAGATTTTGGATGATCCCAGAGAGCCCTATACGCAGTTGCTGGTTTCATCCATCCTTAAACCCTGAGGTTTTTGCCATGAATAATATGGATGCAATACTCACCCTGATCAACCTTCACAAGGACTTTATTTTCCACCACCAGGGCGGCACACGCCTGCCGGTGCTGGACAATTTTTCCATGAAGTTCTACCCCTCTTGCGCCAGCATCCTCACCGGTCCCTCCGGCGTGGGCAAGAGCACCCTGTTGCGCATGATCTATGCCGGGTACCGCACCCCCAAAGGCAAGATTCTCATCCGGCACAAGGGGGTGACCGTGGATATGGCCGCTGCCCCGCCGGCCCTGGTTTATGATATCCGCCGTCATACCATTGGCTATGTCAGCCAATTCCTCAGGGTGGTGCCCCGGGTATCAGCCCTGGATACGGTGATCGAACCCCTGGTGGCCCGTGGGGTGGCCGAATCAAAGGCAACGGTTCGGGGAAAAGAGATGCTTGCTCGCCTGCGCATCCCGGAAAACCTCTGGGCCTTGTCGGCCACAACCTTTTCCGGCGGTGAACAGCAGCGCATCAATATTGCCCGGGGATTCATCGCTCCCTATCCTGTGATGCTCCTGGATGAGCCCACCGCCTCCCTGGACTCAAAAAATAAACAGACCGTCATCAACTTGATAACGGAAAGCGTCGATGCGGGTACTTGCGTCATTGGGGTCTTCCACGACAAATCCGACCAGGAAAAAATCAAGGGCCGGGCCGTTAATATGGCACCGGCAGGCAGGGGGCCACAGGCAGAAAAACAGGCGGCACAGGAATGAATTTTTTTATCACTGGCGGACCGGTATTTGACGGCAGGCGGCTGATTCCCCAAGGCTCCGTCCTTGTACACCACGGCCGCGTCGTTGAGGTAAGCTGCAGCAGCAGATCAGATATGAATGTTGCACGGAAAGGGTCCGAAGCTCCCGGCAATCTGCGAACCATCAACACCAATGGCAGCCTGATCATGCCTGGACTTGTGGACCTCCATTCGGACAGTCTGGAGCGCTCCATTGAAAAGCGCAAAGGGGTATTTTTCGACGTAGAATTTGCTTTGCTTAACCTGGACCGGCACCTGGCCGCCTGCGGCATTACCAGTTTTTTCCATGCCTTAAGCTTTGCCGACAACGAACTGGGCCTGCGCTCTCCTGGAACCGCTGCAAGCTGCGTGAAAAAAATCAAGGCCTTTACCAACTCCCCCCAATCTCTGGTCCGGCATAACACCCACATCCGCTACGAGGTGGGGTCAAGGCAGAGTTTTGAGGTGATCCTGGGCCTTTTGGATGAGGGCCTGGTGGACCTTGTCTCCATCATGGACCACACCCCGGGCCAGGGCCAGTTCAAATCCCTCACCGACTACTTGACCTTCCACCTGGCCGAGTACGACCTGACCCGGGATGAGATAGAGAGCCGTGCCAGGGAAAAACTGAACGGGAACCAGGAAGCCTGGGACATGGTGACCACCCTGGTGGACGTTGTCTCCGCCCGGGGCATTCCCATGCTCAGCCACGACGACGACACCCCGGAAAAGGTGGACCTGGTCCGATCCATGGGAGTTAAGGCCACTGAGTTCCCTGTGTCCATGGCCGCTGCCGTGCAGGCATCAAAGGCCGGGATGGCTGTTTTCATGGGCTCTCCCAACCTGATCAGGGATGCCTCCACCAATGGAAATCTCAAGGCATCCCAGGTCCTTGAAACCGGAATGCTTACCGGGCTGGTTTCGGACTATTACCCGGAATCCTTGTTTCAGGCCGCCTTCAAAGCAGGCCACAAAATCAATAACCTGGAAGCGGGTCTGGCTGCCGTCACCTCCGGGCCCGGCGGCTATCTCAACCCGGAAAGAGGCCCGGGCCGGCTTTCTCCCGGAGCCCCGGCAGATATTCTCATCGTAAACCAGGACCATGCTTGGGCCCACATCACCCAGGCTTTTGTCAACGGACGTCAGGTGTTCAGCATTGAAGCGCCTCACATGTCCAGGGCCGTATAAGGAGATTTCATGAGTTCCCAATCCGTTCTCACCGTTAAACGTCTGACCAAGATTTTCAAGCCGGATATCACTGCCGTGGATAATGTCTCTTTTTCCGTGAACCAGGGGGAATTGGTGGCCATCCTGGGGCCATCCGGAGCGGGGAAGTCCACCCTGTTGCGCTGTCTGAACCGCCTCATCCCCAGGACAGCCGGAGAAATACGCATCCACGGGGCGGACATCACCCGGTGCCGGGGCAGGGCACTTCTTAAACTCAGGTCCGACGTGGGCATGGTCTTCCAGCAGTTCAACCTGGTGCCCAGGCTCACGGTATTTGAAAATGTCCTGGCCGGGCGGCTGAGCCTTTGTTCCAACCGCTTATGGTCAATTGCCTCGGTGTTCAGGATCTTCAAGGAAGCTGAAAAACAAAAGGCCTTTGAGGCCCTCACCCAGGTGGGGATTTCTCATCTGGCCGCCAAACGGGCTGACAGTCTTTCCGGTGGCCAGCAGCAGCGGGTAGCCATTGCCAGGACCTTGGCCCAGGAGCCCCGGGTGGTCCTGGCAGACGAACCTGTGGCCAGTCTGGACCCGGCCAGTTCCCACCGGGTCATGGGCATTCTTAAAAAAATCTGTGAGTCCAAAACCATCCCGGTTCTCATCAACCTTCACCAGGTGGACCTGGCCCAGCAGTACGCCGACCGGATCATCGGCATCCAGGACGGCAGTCTGGTCTTTGACGGCCCCGTGGATCAGTTCACCCCGGATATTGCCAAAACCATTTACGGGGCGGAGTTTGAATCCGCTGTTTGTTCAGCAGGCACCAGTTCCCCTCCGAATACGGCCGAGAAAGAAACCTTTGCCGCATAACCCCTGAAGCATAGCCTTTGTTCCATCACCCCATTACTTTATTGTAAGGAGATAAAAATGAAATTTGTGAAGAAAATTTTGATTGCTCTGTTCTGCCTCACCATGACGGCAGGCGCCGGTGTCAATGCCGCCCCGAACTGGCCGGATAAAATCCGGGTCGGCCTCATCCCCACTGAGGGCGGGGCCGATATCCAGGTCCGGTTCGCTCCGCTTATGGCGCACCTGGAGAAAAATCTGGGCATCAAGGTTGAGGCCTTTTCCGCCTCTGATTATGCCGGCATCATCACCGCCATGGCCCACAAGCACATCGACTTTGCGTACTTTGGCCCCAAATCCTATGTGGAAGCCTCTGCCAGGGCCGGTGCCGAAGCCCTGGCCCTGGAGCTGGACAAGACCGGTGCCAAAGGTTACTACGGCATCATCATCACCAAGAAGGGTTCCGGGATCACTTCCCTGGACCAGGCCATTGACAAGACCCACACCTTCTCCTTTACCGACCCCAACTCCACCTCAGGGTGCCTGGTTCCCAGCGTACTTTTTTACCGCGACCTGAAGACCAATCCGGAACAACTCTTCACCGAAGTCTCTTTTTCAGGATCCCACGGTGCCTCTATTCTGGCTGTGAAGAACGCTAAAATCGAGGTGGCCTCCACCAACAACATTGACCTGGACCGGATGATTGAAAAGGGTGCTGCCTCAAAGGACGACTTCAACATTATTTGGACCTCAGAGCTGATTCCCGGCGCCCCCATGGCCGGCAGAAAAGATCTGCCGGCCAGTCTCAAGGCCGCTTTTACAGGCGCATTGATGTCCTTTAACTTTGACAAAGCCGGCATTGAAAAGCTCCAGAACGGGGGCTATGCTCCGGTAAACGACGCCACCTATGACGTGGTCCGGTATATGAAGCGTCTCAAAGCCAAGCTCCAGGAGAAAAAAGGAAACTAAACCATGGAAAAGGGATTTAAATCTCTGACCTTTGCTGCGGGATTGATGCCCATCGCAGGATTTATCCTGCCCTGGCTGGAGAAAGATCCCTTTCACTACTCAGGTTACAGCCTGGCCATGCTTGGGTGCTGGGTTCTGTTACTCTTTCCCCTTTCCGGCGCTGCTGCCGCAGGTCTTGCCCTGATACGCAGTCGGCCCAGGGCAGCAGATCTGCTTTACCCGGGCCTGGCAGGCCTGACCGCCCTGGCGGTGCTCATCGCCGACTTGCTGTTTTCGGATTCCGTGGTCTTGTCTCTAAACCGGCGCGGGCCCTGGACCGAAATGATTCACCTCCGGGACGGATCGCAGCTTGTCAGGTTTCATCCGGTGGAAAGCTTAGGGTTTGGCCTGATCTTATGCCTTTTAGGCACCCTTATGCTCTGTGTTCTGCCCCTTATCTTCCGCCGCTTTCTGGATGAGACCAGGTTGGATCAGCCCCTTGCCTTCCGCAAGGTGATCCGGCCGCCCACGGTCCTTTCCGGTTACCGGCGGTTCAATCTTTTGGCTGTCTGCCTGGTCACTTTGTCCGTGACCTGGGTCTGGTGCGGCATCAGCCCCTTAAAGGTCTGGGAAAATCGGGGCCATGCCAAAGAATACCTTTTCGGCCGGGACTTAAGCCAGGTCGATCAAGCGTATATCCAGGACCAGATCAATCGGGCTGCCCAGACCCAGGCCATGGGAAGAGCCCAGGAATATATGTCCAACAAGTACAGGAACCTGCTCTTTGACCAACGCCCGGATTTTCAGGAAATGGAAAAGGAGCGCAGGGAAAAAGAAAAAGAGATTCTGGCATCCATGGACCCCAAAGAGATCCGGAGGCTGAAGCAGGCAGCGGAAAAGGATGCCTTAAAAGAAAAACAAGGGGGATATTTCCCGCCTGAAACCTCGCCCGAAAAGATCAAGGGATATATCGTGGCCCTGCTGGAGACCATTGCCATTGCCATCTGGGGGACGCTGCTGGCCCTGGTCTGTGCCGTCCCAATCTCCTTTTTCGCCGCCCAAAATACCCTGGAAATTATCCTGCCCGGGGAAGACGTCAAATCCGGATCCAGCCGGAAATCCATCTCCTTTATGGTCCGGCGGCTGTTGGACGCCTGCAGGGGATTCAATGAATTTGTCATGGCCTTGATATTTGTGGCTGTGATTGGTTTAGGGCCCTACGCCGGTATCCTGGCCCTGTGGATTCACACCTTCGGCATTCTGGGCAAGGTCTTTTCTGAGCAGATTGAGGCCATTGAATCCGGCCAGGTAGAGGCCCTGACCAGCACGGGTGCGTCTGCCGCCCAGACCATTGCATTTTCCGTTATGCCCCAGGTCATGCCGGTTTTTGTTTCCTATACCCTGCTCAGGTTTGAATCCAACGTCAGAAGCGCCGCTATTCTTGGTTTTGTCGGGGCCGGCGGTATCGGCTTTCTCATCTTTGACAAACTGAACGGATACCTGTTCCGGGAAGTCTGCACCATGATGATCATCATCATTATCACTGTGGGCATTATTGACCACCTGTGCAGCAAGATAAGAATGAGATTTATTTAATTACCATGCCGTGGAAAACGCCCGGCCTTGCACCACGGCCAGTCCCTACAGCTACGCCTAATTCATTGATCAACTGCGGCGCCGGATACTGAAGATCAACCGGCCCAATACAAGGGCCTGCTGATGATGGAGCTGCGCTCCCGGTATTTTCAGGATATTCCCATCTCAAGGGCCAATTTGGCCCACATCCTATTCGAGGTTCTGGGAACCGGAGAAAACGTCGCCCCGTCCAATATAGGCTCATACTCATAACCCTCATCTCCATTTAATTACTTGAATTCCTGCAATCGGCATGGACGTTTTCGGGAGGCCCGAGCGGCTTTAAACGCGTCGATCATCTGTTGCGCATAATCTTCCTTCAATAATAAAACGGTAAGGTAGTTTTTTTTCTTAAAATATCTTATAATTTCAATTTTCTAACCCCTTTTTTTGTCCGGGAGAAATACATATGAAACCGGTTGTGGCCCTTGTGGGCCGCCCCAATGTTGGAAAATCCACATTGTTTAATAGAATTACAAAATCCCGCCAGGCCCTGGTGGATGATATGCCCGGTGTCACCCGGGACCGGCAGTATGCCGATACCCAATGGGAGGATAAAAACTTTACCCTGGTTGATACCGGCGGTTTTTTAAGTGCGGATGATGACTATTTTGCATCCCAGATCAGGGAGCAGTTGTTGCGGGCCGTGGACCAGGCCGATGTCCTGGTGTTTATTCTGGATGGCCGGGCAGGGCTTTCTCCCTATGACCGTGATCTTGCCGATCTTTTACGCCGTACAGAAAAGCCTGTTTTTTATCTGATTAATAAGGTTGAAAGCCTTCACCGCCAGGAAGACGAGCTTGGGGAGTTCTATACGCTGGGTGTGGACCGGTTTTATAAAGTATCCGCCGAACATGGTCTGGGGGTAGGTGATTTTCTTTCAGATCTGGTGGCTATGCTGCCCGATGCCCCGGCTGAATCAGGTGAGCAGGGTGATGATGACGATAACGGGCCCATCCGTATTGCCATTATCGGGCGTCCCAACGTGGGTAAATCATCCCTTGCCAACCGGCTTTTCGGCGAACAGCGTGTGGTGGTTAACGATAAGGCCGGCACCACCCGGGATGCCATTGAATTATCCGTGAACCGGAAAGGCCGGGAATTCATCCTTAAAGATACCGCAGGCATCCGCCGTAAGGGTAAGGTGACTGACAAGCTTGAAAAATTTTCCATTCTCAAGGCCCTGGACAGTATGGAAGATTGTGATGTGGCGTTGATTCTCATTGACTGCTCCGAAGGCATCACGGACCAGGACATCACCATTGCAGGGTATGCGGAAAAAAGGGGGTGCGGGGCCATCTTTCTGCTCAATAAGTGGGATCTTGTGGACAAGTCCGAAAAAGGGCAGCAGGCGTTTATCAAAGAGCTGCGCCAGAAGGCAAGGTTCCTGTCCTTTGCGCCTGCCCTCACCATTTCAGCCAAGACCGGCCAGCGCTGCCACAAGATTTTTGATGAAGTGGAAAAGGTTTATAAGGAATACTGCCACAGAATCAATACGGGCATGGTTAACCGGATCATCGAAGACGCCGTGTATAGAGATGAGCCATCCCTTCACAAAGGCCGGCGCATCAAGTTTTTTTATGCATCCCAGGTGGCGGTAAAACCGCCTTGCTTTGTCTGTTTTGTCAACTACCCCGAAGCCGTACACTTTTCTTATAAACGATACCTGGTCAACCAGCTGCGCCAGATGATCCCCTTGAACTTGACACCTGTTAAACTATATTTCAGGGAAAAAACCGGTAAAATTGAATTTTCCGGCAACACAAAGGAGTTCAGGCGAATCCAAGCGAAGAAAAAGAAGGTGATGACAAAGCGGGATAAGCAGCGCAAAGAACAGAGCCGCAGAAAACGCGAACGGGATCAGAAAAACGCATTGTAATGGATCTTTTTGAGCATACTGCCGATCAGGATATGGCGGGGGCTGCACCACTGGCCGAACGTATGCGGCCCCGGCGCCTGGAAGATGTTGTGGGCCAGGAGCACATTACGGCCAAAGGCAGTCTGCTGGAACGTGCCGTGTCCGAAGACCGGGTTTTTTCCATAATCCTGTGGGGGCCGCCGGGGTGCGGTAAAACCACCCTGGCCAATGTCATTGCAGCCCAGACGAAAAACCAGTGGGTCAAAATTTCTGCGGTGTTGTCGGGCGTCAAGGAGGTCCGGCAGATTATTGAGGCCGCACAGGAGAGAAGACGGCTTCATAACCGGCGGACCCTGCTGTTTGTGGATGAGATCCACCGGTTTAACAAATCCCAGCAGGATGCCTTTCTTTTCCATGTGGAAAACGGATTGATCACCTTGATCGGGGCTACCACGGAAAATCCTTCCTTTGAGGTCAATCCCGCCCTGGTATCCAGATGCCGGGTTTTTGCCTTGAACAGCCTGTCCCAGGGTGCTGTTGTGCAGATTTTGAACCGGGCTTTAACCGATAAAGCCCGGGGGCTTGGACTGCCGTCGGATATATTTTCCAAAGAGGCCATTGCCCATATCGCCGCTGCATCTGACGGCGATGCACGGGCGGCCCTGACAAATCTTGAAGCCTGTGCATTGAACCGCGGGGACGCCAAAACGCTGGAGGTAGAAGATGTCAGGGCCATGGTGGCCCAAAAGCTTTTGCGCCATGACAAGGCAGGTGAAGAACACTTTAATCTGATCTCCGCCTTTATTAAGAGTGTGCGGGGCAGTGATCCGGATGGGGCCATGTACTGGCTTGAACGGATGCTGGCTGCAGGGGATGACCCCATTTACATATTAAGGCGGATGATTCGCCTGGCCACCGAAGACATCGGCCTTGCCGATCCCGGCGCGTTGACCATGGCCATGAATGCGGATGCCTCATTCAGGCGCCTGGGTCGTCCCGAAGGGGATGGCTCTTTATACCAGGCCACTGTGTACCTGGCCACAGCGCCGAAAAGCAATGCCGTGTATGCGGCCCAGAAACAGGTTCAAGACGCCGTGAAAAAACATGGGTCCCTGCCCGTGCCCATGCATATTCGCAATGCCCCCACCGGATTGATGAAACAGATGGGTTACGGCAAAGGCTATAAATACGCCCATGATCATAAGCACGGGTATGCGCCCCAGTCCTATCTGCCCGAACCCCTTGAAGGCATACGGTTTTATCATCCCACTGCCAGGGGCTATGAGAAAACCATAAAGCAGCGTCTTGAGGCGTGGCTGGATCTGAAAAAGAACGCTAAAGATACCTGACGGCGTTTTCCTTGTATTTTACAAATCATTTTGTTATGGCAATTTAACCAAATTGTTGAGAATTTAACCAATGGTTTGGAAAAATCAATCCAATTGGAGGCGGATATGCAAGAAGTGGTAATTGTGAGTGGTGTTAGAACTGCTGTGGGAACCTTTGGCGGATCATTGAAAAGTGTGCCGGTGGTGGAACTGGGCACCTATGTCATGAAAGACGTATTAAAACGTGCCGGACTCAAGCCGGCCCTGGATCCGGGCGATGATGAATGTTCCCCTGCAACCCTGAAAGATCAGGGAATGATAGACATTGAGCGTACAGGATATGATTATGCCGATGATCTGACAGACATCTATGTGGATGAAGTGATCATGGGCAACGTACTCCAGGCCGGCCAGGGACAGAATACGGCCCGCCAGGCCATGATCAGTGCCGGTATCAGTCGTACGACCCCGGCCATGACCATTAATAAAATCTGTGGATCAGGCCTTAAGGCCATTGCCTTGGGTGCCCAGGCCATTATGGCAGGCCAGGCTGATGTGGTTCTGGCAGGGGGCCAGGAAAGCATGAGCAATGCACCCATGGCCCTGCTCAAGGCCAGGTGGGGCCATCGCATGGAACTTACCGGCCAGGGCCCGGTCCATGACCTGATGGTGTATGATGGCCTTTATGAAATTTTTTACGGTTACCACATGGGCCAGACCGCAGAAAATATTGTTGAAAAGTACGGTATCACGCGGCAGGAGCAGGATGAACTTGCGCTTTTAAGCCATACCCGGGCCCTGGGTGCGGTCCATGACGGCACCTTTGACCAGGAAATCGTTCCGGTTGTGATTAAAAACCGCAAAGGGGATATTGTGGTCAATAAAGATGAGCGGCCCATGGAAACCAGTATGGAAAAACTGGCTAAGCTGCGCCCGGCTTTTAGAAAAGACGGTACCGTAACTGCCGGCAATGCCTCGGGCATCAACGACGGTGCTGCAGCCGTGCTCATGATGACTGCACAGCGTGCCGATGAACTTGGGCTTGAGGTGCTGGCAAAGGTCAAAGGCTTTGCCTCCGGCGGTCTTGATCCTGCGTACATGGGTCTTGGACCTGTGCCGGCTGTGAAACGGGTGCTTAAGCAAACCGGCATGGCATTGTCCGATATTGAGATGATCGAACTGAACGAAGCCTTTGCCGCCCAGGCCATTGGCTGCATGAGAGAGCTGGATCTTGATGTGGAAAAACCCAATGAACTGGGCTCGGGAATCTCTTTGGGCCACCCCATCGGCTGCACAGGTGCCCGCCAGATGGTCACCGCCATTCATCAGATGAAAAGAAAGGATTACAATACCGGTCTGATTTCCATGTGTATCGGTGGCGGAATGGGCATGGCAATGATTATTGAGCGGTAGATTACTATTATTTTTCGGCATGTTCTCCTTTACTTCGGAACCTTAAAATGCTAAACAAATAAACTGATATTGCCGGTATAACTGATTGAAATTGAATTGAAAAAAGAGGTGTAAAACCATGGATATTCCACGCAAACTCGGGATACTGATATACACGGCCGTACCTGCCATCATAGGCGGCGGCATTGTATACCATTTCTTTGGAAGTTTTACCCAGGTTATTATCTGGGAAGTATTGCTGGTGCTGGCTGCCCTGGGATTTATCAGCAGTTAACACCGGGCAATTCGTACATTAAAGGAAAAGCCGCACCTGTGCAGGTAATGTAATGTTCTGCATGATGCGGCTTTACCTCGTTATTTAGATCTTTCCTTTTAACCATTAATCGGTTTTTCGATCACCAGGCAGGTATATTTGGAGCAGAATATTTTTCAGCGGGCAGTGTTCTTTTTTTTTCTGACGCTGTTTTGCATATCCATTTTTCTTGTGGGAAAAGTGATTGCACCGTTTTTTGCAAGCCTGCTGTTGGGAATCGTCATTGCCGGTATTTTCAGGCCTGTATTTAAAACACTGGATAGATATATGCCCAAACGGGTCGCTTCTGTTCTCACCTGTCTGGCTGTTTTTTTCATTGTCTTTATTCCGGTTGTCTTTATTGTGGGCATTCTCTCCAAAGAAGCCCTGGGGCTTTACAACATGGCAAAGGATGCGGTCTTTTCAAATACGCTGATCAATTTTTTGGAAAGTACCCGGGCCCTTGAGCGGATCAATGAATTTTTTATCCGGGCCAATATTCACACCCAGATCTCCTGGCGTGAGTTGATCGACCCTTTGACCGAAGTTGGAAAGAATTTAGGCTTTTCTCTGTTTCAGCAGGCCCGGTTTTTGACCTCCAACCTGCTGAATCTGGTGTTTTACTTTTGCCTGATGCTCATTGTGGTTTTCTACATGTTCATGGATGGCAAGCGGTTCATACAGTATATGTATGATTTGTCTCCGCTCAAGGACGAGCATGACCGCAAGCTTTTCGAAAAGTTCAACGATATGGCCGGGGCCGTGCTCATCGGCAACGGACTGGGCGGATTGATCCAGGGGACTGCAGGCGGTGCACTGTTCTGGTTTCTGGGTCTGAATTCCCCCTTTTTATGGGGAGTGATCATGGGGTTTCTGGCATTTTTGCCCATTGTCGGCATTGGTGTGGTCATGCTGCCCGCGGCTTTGGTTTTTCTTTTGAAAGGCAGCATAGGTAAAGGCCTTTTCATCGTTGGATTTTATGGAGTGTTGTCATGGGGTGTTGAGTATATTTTCAAACCCAAGGTGGTGGGAGACAGAGTCTCCATGCACCCGCTTGTTGTGTTTTTTGCTATTATTGGGGGTTTGAAAGTATATGGAATTTTAGGTATAATTTATGGGCCTTTGATCGCTACTTTGTTTTTAACCCTTTCTGATATTTATTTTTCCACATTTCAGTCCATGGTGGAACCGGGCAAAGGGATGCTGGATTCATGGCCTGATCAATAAGTTCACCGGGGTTTTTTCCAAAACATGCCATGAATAGATCTTTTAAGCGGCTTGAGCGGATTTTTTCATAAGCAATTTAATCGGGAGCAGTTAATTTAGGATGATTCAAAACGAAAGCACCAGTATTGAGAAAGAGATGAGGCAGTCTTATCTCGAGTATGCCATGAGTGTCATTATCGGGCGGGCGCTGCCCGATGTCCGGGACGGGTTAAAACCGGTCCACCGGCGTGTGTTATATGCCATGCAGCAGCTTCACAATGACTGGAATAAACCCTATAAGAAATCTGCCCGTATCGTGGGTGATGTGATTGGTAAATATCACCCACATGGGGATTCTGCCGTGTATGACACCATTGTCCGCATGGCCCAGGACTTCTCCCTGCGTTATACCCTGGTGGACGGCCAGGGCAATTTTGGCTCCGTGGACGGCGACTCTCCGGCTGCCATGCGTTATACGGAAATCCGTATGCGCAAGCTTTCCCACCAGATGCTGGCTGATCTTGAAAAAGAGACTGTGGAATTCATCCCCAATTATGATGAAACCATAGAGGAACCCGCCGTCCTCCCCACTAAGTTTCCGGCATTACTGGTGAACGGGTCTTCGGGGATTGCCGTGGGTATGACCACAAATGTGCCTCCTCATAACATTAGCGAAGTCATTGAGGGGTTAAAGGCGCTCATTGACAACCCAGGATTGGACACACGGGCATTGATGGCACATATTCCTGGGCCGGATTTTCCTACCTATGGTCATATTTACGGTACCAAAGGGATTTTTGAAGCCTATGACTCCGGCCGGGGCATTATCACGCTGCGGGCCAAAGTGGAAGTTGAGGAAAACAAGAAAACCGGCCAGGAAACCATTGTGGTCACGGAACTTCCCTATCAGGTAAATAAGGCCAAGGTGGTGGAAAAGATCGCCGAGTTGGTCCGGGACAAGGTGATCACCGGTGTCTCCTATGTGCGGGATGAATCCGACCGCCAGGGCATGCGCATGGCCGTTGGGCTCAAACGCGACCAAATCGCTGAAGTGGTGATCAATCAGCTTTACAAGCACACCAATATGCAGACCAGTTTTGGCATTATCTTTCTGGCGGTGGTCAATAACCGGCCTGAA
Source organism: Desulfobacter curvatus DSM 3379 (assembly GCF_000373985.1). GTDB lineage: Bacteria > Desulfobacterota > Desulfobacteria > Desulfobacterales > Desulfobacteraceae > Desulfobacter > Desulfobacter curvatus. The sequence continues at coordinate 52,006 of NZ_KB893054.1, forward strand.
CTGCTTTCCCTTAAAGAAATCCTAAACCACTTTATTTCCCACAGGACCAACGTTATTATCCGGCGTACCCGCTATGATCTGCGCAAAGCAGAAGAACGGGCCCATATTCTGGAAGGGTTGAAGATTGCCTTGGATAATTTGGATGAAGTGGTTGCCCTGATCCGGGCATCCCAGTCACCGGAAGAGGCCAGGACCGGTTTGATAAACCGGTTTGATCTGACGGAAATCCAAGCCCAGGCTATTTTGGATATGCGGCTTCAGCGGCTTACCGGACTGGAGCGTGAAAAGATCGAAACAGAGTATCAGGGCCTGCTCAAGGATATTGCCTGGTTTAAGGAGATCCTTGGGTCTGAAACTGTGGTCCGGGGACTGATCAAGGATGAATTGACCGAACTTAATGATGAGTTTGGGGATGAGCGGCGCACCCGTATCGTGGAGAGCACCGCTGAAATTTCCATTGAAGATCTTATTGCCGAAGAAGACATGGTGGTCACGGTGACCCGCAGTGGATACATCAAACGTAATCCCGTGACTCTTTATGCCAGCCAGCACCGGGGAGGCAAAGGCAAAACCGCCATGGGAACCAAATCCGACGATTTTGTGGAACATCTGTTTGTCGCCTCCACCCACGCCACTTTCCTTTTTATTACCAACTTCGGCAAAGTGTATCAGGCCAAGGTGTATGAACTGCCCATGGCCGGCCGTTCCTCACTTGGCAAGGCCATTGTGAACCTGCTTAATTTTGATGAGGGCGAAAAACTTGCCACCGTGCTTACCGTGGATGAATTCTCAGAGAATCGGTACGTTGTCATGGCTACCAAGAAAGGCCGGGTGAAAAAGACCGAGCTGATGGCCTATTCACGTCCCCGGGCAGGGGGGCTTATCGGTGTGAAGCTGGCCGAAGGTGACGAGCTCATTGCTGCACGCATCACCGACGGCTCCCAGGAGATCTTTTTGGGGTCCGAGGGGGGCAAGGTAATCCGGTTTAATGAAGAAGATGTCCGTGATGTGGGCCGCGGCTCCATGGGCGTGCGGGGCATGCGCATAGACGAGGGTGCCCGGGTGGTGGGCATGGAGGTGCTTGGAGATGAGGATACGCTTCTAACGGTTACGGAAAATGGTTACGGAAAACGTTCCAACATTGAGGAGTATAGAACCCAGGCCCGGGGCGGTAAAGGCGTTTTTTCCATTAAAACCTCCAAGCGTAACGGTAAGATGATGGCCCTTGCCCTGGTAGGTGACAGTGATGAGTTGATGATGGTTACGGATAAGGGTAAACTGATTCGTACCGATATCTGCGGAATCAACGTAATTTCCAGAAATACCCAGGGGGTCAAACTCATCAACCTGGCACAGGGAGAGAAACTCATCGGCATTGCCCGACTTCCTAAAGAGGATGGTGATCCTGATGATGATAATACATGTTTTTCTCCGGATGAGGATGATGCCGACATCTTAGATGATCCAAAAGACCTTGATACGGATGACCCGATAGATGAACAGGGAGACGACGAATAAGGGTGCCGGACATCGGCAGCGCCTGAGGGAACGCTTCCTTCAGGCCGGTCTGTCAGGGTTCCATGACTATGAGGTCCTGGAACTTCTTTTGGCCCTGAATACTCCGCGAAAGGATACCAAGCAGGCTGCCAAAGATCTTTTAGCGGAATTCAAAACCCTGCCCCGGGTGCTGGAGAGTGATACCCAGGCCCTTTGCCAGGTTAAGGGGGTGGGGCCTGCCAATAGCTTCGGGATACACCTGATCAAGGCGGTGGCTGACCGGTACCTTGAGACTCGGATACTTAAAATGGATGTGGTCAGTAACCCTGAAAGCCTGATCGCCTATTTAAACCAGACCATTGGTTACAAAAGCAAAGAACATTTTTTAGGGATATTCCTGGATGCCAAAAACAGGGTCATGGCATCGGAAATTCTTTTTACCGGAACCCTTTCAGCCTCGGCTGTATATCCACGGGAAGTGATTGCACGCAGCCTTGCACACAATGCGGCGTCAGTGGTTTTAGCGCATAATCATCCGTCCGGAGATATTACACCCTCAGCGCAGGATATCCGTATTACCCGGACCCTGTTTTTTGCCCTGGCATTTGCCGGTATTCATATCCACGACCATCTTGTCACAGGCAGTCAGGGGTATTACAGTTTTGCCGCCCAGGGGGTAATGGCGCAGTTTCAAAAGGAGTTTGAGCAGATTAAATGACGAGTCAAGACGATCTTCCCGACTGTTTTGGGGATCTTGAAAAAGTGTTTCCCATGGGGCCCAAGGGGTTGCGGGAAACCCCGGAACAATGCTTCTACCATTGTCCGGTGAAAACAAAGTGCCTTCAACAGGCACTGGCCACAAAAAACGGAATTCAGGTTGAAGAAGAGGTTATTGAACGATCCACAAAAGCCGGGGCCATCACCTTTTTTGAACGCTGGTCCAGGAAAAAACAGGCGCACCGGCGGGGTCTGAAAATGAGGAAATAGTGTTTAGCTTTTTTTATGATAAAGTCTTTGTAATCTATACAGATTTTTCAATTTTCGTTGTGGGTTGAGCCTGGATGTTGATAGACCAGGCCGGCCATGGCCGTTATTAGGAGGGGATATGAAATCGGTTCGAGACATTGATGTAAACGGTAAAACCCTTTTTATCCGGGTGGACTATAATCTACCTATGGATGACCAGGGCAATATTACTGATGACAACCGGATCCGGGCCACCCTGGACCTGATTACCTATTTGATTGACAAAAAAGCCAAATTAGTTTTGGCCTCCCATTTAGGCCGTCCTAAAGGTGGCCGTGACGAGAAATTCAGCCTTAAGCCAGCAGCCGTCAGACTGTCGGAACTTTTAAACACGCCTGTGGCATTTGCCGATGATTGTATTGGAGATGCGGTGAAAAAGCAGGTTCAAGCCCTTGAGCCCGGCCAGATTCTCATGCTTGAGAATTTAAGATTTCACGATGAGGAGAAAAAAAATGATCCTGGGTTTGCAAAGGCCCTTGCAGACCTTTGTGATGTTTATGTGAATAATGCTTTTGCCGTATCCCATCGGGACCAGGCATCGGTGACCGGTATTACCCAGTATGCGAAATCGTCTGTAGCCGGTTTTCTGCTTGAAAAAGAGGTGCGTTCATATTACGATTCTGTGGAACATCCTAAGAAACCGCTGGTCGTTGTGATTGGCGGCGCAAAAGTTTCCAGCAAACTGGCTGCTCTTGAAAATATGCTCAAGTTTGTGGACTGCATGATCATCGGTGGTGCCATGGCCAATACCTTTCTTGCGGCAAATGGCGTGGATACCAAGGGCTCCATGATTGAAACGGATTTGATTAAGACCGCTTCGGATATCATGTCCCATGCCAGGGAAAAAGGCATTGATCTGCTTTTGCCCGTAGATCTGGTTGTTGCGGAGCGTTTTGACAAGGATTCCCCATCGCGCATCGTTCTTTTGGATGAGATCCCGGATGGCTGGATGGCCCTGGATATTGGTCCTGAAAGTTCCCAAAGTTTCGCCAAAGCCATTGCCGATGCCGGTACCATTGTGTGGAACGGCCCCATGGGGGTGTTTGAAATGGACCGGTTTGCTGCAGGTACCCAGACCATAGCAGATGCCATTGCCAAGTCTCCCGCCTTTTCCGTTGTGGGCGGTGGTGATACCGGGCTTGCCGCCAAGCAATGCGGGATTACCGAAAACGTCAGCTATATCTCTACAGGGGGCGGGGCTTTTCTGCACATGATGGAAGGAAAAGTGCTACCGGGAGTGGCCGCCCTGGAATAGTTCAGACCAGAAAGGATTAACGTGAGGTGAAATTTTGCAAATTACGGCATGCTTTGAGTAGAGAGGACCGGTTGCGCCGGTCCTATTACCAGGTATTAAGGGATGAACTGGATCAGTTTGTCCTGGATTACTGCCTTGTGGGGTCTTACAATAATTTTTTAAAACTTCGGACTCCTTATCCCTTTGTTGAGTTAAGGGAACTCAAACCCCGGGCGCGCATCCCTTCCGTTGAGTTTGAGGCACAAAATTCTTTTCTGATCATTTTTTGTGAAGATTATATTGATAAAATTCACAAAAAGTATATCCGGTATTTTGACGTTAATAAAACCACGAAAACCAATCTGCTCGGACTCAAAGATTTCCCTGATCTTGAAAACTACAACCGGAACATAAAATGTTTTGAGTCCGACGGTTTTTTTTCTCTTCTTAAAAACCTGCTGCCTGTGGATTATGCCATATTAATCCAGCCTAACCATAGGCTGAAGAGTCAGTATGCCTTGACCCATTTTCACGTCAGAGTGGATTGGCCCATTGCCGATGCATCGGAAAATCTTGCCAAATTTTTACGTTATATCTCCAAAGATCTGTACGAAAAAGGGGATTGTTACGCTGAAAATATGCAAAAAAAATTGTTTGAATATTATGGGGTCCCTGTGTTGGCCGGTGGACGAAGGACGGCTGCCATTGTCGCTGCCCAGTATTTCAGGCAGCTCGACTCAATTACTACGGTGTATGTTGCATCCAGTGAATCACGAAGCCTGCTGCGCTTTGATGAAAAAGGCGTGTCGAAGTCCGTTCTGGTAAAGCTTGAGGTTGACCAGGTTAAAGCCTTGGCACAGCAGGAGGGTCTTCCCCAGAGTACTTTTACCAATAATTATGTGGTGGCCCGCCAGGGGAAATTTTATATTTGTATTTTCAATGTCTGGTATGATTACACTATCCATGCACTACCCTCGGAAGGCGGCCGCCTGCGGGAACTGAATCCGGATAATAACTGGCTGACCGTGGCCGAAGAACATATCCTTCCCAAACCGTCCGTATCAAAGTATGCGCCCATTCCCTACAAGATGGTTTATGCCTGAACTTAAACTATAATTGTTTTATCATGGCGATTTCATCACAATCCGGGAATTTAACACAGTCCAGGCATCCGGCCCAGATTTTGACCATGGGCAGATTGTCTTTTTCAGTGATTGCAAATCCGAAACGGGCAAAGAAATCCGGGCGGTAGGTCAGCGCAAACAAAGTTTTTAATTTAAAGTAGAAGGCTTCCTGGATACAGCGTTCTGTAAGGGCAGATCCGATCCCCCGGCCATTGTATTCTTCTTTTACTGCAACGGAGCGGATTTCGGCGATATCTTCCCAGCAAAAAGCCAGTGCGGCACAACCTGTTATTATGCCGGTATCTTCATCTTCATATACCCAGAAATCCCGTAAATGGTCATAAAGGTTGCTTAAAGGCCGAGCTAAAAGCTCTCCTTTTTCGGCATAAAATTGAAGCAGGGCATGTATGGGGGCAACATCATGGATGAGTGCTTTTCTTATCATGGCTGAAATTCCGTTTTTTGGGGCTCCCTAAAGAGTCTTCGTGTTCCAAATTGGCTGTTCATGATTACTTCAAGCCTTAAAATATACCATGTTTATTGGACCGGGTATATCAAAATGTTCCATACTCAGTGCTGACGCATAAATAATAAAAGGTCGGCCGAAGTTGTTCCGCCCACTCCTTTTTGGGAAAATTCCGCCTTTCCTTCTTTCAGAAGGCATCGGAAAGGTAGTTCTTCCTACACAAACCATGGCCTGTA
>NZ_KB893055.1 GCF_000373985.1 Desulfobacter curvatus DSM 3379
TGACTTAAATTCGAAAATGTCTTTACCGTCTCGCGAATCTGTTCAAGTTCTGCGTTTTTAATCTGCCGACCACACTGGCTTATCACAGCGTTTTCTCCTCAAATGTAACGTTTCGATTGGTGGGTGAACTCACACACATCCACGTTACATTATCAAAAGACCTGCAGAGTGTCTATTATAATTTTGCGACAAAATAATTTTAGATGTCGCTCCGCCCCCCTGATATCATTGATAATAAATTTTGATGCGTCAGCGCTGCGCCTCTGCCATTTCTCTTGATAAATCAGACAGTTTATTATAGACTTAATTGGTTTAACAGTTGACAGAAAAAGGACCCTAAATGAAATTTTCCTTCAATAAAAAGGATATCCTGGAAGTTCTGGCAAGAATTCAGGGTATCACCGGCAGAAAAACAAATTTAAAAATCACCTCCGATATTTTAATCAAGGCAGTTGAGTCAAAGATAACCATCACGGCCAATGACCTTGAAACGGTTTTCATCGGCACCTATGAAGCACAGGTTGACACCCCGGGCATTCTGTCTATCAACTCAAAGAAATTCTTTGAAATCATCAGAGAATATCCCAATGAGAATATCTGCATCAACGAGGTTGAAAACCGGTGGGTTGAAATAGGATCCGGGGATAGTGTTTACCACATTGTCTCCTCGGATTATGAGAACTTCCCTGAAACCCCTGTGATTGAAAACGTCGACTTCATAGACGTTGCCGCCAAAGACCTGAAAAAGATGGTGGCTGTTTCTTCAGTGGTAGGATACCAGAACGAAGAAAAAAGGACCTATGTCCTGGGTACTCTAATTGAAAAGGCTGAGGTTGAAGGAAATCAAGTGCTGCGGATGGTTTCAACGGATTCAAGAAGACTTCACTGTTTTGACGCGCCGTTTAAAGGGAATCTTGATTTTGGAAGTTCCCGAATCATCATCCCCAAAAAAGGGCTGGCCGAACTTGGAAAATTCATTGATTCCGATATCGAAACCATCAAAGTGGGGGTTAAGAAAAATCATTTCGTGTTCCAGCGGGCCAATGAATCCATCATGATCAAACTGCTTGAAGGCGATTATCCGGACTACAAGCTTGTCATGAATATCGAAGACATGATCCCCATTGAAGTTGACCGGGCAATGTTTCTAACCCTGATGAAACGGGTATCCATCCTTACCTCGGAAGATTACAAAAGCGTTATATTCAACTTCACGGAAAACAATTTGACCGTCACCATCACCAACCCTGAAATCGGTGAATCAAAAGAACAGCTTATGGTTGGTTTCTCAGGCGAAGAGGTTAAAAGTGCTTTTAACCCCAGGTATTTCATGGACGCCCTGAATCTGTTCGAAGACGAGATTGTGACATTGAACATCAAAGACAGCAAAAGCCCCTGCATCGTTAAAAGCATGGAAAACGATAACCTTATCTGCGTAATAATGGCCATCCATCTATCATGAATAAAAACCAAGGAAGTAAAGATTACGGCGCAGGCGACATCAAAGTCTTAGAAGGCCTTGAAGCTGTCCGGAAAAGACCGTCCATGTACATCGGCAACGTGGACCTTGAAGGTCTGCACCACCTGGTATATGAGGTGGTGGACAATTGCATTGATGAAGCCATGGCAGGATATTGCGACACGGTTCTTGTCACCATCCACGAGGACATGTCGGTGAGTGTGGAGGACAACGGCCGGGGGATTCCGGTTGAAATGCACGCAACCGAGCATATACCGGCTTGCGAGGTGGTCATGACCAAACTGCATGCCGGCGGCAAATTCGATAAAGACGCCTATAAAGTCTCCGGCGGCCTGCATGGTGTGGGTATCTCTGTTGTCAATGCCCTGTCCGAGCATCTGACCATGGAGGTGTTCAAAAACGGTAAAATTTACAACCAGACCTATTCCAAAGGGCACAAACTCACTGAACTCGAAATCCTTGGTGATACGGAAAAAAGGGGAACCCGGATCACCTTTTCCCCGGATTTCACCATTATGAATCAAAATGAGTTCAGCTATGACACCCTGTCCCGGCGTATGCGGGAACTGGCTTTTTTGAACAAAGGGGTCAGAATTATCATTGAGGACGAACGGTCCGCCCAGAAGGATGACTTTCATTATGAAGGGGGAATTATCTCCTTTGTGGAATACCTAAACCGGTCCTGCACGCCGTTGCATGATCCCATCCACATTGAAGGAGATAAAAATGATGTCCAAATAGAGGTGGCCATCCAGTACAATGATACCTTTAAGGAGAAACTTTACTCTTTTGCCAACAATATCAGAACCATTGAAGGCGGATTCCATGTATCCGGGTTTAAAGGCGCCCTGACCCGTACGGTGAATGCCTATATTTCGGGCAACACCAGTCTGCCCAAAAACATGCAGAGCATCAAGATCAGCGGGGATGACATGCGAGAGGGGTTGGCTGTCATCATTTCGGTCAAGCTTATGGAACCCCAGTTTGAAGGCCAAACCAAAACAAAATTAGGCAACAATGAGGTCAAGGGCATTGTTGAATCCCTGCTCAATGAAAAATTAGGCCAATTCCTGGAAGAAAATCCCAATGTCGCCAAAAAAATCATCGCCAAGGGCGTGGATGCGGCACGGGCCAGGGATGCGGCAAAACGGGCCAGGGAGCTTGCCCGTAAAAAAGGGACATTGCTTGACTCCACACTGCCGGGTAAACTGGCCGAATGCCAGTTTGCCGATCCTGCTGAGCGTGAACTCTTCCTTGTGGAGGGCGATTCTGCAGGCGGGTCTGCCAAACAGGGCAGGGATCGCCGATTCCAGGCCATCCTGCCATTAAAAGGTAAAATCCTCAATGTGGAAAAGGCGCGGTTCGACAAAATTCTTCGAAGTGACGAGATAAAAAATATCATTACGGTGTTGGGCACAGGCGCGGGCAGGGAAGAGTACAACATAGAAAAAATCCGCTATCATAAAGTGGTCATCATGACGGATGCCGACGTGGACGGCTCCCACATCCGGACACTGCTGCTCACCTTTTTCTACCGCCAGATGCCGGACCTGATATCAAGTGGGTATCTGTATATTGCCCAGCCCCCGCTTTTCAGGGTGGGATCAAGGAAAAATGGCGTATACCTGAAGAATGAGAGTGAATACGCCAATTACCTGATCCGCAGGATTTCATCCCAGAAACAGATCGTGATCAACGGCCAGGACACGCCTCTGACCGAGGATGAATTCTATGCGTTCCTGCAAAACATGACAGACTACTACAACAGCATGGACCAGCTTCACAAACGCGATTATGATACGGATCTACTGTTCACTCTGATCAGGGAAGGGGTCAGCTCAAAACGTTTCCTGGAAGAAAAAACAAACCTGGAAGGGTTGTCCCGGATGCTTAAAGATAAAGGCTACACCCCCCGGGAGATTGAATTTGATGAGGAACGCAGCATTTATGAAATGGATATCCTGGACAACACGGGGCAGACAAAGCTGCTGCGTGTGGGAAGAGACATCCTTGGCACCAACGACTACCAGAAAATGCGCCAGGCCTATGAAAAAATAAAAGACTTAAACCAGCCACCCTTTTCCATATCCTCAAAGGCTGCTGATGCAAAAACCGTAACAACCCTTGATGATTTAAACGGCCTTCATGAATTTCTCATGGCCGAAGCCAAAAAGGGGATCAATATACAGCGCTACAAAGGTCTGGGTGAAATGAATGCGGATCAGCTGTGGGAAACAACCATGAATCCGGAAAAACGGATTATGCTCAAGGTGGATATTGAAGACGCGGAAAAGGCGGACGAAATATTTACCCTGCTCATGGGTGAAGAGGTAGAGCCCCGGCGCAATTTTATCCAGAAGCATGCACTGGAAGTGTCTTCCCTGGATTACTAATCAGATAAAAAGGAGAGTTGAATATGGCAGGTTTAAACAAGGTCATGCTTATCGGTAATTTGGGAAGAGACCCTGAAATCAGGTATACCCAGCAGGGATTGGCAGTGGTAAATTTCCCTCTTGCCACCACCGAATCCTGGACCGACAAAAACACAGGGGAGCGCCAGGATAAAACCGAATGGCACAGGATCAAGGTCTTTGGCAAACAGGCTGAAACCTGCGAAAAATACCTGTCCAAGGGCAGACAAATTTATCTTGAAGGCCGGCTGCAGACCAATTCCTGGGAGAAAGAGGGCCAGACACATTACACCACGGAAATTGTCGTTTCAAACTTCATGTTTCTGGGTAGCCGGGATGGTGGCGGTCAGTCCGGCCCAGGGGGGTCCGATTACCAGAGAGGTGGATATCAGAACCAGCCGAATTCAGGCGGTGGGGGTGGATATACCCCGAACCGTCCGGCACCCAATTCAGATAATTTCCAGGGACCGTCCCAGCCCGGCATGCCGGACGGGCCAGACCAATCCATTCCGGATGACGATATTCCATTCTAGACAGTATCATCATCTGAAAAGGCCTCTCATCGGCATTTATTTTAAAAAACAGAGGTAACATGGAACATATCGTAGGTGTAGCAGATATGAAACGCAGCAACCGGACCGATGATACCATTGTGACATACTCGCTTGGTTCATGCATCGGGGTTGCAATATATGATTCCCAAGCCAAAGTAGGGGGGATGCTTCACTATATGCTGCCGAACTCCGCCATTGATCCCCAAAAGGCAAAAAGCAATCCGTTCATGTTCGCTGATACCGGCATTCCAGAGCTGTTCAGACAAGTATATGCCCTAGGCGCCGAAAAATCCAGAATCAGAGTTTTTGTTGCAGGCGGCGCTGAAATTATGGAGCAGGAAGGCATTTTCAATCTCGGCAGACAAAACTATTCGGCACTGATGCAGATATTAAACAAAAATGATGTTTCCATATGGAAACAGGCTGTGGGGGGATATTCAAACCGGACAATAAAAATGGAAATCGCCTCCGGAAATATTTATTTGCAAACATCCGGATTAGGAGAGGTACGGTTATGACCAGCCTGCAAGTACTGATCAAGGAAATAAAAAATCTAAGACCCATCCCTGCCGTGGTCACCTCCCTTTTGGGAATCGTAGATGACCCCAATGCATCCATGAAAGAGATCACCAAAATCATCCGGTACGATCCTGCTATTACCGCAGATGTCCTTCGAACGGCCAATTCAGCATACTTTGGGTTGAAACATCCGGCTGAGACCATCCAGGAAGCAGCCACGATGATCGGCACTGACCGTCTTGTGGACCTGGTAATGCTCAAGGTGAGCGCCCAGGTCACCAAAGGCGCCCAGAAAGGTTATGATTTGCATGAAGGCGCGTTATGGAAATATTCCGTATCGTCAGCCCTCATTGCAAAACAGGTGGCTAACCAATTGGATCTGCCCAATAAAAACAGCATATTCACCGCCTCGCTTCTCAAGGATATGGGCAAAACAGTTCTGGATAAATTTGTCCAGGATGCCTTTGAAAAAATCTACAATCTGGTGATCAATGAAAATTTCAGTTTTATGGAGGCAGAAAAACAAATTATTGGCGTGGACCATGCCGAGCTTGGCGGCATGATTGCCAAAATGTGGAAATTCTCCCCTAAAATGGTCGGCATCATCCGTAATCATCATCTTACCAGTGAGACCATGGTCAGGGACAATGATCTGGCTGTGGTCTATCTGTCCGATTGCATATGCATGATGATGGGCATGGGGGTGGGGGCGGACGGACTTGCCTATCGATTCCACCGGCAGGCCATGGAGCATATTGGCATTTCAGCCAAAGATACATTGAAAATCATCGCGGAATTCACCTACCGGATGGAGGAAGTAGAAGCGCTGTTGAGGGTTGCCTGAAATTAAGGCCGCCTTCTAATGGAATGCGGCCCTTTAAGAAAAACAAAGGTTCGAAATATCCTTAATTTGTATCTGCGTTTACTTTCGCACCTCAATGCCCTGTTCGGCAAGATACTGTTTCACTGACTGAATGGGCACTTCTTCCCGATGAAAAATACCTGCGGCCAATGCCGCTTCAGCCTTCGTGCGTTTAAACACTTCGGCAAAATGAGCTTCACACCCGGCACCGGACGAGGCAATCACCGGAATGGTGACATCGCTGCGCACAGCATTGATCAGGTCCAGATCAAACCCGGAGTTTGTCCCGTCCTTATCTATACAGTTGAGCAGAATTTCACCGGCGCCCAGTTCTTCACAGGCCTTTGCCAGGGCCACCGCATCAAGATCCATGGCTTTGCGGCCCCCGCTCACCGTACACTGGTACCAGCAATATTCCTCACCGTTGGGACCTTGCTCACCGGAGGTCACCTTGACTACATGGTGTTTGGGGGCATCTTCAGGGGATGCAACCCATGCCCTTTTGGGATCCACGGATATCACCACAGCCTGGGCCCCGTAAACCCTTGATATCTCTTCAATGGCTGATTTCTTTGTTTTCTGGCCGGATTCAAGGTATGCCATGGCGATATGAACCGCATCCGATCCAATGGAAACCTTATCCGCACCTGCCCTGAAATACCGGGCCGCAACATCCAGGGACGAATAGTGCCGGCCCTGGGCATCGGTGAATTCCCGGATACCGCCGCCAATGGTCAAGGGTACAAACACCTGCTTTGATGTTTGTTCCAGGACCTTCAGCATGGGCATATCCTCCAGTGGAAAATCCCTGAATCCTGTTATATTTAAAAAGGTGATCTCGTCAGCACCCTGCTCGTAATATTTCCGGGCCAACGCCACGGGTTTACCAAGATTTCTAACACTGCCTTCTTCTCTGACATCGTATTGATCCCCCTTGGTGACCACCAGATCTCCATTGTCGTTAGACCGGACATCGAGACAGGCAATCACCCTTTTTGACAGGCCTTTGGCCGGTATGTCCGCAGGCCCCCGGGCTTTAAGGCTGTCGGAATGAATAAAATTATCAAGCAGCTTCATGCCGGCGGCCCCACTTTTTTCCGGGTGGAACTGGGTACCGATGACATTGCCCTGCTGTACCGCCGAGGCATAGGGATAATCATAGGTTGTGGTGGCCAGGATAACACCGGGATTCTCGGGTACGATATGGTATGAGTGGACAAAATAGAATTTTGTATCCGGGTCCACCCCGTCAAGAAAAGGGGAGTCCTGTTTGATATGGATGCCGTTCCACCCGATGTGGGGCACGGACAGTTCAGTTCTAAAGCGTTTCACCCGGCCTTTGAAAAACGCGATGCTCTCATTGGTGGAGACCAGTTCTTCCTCACTGCCTTCAAACAGGGCCTGCATGCCCACGCAGATACCCAGGAACGGCCGGTCAGCGTTGAGATATTCGCGCAGGGGCTCAACAAACCCACGCTCATGAAGGATTTCGAGCATGGCTCCGTAATTTCCCACACCGGGAAAAATGAGCCTTTCAGCTGCCAGGATATCTTCAGGTTTCTCAACCATTTTAATGCTGCCGCCCATTTTTTCCACAGCATTGATCAGGCTTCGGACATTGCCGGCCCCATAGTCTAATACGGTAATCTTCATAATCTTATTCCAGCCGCGTTTTTTTCATTAACACCTATGATCTATGCTGCGCCCAAAGGCAGCAAAATAGAAAAGATAACCAATTCCCCCATAGGTGTCCAGTTCATTTTAAGGATAAATCCGGGTTAACCGCATGTAAAAAATATTTGTTTCCGCTATCCGGGATCATATTCCATCTGCCGGGCGGTCTTTTCGGACAAAGTCCTGTTATGAAGTATTTTGACCAGATGTAAACTCATATCGATACCTGCAGAGATGCCTGCAGAGGTGAAAATATTGCCGTCTTCCACCCATCGGACATCCCGGCGAACCCGAAGTTCGGGAAACCGTTGCTGCAAAGCTGGAATATCTTCCCAGTGGGTGGTAACGTTGTGGGTTGTTACGACTTCGGCTGCGCCCAAAAGAAAAACGCCGGTGCAGACAGACGCTGTATACCGGGCCAGATTAGATTGATTCTTAATCCATTCCAGTACATGGGGCTTTTGAAGCTCCTTATCCGGAACGCCGCCTGCCACAATCAAAAGATCAATAACAGGGTGGTTGGAAATACCGTAGTGAGGGATAACCTGGTATCCGCCCCGGGCCCGAACGGCTTTTGGGGTCTCACCGACCAGGAACACATTGAACGGATCATTATCAGGGCAGACCCTGGATGCGGTGGTAAAGACTTCAAAAGGCCCTGAAAAATCCAGGACTTCCGCCTCGTCATATATGTATATTCCAACGTTCATAACATTTCTCCTGCAATCGCGTAAATGCGCTTGAAAGGTGGTTTTTTACAAAGAGGAGCTGAAAGTAATGAGTATAAACCAAATACAAAATCACTTGCTACGCTTAGCCCTATGAAAAAGCCAACCAAAAAATGTTAAATGATCGTTTCACTGAATTAATTTGTAATCTTTTGAACGGCATTTAGTAAATTTGAAAAAGAGGCTGAATGAAACTCGTCTAAATTATTACAAAATGATCAAAATTTTACAATACTTTGTTAAACGAAAACCATATAAAATCACTCTATCCTTTATTAGCACTGTATAAGTTCTCATTCTCAACCCGACTTTTAAACTTTATTGAAGATCATTGTTATTTTCAATAATAGTATTAAGGCATGGACTAAAAATCAATGGAGCCAGGGGTTCTCGGAAAAGCAATCACATCCCGGATATTGGAAATTCCGGTAATCATCATTAAAAACCGCTCAAACCCCATGCCGAAACCCGCGTGGGGCACTGTTCCGAACCTGCGGGAATCCAGGTACCACCAGTAGGCTTGCTTATCAAGGCCCATCTCATCCATCCGGGCTTCCAGGGGGTCTAAGCGCTCCTCCCTCTGGCTGCCTCCGATAAGTTCGCCGATGCCCGGTACCAGAAGATCCATGGCGGCCACGGTTTTGCCATCATCGTTCATGCGCATGTAAAAGGGTTTGATCTCTTTTGGATAATTGATAAGAAATACCGGTGTCTTAAAATGCTCTTCCGCCAGAAACCGTTCATGTTCAGACTGCAGATCAATGCCGTACTCAACCGGATATTCGAATGTTTTGCCGCTTTTTTTCAAGACTTTCACGGCGTCGGTGTAAGAGAGCCGGGCAAAGGGTTTGCTGACCAGGGTTTCCAGCCGTTGCCCCAGGGTTTTGTCCACAAAACGCATGAACAGGTCCAGATCCTCTTTACAATATTCCATGGCATGGTTGACCAGGTATTTAACCAACTCTTCAGCATGGTCCATATCCCCGTCAAGATCACAGAAGGCCATTTCCGGTTCCAGCATCCAGAACTCTGCGGCATGGCGCCGGGTATTGGAATTTTCCGCCCTGAAGGTCGGGCTGAAAGTATAGACATCGCCCAGGGAAAGGGCAAACATTTCGGCTGAGAGTTGGCCGGATACGGTGAGATTGGCTTCCCGGCCGAAAAAGTCCCTGGAAAAATCCATTTTCCCTTGTTTCTGAACATCAGCCGGATCCAGGCCAGTGACCCGGAACATCTCTCCTGCCCCCTCGCAGTCAGAGCCTGTGATCAATGGAGAGTGAAGATAATAAAATCCCTTGTCCAGATAAAAGGCATGAATGGCCTGGGCCATTCGGGATCTGATCCTGAAAGCCGCCCCGTATTTGTTGGTCCGGGGCCGCAGGTGGGCAATGCTACGTAAAAACTCGTCGGTATGCCGCTTTTTCTGCAACGGATAATTTTCCGGCGCAATGCTGATGACATCCACAGCAGTGGCCTGGATTTCCCACTTCTGGCCCTTGCCGGGGGATGCCACCAGTGTTCCGGTTACTCCGGCTGCGGAACCTGTGGTCAGTTTTTCCACCTGACCGTATTCAGCCAAACCGTTTCCGGCAATCACCTGGATGTTGGCCAGGCAGGAGCCGTCATTGAGCTCAATAAAACTAAAATCCTTTGCGTCTCTTTTGGTCCGAACCCATCCCTGCACAAAGACCTCACCGGGTGAAGCGGCCATGTCCAGCACAGCCTTTATCTTGGTTCTTTTCATTGCAATTTCCGTTTTAAAAATATATAATATTTGATTTTAAATTAGACAAAGTAAAGGTTAGAATATAAATAAAATCAGTATCATGCACGAGCAAAATTATCAATACATCCTTAACCGGGTCCAGACCCCGACCCGGTATTCCGGCAGTGAAATCAACACCGTAAAAAAAGACCTGTCCCAGGTTGACCTGACCTTTGCCCTGGCCTTTCCGGATTTGTATGAAATCGGTACATCCCACTTTGGGCTTCAAATCCTTTATTCCATCCTGAACAACCGGGAAAACATTGCAGCAGAAAGGTTTTTTGCCCCGGCCCCGGATATGGAAGCTTTGATGCGGGAAAAAGAAGTGCCCTGCCTCTCCATGGAGAGCCGGATCCCCTTGGACCAATTTCATATCATTGGTGTCAGCCTGTTGTATGAGCTCAATTTCACCAATATTCTGACCCTGTTTGACCTGTCCGGCATCCCCTTTTATGCGGACCAGCGGGATGACAGCTTTCCTTTGATCATTGCCGGCGGCCCCTGTGCCTTTAACCCCGAACCCCTGGCTGATTTTTTTGATGCCTTTATCATCGGGGACGGGGAAGAGTCGATCACCCAGGTGGCAGATACCGTTATTGCGTTTAAAAAAGAGGGCGACGGAAACAAAAAAACCTTGCTCAGGATGCTTTCCCAAATTGAGGGCGTGTATGTGCCGTCCTTTTTTACCGTATCCCGGGATGGCGCAGACCACCAGATTCTGACCCCGCTCTATGAGGACCACACCTGCATCAAACGGGCCATCGTGCCTGAACTGACCTTTGCCGATTTCCCCATTTCCCCCATCGTGCCCTTTGGCAAACCGGTGCATGACCGCCTGCGCCTGGAAATCGCCCGGGGATGTTCCAGGGGCTGCCGGTTCTGCCAGGCCGGAATGATTTACAGGCCCGTGCGAGAACGAAGCCTGGAAGACCTTCTTAAAATCACCAAAACCTCCCTGGCAACCACGGGCTACTCGGACATCTCCCTTCTCTCTTTGAGTACCGGAGATTATTCGCAACTGCCGGCACTCATGGAAGAGCTTTTGATGCTAAGCCAGGGCCAGTGCAATGCCATCAGCCTGCCGTCCATCCGGGCGGAAAAGCTGACTCCCCAGCTCATGGAGCTGATTAAAAGTGTCCGTAAAACCGGCTTTACCATTGCACCCGAAGCCGGGACCCAGCGCCTGCGGGATATCATCAACAAAAACCTCTCCGAAGAGAGCATTGAAAAAACTGTTCAGAATGCCCTGGCCCTGGGCTGGAAAAACATCAAGTTGTACTTTATGACAGGCCTTCCCTTTGAACAGATGGATGACATCCAGGGTATTGCAAATCTTACCCGGCGCCTGGCCTCTACCTATACCAAGGGAAAGCAGATGATCAATGCATCTGTGACCTGCTTTATTCCCAAAGCCCACACTCCGTTCCAGAACCATGCCCAGATGACCTTGGACCAGACCCTTGAAAAACTGCAATACCTCAAGGACAATCTGCGGCACCCCAAGGTAAAGCTCAAATGGCAGGATCCGAAGATGAGTCTTTTGGAAGGGGTATGGGCCAGGGGAGACCGGGCCCTGTCGGCGCTTCTGGTCAAGGCATTTGAACTGGGATGCCGCCTGGACGGATGGAGTGACCACTTCAATTTCAACCTGTGGGAACAGGCATTTGAGGCCACAGGCATTGATCCGGCCTTTTATACCACCCGCCAAAGAGCACCTGGTGAGCCTCTGCCCTGGGACCACATTGATTCCGGCATTAAAAAAGAGTTCCTGGAAAGCGAATTTAAAAAAGCCGAAGAGATGGCCCTGACACCGGACTGCCGGGAGAACGCCTGCACCGGGTGCGGCATTTGCAACTTTAAAACCATTGCACCTGTGGTTCAAAAAAATAATGCCGGACAGGAGGCGCTTTTAGACCCCCCCCTGGATAAACAAACAGGAGGGCAGCCGGAGCGCTTACCGGACGATGCGTTTATCAAATATGAATTGAAATTTTGCAAACTGGAAGACGCCAGATTTTTCGGTCATCTGGAAATGGCCACCATTTTCCAGCGGGCGGTCAAGCGTACAGGCTTTGCCGTAAAATATTCCAAGGGGTTTAACCCGTCCATGCGCATGTCCTTTGCCACCGCCCTGCCCCTGGGAATGGAAAGTGAAGAAGAAAGTCTTTACATCTATCTTGAAAAAGGATTAACGCCCGGCAGAATCATGTCATCCCTGAACGCTCAGTTGCCCCGGGGTATTGCGATTACAGACTGCGCGCTTTTCCGTAAATCATCGCAAAACCCGACACCCCGGGACACCTATCAGATCATATTTGAAGCACCCTGTATCGGCCAGCCCGAACTGGACCGGTTTCTGGGCCTGCCTGAATTTATGGTTGAAGATATCAGCAAAAAGGGTAAAATTCGAAAAACAGATTTACGAAAAGCGCTTTCATCCGTCCGGCTGATTTCCCCTATTTGCCTTGAAATGGCGCTGACATCCTATAATGCACGCATCGTCAGGCCTGCAGAACTTCTGGCCGGGGGATTTGGTATTGATGATACAGCGTTAAAGGATGCAAAAATAAAAAAATTGAAGAGTTAATGTAATGTAGACCATAAGGATTTGTTATGCTCAAAGAGCTTGTTGTCAATTGTGCTCCCCATGAAACCCGGGTCGCCCTGCTGGAAAACGGGACCATAGTCGAGGTATTTAATGAACGCAGGGATGACACAAGTATTTCAGGAAATATCTATAAAGGCAGGGTCCAGCGGGTGCTGCCGGGTATGCAGGCCGCGTTCGTGGATATCGGATTTGACCAGGCGGCCTTCCTCTATGTGGATGACGTATTGGATTCGGCCAGTCTTAAGTTGTGCAGGCAACTGGAACAGGACGCGGATGCAGAAGAAAGAGATGATGACGGACTGGCGGTTGATGAAATGGACGAAGAGTCCGAGTCATGGAAAGCCCCCGCACCGGAATGCGCCATCCAGGGACTGCTTGTTGAGGGTCAGGAAATTCTGGTCCAGGTGGCAAAATCATCCATCGGATCCAAGGGCCCACGGGTCACCACCCATATTTCCCTGGCCGGCAGGTACATGGTGCTGATGCCCACGGTGGATCACATCGGCATTTCCAAGCGGATCACGGACGAAACCGAACGGACCCGGCTGAAGGACATGCTCAAAGGGCTGCGTAAAAACAATTTCGGCTATATTTTCAGGACCCAGGCCAAAGACATTGATGAACTCACCTTGTCAAAAGAGATCGAATTTTTAAACAATACCTGGCAGGATATCCAGGAAAGAGACCGAACCACATCGGCCACAGCCCTGGTTTACAAAGATCTGAATGCCACCTTTCGGGCGGTCAGGGATCTTCTGGCCAATGAAGCGGACAAACTGATCATTGACTCAAAACAAGAATATGAAAGCGTCCAGAATTTTCTAAAAAAACTGATGCCGGACGTCAACCTTTCCGTTGAACTGTACCAGGGAAAAGAGTCTATTTTTGACGCATACAATATTGAAGGAGACATCACCCGGGCACTGAAAAAAAAAGTCTGGCTCAAATCAGGCGGGTATATTGTCATTGAGCAAACCGAAGCGTTGGTGGCCATTGACGTGAATACCGGACGGTATGTCGGCAAACGAAACTTTGATGAAACCATTTTGAAAACCAACCTGGAAGCAGTCAAAGAGATTGCCTACCAGGTTCGGTTGCGCAATATCGGCGGTATCATCATTATTGACTTCATTGACATGCGTAAAACCGCCCACAAAGACAAGGTCATGGCCCAGATGCACGAAGCCATGAAAAAGGATAAAAGCCAGACCAATATTCTTCCTCTCACGGAACTTGGCCTGGTTCAGATGACGCGCAAACGCACCCGGCGCAATCTGACCAGAACCCTATGTGAGCCCTGTTTTTATTGTAATGGGAATGGCTACCTGCTGTCGGGAAAATCCATCTGCTACAAAATTTACAGGGATCTGGCCGCCGAAGCCAAGGATATGATGGGCAACAGGTTTACGGTAAAAGTACATCCGGAAATTGCCCAGCTTTTCCACGGCAGCGAAAACCATCTACGGGTTTCCCTGGAATCAAAATTTTCAAAGCCCATTTCCATTTACCCGGAACCCCATTACCATATTGAGGAATACCACATATTTGAATCCCTTTCCCCGAAACCTTCGAAAGAAGAGGATTGATCGTACAGATTATTTGATTGCGCCAAGCCATATCATTCTATTCTGTAAATTTTTTATGAACGTTGGGGGTCAGTTTGATTGACATTAATGGATATATGGATTAGTATTCCATGTTTATTGTAGTTTATGCAATTGGTATTGATAACTAATAACAAGACAGGACAAGGAACAAAATTCTATGAAACGCACTTATCAGCCAAGCAACCGAAAAAGAACCAGAAAACACGGATTCCTGAAAAGAATGTCCACCCCGGGCGGCAAACGCATCATTAATGCCAGACGGGCCAAGGGAAGAAAAAGATTGACCACGGTTTAAATCTTTCAGGGGCGTATTGAGTAACTATTCTTTACCCAAAGATGTACGGCTCCGGAAACGGGCCGAATTTTTAAAGCTTTCACAACATGGTAGAAAGATACGAACCAGCTATTTTATAGCTGCTGTTTCCAAGGGAACAGAAAAAAACAATCGAATTGGAATTACCGTATCTAAAAAAGTGGGGAATGCAGTCGCGCGCAACAGAATAAAAAGGCTTGTAAGAGAGTATTTCAGACACAGGAAAAATTTTGTATCCGGAACAAACGACATCAGCATAATTGCAAGAAAAGGTCTGACAGCACTGTCCAATAAAGAGATTTATGAAAAGCTTAATAAACTTTTTGAAAAAATTGCATTGGCATAAATGATCAGACAGCTGTTATCCATATTAATCAGGTTTTATCAGATTTTTATATCGCCGCTCCTTGGCGCCCATTGCAGATATGAGCCAACGTGTTCGCATTATGCCTTGGAAGCGATTCAAAAATATGGCAGCATAAAAGGCAGCGTTTTGGCAACAAAAAGAGTATTGCGCTGCCACCCGTTCCGACCTGGCGGATATGATCCGGTCCCTTAAACCAGCTTTAAAAACAATCTGTTAAGCGCCACCTGCCTTCCTCTTTCTTTACACTTTTAAAACAACCCCTTGTTTTTAGGAGAAAAGATGGATGAGCAAAAACGATTATTATTAGCTGTGGTGCTGTCAATTGTAGTCCTTTTGGGCTATCAATTCTTCTTCGCACCCACACCCCAGCCTAATAATCAAAACCAGGACGCCCCGTCACAGACGATAAATTCGTCTGAATCCGATTCCGCAAAGGTTTCGGACTTTACCCCAGAGGCAGTACCCACACCTACCCCGGTGGCCCAGACCGATTTACGGGACTTTCGTACCATTACGCTGTCCACCCCCTACTACACCATTGCCGTCAGTGAGCACAAAGCGGCGGTAACGAGCCTGACGCTTAAGGATTACAGGGAAACCAATGATAAAGGGGCTCCTGCAAAACAGTTGGTGGCTGAGGAATTGGCCGATCTTACCGGAGGTATCTTTGCCCTTGATACCGCCAAGGGAGGTATCAGGGGGCTGGCCGATGCTGTTTTCTCATCCGATGCGGACAGCACAAATCTTTCCTTGAACCAGGGGGAAAAAAACATTACATTTTCCTGGACAAACCCGGACGGCATTACCGTAAAAAAAATATTAACCTTCAGGGCGGACTCCTACCTTATCCATTGTGACATCATTGTTCAAAACGGCTCCAACATGCCCGTCAACGACGGCATCAGCATTTGCGTCCCCGGTTACTTCAATGACGATATCAAGTCCCGGTCCCGGTTCGCGTTTGAAGGGCCTGTGGCCTACCTGGACAACAAATTTACCACCATCAAACCCAAAGACATTGAAGACAAGGATACCTATTCGGGAATTGTGGGCTGGGTAGGGTACACCAGCCGTTATTTTCTGACCGCGGTGATGCCGGATACCCCGGAGGACGCCACTGTGAAGCTCTCCTTTGCCAATGACGTTGTAACCAACCGGCTGGTTACCCAGATGGCCCGGCTGGATCCGGAGAAACAAAATCAGCAGGCCTTTACTTTGTATATGGGCCCCAAAAGTCATAAAATCTTAAGCCAATATGACAATCTGCTGAAAAAATCCGTAAATTTCGGTTTTTTTGACATCATCGCCAAGCCGTTGCTCATTGCCATGAACTTTATTCATGACATCATCCCCAATTACGGGGTAGCCATCATTCTTCTGACCATCTTCATCAAACTGATATTCTGGCCCCTGGGCACCAAAAGCTACAAGTCCATGAATGAGATGAAAAAAGTACAGCCTTTGATGATGGAGATCAGGGAAAAATACAAAGATGACAAGCAACGCATGAATCAGGAGATCATGGGATTGTACAAAACCTACAAGGTCAACCCGGCTTCCGGATGCCTGCCGCTGCTGGTTCAGATGCCCATTTTCTTTGCCCTGTACCGCATGCTCTATATGGCCATTGAACTGCGCCACGCGCCATTTGTGGGTTGGATTCAGGATCTGTCCGGTCCGGACCGCCTGTTTCACTTTAATTTTGCCATCCCCTTTATGGACGCCCCTTACGGTATCCCCGTACTGACACTTCTCATGGGGGCATCCTTCCTGCTCCAGCAAAAAATGACCCCCACGGCCGGGGATCCCATGCAGGCAAAAATGATGATGCTTATGCCCATATTCATGACCGTTCTGTTTATCAACTTTCCGGCAGGGCTGGTTCTGTACATGTTTGTCAACAACATCATCTCAATGGGCCAGCAGTATTACACACAAAAGATTTTAGCCTAAGGAGGACGCATGAACCAACCTCTTGAATTTACCGGAAAGAATGTTAATTCCGCTGTAGAGGCGGCCTGCAAGCAACTGAATATTCCACCAAAAGAATTAAAATACAATGTGATCTCAACGGGAACAACCGGTATTTTCGGTATTGTCGGTCGCAAAGACGCCCGGATCCGTGTGACGGTTCCGGCCAAGACACAGCAAGACAAGGAAGGCATTCTTTCCATTGTAGATGAAGCCTTCGGGCAGAACAAACCCAAGCCACAACCCAAACAGGCCGCGCCTGCACCCAAAAAGCCGGAACCGAAACCAAGGCAGATAAAAGAAAAAGAGCCGAAGGAGGAGGCGTCTGACGGCCAGGATAAAAAATTTCAGAATTCCGAAAACGAACCCAAACGTGAAGAGGAAGATACGGGCCGGTGGGATGCCCGCCCGGCACCCAGGTCTGAAAGGCCGGACAAAGAGGAACTGCCGCCGGAGCCGGTTTCCCAGGCATCCATTGACCTAGGCGTTAAAACCGTGCAAAAAATGGCAGACCTGATCACCGAAGACGCACATGTTGAAGCCATCACCCAAGAGAACAAACTGACCCTTCAAATCAATGGCGGCAATACCGGCATTCTGATTGGCCGAAAGGGTCAGACCCTGGACGCCATGCAGTTTCTTACGGATAAAATCATTAACCGCCAGAGCGAATCCCGCGTCAGGGTCAAAGTTGACATTGAAGGTTATATGGAGACCCGGAAGGCCAATTTAAAGCATCTGGCTCTGAAAATGGCGGAAAAAGCCAAAAAAACAGGGCGGCCGGCCACCATTAACCAGATGAGTGCCCAGGATCGCCGTATTGTTCACCTTGCCCTCAAGGACGATGCCCAGGTTCGCACCCAGAGCATGGGAGACGGCTATTACAGACGTCTGGTTATTTTTCCCAAAAAGCGCAACGCCTACAGGGGGAAAAAACGGTTCAAAAAGTAAATGACAGATACAATTGCCGCAATAGCCACCCCATTTGGAAGCGGCGGCATCGGTGTTATCCGGATTTCAGGTCCACACGCCTTTGATCTGGCAGCTAAAATTTTTTCAAAGACACCGGCCGATGGGGAAAAAAAGGCACCGCAATTTATTTCCCACAGGGTAAGCCACGGCTTTATATGTGACGGGGACACCACGATTGACGAAGTGCTTGTTATCCCCATGAAAGCCCCGCGTTCCTATACAGCCGAGGATGTTGTGGAGATCCAGGCCCATTCGGGCACCATTGTTCTACGCCGTATTTTAGACCTGCTGTTCAGCCAAGGTGCGCGCCCGGCAGAACCCGGAGAATTTACACGGCGAGCCTTTTTAAACGGACGGATTGACCTGACCCAAGCTGAAGCCGTGGCAGACATCATTAATGCACGATCGGATTCATCCCTGAAATTTGCCGCCTCCCAGAACCTTGGCACACTTGGCCAAAGTATCCGGGACATGATATCCGTCTTGACCCAATTTCATGCCCGGCTTGAGGCGGCCATTGACTTCCCCGATGATGCAGGTGTATTTTCCTACACCAGCCGGGATAAAACAGAACTTCAATCCGTTGCAGACAAAATTGGGGGGCTTATCCAGCAGCACAAGGATGCCTGTTTTTTAAAAACCGGCATACGCATGGCCATCTGCGGTGAGCCCAATGTCGGAAAATCCAGCATAATGAACCGGATTCTGGAAAAGGAAAAATCCATTATCACGGCCATCCCCGGAACCACCCGGGACCCCATTGAAGACAGTCTGATCATTGAGGGCATTCCCTTTGTCGTTGTTGATACGGCGGGCATCCACCAGACAGATGATCTTGTGGAAATCATCGGCATTGAAAAGGCCAGGGACCAGATAGAAGCGGCTGATATTGTCCTTTATGTGATTGAACCGGGAAAACCCTTTCCCGGAAAAACCGTATCAACGATCCTGCCCGAAGATAAGCCGGCCATTTTTGCCATCAATAAAATGGACCTGGCGGATGAACTTGATCTGCCCCAACTGCCTGAAAGATATGCCGACCCAAGTCCAGTGGAAGTCTCGGCACTCACGGGAAAAGGAATAAATACCCTTAGAACAAAACTTCTGGAGACCTGTATCGGCAACCTTGACATTGGGAATGATGCGGTCATCCCCAATCTTCGGCATAAAAACGCCCTTGTCCAGGCCCTTGGGCATATGACCACTATGATGGAAGGACTTGAAAACGGTCAGGAGGAGGAGACCCTGGCACTGGATGTTAAAAATTGTATTGACCAGCTCGGGACAATTACCGGGGACACTGCGCCTCCGGATATCCTTGATGCTGTTTTTAATAATTTCTGCATTGGTAAGTAAAGGTATACCCATGGATTTAGATAAACATTTTGTAAAATATGAAGCGGTTGTCAGCATGGTGGACCAGGTCTTTGACCGGGTTAAAAAGGAGTTCCCCAAAGAGGTATTCTGCAGGGAAAAATGCTCGGACTGCTGCTATGCCATTTTTGATCTGACCCTGATCGAGGCGATCTACCTGAACCACAAGTTTAACGAAAAATTTTCAGGCAATGAAAAATCCGATCTCATTGCCATTGCCGATAAAACAGACCGGGCTTTGGCCAAAATGAAGCGGGATGCCTACAAAAAAGTCAAGGAGGGGGCTGACCAGCTTGAAATTGTGGGAAGAATGTCCCAGGAACGGGTCCGCTGTCCTCTTCTAGGTGAAAACAATTTGTGCCTGATGTACGAGCACCGGCCTATTACCTGCAGGGTATACGGAATACCCACCTCCACGGCAGGGGCATCCCATATCTGTGGCCGGACTAACTTTGTCCAGGGTAAGGCCTATCCCACCCTGAACATGGACAAAATATACACCCAGCTTCAGCTTTTATCTGCAGAACTGGTCAAAGATATTAAATCGACCAATATCCGGATGCATGAATTGCTCATCCCTGTATCCATGGCTATGGTCACCCTGTTTAACGATGAATTTCTTGGAGTAAAAAAAGATGGCTGAAACACACTTCTCCCCCGAGGAAATTGAAGAAAGAAAAAAGGCAATTTTCGATGCCATGGGAAAACGGGGCCAGCGGCAGATTACGAAAATGGGATACGACAAATGGGACCCGTTCCAGGAACCCAAAGATCCCATTGATATTCGCAAGGATAAAACCAAACGAACCTCCCAGCAGCTGATCCGGGAGTTTCTCACAGCCATTGATGCGGATGAATATTCCAACAGCTATGCCCAGGGCGCCCTTGAAATGTGCCTTGGCATCATAAATGAAGAAGAAAAAATCAGGGGCATGTTTGATTTTGGCCAATGGTATACAAGACTGCTTGAAGAAGAGGGACATGATCCCCTTTGACCGGGACCGTGCCCTGGATATTCTGAATAATGCCACAGCACGCCTGACGGCCCGGGCCTATATCCGTGAAATGAGCCGGGAATTTTCCCTGAAACCGTCCCAGGCGAAAAAAGTGCTGAAATCCCTAGTGGATAGTCAGGATGTAGCTTACCAGGATCTATATGGATCCACCTATGTCATGGAAGGCTTTTCAAAACCGGTCCGGATCACGGACCGGTTTTTTATCCTACCTCCTGATGTTGCAAGCATTGCGGGCCCCAATGATATGGATATCCGGATAAGCCCGGGTATCTCCTTTGGTACCGGCCACCACCCCACCACCCGGCTTTGCCTGGCTGCCCTGGACAAGCTTTTTTTCTCAGAAGGGCAGACCGACCATCTTCAAGGCGGTAAGGCAGGGGATATCGGCACGGGTTCCGGGGTGCTGGCCATAGCGGCCTGCCTTGCAGGCATGTCACAATGCACGGCCTGGGAAACAGACCCCAATGCGGTTAGCGAGGCCCGCCGGAATGTTGCGGCCAACGGCCTTGAAAAAAGAATAAACGTCATCCACGACATCATGGCGCCCCAGGATTTAGGGCTCTCCCTTGTTATGGCCAATTTGAGGTTTCCCACCCTCAAGCAGATTGCACCGGACATTTATTCAATCCTTGTACCCGGTGGCAACCTGATTATTTCAGGGGTCAGGGCCTGGGAAATGGACAACCTGAAAACCCATTACGGCGCCATGGGATTTTCCATGGACTGGGAACGTGAAGAAAAGCTGTGGGGTGCCCTGACCCTGACGAAAACGCATTAGAGGAAAGCATGCGACCTGCCATTCAACTTCTTATAACCGTGCTTCTGGTTTTAAGTGTATCCCAGGCCAGGTGTGATGTGTATAGCTGGGTCGACGAAAACGGCGTCCGGCACTTTTCCAATGTCAGTTTGCCCTATGGGAAAAAGGCAACACAAATACCCGAAGCTGTCAGTGCCGCCATAGATCAATCCAATTTTAAAGTTACAAAAGTATTTGACGGGGATACCGTGCAGGTTCAGGGAGAGGATCTTGAATTTCGAATCCGCATGGTGGCCATTGACGCCCCGGAAACCGGTGGATCAAAAAAGAAGGGGCAGCCCTATTCCCAAAAAGCAACAAAAGTTTTACGGCAGCTTATTCAGGGCAAAAAAGTCCGGTTGAAACAATACGGTACCGGCGGGTACAACCGGATTCTGGCGGAAATTTTTTCCCAGGGTCGCAACATTAATCTGACCATGGTCCAGCAGGGCCTTGCCGAAGTCTACCGGGGCAGATTACCTAAAAATCTTGACCCCGATCCTTACAAGAAGGCCGAAACTGATGCCAGACACAGGATGGCAGGTATGTGGTCACAGGGGAAGGCGTATAAGAGTCCAAAAACGTGGCGGAAAGAAAATCCAAGATAGAATCAGGATCGGTTACAAAAATTGCTTCCCGGGTTACATATTTTACACCCGGTATTCTTTTTAAATGAAAGTTTAAATAAGTTCTTGAATTGCTTTCATGTGTTGTTGTGGGTTGAGTCTGGGTGTTGGTAGACCAGATCATCCCCATGGCCGTTATTGCCGGCACAGCGAACTTTTTATCTGGATCGATGACGACGACGTCTCATCCCTATGCACCTTTATCAGTCCGGGCATCACTGTATTGCGTCCGTTGAATTTTGCTTTGTAAAGCATTGAATCGGCATCTTCAACCAATTTTTTGATATCAGCACCATCCCCCAACTGTGCCACGCCAAAGCTGGCGGTCACCCGTATGGTACGATTATTAAAGGGGATGCGCAGTGCAAAAATCTTTTGTCTGAGTCTGTCTGCAAGTTCTATAGCATGGGCCTGATCGGTTTCCGGCAGGATGGCGATAAATTCTTCACCACCGTATCTGGCAAGGAGATCTTCTGTTCGTATATTCCGGCGAACCACTCGGCTGACTTCCTTTAACACCTCATCGCCGCCCAAGTGGCCGTAAGTGTCGTTTACGGATTTAAAATGATCCAGATCAAACATAAAAACGGACAAGGGTTTTCCGTGCCGAGCTGCACCTGAGGCATACCCTTTGAGCTGGGTCTCAAAAGCCCTACGGTTATAACAACCGGTTAAAGGATCTATGGCTGCTGCATCCTGGAGGCGTTGAATCTTAATCTGCCTTGACAGGGCTGCACTACAGCCCTGGAGGACAATGCGGACCACTTCATCATGAAATTCAGTGATGGGCTTGCTGGGCATCATATAGAGCCTTGAATAACAGTTTTCTTCTTTATGGTCGTAATGCACCAGGGAATCCAGGCTGAATTTTTCCAGGCACTCCTCCCTACCTTTATGTATATTCAGATAGGTCAGGTCCTTGGTGTCCTTAACCTGGAAATCTTTTATGATGATTTCTTCTATGGAAGTTTTATACATTCTGGGATCCAGCCACACATCCACCCCGGTATTCTTTTTGTTCACAAAGGCAAAAAGCCTGTACCCAAGAATACCCTTTAGGCAGTCCGCCACTTCATTTATAATTTCCGACGGGGTTGTTTTGCCGTTCAAAGCCACAATATGGCGGGCCAGTTTATTCTGTGCATGAGCCCTATTCAGGGATGAACCGAATACCAGGCCGAAAACAGCAGATAACCGATGGCTGAATCTATCAAGGGTTGCACTCATGGCTCTTCCTTTAATCTATAAATGGGTTCCGTACTTTATTTTTAGAAAAGGAATAAAAAGCAATAAACATGCCAACATTTTTAAACAAAACATTTCACTTTGATTTCAAAATATTACATTCAATCCTGCATTTAACACAAAGCCAACAGACCGGAAAATTTTGCAGGGTTTTGCGTCAGGCTCCTGCCACCTACCGCCAAAGGCCTGACACCAAATGCAGTACGTCCCCTGCAAGAAGATTTCCTTGTCATCTATTGCTTTTTCAAGTTATTTATGAGCTTAAAATTTCAAATGAATCAAACAGGCCTAACTAATGCCGTTTTTTAAAAAAAATAACACCATTCTAAATTCCCCCAGATACAGGAAATTATCACGTAAAATCACCGGTCTTGTGCAGGTCTGGGCCGCTCTATTTATCTTTTTTACGCTGTTACTCCTTTTTTTACCTACCCTAATAGGCAAACCCCTTTGCCTGATTTTTTTCATAATCAACGGATCATTTATCATCCTGCTGCTTTCATGGGTTAAACGCATCCAAATATTTATGCAGGAAACCGGATTAATATTGTCTAATTCAAAGGATTTGATGTGGGCCATGGATTCCCGCCTGAACGTTACAGTCATTTTCGGAGATCCGGAACATATATCCGGTAAAGACGCCATGGCGCTTATAGATAAACCTTTGGCGTCCATTTTACCCGAAGAGGCAAGGGATCAATTCAACGCCCGTGTTCGTGAAAACATACCCTTTTCCATGGAGTGTCTTATTTCCAATGGTGAAAATTCGACACTACCGGTACAAATCCTGGCCGAGCCGATCCATGGGTCCGGGCAGGATACATTTTACGGCATCATACGGGATATCTCAGATCAAAAAGACCTGCAGGCCATTGAAAAAGAGCTTAACAGTTCAAAAAAGTTAGAAAACCTCGGACGCCTTGCCGGCAGTGTCGCCCATGATCTGAACAACATCCTGGCAGGCATTGCCACCTATCCTGAAATACTTCTTCTTGATGAAAATCTGGAACCCAAGGTCCGGGAAAGCCTCACCGTTATCAAAGAATCCGGCCGGAACGCCTCTGCCGTGGTCAATGACCTGTTAACCATTTCCAAGGGGATCAGGGAGGAGTGTCAGGTTCTGAATATCAATACGATTATTGAACGGTTCATGGCGGGCCCAGAATTTAAAAAAATAAAAACCGCATACGAAAAGGTGGAAATTGACATGCACCTTGAACCTGAACTTTTAACCATATCCGGGTCCTATATGCATATTGAAAAAAGCATTATGCATCTTCTGATCAATGCGCTTGAAGAGACTGCGGCAGCGGCAGGCCACGGCACAATCGTGCTTTCAACGGCCAACTATTATGTGACCGAAAAAAAAGACGAACACACAAAACAGGATCTGTCCCCCGGCGAATATGTGATGGTTGAAATTCGGGACGCCGGCAAAGGCATTCCTCAAGATTGCCTGAATAAGATATTTGATCCCTTTTTCATCAAGAAAAAAATGGCCAGATCCGGCACCGGCCTTGGTCTGACCGTGGTAAAAAATACCGCTCTCAACCACCGGGGAGAAGTCTTTGTGACATCTGATAAAACCGGCACAAAATTTACATTGCTGTTTCCGGTTCTTCGCTCGGATCTGCCCATGGCAAATCAACCCGAATCCATAGAGGAAATCAGGGGAAACGGGGAAACCCTTCTGGTTGTGGATGACCTGGAAAGCCAGCGCAAAATTGCCGAAACTATCCTTAAAAATTTAGGGTACAAGGTTTTCAGCGTCGCAGACGGGATTGCTGCCCTTGATTTCATCCTGCATACCCCTGTGGACCTGCTGGTTTTAGACATGGTCATGGCCCCGTCCATTTCCGGGCTCGAAACATACAGACGGATTAAAAAAATCCGTCTGGACCAAAAAGCCATTCTTGCAAGTGGACATTCGGAAACAGAAGATGTATTAAAAGCCCAGTCTATGGGTGCAGGTACCTTTGTTAAAAAGCCCTATACCATATTGGATATGGGCATCGCCGTAAGAGAGGAACTTGACGGATAATGGATATTTTAAAAACAAAAGCGGATATGCAGGCCTGGTCTGCCGCGAAAAAAAAACAGGGAAAGACCATCAGTTTTGTCCCCACCATGGGATACCTTCACAAAGGGCATGTTTCGCTGCTTGAAATAGGCAAACCCTTGAGTGACGAACTGGTTCTGAGCATCTTTGTCAATCCCACCCAGTTTGGCCCCAATGAAGACCTGGACGCCTATCCCAGCAACATCCAAAATGACCTTGACCTGGCACAGCAGGCAGGTGTAACAGCAGTTTTCCTTCCGGACAAAAACGAAATGTACGGGCCTGACTACCAGACCCATGTCTCTTTGGACCATCTTCCCCAATACCTGTGCGGCCGGTCCCGCCCTGTCCATTTCGGTGGGGTGGCCACGGTGGTCACCAAGCTGTTCAACATTGTCATGCCTGATGTGGCGATTTTCGGAAAAAAAGATTTCCAGCAGCTTGCCGTCATCAGACAGATGGTGGAGGATCTGGATTTCAATATCCGAATCATTGGCGGAGAGATCATCAGGGAGAAAGACGGGTTGGCCATGAGCTCAAGAAATGCCTACCTTACCCCGGAGCAGCGTGCATCTGCGGTCTGCCTTTCCCAGGCCATCCGCCTTTTAAAACAAAAGGTTGCCCAGGGCATCCGGTCTGTTCCGGATCTTATCAGGGAGGCCGAAGCCTTTATTCTCTCATTTGACCACACCCGGGTTGATTATATTGAACTGTGCGATCCCAAGACCCTTGAGCCGGTGGAAACCGTCCAGGCAGAAACCCTTGTTGCCATGGCCGTGCAGGTGGGAAAATCAAGGCTGATTGACAATGCGCTTATCGAGCTGGCCTGACCGTTTTTGTCACCGACGGGTTTACCACGACAATGACCCGGCACTGCTTTAAGAAGGTGTGACGTTCGGTTGCCCTGTCCAGGATTTTGACGTCGGCCATGCTCATCACAATGGCACCGGTTTTATCCCCGGTTTTTCTTAACGCCTTGACCACCAGGGGATTTGAACCGGCCCTGTCAGACGCAAGGGCTTGGTCCATGTCGCATGAATAGGCGCAGACCCCGTTCTGAACGGCAAATTCCCGACTTATAAAAACAGAAGAATAAATCTCTCTGCCCTGTTCACTGACAATGGTGGGATAAAGTACGGGGTTTACATTTAACCGTCTTGCATCCACAATCAGCCCGGTATAGGGTTTGGCACCGACAGTGGCTGAAGGTGTGTTTTCAGCCGGTTCAGCCGGAACCTGTTTCAGTTCATTAATTTTGGGAATCTGCCGGATATGATCCGGGAGCACCAGCTGAAGAAATCCACCATAGAATGTAGTTGCCACCCAAACTTTTACATCCAGGGCGGATGTATACAGCTGTCTGCGAACCCTGGCATCCTGGGCAACCTTCTCAATCCCGGCAAGAATGGTATCATGGGTTGATGCATATTCCCCGACCGTGAGATCCCCGGAAATTTTCATCTGTTTAAGAATGGCAATCAGGTTCCGGGTGGCACAAGCCCTGGCAGACCCAGGCATGGTCACCGCCTCGCCTTCGGAATTGATCTCTGGGGCGGCATGGCCTGTGGCCGTGACAAAACCGGTTGTCCAGTCTATATATCCGTTTTCAAGGGATTGACGGCAATGGGAAAAGGCGTTCTCCGTCAACAGAATCATACCCCAGACGACAATCCCCAACACCAGCGTTTGATGGGTTTTCATCCGTTAGGCCTCCTGCCTGATAATGAAAAAGCAAGGAAATGCCGCTCAACCAGATCAGCAAGGGGTTCTATATCCTCCAACCCGAAACACGGTTTTTCTTTGGGCCGGATATCCGTGTCTGTTACAAACGCAACAAGATTGGGATCGTCAAGGCACAGGGGGGCTTCATGGGGACTGTCTTTTCTGAAAATTTCAATCTTGGGAAGCGCAACTGTCTTGAATCCTTCGGCAAGGATAAGGTCCACATCATCCAGATAGTGAAAAATTTTCTCTTCAGCCGGACGGGTATCTTCTTTTACCAGGGCCACCTTTGTATCCGTCACAACAAGAGAGGCAACAGCGCCGGCATTTTTATGCCGCCAGCTGTCCTTTCCCTGCGTGTCAAAATTTAAGTCATGATGGGTGTGTTTCACTGATCCCACACGAAATTCCCGTTCGCTCAGCTCTCGGATCAATTTTTCCATCAAAGTGGTTTTACCTGAATTGGATTTGCCGACAATTAAAACAATTCTGTTTTTTTTTTTGCTGTTCATAATACACAGCCTTGAATTTTTTATTCTTGAACCATGGATTAAATGTCGCTAAGGTATAAAATGTACCTTTAAGAAAGTCAAGAAGAGGAGGATATTATGGATTTATCTTATATTTGTGTTAATCATAATTGTTCGTTCCCAGGAGCAAATTCCTTTGAAATGACGTTTAAATCAGAATACATCATGGATGAGAACAATGTTGCCAGCCTGTTCTGCCCGTTTTGCGGAAGAGAACTCATGCAGGTACGGGTGCCGGATGTATTCCCGGAGAATTTATCAAAAGACAGCACACTATAGCCGGGCCGAATCAAACCTGATTTGTTGCGGTCCGGCTTAAAAAATACGAATGAGCCTCACTCCGTCCAGCCGAAGTCTTGCATTTAGTATCAGGGATTTATAATGCGCCTGGGCGTTGATTACAGCCTCAACTTCTTTACTCGAAATACCGGGGTTAACTTTTGAAAGGGTGACCAGGCGATCCTTTTCCCGGGTCAGCACATCCTCCATTTTAGCTACACCGTCAAGCCGACGTGTCTGTGCTGTTTTTCGGGCCAGGTTCTGACTTTTATCCAGCATGTCCGGGAGGATCTCCTGAACCGCTTGGGGCAAGTCCAGAAACCAACCCGGATCATCTGACAAAAGAGAAGATTCCCAGTCGGCAGGCAGATGCCCAGGGGTTAACGGGGTTCCGGTATGGTCAACCACAACACGAATCGGCAATGCGGGAAGAAATCTCTCGGCCAAAGAAGTGTCCCCATCAGGAAGGTCCAGAAGGAAAAGCGTTTCAAGAACCAGGCCCTGCCTGCCTGCTCCGGAAAGCCTGGCCACGGAAGCCTGCCCCTCACCCTGGGTAATAAAATACTCCATCACCTGGCGGACAAAGGGATGGTCCCAGGTCAAAAAATCAAGATCGTCACGGGCAATGGCCGTTGCCCTATCAAAGGTGACAAACTTGCCGCCGCTCAACGCAGGAAAATTTTCATCGGTCATGCGATCGGGTATGAAAGAGACCACAGAATTCCCCTCAACCTCAGTGATTTGATCGGTTTCGATGCCGTAAACATCCAGCAGATCCTCCACTAAATTGTGAAGGTCGCGGGATTTTTCCGTTTGTTGAATCATTTGAATCAATGCATGGGCAGATTCAGGTTTAAAGGAATTTAACTCAAGAAGAATATGACGGCCCTGGCTCAGGGTCCGGGTGATCTGCTCTACAAAGGCAGCGGTATCACGGATCAAATCAGTCATCTTCTGTTGGATTCCAGGATCAGACGCACCCAACGGCTGTTTATCCGCCTGCGCCATCAATTGACCCACACGGGATTTAAATTGGGTGAATACGGCGTGCAGACCGTTGACGTTCTCCTTAAAAAGACCGAGCCCCTGATCATACCACAGCGCGAGAATCTCATGGGAGGTGTTGCGGATATACGGTACATGGATGACAATTTTTTCTTTTTGGCCAATGCGGTCCACCCGGCCGATGCGTTGTTCTAAAAGCTCCGGATTGACGGGAAGATCATAGAGAAAAAGATGGTGGACAAACTGAAAATTTCTTCCTTCACTGCCGATTTCAGAACAGACCAGCAATCTTGCCCCTTCAGGATCGGCAAACCAGGCGGCCTGACGGTCCCTGGTCAGCAAGTCCATACTTTCGTCGAACCGTGCCGCATCAACACTGACATGTGCTTCAAGCCCCTGGACTAATCGCCTTGCGGTCTGCCTTGAACGGCAAATCACCAGAATTTTTTCAGGCTTTAGAGAACGGCATAGTTGAGCAAGATAGGCGACTCTGGGATCATCGCTTAGATCATCTGCCAAGGAACACGTCCCCCCAAGAGGAATCAGGCTCACCTGTCTTTCAGGAAAGCCTTTTATGGAACGGCGCCTGTTTCTGAAAATGACCCTGCCGGGTCCAAAAGCGTCCAGCAGCGAGTGTGCCGGCTCACCCTGGTCTAATTTTTCCCTGACTTTTTGTGCCACAGCTTTGTAGCCTTCCAACTCTTTTACAAACGCGGAAAAGTCATAATAACGGTAGGGATCTAAGAGTTTTAACTGAGCGAAATGGGTTTCAAGTCCCATCTGCTCGGGCGTTGCCGTAAGCAGCATCAGCCCCCGGGTCTCATCGCCCAAACCGGCCAGAAATTGATACAGGGATGAATTTTCTGCCATATGGTGGGCTTCATCCATGACCACCATATCCCACCCTGCGCTGATCAATGCCTTTTTCACATGATCCGAGGTGCTGATAAACGATTCGGAACAGATCCCCTGCTGATCCAAAAGAAAAGGATTCATGTCAGGCTCAGCCGCGGTCGCCCCTGTTACATAGTCGTCATCAAAAATGCGAAAGATTAAACTGAATTTTCGATACAATTCAATAAACCACTGATGTACCAAGGCATCCGGAACGATAATCAACACCCTTGAAATTTGAGACGTCACCAGGAGGCGGTGGAGAATCAGACCGGCCTCAATGGTTTTACCCAACCCTGTTTCATCGGAGAGCAAAACCCGTGGAAAATACCGGCCGGCCACTTCACCGGCAATATAGAGCTGATGGGGAATCAAATTCACCTGACCACCTAGAAATCCCCTGGCCGGTGATGTCTGATACGCCCCCTGGGCCGATCTGATACGACATCTTAGATCAAACTTGGCGGATGTTCCGGCAAGTCCGGAAAGGAGCTTGGAAAAAGGCATATCCACAGATAGAACCGATGACAATTCATACTCGAAAAGCCGTTTTTTTCCTTGAAGATAGATCAGGATTCCGGCGTTTTCTGCCACTTTTTCAACGGTCATCCGTATGCCGTCTTTTCCACTGATCCGGTCTCCGGGCTGGAAGCGCATCCGTTTGATGGGCGCAGCCGCCCGGCTGTATGTTCTAGAACAGTCCGAACCGGGGAAATGCAACGTAATGGTCCTTGCGTCAAAAGAAAAAAGAACACCCAACCCTAACTCGGGTTCGGTTTCAGAAACCCATCGTTGTCCCTTACAAAAACGGCTTGTCATAAACGATTCGCTCATCCGCGGTCAACTGACCAAATGATAATGGTTTAAAAAGTTGGGGTCTTATGTCATCCTTTCATGGGGAAGTCAAGCACTGTCGAGAGAGTTGACCGGAATGGACCTTCAAAAAGACAGCATAAACCTTCCGACTTGAGATTGCATCCCATTTTGATGATGGACAAAAATAAACCTTGCTGATATGAAAACCCATTTGGTCAATAACGGCCATGGGCCGACCTGGTCTATCGATACCCAGGCTCAACCCACAACAAACAAAGAAAGTAATTCAATAACTTATTGAGACTTTCTTATAACGATCACGGACCGTCCTTGGTCTTTGACCGTGGTTCGGCCCACAACGAATATTGAAACATCTCTGTGGCTTACAGAGAGTTTCTTATAAAACCTCAGCGAGAAATGCGGTATGAAGAACAGAACCAGTATTGAGGATCGCGACCGGCACCTCATGAAAAAATTCCGAAACATTATCGAGGAGAAAGAACAGCGCAAAGAGCAATTCAAGCAGCAGGCTCCTCAGAGACCCTCATGGCCCGTTTTCATGATGGCAGGATTCATCGTGGCGGCAGGTATTATGTTCATGATCTACCGGATGATTCCCGAACGAGCGTTGACGGAGACCCCATCCACCCCGGAAAAAGTGGAGACCGTCTCCCCGAGAAATCCTGCGTCCATGGTTCAAGACACATTAACGGATGTTGAACAACCCGATATTCCCAATGAAAAGCCGTCCCAAGCACTCCCGCCTGAAACGGCCCCTGTTCCGCCGGCAAAAGAGACACCACCGCATTCCGAAATTGTACAGACCTTGGAAAAGGCAGCACCAAAGAAGACACTTCCTAAGATCGTCAGCAGCACTGATGTGACCATTCAAGAACTGGTTATCTGCCGCAGTATCAAAAACAGGCAATATATGTCACCGGAGAACCGTTTTTCCATGGCAAACGATGCAAGACCCGTGGTCTGGACATGGATGAACGTCCTGACCGACAAGCCCCCCCAAGTCCTGAGCCACATCTATTACCTCAATGGCAAGAGATTCTGCCGGGTCATTCTCCCAGCCCCCTACCCCAGGACCCGAACCTGGAGCAAAGTGACATTGAACAAACCCGCGCATGCCGGATCATGGCGTGTGGATGTTGTCAACAGCAGCGGGCAGGTGATCGCAAGAACCGATTTTACCGTTGAAATCTGACAGACGTTTTCACCCTTTGGCCCCTTTCCCGATTCTACCAACAGCCATAAGTGGAGAGGTCAATATGGCCGGAAATGAAACTCAGCGCACAAAACTGACGCCGATACCGGTGTGGCTGATTCGGACAATCCGTCCGTTCCGCCGCTGGGGGCCTGTCTTTTCGGTTTCAAAGGTCATGACAATAGAATCGTTTTTTTTGTATTTTTCCGGTGCTCTGGACTTGATGAAAATGCCGGAGTAACTCAAATCCAGGGCCTGTTCTTTATACAGGGTCCCTTCGTTTATAAAGTCTATAAAACCATGGAAATCAGTTCTGGGGTACCTGCGGCGTTCCGACCCGTCCGAAGCGTCCGGCCGGGGGAAGTCTGTCATGGCTTCTGGGAAATCATCTTCGTCTACGGTTTTATTGTACTTAATGACATAAATATTTTTTGCCGTGGCAGTGTTCGAAGCCAGTTTAAACCGTCTGTAAAGCTTAAGGATCTGGACGCATAAAAAGATCGAGATCAGAGAAATTATGAGGGTGAATATAATGTTCAATGGCGTCATCTATATCTTCCTGAAACGAACACGTAAATTGATTTAATGTACACCGCTGTAAAGAAAGGATCTTCCTGATAAAAGATCATTTCCAGGTGGAAATTACAAGAATAAAAATGGGGACGCATAAATTTACCCGAAAATTCGAGCTGGCCTCAAACGCCTCGGTTTGATCTGCCCAATTTCATATTACGCCCATAACACATTGATATATTTGTTGTTATTACACGGTAGCTTCCGGCCCCTTGCCCGTAAAAAATTATGTATAAGCCGGAATGGAAGGTTGCTTTTCCTTTGATTTTATATAAGAATACCTGTCACTACAGTTTTTTGAAAGGTTCCAATCAATGATCATTGATGCGCACACTCATATATACCCTGACGATGTCGCGCATAGAGCGCTCAGTACTGTAATGGGAAACGGCAATGGGCTTGTGAGTATTCATACCGACGGGACACACGGCGGCCTTGTTTCATCAATGGATAGGGCGAATATAGATTATTCCATCGTACTTCCCGTCGCCACGGGCATAGGACATGGAAAAACATACTCAAACTTATTGACTTGCCATGAAAAATATTTTTGAAAAGATAAAAAAATCCGCCTCCTTGCCCCAGCTGCCCCAGGTAATGCTGCAGTTGATCCGGGCCTGTGGGCAAGAGAAAACGGATATTGACGAAGTAACGCAAATCATCTGCAAGGATGCGGCGCTTACGGCAAAACTGCTGGCCATCATTGCCTCTCCCCATGTAAACCTGGCAAAACAGGTTACTACTATCAAATCTGCGGTGGTGTATCTGGGACTGGATACGGTGCGTAATATCGCCATCAGTTCGTCGGCCATGCAGTTTTTTAAATTCTCCAAAGTCCCAGACAACTTCAACATCAACAGGTTCTGGTATCATTCATACAAATGCGCGGTTCTGGCCCAGCACATCGCCCTTGAAGAAAAGCAAGCCAATCCGGACCAATATTTTTTGGCAGGTCTGCTCCATGATATCGGTACCCTGGTTCTCATGGCAACCTTTCCCAAGGAATACAAGGAGATTCAAGCCAGGGTAAACCAGGGACAAAATGAGTTTGAGGCCCAGGCCGACATACTCAAGACAGACGGCCCAAGGGTCAGTGCCTGGCTATCCAACCAGTGGCACCTGAACCCGATGATATCTGGTGCCGTGGGATTTTTAAGCCCCTCCCCGGCACGCATCCAAGAAGCGCCTGTCCATATTAAGATTCTTTTCATGGCCAACCTCATGGCAGAACCGGAAAGCACGAATGTGACACAGGATGTCCTTTCTTTGACAGACATGCCGGTCGCCGTGTTGAATGACATCGCGGTCCAGGCTGAAAACGAAGTCCGTCAAACGGCGAAAAGCTTGAACCTTGATCCGGGTGATTCGGAACAAGGATATAGTCTTCTGGCCGATGATATTAAAAACGTTTCGCTCTGTTTTGGTACCCTTGACAACCTGCTCAGGGCAAAGGATGTGCCAACGGTGCTTGAAACGGTCCAACGGGGACTGGAAATCATTTTCCATATTCCCCGGATCTTTTTCTTTCTTCAGGACAAAGAAAGGGATCTGCTCACCGGAACCTGCGCAAAAGAGGACCGCCACCACAACATTGTTACAAGCATTGCCCTTGCCATGAACAACAATGGCAGCCTGATTGTAAAATCCGTCAACACGGGCAAAATTACGACCAGCATAGGCCAGGAAAACCTGACCCTCTCAGATGCCCGGATTATCCGCGTTCTTGAAACACCGGCCCTTTATGCCATTCCCATTCTCTGGCACAATGGTTGTTCAGGCGCCATGGTAATAGGCGTGGACAGCGATCTTGCCCACACCCTGGACAAAAACAAAACCTTGATGGAACTTTTTTCACGCCAGGCAGCCATCTGTCTTGAAAATCTTAATTTCCATGAAGCGTATGCCAGGGATATCAGCGACAAAAAAATGGAAGCGTATGCCACGTTGACAGACAAGGTTGTACATGAGATCAACAACCCTGTTACCATCATTAAAAATTACCTTGAGACCCTGAAACTTCAATTGCCGAAAAAACACCCTGCCCAGGAAGATATCAGTGTTGTCAAAGAAGAAATAAGCCGGGTTTCAACCCTGCTTGACGGGCTGACCGCGTTTTCAAAACCCAGGGTGGGGGAAGAACTGGAAACCATTGACCTCAATGAGATGTGCCGTCGCGTGCTGGCAGTGTTGGAAAAATCCATTCTTCTGCCCAGACAGATCCGGATTCAAACCGACCTTGATGACGCCTTGCCAAAGGCTACCCTGGACAGCAACGGATTGAAACAGGTGATTATCAATCTGGTAAAAAATGCCGCCGAAGCCCTCGAAAAAGGAGACGAAATCCAATTTAGAACAAGGCTTGTTCCCGGCTCAGCCAAGGTATTGCTTGATAAAAAAATAAAGCTTCCCGGTGTGGCGCAAATCACCATCCAGGACAACGGCCCGGGCATCCCGTCACATATCAGGGAACGGCTTTTTGAACCCTATAATTCAACTAAGCCCTACGCTTCCAATTCAGGGTTGGGGCTTTCCATTGTTCATTCCATTGTCAGAAAAATGCAGGGACGCATTACCTGTGACAGCAGCCGGGACAAGGGGACCTGTTTCTCTATCCTCATTCCGCTATCCCCCGATACTTGACATAGAAAACAGGAAAAATCAAAGGTCAAGGGCTTTTCTGGAGCGTAGCAATTCTCCAAAGAATAAAATCTGTTATGCTTAAAATTGTTTAATTCTGTATCTGTTAACGAAGTGGTTTTTCTGATATTTTGATCAAAATTTGTAAGGGCGGTTACCGGCAGAATAAAAACCAGTATGCAAAGGATTTTTAAGCGAATCAAAAGACGTATGCCTTGGTTGCCGTACAGGATAAAAAGGAGATAAAATGGATTATCAGTCATTTCTGGCAGACAGAACCCGGCTTATGCAGACCAATGCCATCCGGGAAATTCTCAAAGTGGTATCAAAGCCCGGGATCATCTCCCTGGCCGGGGGAATTCCCTCCCCGCAAAGCTTTCCCATGGATCTTTTTGAGGTGCTGGTTGAAACGGTTATGGCAAAATATCAGTCCCGTGCATTTCAGTATGATCTCACCGAAGGGTTTGAGCCCCTGCGCGAACAGGTCAGCGTTCTTTTGTCCCGGCGCGGGATTATTGCATCACCTGATGAGATAAATATCACCTCCGGCTCCCAGGGCGTTTTAGATGCCATGGGCAAGCTTCTGATCAACAAAGGGGATAAGATCGCCGTGGAATCCCCCACCTATCTTGGTGCCATATCCGCGTTTAATCCCTATGAGCCCGAATATATATCCATGGAGACAGACGACCAGGGGCTGATTCCCCAATCCCTGGATGAGACGCTGGAAAACCATCCAGTCAAACTGATTTACCTGGTTCCCACATTCCAGAATCCCACAGGCCGAACCCTGTCCCTTGAAAGAAGGCAAAAGATTGCCGAGATCATCCAAAAACACAATGCACTGCTTGTGGAAGATGATCCCTACTCTTCGCTTCGTTACCAGGGAGAGGCGGTTCCGGCCATTAAGACCCTGGCGTCGGATAATGTCATCTATGTTTCCACCTTGTCCAAGGTATTTGCCCCCGGGCTTCGCATCGGATTTTATGCGGCTCCTGAATTTCTGCGCCAGTGGCTGGTCCTGGTCAAGCAGGGGGTGGACCTTCACACATCGACCTTTAACCAGGCTCTGGCTGCTGAATATCTGGAAGGCGGATACCTTGATACCCATCTGCCAAAGATCATTGAGTTATACAAACCCAGGCAAAAGGCCATGCTGGCAGCCCTTGAAAAAATGATGCCCAAAGGATATGTCTGCACCCCGTCTGAAGGGGGGATGTTTTTGTGGGTGACCGGTCCTGACGGCCTGGATGACCTGACATTATATGAAAAGGCCGTGGAAAACGGCGTGGCGTTTGTGCCGGGCCGGTTTTTTTATACAGACCCGTCACAGGGCAAAGGCACCATGCGGCTTAATTATACCATGGCGGATGAGGCCACCATTGGAATCGCCATTAAAAAGCTTGCTCAAGCCGCAGGTCAGGAATGAGGCGGAAAAAATCAAAGACCAAGGGCTTTTTGGCAGCGTAGCAATTCTCCGGGGTCACCGGTATGTTTGCCCGGATCATCGGACAACTTAACCGTGGACCGGCCTTCCATGCCGGGTTCAGGCTCTACCCAGGATAATTTGATCACAATATTCAAAGGATCAACCCCCACGTCATTGGTCAGATTGGTGCCGATGCCATAGGAGTCCTTTACCTGTCCCCGGCAGAATTTATGAATTTTAATTGCCCGGTCCACATTCAGGCCATCTGAAAACACAATGACCTTGGTCGCCGGATCAATACCCTTTTCTTTATAATGGCTGATGATGTCCCGGGTAAAGATTTCAGGGTCTCCGGAATCGTGGCGGACACCGGAAAACCGCCCGGCCCGGTCCCGGGTGAAGGCCTTTAAAAAATTGTTCGTAGTAAAGGTGTCGGTCAACGCAATGCCCAGCACATCGGGATAGACCCTAAGCCAGGCATCCATGGCCGCGGCATTGGCCGCGGCATAATCGGTTAAGGCGGCATGGAACATAATCCACTCATGGGCCAGGGTCCCCACCGGGGCAAGCCCGTAAACTCTGGCAAAATGCACATTGGAAGTACCGGTCATGCGATGGTGGTCCAGCGCCAGAACATCCTCAAGGAAATGGGCGTGGTTGGCAATGGAAAACCGCCGCCGGGTACCGAATTCCACAAACGTGAGGCCGGCATTGGCCATCATTTTCGCCTTGGTCTGGTTGCGCTCCCGGATGGCCTGCCTGGACATAATTTCAGGACTGGTGATCTCGAAATAGGTTTCGGAAATGATGGCCATCAGCGGCACTTCCCATAAAATGGTCCGGCACCACGGCCCATCCACCCTGACAAAAAGCGTATGCCCCTGCTGGGAAATTTCCACCTGGTCAGGATCATAATGGTATGCGGCCAGATAATCCAGATACGCTTGGGTAAAATAGGGGCAGGCCTTTTCCAGCCACACCC
Source organism: Desulfobacter curvatus DSM 3379 (assembly GCF_000373985.1). GTDB lineage: Bacteria > Desulfobacterota > Desulfobacteria > Desulfobacterales > Desulfobacteraceae > Desulfobacter > Desulfobacter curvatus. The sequence continues at coordinate 37,028 of NZ_KB893055.1, forward strand.
TTTCTTCACGGGTCAAACTTAACCCTGCCATCTGCGCCACCCGCTCTTTAACCAAGCGCTCAAAGCCTTCAGGAAAAGGGGTTTTCCCCCGGTTGGTCAGTTCATACCCAACCCGGGCCTTGGGATACAGCCGATGCACAGCCTGCTGCATGGTGAATTTATACAGATCATTGTCAAGTATCGTCTCAATCATGGGCCTATACTATTTCTAAAAAAATTTTGTTTGTATATAACAGCCATGGGCTGACCTGACATATCAACGGCCAGGCATAGCTCACAACAAAGTTTGAAAGATCTCTGTAGTTTACACAGACTTTCATATAAAGTACCAAAAGGATTATTTTAGGGTATAATTTTCAAAAAGGACAGAGACTTTATGCAGATAAATACAAAACAGGACCATACCGCCGTAATTGTTGTGGATATCCAACAGGATTTTACCCAGGCCATGCAGGGCAGCCTGGCCGTTGAAGGCGCAGACCAAGAATACCTTGATAGGGCAGAGACCGAAACCCGGCGGCTCAAGGCACTGGGTTACCCCATCTATGCCACCCAGGACTGGCATCCGGCAGACCATATCTCTTTTTTCTCCAACCACGACAACGCCAATCCCTATGATCTCATTGAAATTGAAGGCCGCCAGCAGGTATTATGGCCCCCCCACTGTGTCCAGGAAAGCCCCGGTGCCCGGATTTTGATAGATGAATCCCTTTTTACGGCCATTGTAAAAAAAGGGATGGACCCGGCCTTTGACTCCTATTCCGGTTTTTTTGATGACGGAAAAAAAGATACCGGCCTGGCTGATATCCTCAAAAAGGCCGGCATAAAAAAACTTATCGTTTACGGACTGGCAACGGATTATTGCGTCAAGGCCACGGCCATGGATGCTAAAATGCTCGGGTTTGACGTGACACTGATCAAAGACCTGTGCCGGGGTGTTGCACCGGAAACCACGGCCGCCGCGCTGGAAGAGATGAAAACAGCCGGAGTCGATATCTGCTGAAAACAAATTAAGGAACTTTACACAAAAGGGTTGGCTGATAAATAAGAAACAACTCTCCGAACGCGATATTTGTACCAACATCCTCTTTTTTGAAAAAGGCGGGCCGACCAAGACAGTCTGGTTCTTTGAACACCCCTATCCGAAAGACTACAAATCCGACTCCCGGTCCAAGCCGTTGACCATTGCTGAATTCGATCTTGAAAAAACGTGGTGGGGCGGTGCCGGGCGACGTGGCCGCAAGACCACCGAGCATGCCTGGAAAATCCCGGCCAAGGAGTTGACAGCCCGCAACTATAACCTTGACTGCAAAAACCCGTACGAAGAAAAAGTCAACCACCGCGATCCCCAAGAGCTGATGGCCGCATATCAGGATATCGTGAAAAAACTCAACAAAGCACAGGCTGCGTTGAAAACTGAATTGATGGCCTGCCTCAAGGGAAAAGCATGAACAAGACCCATTTAAAAACGACTGAATACCGCAACTGGCTCAAAGCGATCAAACAAAGGGTAAGGCAGACCCAGGTGAAGGCGGCAGTACAAGTGAATACCTCGCTGTTGACCTTTTATTGGGAACTGGGTGCCGATATTGTGGAGAGACAGAAAACGGCCCGATGGGGCAGCGGCTTTCTGAAACAGCTCAGCCGGGATTTGATGGCGGAATTCCCGGATATGAAGGGGTTTTCTCAGCGCAATCTTGAGAGTGTGAGGCAGTGGCATTTAGCAATCAGGAGAGCGGGGATGAATAAAGAGAACGCCACCCTGGTTGAACAGCACTTCGACACCGCCTTTGCCGCGCCTGACGGTGTTGCCAAATTGCATGAGTTGATCTTGACTCTTGCCATGCAGGGCAGGCTGGTGGAACAGGATACCAACGACCCGCCTGCCAGTGAACTTCTGAAGGAAATCGAGGCCGAAAAGCAGCGATTGATTAATGAAAAGAAAATCAATTTATGGCTCTCTGCGACTCTCTGGAACACCAGATTGACGCCGCAACCGGCAAGCAAACCGAACTCCTCAACGCCCTGATGGCTCAGGTATAGGCCAAAAGATAATCAATAAACGCCTGGTTGGCCCGGGACAGATGACGATTTTCCTTCCAGGCAATATCCAGGTCAAGAAAAAATGGGGGCGAAAAGGAGACGGCGGCCAGATCTTCATCGGCGGCAGCCACCATTTTTAAGAAGGTGGAGATCCCCATGCCTTTTTTAATCAGGGAACGAACCAGGGAAAATAAATTGGTTTGAAACACAGCATCCGGGATATATACGTTTTCTTTGATCAAATCATCCATCAGCTCGCGCATGTAGTAACCGGGGGGATACATAATCAGGGGTTGTTGAAAGTATTCGTCAATGGTGATGGATTTTTTGCCGGCAAAGGGATGATTTGTGTCAACCACGGCCACAATCTCCTCGCGCAGAAACCGCTTGTGGCAAATGCCGTGGGCAATTTTGTACCCGGCAATCACCCCGATGTCAATTTGTCCATGGGCAATCATCCTGTGGATACTGGCGGCCCCGTCTCCGTTTACCGCCACGTTTATTCCGGGATACCGATCCTTAAACCCCATAATAATTTTCGGAAAAAAATGGGCACTCATCATGGGTGGGATGCCGATTTTAACCTCCCCGCTTCCCAATCCTTTAAGCTCGGCCATCTCTGCTTCTGCCGCTTTAAAATTATCAAGAATCAAATTGGCGTGGGTCAGCAGGCGTTTTCCCTCCGGGGTTAAGGAGACGGTCTTCTCCTGCCGGTTGAACAGCGTCAGCCCGATCTCTTCTTCAAGCTTGCGTATGGATATGCTAACGGCGGGCTGGGCAATATGCAATTGTTCCGCAGCCTTGGTGAAGTTCCGGCATTGGCAGACGGCTTTAAAAATTTGTAGCTGGCGGTCATTCAAAATAAACAAATAAAATAATTATATCGTTAAAATAAAAACAATATATTTTACTTATGACCTTGCGGCAAGTATTTTCCTGCCCAGACACTTGATGGGAAAACAACAGCCACAGCACGGGAGGTAAAATGGACGATACAAAATTCATACACAAGGGCAGTCGCCGATACTACCTGGCCAACCTGGCGCTTTTTCTGGCAGGATTTGTCACCTTTGCGAGCCTTTATGACTTTCAGCCGCTGTTTCCCAACCTGGTCCGGGAATACGGCATCACTCCGGCCATGGCCAGTCTTTCGCTCTCCGTTGCCACCTTCTCTCTGGCATTTACACTGCCCTTTTCAGGCTCCCTGTCCGATGCGGTGGGCCGGCGGCCATTGATCATTTCTGCCTCAATTCTGGCACCGGTTCTGGCCTTTGGCGCTGCGGTTCACCACGCGTTTTCAGGCATGCTTTTGCTGCGTCTGGGGCAGGGCATCATCCTGGCCGGTGTGCCGGCAGTGGCCATGGCGTATCTCAACGAAGAGACCGAGCCCAACGCCCTGGGTGCGGCCATGGGGCTTTATATTGCGGGTAACGGCATGGGCGGGATGTCGGGCCGAATTCTGACTGCCTGGTTTACGGATCTTATGGGCTGGCGATGGGCGCTGGTGTCCATGGCATTGCTATGCTTTGTGTGTGGCCTGATAGTCTGGGCCTGTCTGCCTGGGTCACGAAACTTCTCAGGCAAACCCTTTCAGCCCAGGGCACTGCTGGTCTCCATGGCGGATCATCTTAAGAATCCGGGACTGCGAAGATTGTATCTGATCGCCTTTTGCTGCATGGGGGGCTTTGTCACCCTTTACAACTACGTGACCTTCCGGCTGCGGGGTCGTGATTTCAGCCTGAGCCATACCCAGGTCGGTTTGATTTTCCTGGCCTATGCCTTTGGATCGGTCAGCTCCACGGCGATGGGCAACCTGGTAAATACCTACAGACGGCGGCGCATTCTATCCTCGGCACTGTGTATTATGACAATCGGCCTTGTACTGACGGTGGGATCTTATTTGTGGCTGGTGATCGCGGGAATTGTGCTGTTTACCATTGGGTTTTTCGGGGCCCATTCCGTGGCATCGGCCTGGGTGGGTCAGCTTGCCGCCCATTCCCATGCCCAAGCCTCATCATTGTATCTGTTTTTTTATTATCTGGGATCAAGTATCTCCGGCACCATCGGCGGCACCATCTATCACGGATGGGCCTGGCCGGGGGTGGTGGCGCTGATCCTGGCGCTATTGGGCATTGCTTTTATCATCTGCCTGGGTATTCAATCTGTATCGCACTGCCAAAAACCGATTTCACCCCTTGCGCCCTAACCCGACCGTCCCAGTTTGGTGAAGGATCAATCAAAGTAAATGGAACTAACGGTTAATTTTGCTCTGCCCCCATTTATCGCAAAAAGATCGTACTCAAATCCGTTGACAGCGATAAACCAAGTACGATATCTTAAACCCCAAATTATCAGCGTTATTATTCTTAATTAATTAAAATTTAATTTTTTCAATACAACGAAGATTGGAACACCCAATATCTTAAATCTCTATTCGTTAGGGGTTCCTTTTTGAAGGAAAAACCATGATTACAAAAAAATCCGAGCGGCGGACCAGTATTTTGTCTAAGACGTCATTTGTCAGCGGCATCATTATCCTGATCTTTTTAGCGTTCAATAGCTACTTTGCAATCCAGCTTGCATCCAACCTGGCCGGCAACATGATCCAGGTGTTTTCCTCTAAGCAGAAAACAGCCTTGGAAAAGTCCAGGGTACGGATGAAAAAAGCACTTGAAACCGATATGAAGGTCAATCTTGAAATCTGTACAAGCGTGACCCGGGGTTTTTTGTACAATTTTGACCAAGAGGAGCTATTCAAACTTTTGTCCAGCTATTTGAAACTGGACGGCATTGTCGCCATCAAGGTTCTGGACGCCCAGAACAAGCCCTTTGGGGCGGCCTGGAAAGCCCCTGCCATCACCATGGGAGAAACACTTCCTGACACGGCCCAGGTGGACGAAAAATTGTCCATCGTGCAGGATGCCCTTCAAGAAGGCAATAAGGTGGGCAGCGTCCGGATCTATTACACCGACGCTCTGGTAAAGGAAAGCATCAAGGACCGGGAAGCCAATACCCGGGAAAACATTCAGGCCTTCAAAACCATGGCCCAAAAGAATATCGGAACAGCCATTAAGAGACAGATCGCGACTGCCGCCGTGATTATCCTGGCCCTGATCGTCACTTTGGTGATCTGCCTGAAAATCTTCGTGACCCGGCCCATTAACAGCACCGTTGCCATGATACGGGATATTGCCCAGGGAGAGGGGGATCTGACCCGGCGGCTAAAAATCGGGAGCCAGGATGAAATCGGGGCGTTAGCCACCTGGTTCAACCGGTTTATCGAAAACATCCAGAGCCTGGTCCGGGAAGTGTCCGACAATGCCACCACCATCAACCAGGCATCCACGGAATTCTCGGCCTTATCCGAGAGTATGAACAGTCAGGTCGGGGGGCTGTCGGACCGGTCCGTCACCATAGCCCAGGCCGCAGACAACATGAGTTCGAACATGACCTCTGTGGCGACGGCCATGGAAGAGGCCTCCTCCAATATCACCATGATGGCTACGGCCTCGGAAGAGATGTCGTCTACCATCAACGAAATCGATCAAAACGCCGAAAAGGCTAAAAGCATTACGGACAATGCCGTTTCCCAAACCCAACAGGCTGCCGATGAAGTCAAAGAACTGGGTCAGGCTGCCGAGACCATCGGCAAGGTGGTCGAGACCATCAACGATATTTCCGAGCAGGTCAATCTTCTGGCCCTAAACGCAACGATAGAGGCAGCAAGGGCCGGTGAAGCCGGCAAGGGTTTCGCCGTGGTCGCCAATGAGATTAAGGGCCTGGCCAACCAGACGTCCGAAGCCTCGGGTGCCATCAAAGAACAAATCCTGGGGATTCAGAAATCCAGCGGCAAGACCGTGGATGCCATTACCAACATTTTAGGGATCGTATCAGAGATCGATACCATTGTGGCCACCATTGCCACGGCGGTCGAGGAACAATCCACTGCCACCCGGGAGATTTCGGAAAATATTGCCCGCACATCCGCGGGGATCATGGAGGTCAACGAAAATATTGCCCAAGGCTCTTCCGCCTCCCAGGAGATGGCCGGGAATATCGGGGAGATCAAGGAAAGCGCCGGCAGCCTATCCTCTTCCAGCCACAACGTCAAGGCCAATGCCGACAATCTCTCAGAGCTTGGCGATCATCTGGAAGGACTGATGGGGAAATTCAAAGTTTAGGGACACACCCATTACCGCAGTCATTTTTAGGCGGCGTCGAGCAAATTCTTTGCCGGTGCCGAATTCAAAATAGATTAAAAATAAGGAGGTTCAACATGAAAAAACAAGTAATTTTTGGCTTCTGTCTTTTATGCCTGGCCGTGCTCCCCGCCCATGCCCAGGATCTTGAAATCGCGGTAGATAATGCCAATCCGCCTTTTATGTACAATGACGCTGGAAAGGCTGCCGGCCTGTACCCTGCGATGCTGACAGCCATTTTCTCCAAGATGAACGTACCGGTCAAGGTGTCAGCCTATCCTTGGAAGCGGGTCTTGAAAATGGGAAAAGACGGTGCCGCCGGAATCGGGGGGATTTACAAAAATCCGGATCGTCTTAAAATATTTGACTATTCCGACTCGATATTTTCAGAGCGGCTGGTTCTTTTCATCAACAAGGACAAGGCGTTCAATTATTCCGGGGTAAAGGATTTGTCCGGAAAAAAGGTGGGCATCCTGCTCGGATGGAGCTATGGAGCGGACTTTGACGAGGCCAAGGCACAAAAGGCATTTATCGCCGAAGAAGGAAAGTCTGACGAGGCCAACTTCAAAAAGCTGACCCAGGGCTGGCTGGACTGTGTCGTGGCCATCGAATTAGCCGGGCAAAAGCTGATCGCCCAAGAAAAACTCCAGGATAAAATAGTGATGTCCGGCACCCCGGTGGCCATCAATGATACGTACCTGGTATTCGCCAAAAGCTTAGATAAAAAATCACTCCTGACGCAGTTCAATAACGCTTTGGCCGGGATGAAGAACGACGGTTCCTACGACGGCATTATCAAAGGGGTGATCTCGGATTAATCAGAACTAAAAAAGCCATAATCCTGGAGAGAGGGCGCAATGAGGCTTCCATTTTCCACCATAGTGTCCTTTAATGGGCGCCCCCAACCACTTTCCGCAGAAAAATTTGCAAGCTTAAGCAACCCATGGTCGTGAGAATGCAAATTTTTCTGCAACTATCAAACTTAATGAGCACACTCTATTTGAAACTGCGCTCAAACAGATCCTGCATCGCAGCCGCAGCATCATCGGTGAGATTCCGGGTGCCGGTTCCTGTAAAGGTTTTATGGTGAATCAAGGGGGTGGCCATCTTCCAGTCATTATCCACCCAGGAAAACCAGGCCTTCCGGTCCTGCTCGTAGACAAATATCGGACGGTTGAACAATTTGCCCAACTCCACACCCCAGCCGGTGCCTCCCTTAACGGTCTTGTCCGGCAGGATCCACCCCACGGTAAAGATCTGGTATCCATTATTGACCATATGAAAAATGGACTGGATAACCTTTCTGATTCTATTGCCTTTTGAAAAGGACCGACCCAGGCGGGTCGAGACGATATCCATTGAGATATTCCCCTTTTCAAGCTCTTCCTGGTTCAGCAGCCTCACGCCTGCTTCCCTGTCAAGGACATTTCCTTCAAAGGAAAAATTGACTTCCTTGACGCCGTATTTTTCTGCAAGTTTTCCAAATTCGGCTTCAGCGCCCCTGTGTCCCCCACTGTAGAGTGTAAATTGAGACGGATCATTATTCATGGTTGTTACTCCTCACATTAAATGTTCACCAAATTAAAAAAACTGGAATTGGATTTTAATCTTCAATTGAATTCTGTTTCGATAGATTAATTTTTCATCTTATAAAAATCGGTTAAGATAAGCAAGCCGGAACCTGTGTCAAGAGCATAAGATTTAAAAATATTAATTTGAAGGCAGACACAAATGGGGATTAACCTAAAACCTGGGTTGCAAACCCGTGTGACCATGGTACACTAAGGAGCCTAAACTTATAAAATCCCCAACAAGGTTTTGCGGCAATTTACTACAGCAGCAACCTTGAGTGCCTTAAAGCTGAAACCCTCATGACGTCTGCAACGTTGGGGAAACCTTTTTCCACCATTAAACAAATAACGAGGTCGTTTCTGTGAAATCAAAAGCCCTTGAAGTCAACCTTTCAGATACCCGGGCAGATGTCACCATTGATGATCGGTATCTTCTGCTCCTTGATTTTTTTAAAGGATACGTAGGCATTATCAACCGCCTGGAAACTTTTTTAAAGGAATTATCCCACCCCTACCGGAACTGGGCCTTCATTGTTAATGAGTCCCGGCATTTCTCCCTTCACTATTTTCATTTATATTCCAGCGAGCCGGATGGACGAAAGGTCCTTGATCTGCTCTGTGATATTTTTAATTCGGCATTTGAATCCGTACCTGATTCTGAAATCAAATCCAATGCTGCGGACAATCTCATGCAGATTCTGCATTATATCGCCAAATCCGGGCCACAAGGACTCGAAGTGCTCAATGGTACACTGATCCATGAAGTTGAACGTATTCTATCCCTGGATGACGCTGATTTCTTCTTTTTTGTCTGCTCCTATTACCAGCCCGACGCCATAGTCAAGCTGATGACCAAAAACGATGCACTCCCGGACGATCCTAATTTACGATCTGCCTTAAATAAATTTTTAATTCGCTTTTTTGATCTCTCTTTTGCATTCTGGCTCAGTCAGGATGACCCTGTGGCCTGGATGAAAAACAATATGGATGAATGGCGCGGCGGGCCGGATATGCTCACGCTTTTGGAGCCGGTATCCCGGGAGCGGATTCAAAAACAGCAACAGACCTTGATGCAGATAAAAGCCCTGCCGGCCGACGACATGAACGCCTTATCCGCCTTGATGGAACTGACCGGACACAGGGACCATATCAAACGGTTCAGGGAGATACCCCGGCAAATTTTTTCTTTTGCCCCGGAAAAGACCTTTGGAAAATATGTTAAGCTGACCTTTCTGTTTTATATTATTCATGCACCCGGCCTTTCCATTATACACAGAGAAGCGTTGGGCGATATTCACCGCACCCTGATTACCCTGATCGGAGAACGGGGGGATTATAAAAAAGACATGGTCATTGTTGACCAAACCTTTGCCCTGCTCAAGGAGCACAAAGGACGGTATCCGGAAACCGTGCTTGAATGCATCCATAAAATCGGGGATGCCGTATACAATACCGACGAAATCGAGCTGATCAATCATTTCATTGACCGGTCCGTGGACCATGGGTTTCAGTTCCCGGATATTGCAGGCACCGGAGAAGACTGGCAGATCAAATGCAATGTGGCCCATGTGAAAAATATCCGGGTATTTTTAACCCTGGTGGCCAGGCACCCGAAAAAATCCAAACGCCTGCTGTCGGCTTTGATCACCTCCCTGGCCGTGGGCGGCGTGTTTATCCGGGACACAGACCTGTTTCCCCGGGACATTACCACATTCCTCAATGCGGACATAGCACCGGTGTATAATCTGGTCAAACAGCTAGCCCGGCTGCTGCCCACCTTTTTCAATGAAATCGGTGCCGAAGGAGAGCTTCGGGATACTTCCACCCGTCTGGATGAATCGGTGTTTCGCAGGGACAAGCTGATCCATTTCTTACGCAAACAATGCCATGTGGAAAGCTCATCAAGAATCGTGGATTTTATCCGGGAAGTCATGATGTTCTGGAAAACCCTGGATAAAACCCCGCTTAAACCCTACCTGCCCCCGTCCATCTATAATACTATCCAAACCAGCGGAAAATACATTGACGGTACCCATGCCGTTTTCCGCACCCTGGCCCGGAACAAGTTGAACACACCGGTTGACTTTCTTGCCGTCCCACAGGCCGACATTGAGGCCATCATTGAAAAGACAGAAGACGCAACCGACCTGGATAAGGAACGGGTTAAACTGATTATCCGGTTCCACGCCCTGCTCAATGAAAAATACGGTATTGAGAACCTGGATCTTGCGAACTATGTCAACACCCATATGTCCCAGGGCCTTCCAGATCCCCGGGATATCCTCCATGCCCTGAATGAAACTGATCCGGAAAGCCGTATCGGCGGACTTTTATCCTATATGGCGGAACTGAAAAACATTATTTTGTCCAAGGAAAAATTTGCCGTAAACGAATCCATTTACCACAAGCGCCACATTGCCGTTGACATCCCGTCCATGTACGGGTCTTACAGCGAGGCCAAATTTGATGCCCTGGGCATGACCCTGAGACTTGAAAACCTCATCAATGTACTGTTTGAGGATCTCATCGACAGCATTGACCTGCGATTGATCACCAAGCCCACCTTTGTAAAAATCTTTTCCGTTCTTACGCTCTTCCGCCAGGCCCTGGCCCTGGACGGCATTATATCCAACAAGCTGGATACCCAGCTGGAATTTTTGAAATACGCAATTAATATTACCACCTGCTCCTTTACCCAGTACCTGGATATTTTCAAGGGATTTACCCGGGCGGTGGCCGATGCAGTCAACGACCATTTTAACAATCTGCACTCTCTGAATCTGATCAATCTGGACAACCGCATCGGCCGGGAAAACATACTTGAAAAATACCTGCCCGAAGGGTTGGGGCCGGCGGCCAACATTCCCAACACACCGGCCGCCGCCAAAATGGCCAAAAAACTGGACCAGCGGGTGGCTGATATTTTTTTCCGGGACCGGATTGCCACATCCCTTGGACTCCAGCAGCTGGATGTATTTTTAAACCGGATTTTAAATACCCTGTTCCGCCAATCCGAACGGCTGACCCAGGATGAACTGTCCGCCCTTCTCAACTACGATCCCAAAGCGGCGGTCTGCTCCATTGATGCCGGGGAGCTGTTCAGCAACAATATCATTTACCTGGGCAACAAGGGCTTAAATATCATAGAACTTAAGCGTCTGGGGATTAAAGTGCCCAACGGATTCATCATCACCACAGAGGTGTTCAAATGCCTGGATCTCATTGACAACTACATCCCGGCATCGGTGAATTTTCAGCAGCTGGTGGCCCATATGCTTGCCCAGCTTGAAAAGGCGGAAGGGAAAAAATTCGGGGACCCGGAAAACCCGTTGCTGCTGTCCGTTCGTTCGGGATCATCCATTTCACAGCCGGGGATGCTGGATTCATTTTTAAACGTAGGCATTAATGAACAGATTGCCGAAAAAATTGCCGAAAAGTCGGGGAACCCCTGGTTTGCATGGGATTCATACCGCAGATTTATCCAGGCCTACGGCATGGTTTTCGGTATCCAGAGAGACCGGTTTGATGCCATCATCAGAAGCCATAAAGAAAAAGCCGACATCCGCTTCAAACGGTACTTTACAGGGGAGCAAATGCACGAAGTGGCCCTGGAATACAAGCAGCTTTTGCTGGACCAGGGCGTAGAGCTGCTGGAATCCCCCATGGACCAGTTATTTTTGTCCATTAAAAAAGTATTTTCATCCTGGAACTCCAAACGGGCTAAAAATTACCGGAAAATCATGGGGATTTCAGATGACTGGGGCACGGCTGCGACGGTTCAGTCCATGGTGTTCGGCAATCGTTCCAGGGAATCAGGCTCCGGTGTGGTGTTCACCCACAGCCCCAAACTGCCCGGGGACGCCATCCGGCTGTGGGGGGATTTTACCATTGGCAACCAGGGGGAAGATGTGGTATCCGGTTTAGTGAAAACCCTGCCAATCTCCGAACTGCAAAGGGAAATGGAAGGCAGGGGCGTAAAAATAAGCCTGGAGGAACGGTTTCCTCTGGTGTATGAAAAACTAAAAAGCATTGTTCTGCAGTTGATTTATGAAGAAGGCTGGAACCCCCAGGAAATGGAATTTACCTTCCAGGGACAGGAAGTTGAAGATGTATTTATTCTCCAGGCCAGAGATCTGTCTTTACGGGATAGAAAAAAAATCAAGCGGTTTGATGCTGCGCCGGACAAGCTTGAAAAAATACAATTAGGCCAGGGAATCGGGGTATCCGGAGGTGCCATGAGCGGCAGAATTGTATTCTCCCTGGAAGAGATAGACGGCTTCAGGCGCCAGGACCCGGATACCAGCCTGATTTTGCTTCGCAATGACACCGTGCCCGATGACATTCTGGAAATTGATGCGGCAGACGGCATCTTGACGGCCAGAGGGGGACTGACCTCCCACGCCGCTGTGGTAGCGTACAATCTCGGCAAAACCTGCGTGGTGGGGTGTAAAAATCTGATCTGCAATGAAGAAGCACGCTTTTGTGAACTCAATGGTGTAACAATGAATACAGGGGATTTCATCAGTCTGGACGGCCATAAAGGCATTGTCTACCAGGGACAGATGAAAATCAGTAACCACTTAACCTCAATCTAAAAAAGGCAAAGGAAACATGAGCACAGACGCACCAAAGATCCTGGGCATTAACGGACTTGGAAGAATTGGAAAGCTGACATTATGGCACCATGCCGGCAGAAAATTTTTTGATGAAATCGTTATCAATGTGGGTCGGGAAGTCGGCACCGGCATGGATGATCTCATTCATTATATTGAACGGGATTCCACATACGGCCGTCTGGAGGCATTTCTACACGGCTTTCGGGGAGAGCCTGTTATCACGGATGTTGATCCGGATTCCGGAACCTTTATGGTGAATGGGGTAAAAATAAGAATTCTTTCCACAGACCGCAATCCAAAAGATATCGCATGGGCGGATCATAATGTGGAACTGGTGGTGGATACCACGGGCCAGTTTCTTGATCCCAATCTCGAATCAAATGCGCCAAAGGGCTCCATCCGGGGACACCTGGAGGCTGGTGCCAGGAAAGTTATTGCGTCGGCGCCCTTTAAACTGAAACAAGGGGCCGTGGTTCCCGATGATGCCGTTACAACGGTGATGGGTATCAATGACAAAGACTATGACCCTGTCCGCCACTGTCTGATTTCCAATGCCTCCTGCACCACCACCTGTCTTTCCCATATGGTCAAGCCGTTGCTGGATGCCTTTGGCCTGGATCGGGTGCTGTCCGCATCCATGGCCACGGTTCATGCGGCCACAGGCTCACAGGAGGTGCTGGACCGGTTGCCCAAAACCGGAAAAACCGATCTGAGAAAAAACCGGTCCATCATGAATAACATCATTTTGACCACCACAGGTGCAGCCAAGGCGTTGCAACAGGTGATCCCGGAAATGGCCAGTATCGGTTTCATTGCCGAGTCTGTGCGTATCCCCACCGCCACCGGATCTTTGATCGTTCTGGTCATCAACCTGCAGGAAGAACTGGACACGCCGCCGGTCAGAAGGGACGTGATCAACCAGATCTATCAGGACACGGCCAAAAAACAGTCCGACGGTTATCTGATCTTCACGAACAAACAGAATGTCTCCTCGGACATCATTGGTACCCCCAGGGCGGCGGCAGTCATCGAGGGCCATGAAACCCACACCCGCACAGCGTCTATTTCCATTAACCTGGGACATATGCAGGGTATTGACAAGGAAGTGCTGGAGAGTATCAAGGATCGTGTCGGTTCCATCCAAGTCACCCAGGCGGTCATTTATGGATGGTACGACAATGAAATGGCATCTTATGTCAACATGCTGGGGGACAGAACCGTAACCGTTGCCGAGTCCATGGAATAAGGGGGCTTGGTTTGTCTAAAAACTCCCTTTTTGGTATTGCTTTACAAGGTTAATTTCAATGTCATAAACTCAAGCGTTACGTATTTTGTTTTACCATGAAGGGCATGAAAAGCATGAAGAATATACCGGAAAATCAATCTTCATGCTTTTCATGGTTTTAATCTGCGATGTTTCAGCGGGGCACCTTAAAAACTTTTTCCAGAATATTTTCCATGGGGCAAAATCCGGTAAATGCGGACTGGACAAGATTTATCCCCACAAAGGCTGTGAACAAATACCAATAAGGCGAAACCAGCCATCCCAAAAACAGGGTGATAAGAACAACACTGCCGGCAATGGCGCGGATATAATCTTCCATTTTCATGACAATTTCTCCTCGTATCGTACGATTTCGTAATTTTTAAAAAGATATGTGGAATTCACACAGATCTTTCAACGAGGGCTGAACCACAGTAAGAAAACCAGGTCAGCCCATGGTTTAAAGTAAGGACAAATTATAATGCCGTCAAGAAACCGGGAAATCTATCTTTACCGGACTGACAGGAATTAAATGTAACTTGGCGTGAGGCGGGCGGCCCAGCTGCCATTTGCTATTGGGTCAGACGGTCTATTTTTGCCGTTAAAAGGTCTAAAACCGAATCATTCTGACCGCTGCCGGGGAAGATGATGTCCGCGTATCTTCTGGAAGGCGCCACAAACCGGTCGTGCATGGGTTTGACCGTTTCGAGGTACTGGCGGACCACGGATTTCCGGGTGCGGCCCCGGTGCTCAATATCCCGGGTCATTCTCCGGATGAACCGGATATCCGGGTCGGCATCCACATAAACCTTAAGATCCATCATCGCCCTTAAGGCTGGGTCAGTAAAAATTAATATGCCGTCAATGATGATGACAGGGCAGGGACGGATGGTGAGCGTCTGCGCCAGCCGCAGATGGGTGTTATAATCATATTGGGGCGCTGTTGCCGACTGCCCGTCAAGGAGCGCCCTAAGCTGTTTGGCTAAAAGGGCTGTGTCCAGGGCATCGGGGTGGTCATAATTCACCGGGGCTCGGTCGGACGATGGCAGGTGGGGATGATGTTTATAGTACCAGTCATGCCGGATAACGGTAACGCGGTCAGGTCCTGTGTGTTGCAGTATCCTATTGATGAGCCAGGTTTTTCCGGACCCGGAGCCTCCTGCAATACCGATCACATACGATTGCGGTCTGTCCATGTCATAGTTTCCTGTTGCTGCCCAGTGTTGTAAAACCTTTTTTCAGTATAAAAAAGGTAAACCGGTATCCTGCCAAAATCAATCTTTTTCAGAGTCGTCAAAAGGTGTGCCAACCTGTCTTTAAGGATTTGCACCCCACAATGCTTCTGTTATTCAATGCTGTTTTTAAAAAGGCCTGGGCGGCAGCTGATACCATTATGACCTTGGCATTACTCATTTCCCTTGTGCCTATCATGCGAACACATGTTTTAAAAATTCAGATTAATGCAAGGGATCTAAAATTGGGATCATTCAGTCTAAGTAGTTCCTGTAGAAAAACGACTGTTTTGCCCAAAGCCGGTCGAAACAATTTTGCGTAGCTTCTTTGTTGCGTTTGGGGTCAAACGTCGTTTATTTTTCAATTTTGTGGGATTTATGGTTCTCAACTATCTCCTTGGGTACAATCTGTTGGATCTGATTCGTTTTTTTATAAAAACGATGCTATTTTTTGCAGATTAAAAGTCACTATACTCAGGCTCACATAGTTTTGGAAGCCTTTCCACCCCGTCCAGTTGCATCGTTTTAGACCATATCCACGCATCAGCCCAGAGATAAGCCCCTCAATACCGGCCAGATAACGTTGAAGCCGCTTGAACCAGCGTTTCTTTTCTATTTTTTTTAGGTGCCTTGGATCTGTCCAGGTTTACATATGGACGCCCTTCTGACGCCTGAATCATATGCTGTTTTTTCATTATCTGCATTGAAAAACCGACGGTTTCCCGCCAAAGCTCGGGGAGCATGGGCATATTGCCTTTTATGCTTTTCAAGAATATCTGAGACCATGTCTCCGTCACAAGGATTCCCCCGGTAACATTTATACTGGGTTATGATTCCGCTTTTACCAGAAGCGACCGAAACCTTATGATCAAACTCTGCCGGGACTGCGATTGACAGGTTTGCTTATCTGAACATACTGTAACATTTCGTTTTACACTTTTGGCTTTCGGTTCTACATGACTTTCTGCATTCTTTATAGGTATTAATGGTATTAATATTGATACAATTACGTTCACATTTAGTTGCTTCATCACTGCATGTTGATGTACACTTTTTTATAATCTTTAACTGATCTTTGTCATGACCTGTTTTTTTTATAATTCGTCTTGCTCTGCAACAATCTGATTGGCCATTTATAGTGCAAGGAGAATATCCTGAGGGACAGTCTGCCATAGAAACTGAAACCATACTGAAAAATGTGATGATAATTATGCCTACAATCGCAATCTTTGATACTGTCATCATTCTTTCCTTCCCAGCACTAAGCTGTGAATATTAATTTGGGGATAATACGAAACATAATCTCATAGGCCTAGCAGGTTCTATTTGTGAAATCAAGCTTAAAAGTAACCGTCTAAATGTTAGGTATACGATAGAAAAGAATATCATCGTTTTCCAGTTTGATGATTTTTTCTGGTGAAAAAGGTGTTGTCCAAACTTTATAATTTCAAGTGGTTATGTTTGGATAATGTTTTTTGGATGGGCGCTATCGTCCAGGCACCGACTAAACAACCGGTGCTTTGGCGTGGCTACATCTTTCCAGCCGAATGCTTTTTAAAAGACCGCCAGGAAGTACCGATAGTTTTGGATGGTTTTTTTTTGAATTGAGCTTTTGGTACGCCATAAAATTTTTGATTGCTTGTGACATTTTCATGGTGATGCCCTCCTTTAAAGATGTTGTTATCATCCTGGTGGATCAGGATAAAGACAGTATAGTATACAAAATTTCCGGGGTGAAAAACTGGGATTTTTTTTAGAAACGCTCGGGAAATGCCTGCATCGTGGGCATGTGCACTTGATCTGTTATTGGTCGGGAGCTTTGAGCTTCAAATAATCCGGTTCAATACCATAAGTGATAGGCTTGGTATTACTCATTGATTAAACAAGATAATTCCAATACAGCCTATAGCAGATAAATTTTGCGTTTTATACCAAAATCGTATATCGTTTTAGTATTTCCGCAGTGTTATCATAAATTCGTAACTATTATGAGGAGATTAACATGTTAAATATCCCGCATAAAATCAAACTGGTCCTATGGATCTGTGCCCTCGTGATAACAGGGTTTTTCGTAGTTCAGATTTTCAATGGCGATGCCCAATATCCTGAAAAAGCACAGAAGCTATTTTATCTTGCCATTATATTAAGTGTGATGAATCTCATCCTTCTAAAGCTGAACTACAGCAAGCAGCGATTGATTTTCTATCTGGAAGGATCATTGGATGCAATGGCTTTCCCAGTGACCACGACAGATATGAATATGAAATGGGTATTTGTTAACAAAGTTACGGAAACATTATTAGCCCAACATAATTTGAATAAAAGAAGTGTAATTGGTAAACATTGTTCAAATTGGCAAGCCGATATCTGTGAGACAGAAAATTGTGGGATCAGCTGCCTTCGAAAGGGGAGGCAGACGACTCATTATAATCAAGAATATCCTGATGCACCCAGCACATATATGCAGGTCGATACACACTATATCAAGGATGACACTGGGAAAAAGATTGGTCATGTGGAATTGGTCACCAATGTCGATTCAATGAAACAATTATCAGAAACTGCTAAGATCTTAACACCATCCTCTGAGTCTTTGCTTGAAGTATCAAAGCAGTTTGAACAAAATTCTCTTGACACGTCACAAAGATCTGATTCCGTGGCGGCAGCATCTGAAGAGATGAGTTCAAATATGCAATCCATGTCCAGCGCCATGGAAGAAACAACGATGAACATGAATCATGTAGCCTCAGCAGTTGAAGAAATGAATGCAACCATTAATGAAATTGCAAAAAATTCTGAAAACGCACGAAGTATGACAAACCTTGCTGTGGAGCAGGGGAAGAATGCGTCTGTTCAAGTAAGCAAACTTGGAGAATCAGCAAAGATGATAGCCAGTGTTACCGAAGTCATCTCAGACATTTCAGAACAAACAAATTTGTTGGCATTAAATGCCACCATCGAAGCTGCCAGAGCAGGAGAATCCGGTAAAGGGTTTGCTGTTGTTGCCGCCGAGATAAAAGAACTTGCAAAACAAACATCTGATGCTACTGAAGAAATCAAACGAACAGTTGAAACTATTCAGACTTCAACCGACGGTACCGTCTCTGAAATTGAGAACATATCAGATGGGATAAATGAAATTAATGATATTGTTTCTTCTATCGCCTCTGCTGTTGAAGAGCAGGCTGTTACAAGTCAGGAAATGGCCAAAAATGTCGGGAATGCTTCTTCCCGAGTCGCCGAGATAAACGATAACATAAACCAGAGTTCTTCGGTATCAACAGAAATTGCTGAAGATATTACTGTTGTGCATGAGTCTGCGAGCCAGATTGCCCAAAATAGCTCCAAATTGACATCCAAGGCAGAAGAATTAGCGTCCTTAGCTAAGAAGCTATCTGCTATGGTCAGTGATATTTAACTAAAAGTATCATGGGTCCACTACAATTTAAGATATAAAGACGTGTTGACTATGAACTGAACCGATGCGCGGAATTGGCCATTTTAAAACATCCCGGTTGCATAAACCCTAAAAAGACTCCCTACAAAATTTGCCGGAGAACGGGGGGCGCAGAGGTCCATGGTCCCCTTCAATCAAGTTTCTAAGCATTTTCTATTCTCATTAAATAAGCTTACAATATTCCATATCTATCCGTAAGGATGAGATTTTCTCACCAAATCAAGGAGGTAAAAAATGCCTAAAAGTCTTAGAACTCAATTTATGGATTACATGACATTAAATCGTTATTCACCATGGACCATCCAGCACTATATAGACATTGTGAGGAGGCTTGCAGAATATTTTAACAAATCGCCAGACCTGATCACCCAGGAAGAAATTCAAGAGTATCTACTTTATCTTTATCGGGAACGTAAGCTCGAATGGGGAACTTGTAATACTCATTTATCCGGTTTGTCGTGTTTTTACAAAAATGTTCTCAAATGGGAAGAGAGAAAATTTAAACTGCCGCCACGGCCCAGAACTCGAAAACTCCCTAATGTGATGAACGTCGAAGAGGTTAAAAGGCTGTTTGAAGCGGCAGCCAACCTTAAACACCGAGTTTTTTTAAAAACGGTTTACAGTGCCAGACTCAGGGGAAAGTCCGGGGGGGGGTTGTCCGACCAAAAAACGGAGCCTGATCGAAGGGTAGTCTTCACCTCGGACCCTTGATTTGATCTTCCAGATTTTCGATCTTGATCACCAATAACAAAAGTAGCAAACGCCGCTTCTAAATGGGTGTAGGAGTCCTTAAATACCATTAAAGCTCAGATTCCCAACCTGAACCCCAATACCATATTTTGTGGCACCGGTTCAAATTTCGAAATTACATTTAATGTTCTATAAAATTGAATTTGACGGATGCCGACCCAAAAAGCTGATAGGGGCGGCGGTTGGAGTTACGAAAGACGTGGCCAGCTTTTTGGGGTCGACCCTCAGCCAATTGTTAGTTGCCCTCTGTATTGTGCTGTTGATTATTCTGGGGCAATGCTGCCACACACAATATCGAGATAGCAGTTATCCAGAAGTAAATATTCTGCGACAATTATCTTGTCCGGTTGACGACAATTACCTTGACCGGTTTGTCGTGATAAAACCCCAGACACTAAAATTCACTTAATTGGAGGTGCAATCCCGTGTCGGGGAAATCAATAACCGAACAACAGATAAGGATATACATGTCAGCAAGAAGCAAAGGGACTATTCAAATCACAGCAGCCGCAAAGGCCGGAATATCAGATCGTTCAGGACGTAGAATCGAAAATGGCAATATTTCTCAAGGAGACAAACCCATGCGTCATTGGCGTACACGCAAGGATCACT
>NZ_KB893056.1 GCF_000373985.1 Desulfobacter curvatus DSM 3379
CGACACGGGATTGCACCTCCAATTAAGTGAATTTTAGTGTCTGGGGTTTTATCACGACAAACCGGTCAAGGTAATTGTCGTCAACCGGACAAGATAATTGTCGCAGAATAGGCGGGTCTTGACCGGCCCGCCACCAACCAATTTTACATCGACTTACATTATAAGGATCAAAGAAATACGGGTCTGGTAGAAGCGATCAATACCACCGAATTTTTAAATCGTCGATAATTTTCCTCAAATAACCCTTGTATAAAGTGGCCTTTCCCAAGGATAAAAGAAAAATTCAGTACCATTTAGAACCCTGTAAATCTTTAAAAAAACTTTAACCACTCTGGTACTTTGTCATCTGCCCTTATGGTCCGATCGTAATTTAAAAAACCTTGATATTATTAAGTTTTTGGCGATATTGAGATGCTTTTTTACACGATCTGTCTAAAATCCGTTACACCCATTACACCTCCTGTAACCGATTACAGGCACCCCGTTACACACGCTTTTCATTTTTTGGTTGCTGGCAGCAGGCGTGGCAAAATTATCAGGGTGAAAATTGAGATCATTGAGGGTAAGTTGCCCCCCCCCCGGCTGCTGTTTGGGCAACCGGGAGGAAAATTTAAATTTACCGTTTTAATCGTTGTTGAATAGCCTCTTGTAGAGCTGTGTCAGACTTCTTCACGGAACTCGGTAAAGCATAATAAATTGATCCTGAATGTAAACTACCATTCCAACATTCTTTTTGCTGCCTCCTTAGCGCCCGAGTATTTTTCTCGTTACGTTTATGTTTAAGGCTTTGTTTTTCGATATCCTTGATTTTGAATTTACAATATTTATTTAAACTCATGATTTAGTCTCCTTGCAAAGTGTGCCAGGCCTTTTCAGCCCCATTGACCTTTGTTGTCCCGGCATCGTTAAAATTGCTTTCACAAAGGATGGGAGACTTTGACTGTCGCCGTACGACTTTTAGTGTCGCAGGATGATTTTGTTGAAAAAAATAGAAACAGCCGGGCGTAAAAACCCGGCTGTATGATGTGGGTTAAATTGCCTGAAGATTATTCTGGAATACGGTCTCGCCAGTCATCCTTCTGAGGTGGGATTTCAACCTTGAGTTTGCGAAGTTGTTTCCGATAGTGCCCCTTCCACTTGATCATGGGATCGTTTTTGTACCGTGTATAAATTGGCAAAAGTTTCATCGGGGTCTGGTCGGTAATGATTTTAACAATCGCCTTTTCAACTTGGGGACTGTCATTGACCACCCGTTTCCTGACCATTTTCATGGGACCTACCCACATGCAGTCCGTAGTATGAGGCCGTAGGTCTTCAATCAGATTCCCCACATTTGGGAAATCAAGCATGGGTTCTATGCTGACAGAGTTCCTGAAACCTTTTTCCTTGACCAGAGCAAGGGCTTTTTTACGATCCTCATAGGTGGGTGCATTGGGTTCCCAGAACCCAAGTACGTCATTGTCCATGGCGGTAATGGTGAATCGGAACATAACCTGGCTTTTATAGGGTGCGATCGCGTCACACAGCTTTTCAATCAGATCAGGCCGGGGCTTGGATACCACCAGAACCTTATTTCCCGCCTTGAGAAGTTTTTTCAAAACAGTCTCACAGGCATCATAGGTGCCTGGGGTGATGTCGTGTGTCGAAGGGAACATCAACCGCTTACTGCTTACTCGCCAGCCTTTGTTGATTATTTTGGGATTGAGTTTTTCTTTCGGCCAGTTTTTAACTGTGTTGCCATGACGGCGGACGGATTCTTCCCTGGCGTAGCAGTACCGGCAGTCATTGCTGCAGCCACGGGAGATGTTAATTCCTTTGTCGGCCCAGTCCTGGACATTGTCAGGCTCTTTTTGCTGCTCAAGGTTTTGTTTTTTATAGCCTGTAATTTTGAATCCATGAGCCTCCACGGAGGTAGTGGACGGGTTATTAAGTGCAAAATGGATGGCTTCCACCAATCCTTTTTCGCCTGATACGTCTATTATTGGACCGCCTTGTGATTGAAGCTCGAAGGATTTAAAATCTGATAATCTCTGAATTTTACCTGATGCCAAAGGCTTCGGTTTTTTAATTCCACCGGAAACATTTTTAAGGCGTTCTTTGGCAATCTCAAAGTATTCTTTTTCAAGTTCAATACCGATAAATTTTCTTCCGAGCAACCATGCCGCCAGACAGGTGGTCCCAGATCCACAAAATGGGTCCAGGACTAAATCCTCTTGCCTGGAGCCTAAAGCAATCAGGTAGGACATCAGCTTCAGGGGTTTTACCATTGGATGGATATTCTTCCGTGCGGTGGGTCTGGGGAGCATGGGAACGTTGTGGCTTTTCAGCCCTTGGCGACGTATTTCCCGTTTATTTTCTGGCAGGTTATCTAATCCGAAGTCCTTTTCCCGTTTTGATGGTTTTGCAGCAAACAAATACGGCAGAGTGTGTTTAGCCCAGCTATCCAGGGAAAACCGGTGAGAGTTTCCCTTTGAGTCTGCACATTCGATCTCTCCACAGTCATCGCCGAACGGGTCTAAAGCCAAATCGCTGACAATGATATTGGACATCTGCCGCTTTTCAACTTTCCCATCCTTATTTATAATCGGGATCATACAATCATTGAGAAATGTCACGCCTTTCCTGTTGGTGTGGGCTTGGGCCGTATAAGATTTCTCGGAAAGAGGCTTCATAGTAACCAGAATGACTTCAGTGGCAGGCCTGGGCTGAAAGCCTGCATAGGCATTCTCAAGATTTTTCTGGGCATCGTCATTGGCTTGCTCAGTTTGTATTTTCCGGGCATTGGACATGCCGGTCTTGTAGATCCAGTACAGAGATGTGAAATTGATGAAAAAGCCCGCTTTGCGCAGAATCATAATCTGGAAGCTGAGTAGATCCTGCCGGGGAGAGCACATGATGAAAGCAAACCCACCAGGTTTCAGGACCCGAAGGGTTTCAACCCAGATACCAACCTCTGGGAGATCCTTGTCCCATTTATATTTGTCGTATTCGAGCCCGTATGGAGGGTCAGTCATAACCACATCTATTGAGTCCGAAGGCACTCTTTTTAGTTCAACGGCAGAGTTTCCGTTGAGGAGCTCTCCGTTGTTGATGCTTTTGATGTCTATCATATTAAAAATCCTTTATATAATGGATAAACCGGCCACCTCCAATGGATGACCGGTCACCTTGGTTGTTGTTTAGAAGCTTGCTGCTGTGGCGGTTGAGGCTTTTTCCTTGCCCGAATCGTCTGCCAAGTCCTTAGATTCCTGTCTGGCTGACATCACTTTTTGAACTGTTTCCACACGGTCATCCAGATCTCGTTTAGGCGTTTCTTCTTTGAGCGCAGGCTCTCCATTTTGGATTATCTTTGTTAAGCTGATTGAGCGACTCCCGGAGTGCTCCTTCTCGAACAGAATGCCTTTTTCCCGAAGAAAGGCGGAAATCCGTTTAAGATTCCGGGACAGATGATTCGGGAGCTTTGGAAATTGTGGGTATTTTTGTTTATCCGGTTCAATACACATGACCAGATCAGCCAAAAGGCTCGTAGCAGTCCCTTTCCAATTATTCCGGTCTTTCATGAACTTGAGTACGGCCAAAGCGGTGGAATCGGCATCAATAGACTCTTCGACCAAGGTCGTTCTCATGGTTTGCATGGTTTTCAGGAAGGTACCATTTTCCCAAGGGAGTCCGTCTTCTCCGGCAATAACCCATTTGGCAAAATCAGCCATTCTGGGCAAATTCTCCGTTGACACTTGGTCAAAATTCCTCAAGGCTGCAGAAACCCCTTTGCACAATGCTCCCAGGATGGCAGGGCGATCTTGTTTCCAGGATTCCCAGATTTCCTTGCTCGTTTTACGCTCCTCTGGTGAAATAAAGGCCAGCTCAACAATGATGGAACGATCAGCCAGGTCCTGTCTTGTTGGGGACATGGCGACACTGTTAATAACAATCGGATTTTTGCAAAGAAGTTGGATCTCTTCGTTGGTGGTGTAAAGTTTCCTGGTTGTAAATCCGGCACCCGTGGCAAGCTTACAAAGGTTGTCGGATTGTTTATCCGTAATCTTTGACAGGTTATCATAGCAAAGAATGAAATCGTTACTGGCAGCGATCATGAGGTTTCTCATGCCTGTGGACAAGTTTCTCAAAGGGACAGTAGACTCATCCAGCAGATTTTTAATCAAGGTGGAGACGGTGCTCTTTGCGGAGCCCTGCTCGCCAACCAGAAACAGAGGAGGATATCCGCCGTCAGTATTCAGACAGGACATTAACCAGGCCACAAACAGAATGAAGTCGTTTTCCGCCTTAAACTTGACGTATTTTTTAAGCAGATTGAGGTCTTCAGATTGGGCGTCTATCTTTGCGCCTTCGATCGGCAGTTGTATTTTAGACCGAATGAACTTCACGGGAGGATTCTGAATTTCCCGGACAGATTCCCCGGTGATCTCAATAACGTCGAAACCAGGGGTGCCCAGATCAATATAGATGGCATCTGGGGTTCTGCCAATGCGCCGGAACACAGGCTTAACTTCACCAAATAGTCTGGCAAAGTTATCACAATTATCAATGATCTCCATGAGGTCTCCTTTGGGAAGAAAAATTTCAAAGGTTTCAAAATATTTTTTGTTAATGAAATCTTTAAATTTGGAACCTTGAATGTTAAAATTCCGGCCCCGAATGGTTGCGTATCCGGCCCCGAATGGTTGCGTAGGTGATGTCGTCTTTGGTCTTGAATAAATCCATAGTTTCATTTTCAAAGGGTCCTTGGATGAATTTGTCGATTGAAATTTCCATAATAATCTCCTTCAATTTCCTGGAGGGCGGTTTATCTTACCGCCTCAACTCAGGTGGTTAATGATGTGAGCTTCTGCTCAATCAGTAAGGGAGATGTTGGAAGTACCCCTATAACTTTTTGGGTCCTACCCAGAACTCAGCCGAAGTAAAATTAGCTCTTCAGGAAAAAAGTTTTGGAATAGTTATCGTCCAGACCGTCCAAAATGATCCGGGAAAGGTAGGAATTTGAGGGTATGAGAACAGCTTTTTTGTGGGAATCTGTGTGAGAGTCATGTGAGAAACTTATTCCGAAATGTGCTAAAATGGCAAAAAATTGGAAAAAGTCTGGAATTTGAAAAGCCCTATTAAATAAGGGCTTTCAGGTATATCAAGGAAATAAGGAAGCTCGGAGGTAAGTTCTTCTAATCCGTAGGCCGCGTGTTCGAATCGCGCCGGGCGCGCCACATGAAAATAACCGAAATGCACTAATATAAAGGGTTTTGAAGGTTTCTTCAAGGCCCTTTTTGTTTCTTCTCTGAGTCCCATTTTAACCAAAATACCGGGTCGAGTTGACACTATGTTGACACCCCAAAGGGGTTAAAATGGCAATCAATCTGTTCTGTCAGCCCTGTAAATCATCTATGAAAATAGGCACTAAAGAATGTCGTAAATGTGGTCGGAGTCTTACCGGGTCTAATCGGTTTTATCGGGTTCGTGTGAAATTACCTTCTGGTAAATGGAAGTCTAAGACCGTCCCCAGACTTAATATGGCAAACAAAATAGAGCTTCAGTATAAGACTAAGGGCGTTGAAGAGGACATCAAGATTCAATTTGAAATCATGACCATCACTGAAGTCTGGCCGGAATATCTGAAGTGGGCAAAGCAGAATAAGAAATCCTGGCATGATGATGCGGCGCGCTACCACAACCACATAGAAAAACATATCAGTGGCTATAAACTGGATCGGGTAATACCTCACCATGTTCAGGCCATCATAAATACTATGTATACCAGAATGACTCCGAGGGGCAAACCATATGCACCGGCCACAATCAAACAGGTGCTCGTATTGGTTAAAAGGATATTTAATTGGAGCATTAAACAGGGTTATTATATCGGGACCAATCCATACAATTCTATTGAAATGCCGAGGTTCGATAACAGTGTGACGAATCCCTTACCCGTTGATGCCCTGGCCCATATCATATCAGGCGCGGCCAATGAAGCGGCGTTCTGGGCGGCCCGGGCAGACAATCCTGAAACCGCCCTATCCCAGGCCCAAACTGCCATGGCGGAATTAATTCGCTCTTTGAAAACTTGAGGTAGTTGATTAGTTGATGGGCTGCCGTTTTTCACCCAACCATTGGATCAAGGCCTCGTGGTTCAGAGGCTTGGAAAAGTAAAATCCCTGGATGATATCACATCCCAGTGCTTTCAGTTTCACGGCGGTCTCTTTATTTTCAACCCCTTCGGCCACAACTTTCATGCTCAGGTTATGGCCCAGGTCAATGATGGACTTGACAATGACAGCATCACTCTCACTTTCCAGCATGTCCATAACAAATGATTTATCTATTTTTAATTCCTTTGCCGGCAGTTTTTTCAGATAGGCCAGAGACGAATATCCAGTGCCGAAATCATCAATGGAAATTTTAATGTCCAGCTCTGCCAGCCGGCTGAGAATTTTCAGGGCCAGGTCCGGGTCTTTGATCATGGACCCCTCGGTGACCTCAAGGGTAATGTACCTGGCCGGGATTTCATAGAGTGAGAGCATGCCCACTATGACGTCGGGCAGTTCCGTATCCAGAAGAGCGGCAGGACTCAAATTGACGGCGATACCTATTTTCAGTCCTTTTTTATGCCATTTTTCCCCTTGTTTAAGGGCAGCATTTAGTACCCAGATGGTCAGGGGCCGGATCAGCCCGGTCCGCTCGGCCATGGGGATGAATTCGTCCGGTGAAAGGAATCCGTGCTCAGGGTGCTGCCAGCGGACCAGGGCTTCTACACTGCCGACCCGGTCCTGGGCCAGATTGACTTTTGGCTGGTAATAAACCATCAGCTCATTGGTGTCGATGGCGTGTCGCAGTTCCCCCATCATGGTGATGCGTTTTGGGCTGCCTTTGTCCATATCTTTATTATATACGGCAAATTTCTTGGTGTTCTGCTTGGCATTGACCAGGGCCAGGTTTGCCCGTTGCATAATGGTGTCGGCTTCCATGCCGTGATCCGGGAAAGAGGCGATACCGATACTGGCCATTACCTCTATATCAAGGCCTTCTATGGAAAAGGGTTCCATAAATATTTTTTGCAGTTTTTTGACAATATTGAGCACCATTTCCCTGTGGGTACTCATATCCAGAAGAATGGCAAACTCATCGCCTCCAACCCTGGCAAGGGTATCGGATTTTCGTATGATGATTTGGAGCCGGGAAACTACCTGGCATAAAAGCTGGTCCCCGCTGTAATGGCCCAGGGTTTCATTAACCTGCTTGAATTCGTCAAGATCCAGAATCATCAGCACCAGACTGGTTTTACGTCTGGATGCCATCTGGATGGCATGGTTCAGCCTGTCGTAAAGCAGCGTGCGGTTGGGCAGGCCGGTGAGGGTATCGTGGGTGGATTCGTGTACTGCTTTATGTTCAAGTTCAACAGTGAGATTCCGAAGGTCCGCGGTCTGTTCCATGACGATGGAGCCTGCTTCATAGGCCATGATCGTACTGGTGTACTGGCCCCAAAAGGCAAATATAAAGGGCATGGCATCCATGATCCAGAGGGTGACGTTGGTTTTCTGTGCCTCAATCATGGCTTGAATGGTAATTTCCCCTGACTGGAGATAGGCATTGATGGCCGTGGCCAAGATAAGAGCACCAAAGGCTATGAGGGTGCCGAACAACGCATAGCGGGTGATCTCGGACTTCATGAGTTTGACGTTAGCGCGAAGGGACTGGCGTAATTTGTCCATATATAGGCTTACCTTTAAGAATGAACCATATATTCCCTTGGTTCTTTTTAAGGAAACGATTTAATGTCTGAAAGAAACCGGATATTATTTTGCTATCGTATTAATATAAAATACATATGGCACATTATTGGGATGGATGTCAAATTCATTCCAGGGTGACCACTCTTACAATGCCAACAGGATTCGTATTGACTTGAAACTTATTTTAATCTAATTGATTGGACATCGAAAATAAATACCGGAGCAAATATCATGATAAAAAAAATTATCCCAATCGTTTTTTTGTCTTTTATTATTTTTTCACCCTTTTCAGCAAATTGCATGGATTTTAAACCTGGAAAATATGAAATTACATCAAAAATAGAAATGCCGGGGATGTCTATGCCCGCGCAGACCGTCACCCAGTGCCTTACACAGGAAAAGCCGGTACCGGATAAATCCATGGGAGATCAGGGCTGCGAAATATTAGACATGCAAGAGGATGGGAACACATTGACCTGGACTATGGAATGCAACCAACAAGGCCAAAAAGTCACAACTACGGGAAAAATGACGTATTCTGAAGATTCTTTTGCGGGCGTAATGACAATGGAAATGGGACCACAAGCAGGAAATATGACCATCAAGACTCAAATCACCGGCAAAAGGATCGGATCTTGTGATTGAGCTAACAGGTTATCAACGGTTTCCAATCATTTTGCAAAATGTGCGTTTGAAAAAACCAGGATACAATTGTTTGCGTAACTTTTGTACCATTGGATAATCGTATGCAATTTCAGCAATACTTTTATAATACTGTTCCGCAAGTTCCTTTTTTCCCGTTTTTAAAAAATATATCCCAATAAACGCCATGAAATTAGCAACTTCCGTTAAATGAAATTTTTTGCGTTTTGGGTATAGCAGTTTTAAGTCAAATTTATGGTCAAATATTTCTGCAATTTTTTCATAACTCCCTTGCTGGGCAAATAACTCGGCATAATTCAGCCGTGCAAACAGATAATCAGGATTGAGTTTATAATTTTTCTTGATAGCCTCTTGGTATTTTTCCTTATCGCCTGACCGAGAGTATGCTGCGCTAAGATAGTTATACAGCACCGGCACTTTGGGATATTTTTCAATTAGAGCCTCTAAATCCGATATCACTGTTTGATCAGGCTTTTCTTGTACAAGATCATAAAGGTCATCAATCTTATCCTTTATATGATCGGGCAATCTCATATAATGCCTGTCATGAATAGGTTCCATTGTAATCTCATATTCAAGCAATTTGAAATGTTGAGACCTTCTTTCCTTTAGGTGGGAACGTGTCTTTTTGTTTTTTCTTCTGTTCGACAATCCAATATCCTCCATATCCCCAGACAAAAAACACCAGGAAAAACTAAAAAACCGCCGGCATTATGTATCAAATCAAAACCGTACGTCTCCCCAAGGGGGCAAAGCATACGGCTGCCAGCCGGAAATGGGCAAACCCGAAAGGGATGCCGATAATAGTCATGCAAAGAGAGATTCCGGCTAAGATGTGGGAGATGGCCAGCCATATCCCCGCAAAGACGATCCACAAAATATTCGCCAGGGTCGTGCCGGTTATCACCTCCTCGCCCACGGCCCGGGCATCCACAAGTGTCTTGCCATAGGGAAAGGCGGCAAAGCCCGCAATTCTAAACGCAGCCCAGCCAAAGGGAATCCCCACAACCGTAAGCATCAGAATACAGCCGGTGAAAATCCATAAAAGGCCCGCAGCCCATCCTCCGCCAAGTACAAACCAGAGCAGATTCAACAAAAAGGTCATTGTTCCTCCTGAGATTTAGGATAAAAGTGTTCTCAACCGTTTCATAAACTCATTGCCGGGCCTGTGAAAATAGATCCCGGTATTTTTGTCCTTAGCCATCCCCCGGATAAACAGGTAAAAGACGCCGCCAAAATGGTCCTTATAATTATAATCTTCCAGGCGCAACTGTAAATACCTGTCCAGGGCCGCAAGGTAAAGGGTATATTGCAGGATGTAATCGTGACTGATCATGGCCGCGGTCACAGCTGCAGGATTATAGTCACTGAAACAAGGCCCCAGGTAATTGGACTTGTAATCCAGGATATACCATTGGTCTTCATGGCAGACCACAAGATCGATGAATCCTTTTAAAAACCCTTTAAACCCGGATACCCGCATGGACGACACTCTGGCACCATATCCGGCGATTTTCTGATTTTCTTCAACGGTTTCAAACTGTTCAAACAGCTTGCCAAGGGCCGGCAAACTGAACCTGTCCAGGGTGATATTAAATTCCATCTCCACCAGCCGATGGTTCAACGTAATCTGATCCAGGGAAAAACACCGCCCCTGCCCCGTATCAAGGGGGGCGGATAAAACGCCCTTAAACGCATCGCAGATATCCGGAACTGCCTTGGGCATAGCAAATCCAAACCGGTCAAGGTTGCCGGCAACAGAGGGCTCAATGGTGGCGGGATTACAAAAATCAATTTCTTCAAATACCTTATGGAAAAAATCGCCTGCCCCCGGCCCCTTGGGAAAGGTGGACAAAGGCACAATATCCATGGCAGGTGCAGCATCGGTCAAAAAAAGATCGGGATTCGGCTCCTGCCGCTCCTTTTGCCCATCCTGCACAGGATCATGGCTTTGCCCTGCAGCAAGGGCGGAATAGCTTGATACCCGCCATACAGGGGAAATCTTCCGGGTCATGCTTCTTGGGGAAAAACCCGTATCCCGGACCGTTTGATTATCAAAGACGCCGTCGGGCAGGGCATCGGGTTCAATTATGACGACGTCGATGCTTTGGTCTAATTTCTTATTCAATGGTTCAAGGTCTGTAGACAGAGACTGGTCTTTCCCCAAACCGCCGGGTTGCAAAAGACGCCCTAACGCCGAACCTTCAATGCCTGCAAAACCACCCCAGTAGATCCTTACACCGGCCGAAGCCCGGGTCAGGGCCACGTAGAGCAACCGCATATCTTCAGCCGCCGCTTCATCCCGGTTCAGCTGCACAGCCCGCTCCCGGTCATCCGAGCCCAAATCCAGCACCAGGGCATGATTCTCTTCCGGGTCATGGAATAAGACAGGAGAACCGCTATCCTTTACAGTGCCGGCGTGCCACAAAAAAGGCAGGAACACGATGGGATATTCAAGCCCTTTGCTTTTGTGAATGGTGACGATGGCCACGGCCCGGGCATCACTTTCCAGGCGCAGTTCATCAGCGGTCGCCTGCCGGGTCTGCTCAAACAACTGTTTTCGAAACCATTCAATGAGCGTGGCAATCCGGGACGGTGTCTCCTTGCCCAGGTTCATGGCGGCCTGGGCCAGAAGCTCCTTTAAATGAAACACATTGGTCAGGCCCCGTTCATCCATATGGGCACAAGGGCAAGGCAGCGCGTCCTCCTGGTATAAAAGGGCGCTGATCATGGCAACAAACCCCTTTTCCTCCCAGATCCGCCTGTAGCCCGCAAACCTGTCCTGCCAGGTGCCTGCGAGGGTGTCATCGGTATTCATGATTTTTAAAAACGCCTCATCGGCCAGGTATACCGAAGAGACCAAAGCCGCCTTGATCAGCCCCATATCCCCGGGGCGCGCCACTGCGCAGAGGATGTCATAAAGCTCCCGGGCCTGGATGGAGTCGAAGACCGATCCGGTCTTGGATAAAAAGCAGGGAATACCGCGTTTCACAAGGGCCTTTTGCACAGCCTCGGCCTGGGAATTGGTACGCACCAGTACGGCCATATCCCCTGGTGTCACGGGGGTTGCCGCACCGTTATCCGCCGAAGCGTCTTTGTCCCGCAGACAGACATCAGGATTCTTTAAAATGGAAAGCATATCCTTTGCAAAGATCTCTAATATGAGATCCCGGGCATCTGTCTTATTGATTACACCGTTTTTGTTACCGGGTAATCCTTGTGTATCCACAACCAGAAAGGTGGCCGGCGGCACAGGTATATCGTTGCACACCAGTCGGTCTATGGCAGTTTCGGGTGTTCCCACAGGCAAAAAAGGAATGAGTTTAAACCCGAATGGATTATCCGTTGATGAAAAGATGGTATTCACGGCCTGCACCATGGCCGGTGCGGAACGGTAATTTTTTGCCAGGGTAAAACTTTGGTCACAGGCCCTTGACGCAGTCATATAGGTAAAAATATCACCGCCCCTGAAACCGTAGATAGCCTGTTTGGGATCGCCGATCATAAAAAATGGCGTGCCTGGGTCTGAAAACAAAATGGAAAAAATTTTGTACTGGCCCGGGTCCGTGTCCTGGAACTCATCAATGAGACAGGCATGGAACCGTTTTCTCACGGCCGTTTTCAATGCATGGCCACCCGGCCCGTCCAGGGCGGCTGCAAGATCATTGATCAAATCATCAAAAAAACAGGCGCCCTGCCCTTGCTTCATGGCGGCCAGGGCATCGGCATAATCATCAAGAAACAGATATTTTAATGCAATGAGATTTTCAGCTATGGATCGGGACAGATCAAGCAGATGATCGCAAAGGTCAAAAAAATCATGGGTCGGCGGGGTATGGCCGGCCTTAGTCTTCTCCGACAGCCGGGTCCGGGTAAATTTATACAGGGCATCGCCTTTTTCACTCATGTCAAACAGCAGAGTGGCGCCGCAACTTGTTTCAAATTTCTTTTGGCTGGCACCCAGCCAGTTGGACAGATTCTTTTTATTATAACTTCGTTTGTCTATCCCGGCATGGGTCTGAATCAGTTCCCGTATGCATTCCAACTCCCGGTTCAGGATTTCTCCTGCCAATTTGACGGTATCGTTGTATTTGTTACAGATTTCTTGAAGT
The DNA here is from genome assembly GCF_000373985.1 of Desulfobacter curvatus DSM 3379. Classification (GTDB taxonomy): domain Bacteria; phylum Desulfobacterota; class Desulfobacteria; order Desulfobacterales; family Desulfobacteraceae; genus Desulfobacter; species Desulfobacter curvatus. The sequence goes on from NZ_KB893056.1 coordinate 12,512, forward strand.
TGCTCCTCTTGAAACACCTGCGGTTCAGGCACCACTTTTATTTCCGGCCGGGACGCAGCCTGAACAAGGCCCTTGCCAAAGGTATCCGGGGTAATATTATTCCGATCCAAAAAAGATAAAAACAATGGATCCAGATGATTGATACGGCCTGAAAAAAAGTCCCGGACCACCTGGTCGACAAAACCCCGGTTGTCCACCATAAGTTCTATGTCAAAATGGGCATTGCTTTCAAAGGCATTTTCCCTGAGTACGGAAAAGCAAAACGAGTGGATGGTCATAATGGCGGCCTGGTCAAAACAGGTCACCGCAAGACGAAGCAACTGACGGATGTGGTCTGCATCCTTTTGTCTTCCCAGAAAACCGGTGAGATCATCCGGCGTGTATTCGTCATTTTCCTGGCCGGATAGAACCATCAGGCAGTGAACCAGGCGTTTACGGATTCTTAGTTTCAACTCTGCGGCGGCCGCCTCGGTAAATGTCACCACCAGGATGGATTCCACCTTATACCCCATGGCCACCAACCGTACAAACAGCGTGGTGATGGTATATGTCTTTCCGGTTCCTGCACTGGCTTCGATCAAGCTGATCTTTTCAAGATCCAGGGCAAAGGGGTCAAGGGGCAACGGCACAGCAGGTCTGTTCATGATATTAAATGTTCCAGCATGGGCCTGAACACGGCAAGGCCTGCATCCAGCACCTTGGAATGTTCAAGGGTTGACGGATCGGAAAAGGGATTGTCCTGCCCAAAAACAAGGGCGGTGTACCGGTTAAAACTTTCCCCGGTTGAATTAAAACTGTTGTACCACAAACCGGCACATTTATTTAAGGCCTTTGCCAGAGAGGGTGCCGACAGGTCATAGTCCCGTGAGGACAAATCCGAAACCAACTGGAAACAAAGATCCGTAAAAAAGGGGAAAACCCTTGCCTGTCCATCCAGGTAATATCCGGCCAAATCCAAAAGCAATTCCTGGGCCCGGGGTTTTCCTTGAACAGAACAAAATTCAAACTTCACCACAGGCTTGCGGCCCTTGGGGTCCTGGCCAATCATCACGGTGGTGCCGCCATGGCCTTCAACACAAGAATAGGCCAGATGCATAATCCACTGGGTCAGCAGCCGGGACGGGTTCAGTTTACCAAAGCCTGTCACGACCCGGCCCGGGTCATACACATCGGTCACCCGGCCTGTGATGCAGCAGGAATCTGTTTGTAAATACAAGTCAAGTGTGCTTGGGGCTGCGTCCGGAATTTCATTTTGGGCCAGATGTTTCACAGGTTCTGCAAGCCCATTGATTCTGGCCCATTCCTGTTCGCCTTTGGTGCCAAAGGGCAGCCGGCCCTGGGCTTTAACCATGGGGTAAAGATCAAAACCTTCACGGTTCTCAACAGCCAGGTTCCCCAACTGGTAAAGGGACAGTCCGGACAGCTTGAAAGGTTCGCGTTCATCGGGTATCTGTCCCGGTTCCGGATAGACCGCGCCCAGGGTTCCGGTGACATAATATTGGACAGGATGCCTGAAAAAAGAGATGAGATCGGAAAGTGCAATCACGGGTATCTCTTCCGAATTGTGTTGCAGCAGGACGTTGTCACCGTCCGGGGCCCGGAAGCAAGAAGAAGATGCTGCGATATCATCCCCATTATTTCTGATACTTTGGCTGCTGCAGATCCGGCACTGGGCATTTGAATAGGAAAAATATCCGGGGCCACGGGTATCAGAAAAATAGAGCGGACTGAACGGGTGCAACGGATGGGCAAACTGCCATTGGAACCCCTGGGGAAAGGCAAAGCTGTTTTCTACGGTATCAATTAATTCAGCCACAGGCGAGGAAACGGGGACAGGCAAGTTGTCACTGATGCGCATGCCGGTATAGGTAATGATAATCTTGAGACGTGCGCACAGCAACGCCTCCAGAAAAAGCTCACAATCCTCCTGACGTTCCTGCTTGTCCCCGAGCCTGGGATTTTGGCGGATCAGGTCAAATCCGGGGGAGCTGCCTGCCCTGGGAAAATTTTGGGCATCCATGCCCATCAGGCAGACAAGCTTGAACGGAATGCTGCGCATGGGCATAAGATTACAGAATGTGATCCCCCCGGAAAGGAAACTGCCCTGGGAAATATTCACATCAAGCTTGGCGGTCAGAGCCAGGCGAACAGCCGAAAAAGAGATCGATTTTTCAAACCCGGCCTGGCCGCCCTGCTTCTCAATATCATCCAGGGCATTGAGCAACACAGCCATATCCCCGTCATTGCCAAGATCCTTTACCAGCATATCCGAAATCATGGTCCGGAACCGGGTGGCCCATTCCCGGACCGTACCGGGGGAGTCCATCAAATCCAGGGCCTTGAACAAAGAATGAATAAAATGGGCGCATTTTCCTAAAATCTCCCCTTCCAGCCCTTCAAACCCGTCACAGGGAAGTACATCATTGACAAACTCGGTACTTGCTTCGGGCAGGGCAAACCCTGCCATGAGCCGGTTCAGGCCAAAGGTCCAGGAATTTTGTTCATAGGGCTGGCCCAAAATTCTTTGGCGGTGGGCACCGTCCTTGCCCCACAAGATTCCGGCACTGTCAAACAGGGCGGAAACAAGATCCAGGTCTCCCATGGTCAGGCCGAATTTATCAGCAATGACAGGAGAGGATAAAAGTCCCATGATCTTTGATTTTTCAAGACGCCCTTCTCTCATGTCAAGGATATCTAAAAAGGCGGAAAGGGTAAGGGATTCGGAACGTCGGCGGCGGTCTGATACGGTAAAAGGCAAACCCGGCGACTGGGAAAACACAGCCTCCAGAAAAGGGGCATAGGCCTCAATATCCGGCATCATCACCACCACATCATGGGGACAAAGACCAGGATCTTGATTGAATGCATCCAGGATCAGATCCTTGAGCACCTGGGCTTCGCGCATGGGTGAATGGCAGGCATGAACGGCCAGGGAATCATCGCCGGGTGAAACAGCCATGGGGGCATCTGCCCTGCCCTTACCCCGCCGGACAAGATTCAGGATATCGGACTGGACGACCCTGAGCATACAGGCAGGGTCTGGGTCAATGGAATCCTTTTCAGCCGGGTCGGCAAACAGATCACCCAGGGGCTCGTCATAGTCAAAATTTTCCAACAGCCCCTGAATCTCCCTGCTGCCCTGGCCCAGGGCACCCAGCAGGGGATTACCCTCTTCGGGCAGCTCTGAAACGGCCTTGTTTTTCAATGCATCTTTTTCCTGTTGCCGGGGCGACGGCAGATCAAAAAAGAAGTGGTGGGTAGGTGTGAGCAAAAACAAAAAAACATCTATATTTCGGCCCAACATATTAAAAAAGTCCAGAAAAAACGGTGGCATAGCAGAGATCCCGAAAAGGGATATGCGCCGGGGCAGCGCCATGGTATTGCCGGCACCGGCTTCAAATGCGGCAACACAGGCCTGCATCTGGTCAGGCAGAGACATGCCTTTTTTGATTAAATTCTGCCACAACACAGCCTGCCACAGGGCATGGGGATCTTCAGACTTCTGGCTTTCTCCCCTGCCCCAGTCCGCCAGCATGTCCGGACGGTATACCTGGTAATCATCCAAAACAGTTGCAATTCTTCGGCTTAACGCCATGGCCTTGGTGCCGGTGTCGTCATGTTCAAGGTATGTTTGGGGACCCAAAATGCCATTATCGGTCTGGGGCGGTTCCGATGCCTTGTCCATAAGTGCGTCCAGAACAGCCCAGGCCATCACGTCCCGGTTCAACAAGCCCGATTCAGGCGGGCCCATACCCTGGTGTTCACAGCTAACCTCCCGGATATATTCAAGCATCTGCCGGGGAAACATGAAACGCACATTGGCGCAAACCCCGAAGTGACGGGCGATCTCCTGGGAAAGCCATTGTTTCATGCCCCTGGACTGGATGCCGATGAATTCGGGTAAAATGGGATTGCCTGGCCCCTCACCGATTACGGAGCAAAGGGCCCGGGCCAAATTTTCCATGCGGTTGCTTTTGATCAGATTGAGCATGGCACTGTCCCAAAACCCTTAACGATACATATGATATGGCCCGGATTCAGGCTTGTAGGGGTTGAACACTTTGATCTTATGATTTGCATCATCCACAATCACACCTGTGGAATGATAAAAGGAAAACCACACACCGATTGTGTTTCCGGCCGGACCCAAAATGGACCGGGCGTACATTCTGTTCTGGTTGGGTTCCAGATGACTTAAATGGTCAATTTTGCGATAAAGGTCAGGCCCGAACTCAATGGGAAACCAGAATTTCGTTTCAAAAGAATAGGCCGGGTCAATACCCACCACGGCATAGGGCAAATTTTTCCGGCCGCAATAAAAATAGGATAACTGTTCAGGAAGCGTTTTTTCCCGGTACTGTTCCATAAGGTCCGGACTGTGCCTCATGTGTCCGGCTTTATCAAACCCGCACCCTGCCGGAATGAAAAAAAACACAAAAACCAGGAAGGCCGTCACCTGTAAGCCCAAATTTGTAAAGTTAATTTTCATGAATCCGCGCCCTCCCCCGTTCCTTTATTTATTCTCCTTCAAACTCAGTAATACTGAACACAGGACAGCCGGGAATCTGATCCCGGCCCTTAAGATCAGGCAGTTCCACAACAAAAGCGCATTCCAGCAGATCCGCCCCAAGCTGCTTTACCAGTTTGACCGTAGCGCCCACCGTGCCGCCGGTGGCAATGAGATCGTCCACAATGACCACTTTTTCGCCTGGGGTAACAGCATCTTTGTGCATTTCAAGGATGCCTTCCCCATATTCAAGGCTGTAGCTCTGCTCAATGGTTTTATGGGGCAATTTTCCTTTCTTGCGCACCGGAACAAAACCGATACCAAGGCGATAGGCCACCACAGCACCAAACACAAAGCCTCTGGCATCAATGCCGACCATCTTGTCAAGATTTTTGTCCTTATAACGGTCATAGAGGATATCACACGAATATCTAAATGCCTTGGGGTCCTGCATCAATGTGGTCAAATCCCTGAAAACAACGCCTTCGATGGGCCAATCCGGAATGCTTCTGATGTTCTGTTTTAAATCCATTGCCTGTTGATTCTCCTCTACATCCATATATAAAATTACATTAAAGTCCCAGTAGGTGTTTTCATATTTTTTAAGCCGTGAACCTGGGTCCGTCCATGAGCGGTATTTGTGAAACAGCGTTGATGAACAATTGTTTAACATTATCGGCATTTTTGTTGAATACGGATAAAATTTCATCCCAGGTGACCGGGGCCTCATCCTGTTTCCAGCAGTCATAATCGGTGGCCATAGCCACGGCGGCGTAGGGGATGCCCGCCTCATTAGCCAGCATGGCCTCGGGTGCCGTGGACATATTGATGACATCCGCACCCCACAACCTGAACATCCTGGATTCCGCCACGGTTGAAAACCGGGGGCCTTCAATGGTCACCACACATCCCTTGTCATGGACATTCAGTCCAAGATCCGTGGCAGATTTATACAGCACATTGCGCAGGAAGTCATCAAAAGGGTGGGCCATGGCCGTGTGAACCGCACCGTGTTCAAAAGAATCGGCAAAAGTATTTTTACGAAACCGGGTAAAATCAATGAACTGATCCAGAATCACAAAATGGCCCCGGTCGATTTCCTCTCTCAGGCTGCCGCAGGCGGTTGTGGCAATAATATGCGTGGCTCCGGCCTGTTTCAGGGCGTATATATTTGCCCGGTTGTTCACCTGGGTGGGGCTGTACTGATGCTTGCGCCCGTGTCTTGCCAGAATCAATACCCGGGTATCATTGATCAGACCGGACATGATATCTGATGAAGGCGTACCATAAGGGGTGTCTACTTCATTTTTTTTACAATTTTCCAGAATATCAGGATCATCCAGTCCTGATCCGCCAATAATGCCGACCCGTATCATATTCAACTCTCCTAAAAAAACCAATCAACAAGACATCTGCGCTATCATATATCCCTTTAGAGATTCAAGCAGGAATTTATCAGAAGGTCTGATCAAGACTTTTTTTGCTGGATATATTCCTGGTAACTCATGCTCTTGTAGCTTTGGGTGTGGATATATTGCAAAATTGAGAACAACTGATCCGCATTGGCAAAACCGGGCAGACTATTGATTTTTGTTCCGTCCGGTTCCAGAAACCACAGAGTAGGAAGCCCCCGAACCCCCCATTGCCGGGCCAACTTTTCACGCTTGTCCGTATTCACACCAATACTGACAAAATTATCGTTCAGATAGGCTTTTACCCGGTCATCCGTGAAGGTCTCTTTTTTTAATTTAGTACAGTATCCACACCAGTCCGCATGGAAATAAAGAAAAATGTTTTTACCCTCTTTCCCGGCAAGGGCCAGGCCCGGGGTATAATCATTCCAGGAAATATTTTGGGACGCTGCCATTGATGAATTTTGTGAAGTTCCATCTTCGCCGGCAACTGGTCCGATGTTTGCCTGATACGCCTGGGAACCCAAATCCGACCCAAGTCTGTTGTATAAATAGATGCCACCCAAAGTCAGCATCACCAGTATCCCAACCAATATATTTTCTTTTCTCATTTTTAAGTCCTTTTTAACCAGTCTTAAAGCTACCAGCTCCAATGTCGAAATATTTGTTCACATGCCGGGTATTTCTAAACGTAAAAAAATACCGGCATTGGCATTCGACCACCGTTCCCATTAATTTAATGCAGAAAAGTCAAAATAGCACATAATCATTTGATTAAAAAGACGACAGATTTTATGCAATCGGCAATCACACAACAGTCATGGGTTGGCCTGGTCCACACACGAATAGACTCAACCCACAACAAAAGCTTTAATATCTGTGGGGGTTACACAGACTTTCGCACCAGACATCTGTTTATTTGACAGGTTCCTTCCTACCCATTATAATTTCCATATCCTCACAAAAATCCGTATTGGCAAAGGAGGGTATCATGATGGAAAAAGACAAAGAGCGCCGAGGCCAAGAAGAGAGACGTTCCGGAACAGATCGCCGCCAACTCAACCCATTGAATTATACAGGCATTGAAAAACGGTTAAATCCAGATTGCAGGTCTGGTGGTGACCGTCGAAATGATAGGGGAAATTGGATAGAATATCAATCTCCTGTTTTAAAGAAATAAGCGAATACTTTTTTGCTTTGGGTCATTTTAAGATATTTATGGATTGAGCAATTCGAATCCTGTAGTTGGATCAAATACACGGACGGCGCCGGTATCAATCAATTCAAATAAAATAACCTCTAATATATGCCATGTCCGGACACCGTTACGGATACATCCGGTTACGGTCGACGCTTCTCTGCCACAAGCAATGTGCATATGTAATTTGGGCTCTCCTTTTTCATTGGGAAAAATTGTGCCGGTTCCCACAATTTCATTCACATTATTGAGGATATGTTCCATTGGCGTAATTGATTCTGTCCGTCCATGTTCTGGCCCGACAATCAGCTTACTGTCTTTATCAGCACCGCCGATAATGGTTAACGCCGCAGCTTTTATTGCTTTTTCATTGGCAAACTTCTCAATTTCTTCATGTATGATATCGCCGTCTTCAAGACGAATAATGTATATTCTTCCTTGTTTTGCCTGTGAGTACTTCATGTGATGTATTCTTTTATTTTTAAATATATTCGTTAATTATTTTCCGGTATGACGCCATACAAAGCGTAGTGACGTTCTCAATATCAGAAAAAAGCTGAACTGACAATAATTGGGCCCTAAATGTTGCAGCGTTATTTTTAAAGGCACTTACATTCAATCAACTAACGGCCATGGGCCGACCTGGTATATCTGCGCCCAGGTTCCGGCCCACAATAAAGGTAGAAAGAATCCAGTTAGTTGCGGGAGACTTGCAGATAAAATGTTTTAAAACTCACCGCGTTTCTGATAAAATTTCTACAAAAAGGTCTGTTCTGCTAAAGTGATTTGTATAAACTTGGGCCTCTTTGGCCCCGTAATTTTAAAATCTGGAGGTATCAACATGAAATCCATCCAGGCTGAATATGATGAGGCATCAAAGGCAATCACCATCAAAAAAGACTCAAAAATTGAGGACTGGGTTTCGGTATGCCGGAGGTTTAACGATGATGTTTCTAAGATCTGTGATGTTACCGACATAGAAGATTATACCTGGCTTTTTGAATGTTTTGATGACAAAAACAACAAATACTACTACCTGGTCAAAGAAGACAAGGCACTGTACCGGATGAAACGCCGGCACTTCTACGACAACCTGGGCCTTGATTGATAAGGCAATGTAAAGAATGATAAATTTTTAAATATGGCCCAGCCGGCCACAGGCACAACATGTTGTGCCTGTGGCCGGGCCGGGTCACCGGGGCCGGTTGTCAATGGCAAGAGGAAGTGAGCCATTTATGGCCATCAAAAAGTTATGTTCAGACTTTTGTGCAAACCGGGCTCACAGCCAAATTCTCGGGAAGTGTCCCGAGCCTGAGTGTTTCGGGTTTGGGCAGATCAATACCGATGGTTTCCCTGATCAGGTCCTCAACCGTATGAATCGTCACAAAAGTCAATTGTTCTCTCACCTCTTCCGGAATCTCGGTAAGGTCTTTTTCGTTCTCTTCCGGCAGGATGATTCTTTTCATGCCGGCCCGGTGGGCGGCCAGGACTTTTTCCTTGATGCCGCCGACAGGCAGGATGTGACCCCTCAGGGTAATTTCCCCTGTCATGGCAAGCGTTGGATCAATCTTACGCCCCATGATCAGCGATGCGATGGCCGTAAACATGGCCACCCCGGCTGACGGCCCGTCCTTGGGCAGTGCCCCTGCAGGGATGTGGATATGCAGGTCATTTTTTTGAAAGTCGAAATCCTTGAGGGCAAACGCCAGCCGGGATCTGAAAAGCCCCATGGATATGGTGGCTGACTCTTTCATCACGTCACCCAGTTGACCAGTCAGGGTCAATCTGCCGGTTCCCGGCATATGGACAGCTTCAATAAAGAGGATCTCGCCCCCCATGGGAGTCCAGGCCAGGCCGGTTACCACGCCTGGCGGATTGTCCACCTGGGCCACATCGTGTCTTGTTTTGGGAAGTCCGAGAATCTCTTCCAGAGAGTCCTCTGTGACAATATAAGGCTGATCGGCCGTTCCTGAAACAATCTTCCTGGAAGCAAATCCTGCCACCCGGGCAAGCTGCCGGCGAAGGGCCCTGACACCTGCTTCAACCGTATATTGATCGATAAGCGCTTTTAACGCGTCTTCGGTGATTTCAAGCTGAGATTTCTTGATGCCGTGTTCCTCGAGAACCCGTTTCATCAGATGATCTTTGGCAATGCACAGTTTCTCACCGGCCGTATACCCGGAGACTTCGATCACCTCCATCCGATCCAAAAGCGGTGCAGGTATGCCTCTTTTATCATTGGCCGTTGCAACGAAAAATACGTCTGACAGATCATAAGGGACTTCCAGATAATGATCGGAAAAGCTGTGGTTTTGTTCCGGATCAAGCACTTCGAGCAGGGCGCTTGACGGATCTCCCTGGAATGCCGAAACCAGTTTGTCCACTTCGTCCAGAACAAACACCGGGTTTTTTTCACCCGCTTTTTTCATGCCCTGGATGATCCGCCCCGGCAGTGCACCGATATAGGTTCTTCTGTGGCCTCTGATCTCTGCTTCGTCCCTGACACCGCCCAGGCTGATCCGAATATATTTCCTGTCCAGGGCTTTGGCAATGCCGGCCCCAAGGCTGGTTTTCCCGGTGCCCGGAGGACCAACCAACAGCAGGATGGAACCCTGTTTTTCTTTTTTAAGTTTCATCACAGACAGGTGTTGAAGAATCCGTTCCTTTATTTTTACCTGCCCATGATGATGGTCATCAAGCAATCTTTCAGCATGATCAATGTCGATATCCTTTTCTTCGGTAACCCGCCAGGGCAGCGCCACCAGGAGGTCAAGATAGTTTTTTATGATAGGAGTCTCATGGCTTCCCTGGCCCTGTTCCTTTAATTTTGACAGCTCTTCCAGGGCAACCTGCTCCACCTCCCCTGGCATGCCGGCCTCCTTGATCAGTCGGGCATAATCCTTTTTGACGTTTGATTCGGGTGAGCCTTCATCCAGCTCTTGGCGGATGTGTTTCAACTGCTCTTTCAAAAAGGCCTTTCGATATTTTTCATTGGCCTGGTTGGAAAATTTCTCCGCCATCTCAATCTGGAGTAGGATCGAAGTCTTGTGCTTGAGAAGAATGTCCATAAATGCGATTCCCCTCTCTTTGAATGAATCGGTTTCCAGAAGCCGCTGTTTTTCTTCCATGGCGATGGGGATGAACGGCAAAAGATACGTCATAATCTCCGGTATGGAATCCATCTGCCCGATGCGCCGGGCATAGGCTTCGGAACCTTTGAACTGAATGCTGATTTCCTGGGCGATATCCTTGATGTAATCCAGCATCTGTTTCCGGCTTTTCAGGTCTATGTCCGCATGGTCCGGTGCCGGTGTGACCGCAGCCGTCACCTGGCTGTCTGTTTTTCTAAGGGACTCAACAGCGATCCGTGAGCGTCCGTACACCCGGAACAGATCATGGCCGCTTTTGAACGTGTGGGATTTTAATTCCATCAACGTCCCGGTCGAGAAGAACTTATCTGTATCCATGCGTCCGGGATCGAACCCTTCTTTGACGGACAAAGCGACAGCCAGGTTTTCCCCCTGATCCATGCGCTGTTTGAGTAGATTTCCCAGGGCCTTGTTTACCTTAATTTCCAGGTCTGATTCCGGAAATAATACGGTCCGGGTAAGGGGTACGACAATATGTGTTGAGGTCTCGGGTATTGATACCATTGATTTCTCCTTTTGGCGTCGGTTGATCGAGTTGTAACGATCATACAATAAGGATGATTTAATTTAGTTCAATAGAAACTAACAATATTTTCTTTTTGACCGCAGGTTATATGCGGGGGCATTTGGTCATTGCAATCTGGTATGATTGTTTGATATAGGGTTTCGTGTTTTTATTGACAAAAAAAACAATATTTATTAATAAGGCATGAACTAACTGTTTTTGACAAATCCGGGGGTGTTTTGGACAGGGAACCAATCTACGAAGTCATAAGAAAATTCAGTCGGCTGGGCCGGGAATGCAATCATGAAATCTCGGAAAAACTGGGGGTATCCGAACTCCAGGTCAATCAATTGTACTATCTGAAAATGATTGACAGAACCGTGGACATTACCTGTGGAGAACTGGCCGAGGAGTTGAATGTCACCAAACCTTCTGTCACCGGTATCGTCAACAAACTCATTGATCTGGGTGTGGTTGAAAAATCACGCTGCACCAAAGACAGACGCATTCACTATATCAAACTGACGGAAAAGGGCCGCAATATCAACCGTCTGGAATACCTTTCCCATCAGCGCGTCGTGGACATGATCCTAAAAGTCCTGACCGAAGAAGAGATCCATACTTTTATCCGGCTGATCAAAAAACTGTAGCCATAAAAATCCATGGATGATCCCAAATGAACAAATCCGCTATTCTCTTTATCCTGTCTACTGCCGTGGGGGTGGCGATGATGGGGCTTGGCATCATATGGCCCTTGATTCCGGTTTATGCGGTGGAGCTTGGGGCCGGGGGATTTTTGGTCGGACTCATCGTTGCAAGCTTCAACATTTCCAGGACCCTTTTAAGCCCTTTCAGCGGACTGATATCGGATAAATGGGGCAGAAAAAGGTTCATTGCATCCGGCCTGTTCTTCTATGCGGTTCTTTCTGTTTTTTATGTGCTGCCGAAAAATGCGGAAACCCTGATCCTGATCAGGCTGCTTCACGGCATTGCCTCGCTTCTGGTAGTGCCGGTGGCCATGGCGCTGACGGCGGACATTGCACCGCCCCGAAAACTTGGGCTCTATATGGGAACAGTGAACATGGCTATTATGATTGGCCTTGGTTTCGGCCCTGCTATGGGCGGTATGATCCGGGATACCCTGGGATTTAATGCCGCTTTTTACATCATGGGCGCCCTGGCCCTTATCACTTCTTTGGTGGTGGCGGTTTTCCTCCCGGCGGACAAAGCCCATCTCAACGATATAAAACGGCCAAAACCATACCCTGTCAGAAAAATAATAGCCAACAAGACAGCTGCCGGTATCCTTATTATGCGATTTTTCGCTGCTTCCGGCCAAGGGTCGGTTTATACCTTTCTGCCTATTTTAGCCATGCAGATAGACCTGTCAAGTTCGCAGGTGGGCATCATTTTAACCATGAACATCTTTTTGATTGCCTTCCTTCAACGCATAAGCGGCAGACTTGCCGACCGGATCAATCCCAAGCACCTGATCATCGCCGGCACCTTTGCCTGCGGCATAACAGTCCTGGGCATGCCCTTTGTTCACGGATTTATCCCGATTCTCATACTCAACATCTTAATGGGAATGGCCAACGGCCTGTCTCTGCCCGGCGGACTGGTCATCACCGGCCGGCTGGGACAGACCATGGGGATGGCATCCATTATGAGTATCAACGACGCCGCCTGGGGACTGGGGTTTATCGTCTCCCCCATCCTTTCCGGACTCATCCTCGATTGGATAGGCGTATCCTATGTGTTTATCGCCGGAAGCCTTTTAATCCTTTTGGGCGGCATTGCCGTAACCGTCTTTTTATGGGATTATGACAACTCATTGAACCCAATCCAAGACCCATGATGACATCGCCATGGGTCACTGGGCCATATGCTGCTATTTGTTTAAACTAATACAAGCGAAAAAGGCGAATAACAGGCCGGTTTGAAAAACGAAAACCGTGCAAAAGCAAAAAAAGCCTTCAACGGAACCCGCTGAAAGCTTTTATAATCGTGGTGCCCAGGAACAGAATTGAACTGCTGACACGGGGATTTTCAGTCCCCTGCTCTACCGACTGAGCTACCTGGGCACGTCAAACAACGTCAGCTTATATATGCTCTTTAACTGTTCAAGTCAAGCAAAAAATTAGAAAAGTATTAAGAATATTGTTTTGGGCTTCCCCCCATATCACCAAGCAGATACTGAATTAACCCACAGGCACATACCGCAGCCGTTTCTGCCCTTAAAATCCTGGGCCCAAGGGAGTAGCTTGTAAATCCGGAATCAACAGCTTGCCTGATCTCTTCTTCTTCGAATCCACCCTCCGGTCCGATCAGGAGAACCGCTTTATTATTCTCTTGGGAAATTGTTCCGGCAAGGGGGCGATCAGAGGCTTCCCAGAAGGCAAATCTGTATGAACACGCCTTTGAGAAGGACAGAACCTGTTGAAAATCCATGGGCGGCAGAATATCGACAAGACACGATCGTCTGCACTGCTTTAGAGACTCTCTGGCAATGGTCTGCCATCGATCAATCTGTTTTTTTTCTCTTTTTTGACCTGCCAATGGAATGGATCTTTTACAATAAAAAGGAATCCAACGGGTAACCCCAAGCTGGGTAATCTGCTTAATAATCTCATCCATCTTGTTGTGTTTGAGCATGGCCGTACACAAGGTCAGATCAAGATTTGATTCCGTGAGGCTTTTTTGCTCACTTAAAATTGAAATTTCCACACAGTCAAAGGAGACCTTGTTTATACAACCTGTATAGTCAGTACCATGGCCATCGGTCATGGAAATGGTATCTTGGGGTTTAAGCCTGAGGACCTTGCATATATGTTTTGCGTCCTGGTCAAGGATAACTGCTTTACCGGCGCTTAACGCCTCTTTATTGATTAAAAATTTCTGCATATTTCAGATGTATCATTACCGCCAAAATCCTGTCAAGAACGGACATTCAATGGGAATGCGTTTGTTTTACCGTATAAGATACGGTATAATTTTAGTTAGTGAACACAGGCCTCATTTCACCACGATATTGGGCACACAGCTCCCAGACACGAATTCTATTTGAATACACAAAGACCGGATTATCAACAAAAGTATCGTTTGCCAACGAATAGGAGGTTATCCGATGGGACTGCGGAAAAAAACATTAATAACCATTGGCATGACACTCATTCTGATGGTTTTGATTATATACTCCATCACCAACACGATTTTACTTGGGGGGTATGCAAACCTTGAAAGGGAAAATATCATTCTGAGCATGGATCAGGCAATGAAGGTCATTGATGATGAACTGGGTCAACTGCAAACCATCGTAGGCGACTGGGCTCCCTGGAATGATACCTATTTCTTTGTTCAAAATAAGAATCAAAAATATATTGACGATAATCTCATGGATTTAACGCTGGTCAATTTACACATCAATTTCCTATTATTCATTAACACTGCCGGGGAAATTGTGCATTGTACGTATCTTGACCTGGAAAGCGGCCGGGGCGAAGCGTGCCCGGAATCCATTAAAAAGTATCTTTCCTTTGAAGGATCTTTTATTCTGCGGAATGAAAGCAAAAATGAAACCTTGTCGGGTCTTGCAATACTGCCGGAGAACCCCATTCTCATAGCGTCTGCCCCGATCCTTACCAGTCAATTTAAAGGCCCTGTAATGGGAACACTGATTGCCGGAAGGTATTTAAATGCCCCGGAGATTAAAAGACTGGCTTCTTTGATAAATCTGCCGGTCACATTTGAAAGGCTGGACAGTCCTTCACTTTCAGATTCGTCTAAAAAGGCAAAGCAGTCTTTGTTTATGGAAAATAAGGTTGCTATTATACCCTTGGATGAAAATACCATTGCAGCTTATTCATTGGTCACTGATTTAACCGGCAGCCCTATACTCATGCTCGGGATAGACAAGGAACGCACAATTTATTCCCAGGGTAAGACCGATATGCGGTATCTTGTCTATTCATTGTTGATAATCGGTATTGTTTTCATTATTGCCACTTTGATTTCTCTTGAAGTCACCGTGTTATCACGGCTGGTTCGATTAAACAGTGACGTTAAAAAAATTGCACGTACCGGCGACCTGTTTGCAAAAACAACAATGACCGGAAAAGATGAATTATTCGATCTGTCCACACAGATAAATCTGATGATAGAATCTGTCAGGGTCAGCACAGAACGGGATCGTGCAATCCTTGAATCCATTGAAGACGCCTATTTTGAGCTGGACCTTTCAGGCAATCTCACCTTTTACAACGATGCTATGTCCCGGATTTTCGGCTATGAAGGACAAAACTTAGGCAAAATGAACTACCGTAAACTGCTGGATGAGTCCGCTGCTGAAGAAGCATCCAACACATTTCAACATTTGTATAACACAGGCATCCCGATAAGGTCTATGGAGACGGAATTCAAACTTAAAAGCGGTCAAAAAATCTACCTGGAGTCATCCGCCGCTCTGATTAAGGATAATAATGGAAAAGTGATCGGGTTTCGCGGAATATCAAGGGACGTCACCGAACAAAAGGAATCATCCAAAAAGCTTTTGTATATGGTTTACCATGATTCATTAACCGGGCTTTTGAACAGAAAAGCATTTCATGAAAACCTCGAAAAGGAATTGTCCTATGCAGACCGATATAAGCAACAAAGAGTCGTGATGTATGTGGATCTTGATAAGTTTAAGAAAGTAAACGATACCTTTGGCCATGATGCCGGAGACCATTTGTTGAAAGGGTTTGCTCATCGGGTCAAAAAAATCCTCAGGGATACGGATCTGGTTTACCGGCTGGGCGGTGACGAGTTCGCCATTATTTTAACAAACCCCGAGGAAACAACACCCAATACGATCGCCCAACGGATAATAGATGTTATGGCCCAGCCCTTTTACCTGAAATCACAAACAATTGATTTTGTGACAACAAGTATTGGTATCAGCTTTTATCCTTTGGACGCAACCGATGCCGAAACACTTTTGCAGTGCGCAGATAAAGCCATGTACGAGGCCAAGAAAATGAGAAATCAATATGTTATTTACCAAGGCAACAGCTCTTAGACGTTTTTTCTGCATTACCCGATCTTCCGAATGGCCACTATTTATGATACATAAGAGGCCATGAAAGAGATAAACAAAGAAGAAATTATTCTTGCCTCGGGTTCACCCCGCAGAAAGGAACTTATGGCCCAGGCAGGTATAAGTTTCAAAATTCATGTGGCTGATATTGACGAATCCAAGGTTGATCCGGGCATGGCACCCCAAGACTATGTTTGTTTATTGTCCAGAACCAAGGCCCAGGCCGTGGCGGTGAACTACCCGGATGCCTGGACCATCGGGGCGGACACGATTGTCGCTGTTGATAATACGATTTTAGGCAAACCCGCCGGGCACCGCCAGGCCGCAGCCATGCTATCCCAGCTCAACAACAGGGAACACAATGTCTTTACCGCCTTCACCATCATAAGACCGAAGTCGAATGATCTGGTTACAAAGGCCATAAACACCCGGGTGAGGTTTAAAGCACTGTCCAACGATGAAATCAACTGGTACGCAGCCACCGGCGAACCCTATGACAAGGCCGGAGGCTATGGGATACAGGGGATTGGAGCCTTTCTGGTTAAAGAGATATCCGGATCTTATACCAATGTTGTCGGCCTGCCTGTGTGTGAACTCATTGATGCCCTGGCATCTTTAGGGGCAATCAGTTTTAAGGAAACAAAATAGCAATGCAGATTCAATCCAATATAAAAAAAATTCAAGATGAGATATGTGCTGCAGCACAAAAAAGCGGACGGAATGCGTCCGGTGTAACCCTTATCGCAGTGAGCAAAAGAAAACCTGCTGAAATGATTCAACAGGCCATTGATGCCGGCCACAGAGATTTTGGGGAAAATTATATCCAGGAAGCCATGGAAAAAATTGATCTCCTTGGCAGAGAATCAGCGACTTGGCATTTTATCGGGCATCTTCAATCCAACAAGGCCAAATTTGCGGTAAAGTATTTCGACCTGATTCATACCGTGGATACAGTTAAGCTTGCCAAGGAAATCAACCGCCAGGCAGAGAAAATCGGAAAAATACAGGAAATATTGCTCCAGGTAAATATTGCCCGAGAAACCACCAAATCCGGTGCACAAGAAAGCGAAATTATGGATATTGCAAACCAGGTCTGTCAATTTGACAACCTGCATGTTTCAGGACTTATGTGCATGCCGCCTTTTTTCGATGATCCTGAAGAAGCAAGAATTTATTTTAAAAGACTAAAACAGATCAGTAAAGATATTGAAGCGCTCAATCTTCCCCATACGGACATGACTCATTTATCCATGGGCATGAGCAATGATTTCACCGTAGCCGTTGAAGAAGGGGCAACTCTAGTGCGCGTGGGCACAGCCATCTTCGGAGCAAGACCGTGAGAATTCTTTTGCATACCTGCTGTGGCCCGTGCACCATCTATCCCCTTGAGATGTTGCGACGCATGGACATGGAGGTCATGGGGTATTTTTACCGGTATAATATTCATCCATTCACCGAGTGCATGAAGCGTGAGGAAACATTGCGTGAGTATGCGGATCAGATGAACCTGAAAATGATCTGGCAAAAAGGTTATGAGCTTGAAGAATTTTTGCGTGCCGTGACGTTCAGGGAAAAAAACAGGTGCAGGTACTGCTACCATGCACGCCTTAAAGCCAGTGCCCTGGTTGCCAAAAAGGGTAAATTTGACGGATTTTCCACCACCCTGCTCTATTCAAAATTCCAGAACCATGCCATGATCACAGAAATCGGCCAGGGTTTAGCCAAGCAATATGGCCTGAAATTCATTTACCAGGATTTTCGTGACGGCTGGAAACAGGGGATAGAGACCTCAAAGGCCTTGGGCATGTACCGCCAGCAGTATTGCGGCTGTATTTACAGCGAAAAAGACCGGTACTATCAACAAAAAAAGGAATCGAACCATGTACGGATGGGCAGGGAAAGTTCTTTATGTTGATCTCACAAATAAAGGTGTGCAGATAAACCCACTCTGTGTCGAGGAGGCAATTAATTTTATCGGAGGAAGAGGTCTGAATATCAAAAAAATTTTTGACATCAGAAACCCTATAATCAACCCCTTTGACGCCCAAAACGTAATCTGTATTGCGCCGGGGCTCTTCAGCGGAACGCCCCTTGGGATGTCAAGCCGCCTCCATGTGACCACCTTATCTTGCCTGACAGGCATTATCGGGGACGGAAATGTAGGCGGTTCGTTTGCCCATTGTCTCAAAAAGGCCGGTTTTGACCAAATCATCATTAGCGGGAAAGCGCAAAAAGCCGTCTACATCTTAATTGAAAATCAAAATGTAAAAATCTGTGATGCCGCAGATCTTTGGGGCAAAGATGTGTGGGCGATGACCGATATCCTGAAACAAAGACATGGCAAACATGTCAGTGTCGCCGGAATTGGTATAGCAGGGGAAAACCTGGTCCGTGTCGCATCGACGATGGTAGATAAATATTCGTCTGCCGCACGGGGCAGCGGGGGGGTGTGGGGATCAAAATACCTGAAGGCCATTGTGGTAAAAGGTTCGGCCAAGGTTGAGCTGTATAATGCAAAAAAATTTATAAGCCTTTCAGGTGCAGACTCAAAATTTTTAGTCAATGATGATGTTCAAAAAAATGTCGCTTCCGTTTACGGGTCTTTGTACGGCGTTGTGAATTGGCAGCCCGGTTTCCGGAATTCAGCGAAATCTCTCCTGCCGCATGAGATCCCTGAAGCATTGACCCCACAATCTTTTAAAAAATATGAAACAGGCCGGACCGGATGCAGGAACTGTCCGGTTAAATGCAAAAATGTTTATGAAATTCCATCTGGCAGACGAAAGGGCGAACAAGGTGAAGGTTTGGAATATGAGTGCGTCTATTGTCTGGGTACCAATTGCGGTGTTGAGGACGCGTCCGCAGTGATGGAAATGGCCAATCTTTGTGACATGCATGGCATGGATGTGGTTTCTTTAGGGAATGCCGTCGCTTTTGCCAAGGATCTTTTCAACAGGGGCATTATTACTGAAAAAGAAACCCAAGGACTCGACTTGACGTGGGAGAACGCCGAGGCCCAGGTGCAGCTTGTCTCTGATACGGCATTTGCCAGGGGATTTGGCCGGATGATCGGGCAGGGAATGTTTGTCATGGCAAAAATGCTCGGAAAAGATGCCATGGATTATTGTTATCACGTTAAAGGGCTGAGCCGCGGGCTTCACCCGGCAGGATTGTTTTCTCTGGCCCATGCCGTTGCCACAAGAGGGGCGGATCATTTAAGGGGAAGAAGCTGGGCTGCCGGTGATAATTCGGAGGAATCGGTTTTATCACAGCTAAAAAAAGACGGGGTTGTTTCAGATGATGCCGTTTCCTCTCTTATTTTTGCCGAACAGGCCACAACCCTTGCAGATTGTTTTGGAAGATGCAAAGGCGCAGTGAATACATGGACGGCAGCCGTTCCACTGGTATGGAAATATCCGCTGTTCAAGGGGCTGGCACAACTGGCGTCTGCTGCTACAGGCAAATCATTTTCCGAACAGGACCTTAAAAAAACCGCCCAAAGAATTTCAGCACTGGAACGGGCGTTTAACGCACTCTGCGGCATCACTTACAAAGACGACAAAATCCCTCAAAATCCGGATCTATCGGCTTCTGAGGAAGGGAAAAAAGAACGTGCGGTCCATAACGCGCTTGTACAAGAATACTATAGCGCTTGCGGATACGATAGGAACGGGCTTCCTGGAAGGCCTCTGCTTCAATCCCTGGGACTTGATTTTGCTGCAGATGCCATCGAATCCAGTCTGCCCGTTAAAGCCTGGGACGGCCCCCTGATTGATTGAAATCGCTTCATTCAGCCGCGAATTTTTTTATCTGATCAATAAACATATCTTTTTTATCCTGGCTGATAAACGCGGCATTAAAAGAATTGACTGCTATTTGCGCAATATCATCTCGAGTCAGCTGAAAAGCGTTTTGAAGCGCCAGATAGTTTTCAACAACATATCCGCCGAAATATGCAGGATCATCCGAATTGACTGTCACGCAAAGCCCCTGGTCAAACAGTTTTTTAAAATTGTGTTCCCGGATAGTTTTAAATACACACAGCTTGATGTTGGAAAGCGGGCAAACCGTTAAAGGGATCCGGCGGTTTTTGAGTTCCTTGATAAGCGACTTGTCTTCCAATGCACGCACGCCATGATCAATTCGCTGAACTTTAAGATCTTGGAGTGCTTCCCATATATATTCAGGAGGCCCCTCTTCTCCGGCATGGGCCACAGTCAAAAAGCCTTGTTTTCGTGCTTTTTCAAAAACACGTTTGAATTTGGATGGTGGGTGCCCGGCTTCGGATGAGTCAAGTCCTACCCCCGTAATCTTATCCTTGAAATCCAAGGCCTGGGAAAGGGTTTCCATGGCATCGGATTCCGGCAGATGACGTAAAAAGCACATGATCAGGCAAAATGAAATATTAAGATCCCTGGAACCTTCCGATAAAGCATTAAATATGCCGTTTATAACGGTTTCAAACGCAATGCCACGTTCGGTATGGGTCTGGGGATCAAAAAAAATTTCAACGTGCCGGATGTTCTGCGCTTTGGCTTTCAGGAGATATTCCCATGTCAGTTCATAAAAATCGGTTTCGTTTTGGAGTACACCGGCACCTTCGTAATAGATATCCAGGAATGACTGCAGATTATCGAAACGGTAAGCTTGCCGCAATGCGTCTACCGAATCGTATTTAATGCTTATTCCGTTTCTCTCGGACATACGAAACAATGTCTCGGGTTCCAACGTCCCTTCAATATGAAGATGCAGTTCTGCCTTGGGAATAGTCTGGATGAATACATTCATATCCATATAACTCTCCTTGTTACTTTTGTTCTTGACTCAACAAAAATGACAGTAACGTATTTATTTTATAAAAATATTTTAAGAGATCAGCCTGCCTAATACTAATGAATGCTTATAAAATACATACCAATATCCAAACAAAAACTCAAGCAGACATTCTAATTCCAGGCAAAAATGACATCAGACTCTATTTGCGGACAGCACGATCCAGAATCCCGTATCATCATCAATGATTTGGTAGTTGCTGCAGTTCAATTCATCAAACATGTTTTCAAACCGTCTAATACCGTCGTCGCCGCTTTTTTTCTTGGCGTAGCAGTCCCATGAGGGGTCGATTTTAGCCATCTCCTCAATGACGTGCGCTTTGAGTTCAAGACTTCCGAACCCGCCACCAATGTAAGTTTTCCCACAAGGAGAAAGGACCTTTAAAATTTGGGCAAACGCATGCTTCAAATCTTTCCAGAAGAACATGGAGCCCCGGCTGACAATGAGATCAAACTCCCCTGTCTCAAAGGGCATGGCATGCACATCCCCTGCGGCAGTGGTCACCTGGCTTTCAAGACCTGCCTGGCGAATATTTTCCCGGGCAATTTCCAGGGCATCATCGGAAAAGTCAAAGGCCGTCACCGCCATTTCAGGCGCAGCTTTTGCCACTGCTATAGCCAGCATACCCGGGCCTGTTCCCATGTCCAGGCACCGACCCCGGCTTACGCCGGTGACATCAATGGCATTCCGGGCAATCACCGGATAGATGGGTTTAAAGGCGGTCTTGGCTATCCGGTCCATGTGACGTGCGCCATCTTTGTCAAATGCCGGGTTTCGGGTTTTTGTCCAATTTGTTTCATTCATTTAATTTCTCCTCCCAGGGAAATGCCGGCGGCCGGCTTTTATTAAAGGGATGTCCGTAATTCGTCAGCAGATCATGCATTTCATGGATTTTCCTAAAACTTCAAGTTCATACCAACCAGAAAGTTAAATCCGGGCTCGGGACCGTTGGTTTCATAATAATCCTCGTCCAGCAGATTGGTGCCCAGCACAAAGACCTCCGGGGCCATTTTCCCGATATTAGGCAGTTTCTGGGTCAACTTCAGATTAACCAGAAAATAATCCGGCAGTTTCTCCCACTCATAGGTGATTGAATTTTCCCAGTACTGGTGACAATTATAGGAGGCGTTCAGATCAGCGGTCAACCCGAAGGAGAAGCGGTATCCCAGTCCCAGGTTAAGCCGGTGACGGGGACGCCCTTCCAAATCCCGTCCATTGTTTGACTTATCCTCGGTGGACATATAGGTGTAGTTCAGGTTGATATCCATGGCGTCTGAAATAGGCATGGAGATACCGGCTTCAGCGCCGTATATCACAGCTTCGTTGATATTGATGTAGGCTTTGTCCCCGTTAACAGTGATCATGTCGATCAGATCATCCACATCATTATAGAAAAAAACCAGATTTGTCTTGATGTTACCGGCAAATGTGTGGGTGGCACCAATCTCATAGGCCAGGGTCTGTTCAGGATCAAGATCCGGATTTCCGCCCACAAGATCTGAATAGAGTTCTTTCAGGCTGGGGAACCGGGTTTTGCGGCCCACAGATGCGTGAAGGCTTGTATCTTTATCAAAGGCATACACCAGCCCGATCTGAGGATTGACGGCGTCTGTCTGCCCGGGCGCAGGCTGGGAAGATGTTTTGGTAGGTTCGAACACATCGTAGCTGATGCCAAGCACCACGGAGAGCCGCTCGAAAAGGGTGAATTCGTCCTCCAGAGCAACGGTCCATGTCTGGGCGGTGTATTCCTCTTCGGGTTCCCACCCTACAGAAGACCACCCTTTAATAACATTAAAGCAGTCAGCACTGAGGTAATTGCCCTCTTTATGGTTGTCCTCCATAAAATTGGCGCCGATGCGCAGAGTGTTCCACGGCACAAAGTTAATGGTGGCCTGCAGTTCACCACCCATGGTGTCATCGTCGTAATAGCTTTTCTCAAACCATTTTTTTCCACTTGTGGTATGATCGGCATCCCAGCTGACATCGGTAATGCCGTCTTCATGGTTTACATAGTACAGCCGTGCTTTAAGCTTTAGCATCTCTGAAATCCGGTGCTCACCGGCCAAGCTGAGCTGCCACTGTTTCCAGTGGTCATAGGTCCAATACCGGTTGTAAAACGTTGGAATGCCGCGGTCGTTGTCCACGTAATCAAAAGAGAGGTAAAGACTGGACTCTCCACCGGGATCATACCCGATTTTCATGTTCAGGTCTTTTTTCTGGTAGTCGCTTAAATCCCGGGCCCCGCCGTCCTCGTTGAACTGGGTGCCACGGCCCGTATCCGTGTTGTCGGCGCTGAAATCACTGGAAAGCCGATAGCCGTCCGAGGTGTGGTAACCGGCACCGATCCAGTAGTTGATCATCCCTTCTTTACCCAAAACACCGCCGTGACCAGCACTGTAGTGGGCGATGTTATAGTCTCCGAAGGCGACGGAAACCGATGTCTGCGGGGTTTTGGTTCCTTTTTTGGTAATGATATTGATTACCCCGCCCATGGTGTTGGCCCCGTATAGTACGGAACTTGCCCCCTTGGTAATGGTAATTTTTGATATGGAATCGGCCGGAAGCATGGAAAGATCCACAGTGCCGGCATAGCTCTCCCGGGCAGGTACGCCGTCAATAAGGACCTTGATCTGGCGCTGTTCAAAGCCGCGGATGCTCACATGGGCCTCCCCTTTGCCGCCAAACTGGACATATACACCGGGCAAAAACTTCAAGGCCTCGGCCGCTGTGGTGGCGCCCTTGGCGGCAATTTCTTCCATGGAAACCTCTGTAACGGTGGTGGCGTTGTTCACCGTTGTCTTTTCCCCGGTGACCACAACTTCGCCTAAATTAAAGACCTGATCGTCTGTTGTATCCGCAAAAGCCGGGGCAGACAGCATGAGCGACACAACAACAGGAAACACCATTTTCTTGATTTTCAACGTAAGTTTCATCTTTCTCCTCTTCTTTTTATGCGTAATTAATCGATAGTTTCAGGTATAGGCGGAAGATGTGCCAGTATTCGCCTTGCCTGGTCCGGTGTCAGATCGTATTGATAAAATCGGGAGTAGTAGTCGGTCAGTTCCCGGATCAAATCGAAATCCGGGAACCGATCGGGAAGGAACAGCTTGGCCAGATAGAGAATACACAGAAAGGATTCCGTAGAAAAATGGCTCCAGTAGAACTGCCCCTGGGGGGTCATATAAACTTTTTTGTTTTTTACCGCGGCCACGTTTTTAAGACGTGGATCGGACAGCACCGGTGCCACCGAAGGCAAAGTGCTGGCCAGGAGGATGTCAGGGTTCCATAGAATCAATTCTTCGGTGGATACGGAGACGAAATAGGCTGACTCGTCATGGGTGAGCATGGCGCCGCCGGCTGCGGTAACGATCCAGTCTAAAGGAGCCCATGGTCCAAAATACAATAGCGGGCAGCTGTCCCAAGGGGTCTGCCTTGCACTTGATGTATGATAATCCCGCCATAAACAGAGCGGAGACGATGACCCCGGCCAGGATCAGGGTGGTGACGGAGCGGTCGCCACGCTTCCCGATCTGGCAGGTCAAGCCCACGGCAATAAGCCCCCAGGCAAAAGCAGACACCTGGATACGCCAGGCAGATCCTGCAAAAAATAAAAGTCCTAACGCCGCACCAAAGTTGGCACCGGAGGTGACGCCCAGGATACCTGGAGAGACCAGGGGGGTTTTAAACAGGCCCTGGAACACGGCCCCGGATACGGAGAGCCCTGCCCCCACAAGCGCGGCCATGAGGATTCTGGGCAACCGAACAGACCACAGCACCAGTGCCGGGGCGGCAAGGTCGTATCCGGGTGACTTACATCCAACAGCAGAGAGGCATAGGCGCACCAAGGTTGCAGGCCCCATGGGATACTTGCCCGTTGACAGGGCCAGAAGGGCCGCACATAACAGGAACAGCAGGCAGACAGGATATAAAAGGCGGTATTTCATCACAATGACTCCGGCCTTTCAGAACATGACGTCCCCGGTGGCATTGTTCCGGGGAATTACCAGACAGTCACCCCGGTTATAACCGGTCACCATAACCTTTATACCGTACACCGATTCAATGGTATCTTCATTGAACACCTCCCGGACAGGGCCATGACCGCACACCTCACCGTTCTTAAGCATTACAACATCGTCGCAGTATCGTGCCGCCAGATTGGGATCATGGAGGGTGATGATGGTTGTCAGATTTTTTTCCTTGGTCACGCTTCTAATCATATCCAGGATCAGGTGCTGGTTTTTAAAATCCAGGTGAGCGGTGGGTTCATCCAGAAGAAGCACTTCAGGGCACTGGAACATGGCCCGGGCAAGAAAAACCATCTGCTTCTCTCCACCGCTCAAATCATTGAACATGCGATGGGCAAGTCCACCCACCCCGATGTCATCAAGGGCTTTTTCCGCTCCGGAAAAATCAGCTTTTGACGGACGCTGCCACATGGCCAGGCCCGATGCTTTGGCCATCACCACCATCTGTCTGGCAGTGAAAGAAAAGATGGCCCCGGTCTGTTGGGGAACCACCGCCATGATTTGTGCCAAGTCCTTTCTATGAATTCCGGCTACGGGCTTGCCTGAAAGGCAGACCCGGCCTGACTGGGGACGAAGAATGCCGTTCATGCATTTGAACAAGGTGGTTTTTCCCGATGCGTTGGGGCCAAGCAGACCTGAAACCCTGCCGGGTTCCGTTGTCAGACAGACATCTTTTAATACCGGGCCGGTGTTATAATCAAACCACAGGTGGTGAACTTCGAGATGGGTCATGCCGTCCCCTTTTAGTGCTTTCTTAATTGAACTTTATAAAATAATGCACGTTATAAACTTTTAAATGTCGTTTATAAACTACAATTCACAGAAAGCATGAGTACTATGTGTATGTTTTATTTGTCAACTACAAATTAAAAACGTCAAAAATGTAGAATATAGGCATGAGAGTGTTTGCGTCAAAAGCACTATGGACGAAATAGGAACTTTAAAAGGAATACGGATAAGAAAATTGTAAAATTGGGAGGTTATTTTTTCCACGCCCCTTACATGCGCTGGAATCAGGAGGCGTTGTCGTTGATTTTGCGTTTTTTGATCTGGTTGTAAAGGGAGACGAGTTTACGGTCCGTTTCGTTCAGGCGGTCGGCAAGGACGGTGAAAAGATGCTTGGCCACATCAGGGTATTTTTCTATAATTTCAATCAGCTTGTCTCCAGGAAAGCGTTTGATCTTGGAGCGGCCCTTTGAAATAATGGACGCAGACCTTGACGTACCGGTGATGGCCGCCATTTCGCCGAAATACTCTCCGGGCTGGGTAATTTCCGCAATCATTTTACCGCCCTTGACCACATAGACAGCGCCTTGAACAAGCTTGAAAAAATCAATATCCGTGTTTCCTTCACGGATGATCACATCCTTGTCCTCGTACTGCTCAATGTCGGGATTCACCAGGTAGGCCGGCAGCGCCTCTTTTGAGATAACGGTTTTCTTTAACACTTCGTCCAAGGACGTCTCGGCGGATTTTACCTTAACAAGGCCTGCATCCCGAAGCGTGACCATGCCTTCGGCGATTGCCACTTTACGCAGCTGATCTTCGGGTACTTCGGCAGATATGGCTTTGGCAACCTCATCGGTCACTTCCATGAGCTCATAAAGCCCGACCCGGCCCTTGTATCCGGTACCATTGCAGTGGGGGCAACCCTTGGGACCGTAAATGGTCAAATCCGGAATTTCACTCTTATGAAAACCGTGCAGTTCCAAATCTTCCGGATTGTGCCCGGTGACCACCTGTTTACAATCCGGGCAAAGCCTGCGCCCAAGACGCTGGGACAACACCATGGTAACGGACGAGGCAAGCATATAGGGTGGAATGCCGATATCCACAAGCCGTCCAATGGTGGACGGGCAGTCATTGGTGTGCAGGGTGGCAAAAACAAGATGGCCTGTCATGGCCGCTTTGATGGCAATCTCAGCCGTATCGATATCCCGGATCTCGCCCACCATGATAATATCCGGATCTTGTCTGAGAAAGGCTTTCAAGGCTGCAGCAAAGGTCATGCCGACCTCTTCTTTTACCGGCACCTGGTTAATACCCTTAAAGTTGAATTCAACCGGGTCTTCAGCGGTCAGGATCTTGATGTCATCTTTGTTCAGGCGGTTGAGAATGGAATACAATGTCGTGGTTTTACCCGAACCCGTGGGACCTGTAACCAGAAGCAGGCCATAGGGTCTTGAAATACATCGTTTGAGCATGTCAAAGGTGCCGGATTCAAACCCTAAACGGGTCAAATCAACGCTCAATGCGCTCTGGTCCAGGATACGCATAACAATGCTTTCGCCGAACAGGGTGGGCAAGGTGGAGACACGGAAGTCCACGGATTTTTTCCGGCCCAGCCGGAGTTTGATTCGACCGTCCTGGGGAACCCTGCGCTCGGCAATATCCAGGGAAGCCAGAATCTTCACCCTTGAAATCACGGCATTTTTAATTGACAGCGGCAGGTTCATGGCCTTGTACATACCGCCGTCAAGGCGGTAGCGCACCTGAAAGGTTTTTTCAAAAGGTTCAATGTGTATATCCGACACGCCGTCGTTAATTGCTTTGGTTAAGATGCCGTTTACCAATTTGATGATGGGTGCATCCGAGGCCATGAACTCATCATGGCCGGCGTCCGTATCGGCGCCAGCCACCTCAAGCTCCTCGGCGGCCTCGGAAACCAGGGAACCGAAATCCTCAACAGAGGTTACCGGTTCATCATCTTCCGCCTCGTCCTCAAAATGAAGAAAACTTTTATACTCTTCATCGGAGATTTTATAATAATCACGATACGCCTGGATGATATCATTTTCAGTGGAGACAAAGGCCCGTATATTTTTCCCTGTTTTCTTTCCAAGATCCGCAACCACATCCGTATCCGTGGGTTCGGCCATGCAGACCTGTAAATCGTCCCCGGCCAGCTTTAAAGGGAAAACCAGATGTTTTTTGGCTTCATTATAGGGCAGCAGTTTCAATGCCTGGGGATCCGGCTTTATTTCAGAGAATGCGACAATTTTGTAATTGTATAATCGTCCCAGTACATTGACGATGGTATCCGGATCAATATAACCTTTTTGGAGCAGAATCCCCGAAAGCCGCTCGTTGGTCTTTTTCTGGACCGAGAGGGCCTCATTAAGCATAATAGAGGTAATCTGTCCTTCTTTGGAAAGGATTTCACCGATTTTCACTTTACCGGCACCAGACTGATCTTTGATGGTAGATTTAAGGCTGGACCCGGGTTTTAAAGCAGTACTGCCGGCCATAAAATACCCCTAAACGGTTACGACTTTTTATAATTCTTGCTTACCCGGATACCACCGGCCAGAACCAAAAGAAAACCCAAGAAATAGGAACAGAACTTTACGATTCCGATCTTATTTTTAAAAAATTCAATGGTCTCTATTTGGGGTATCACCTGGGGCACCCTTATGAAAACCGCGATGCCCACAACGATTAAAATAATACCATAATAAAATGTCAGCTTTTGTTTGTCCATCTTAATCCCCACCTTCAAGGCCGGATAATTCCCGGTCAAATTTCTTTTTTATATTGTCTGCCCTCTCAGAGATTTCCGCAAAGGTGTCAAACAGGGTTTCAATATCGGATTCCAGTTTAGCATGTTCTTTGGATAAAGTGGCAATTTTTAATCCGTCCTGGTCCTGGGATGCATCAAGCAGCTCCTTGTTCACCCGGGCCATCTTGGTTTCCTTTGCCTCTATTTCTCGTTCAAGTTTGTTAATCTTCTTATTTATCGGTGTTAATTGCTTTGACCTTTCGGCCACTATTTCTGATTTTTTTTTACGCAATTCTTTTTTGGGGAGCTGAGCACTTTTTTTGCGCTTTGCAGGAATCAACTCTTCATCCTCCCATCCCTGTTTTTCAAGAAATTCCTGGTAGGTCCCCTCAAATATCTCAATGCCGTTTGACGTAAATATCACCAGGCGGTTTGCCAGGGCATAAAGAAACATCTCATTATGGGTAACAAGCATAACAGCTCCGTCAAAGGCATTTAAGGCCTCCACAAAGGCATCGCTTGATTCAATGTCCAGATGGTTTGACGGCTCATCCAAAAGCAGAAGATTCAAAGGCCGGATCAAAAGCTTGCCAAGCATGACCCGGGCTTTTTCTCCGCCGGACAGCACACTGATTTTTTTTAATGCCGCATCCTGTTCAAACATCATGGCACCGCAGATGTTTCTGGCGGTCTGGCGGTCGGTTTCAGGATAGGCATGTAACATCTCTTCTTCCACAGTGAATTGTGGATTCAAGGTCTGGATATTGGTCTGCTCGAAATATCCGGTTTCCACACCCGGATTGGGTTTCACCCACCCTGCATCCGGATCTATATTTTGACTGATCAGTTTGAGTAACGTGGTCTTCCCTTTGCCGTTTTTCCCGATGACAGCCACACGGTCCCCGGGATATACGGTCAAGGAAAAATGTTCAATCAACGGGTTGTCTTTGTTGTATCCAAAACTCAAATCTTCGCAAGTCAACACCTGTTTGCCGGCAAAAGGCAGGTAATTAAAGGAAAAATCCAAATTTTTAAGTTCTGCCAATTTGTCCTTTGATTCAAGCTTGGCCAGGGTCTTGATCCTGGATTGCACCATATTGGCCAGCCTTGCCTTGGCCCGGAACCGGGAGATGAACAGTTCAATCTCTTTTTTACGCTTTTCCTCATTTACCCGAGTTTTTTCATATATTTCTTCGTCCTGGGCCACCTGGAGATAATATTTAGCGGTGTCTCCCTGTATCTTTTTCATCTTACGACGGTGAATCCCCACAACATGGGTGACCACATTATCCATGAATCCCCGGTCATGGGTAACCAGAAGCATCTCCCTTGGCCAGGAAACAAGAAACCCCGTAATCCAGCGGATGGATGTAATATCCAGATAATTGGTGGGCTCGTCCAGGATTAACAGATCAGGTTCGGACACCAATACCTTGGCAAGGTTTAAACGCACTTGGTAGCCACCGGAAAACTGCATGGGATCCTTTTGCATGTCTGTTTCTGAAAACCCTAGACCTGACAAAATTTTTTCAGCTTTCCAGAAATGATCACGCTCGTGATCCGGCAGGCCTAACATGGCCTCTTCAAGAACAGTGGGTTTGCTGAATTTTATATGTTGGGAAAGTACACCGATCCGATATCCGCTGGGTATGATAACCCGCCCTTCATCGGGGTGGTCCATGCCTGCGATGATATTTAAAAGCGTGGTTTTACCATGGCCGTTTCTTCCCACCAGGCCCACCCGCTCACCGGAATTGATCTGCATGCCGGTATTGTCAAGCAGCACCTGGTCTGCGAATCCTTTGGTTATGGATTCTATATTCAGCATTTACTCCTCCTGTTTGTGCCCGTCAAATAACAATAAAGTGCCAACGCACACCATATTAAAAAAAAAGCAATAGTATCACTGAAGTTATGATTTATAAACATAAGATTTTATTTGACTTGATATGCCCAAAGTTTTAATAGTAAACGTTAACCTTTGTCAGGCTTTATGACGGAATCGAATACCGGCTGATTCTACGGCTTGAACAAGCTAAACGTCAATTTATCTTTAACCTATGTCCTTAACCACTTAAGACTGAAACCATACAAGCGGTGATTTAAAATGACCAAATACATCTATGAGTTCGGCCCTGATAAGACAGATGGGGATGCAAGTCAGAAAAACCTTTTGGGCGGCAAAGGCGCCAACCTTGCAGAAATGGCAAAGCTGAAACTGCCTGTTCCCCCAGGCTTCACCATATCAACGGAATGCTGCAATCACTATTTTGATTTAAACGGGCGCTTTCCGGATACCCTTGAAGAAGAAAGTCTCAAAGCCATGGCCAATATTGAAGCCCAAACGGGTATGATTTTTGGTGATCCGGAAAATCCATTGCTGGTATCCTGCCGATCCGGCGCAAGGAGTTCGATGCCCGGAATGATGGAGACCATATTGAATGTCGGCCTGTGTACGGCCACGATCCGGGGACTGATTAAAAAAACCGGTAATGAATGGTTTGTTTATGATGCCTACCGCCGGCTGATCATGATGTATTCGGATGTGGTTATGGAAAAAGCCGAGCAGATCAGTCCCAGGGACGGCATGGGTATCCGCCTGAATCTGGAAATGATGATGAACAACCTGAAAAACGACAAGGGCTATGACAATGACACGGATATTTCCACCGAAGATTTAAAGACCCTTTGCGAACGGTTTAAGAAAAAAATCCGGGAGGATCTGGGTGCTGATTTTCCTGATGACCCCAAAGATCAGCTCATGGGATCCATCGGTGCCGTCTTTAAAAGCTGGAACGGAAAACGGGCCGTATCCTACCGCCGCATTGAACATATTCCGGACAACTGGGGCACGGCCGTCAATGTCCAGACCATGGTTTTCGGTAATATGGGCGACACTTCCGCCACAGGCGTTGCCTTTACCAGGGACCCGGCCACAGGGGACAATAAATTTTATGGAGAATGGCTGGTCAATGCCCAGGGCGAAGATGTGGTGGCAGGCACCCGAACACCCAATCCTTTGAACAACGACACCAAAAATGCCCAAAACAAACACCTGGCTTCCCTGGAAGAATCCATGCCCGAGCTTTACAAGCAGCTATTTGAAATAAGGAACCTTTTGGAAGCCCATTACAAGGACATGCAGGATATCGAATTCACCATCCAGGAAGGCAGGCTTTACATGCTCCAGTGCCGGGTGGGGAAACGTACCGCAGCTGCTGCCCTGAACATGGCCATGGATATGCTGGAAGAAGGCACCATTGATGAAAAAACCATGGTATGCCGTCTTGATCCTAAAATCCTGGATGACATGCTTCATCCCATTGTGGACCCGGAAGCGGAAAAAACGGCTGTAAAAGTTGCTGAAGGCCTGCCCGCAGGACCCGGCGGTGCATGGGGACAGATTGTGTTCTCGGCCGAAGATGCGGTTCAGTGGGCCAAGTTAGGCAAAAAGGTCATCCTGGTCCGTGAAGAGACCAACCCCGAAGACATTGAAGGCATGCGGGCCGCAGAAGCCGTTCTAACGGCAAGGGGCGGCATGACCTCCCATGCGGCGCTCGTTGCCAGGGGATGGGGCAAATGCTGCATTGTGGGTGCAGGTGCCCTTAAAATCAATTTTGAAACCAAAGAACTTCGTGTGGGAACACGGGCATTCAAGGAAGGAGAGACCTTCACCCTTAACGGCACCAAAGGTATGGTATATCAAGGCAAGCTCGATATGAAAGACGCATCGGAAAATCTCAGATTCAAAGCATTCATGGAGATTGCGGATAAATACCGGGCCATGCAGGTCCGCACCAATGCGGACACCCCGGCAGATGCCATGACGGCCCTTGATTTTGGTGCTCAGGGTATCGGGCTTTTCAGAACAGAGCATATGTTTTACGGTGCCAATTCCGATAAGCCTCTTTTCCTTTTGCGTAAAATGATTTTAAGCAAAACCCATGAAGAGAGAAAGGCCGCCCTGGAAGAATTGTTCCCCTTTGTCAAGGAGGAGATTAAGACCACCCTGGAGGTCATGGATAATCTGCCCGTAACCCTGCGTCTGCTGGACCCTCCCCTGCACGAATTCGTGCCCCAATCCCGGGAAAATCAGCAGGAAATTGCCGATGCCCTGCATATTGACATCGAAGAAGTATTTAAACGCAGCGAGCAGCTTTTAGAATCCAATCCCATGATCGGGCACAGGGGTGTCAGGCTTGGTATCACCTATCCTGAAATTTCCCACATGCAGGTGAAAGCCATATTTGAGGCCAGTGCAGAACTGATCAAAGCGGGTAAAAATCCCATGCCTGAAATTATGGTGCCCGTAACCTGTAATGAAAAAGAGCTGGCCTTTGTCCAGGATATTGTTACCCAGTGCTATAATGAAGCACTTAAAACTTATGAATTAGACGCCCTTCCCTATCTATACGGCACCATGATCGAAATTCCAAGGGCGGCATTGATTGCAGATAAAATGGCAAAATATGCCCAGTTTTTCTCTTTTGGTACCAATGACCTGACCCAGATGGCCTTTGGTTTTTCAAGGGACGATATCGGCTCTTTCATGAACGATTATATTGATAATGCCATTCTCAGTTCAGATCCCTTTGAGACCCTGGATCAGGAAGCGGTTGGGGGGCTGGTTACAACGGCAGTGGAACGTGGCCGCAGAACCCGTCCTGAAATCAAACTGGGCATCTGCGGAGAGCATGGCGGGGATCCCGAATCTGTCATATTCTGCCATAAAGCAGGATTAAGCTATGTATCGTGTTCACCTTACCGGGTTCCCATTGCCCGGCTGGCGGCAGCCCAGGCTGCCATTATGTATCCTGACTGTCGGTAAAAATAAGGATTATAAACATCACAAGCCTGGTTACGTAAAGTAACCAGGCTTGTTCTTTAGAGCTTGTTACATGATGTTTATAGTATTTCGAGAACTTCCCTAATTTTTGTTGCAAACTGCTTTTTGGTAAAAGGTTTCTCTAAAACTGTACGAATTCCTTTTTGTTCAGCCGTTTCCTTCGAGATTCTGTTGCTGGAGCCCGTGCATACCATGATTCTAATATCAGGCCTGATTTTCAGCAGTTCCTGCGCAATTTGGTCTCCCGCCATCTTCGGCATGGAATAATCGGTAATCACCAGATCAAATTTATCCGGCCGGCTTTGAAAAACCTCAAGAGCATCAATGCTGCACATTCTTGAGGTAACCGTATATCCCAGCCGCTCCAATATATTTTTTTCTATGGCAATGATTTCCGGTTCATCGTCTACAAGCAGGATATGTTCCGTGCCGGATGGAATATCACTTTCGCTAATACTATCCTTTTCATGAAGCGTTTTCTTTTCAACGGGGAAATAAATTTTGAATTCCGATCCTTCGCCCGGTTGACTGTTTATGTGGATATCTCCCTTCATTTTGGCAACAATCCCGTGAACCACCGAAAGTCCCAGGCCGGTTCCTTTTCCGTTCTTTTTGGTTGTAAAAAATGGGTCAAATATGCTTTCCTTGATTTCCTTGGGTATGCCGGTGCCGGTATCACTCACTATCAGACAAGCGTAACGACCGGGGGCCAAGTGCGGACTATGCTCACTGGTATTTGTTTCTTTTAACCCTACGCTCAAGGTACCGCCACTGTTCTCCATGGCATGATAGGCGTTGGTGATCAGATTGATGATGATCTGCTGGATCTGTATGGGGTCCGCTATCACAGGGCCGCATCCCGGATCAATTTTTTCCTGTATCTCTATAGTTGTGGGAATGGTTGATCTAAGCATTTTCATGGTTTCTTTTAAAACAGGCTGTATTTTCATCAACCGCATCTCTGTCTCTTCCTGACGGGAAAAAGTCAGAATCTGTTGGATAAGCTCTTTTGCTC
The DNA here is from genome assembly GCF_000373985.1 of Desulfobacter curvatus DSM 3379. Lineage (GTDB taxonomy): Bacteria > Desulfobacterota > Desulfobacteria > Desulfobacterales > Desulfobacteraceae > Desulfobacter > Desulfobacter curvatus. Next base: position 46,581 of record NZ_KB893056.1, read on the forward strand.
TTATTGCCCCCGAATGTATCTGCCGGACACGGGATCTGGCCGGATCATCCTTGGGAAGATCCTCTAAAAGCATTTCTGAATGCCCCATTATGGGGAAAAGGATATTGTTGAAGTCGTGGGCAATGCCTCCAGCTAAGGTGCCGATGGCTTCCATTTTTTGGGCTTGGACTAACTGATTTTCAAGTTTTTTTTGTTCTTTTTCGTATTGGACCCTTTCACTGATGTCACGAACCACAGCTAAAACTCGCCCCTTCCCTCCAATTTCGGTATTTCTAAAGGCCACCTCAACCCAAAAGCAGTTACCGCTTTTATGTCTGGCCTTCCACTCAAATAACTGTGGCCCCTCGTCGATAGATTTTTTTAGTTTTTTAACTGCCTCTTCTTGTGTATAAGGATCAATACTATAGCTGATATCACCTACATTAAATTCTAAAACTTCATGATGAGCGTATCCATACATATCCAGCATGGTTTGGTTAACATCCATGATCTTCCCGGTTTCTACATCATGAAGAATAATTGCATCGCTGCTGGAGTTGTATATTTCCCGATAATTTCTTTCACTTTCAATTAATTTTTTCTCCGATTGTTTCTTCTCCGTAATATCTTTCCCCTCCGGAACGATATAAACCATGTTGCCATTATCATCATGAACAGGCGTCAATGAAAACTCAATATATTGTTTGTCACCTTTGGTATCCACATGAGTTGTTTCAAAATTTATTGACTTGCCTTCTTTAACCATCTGAATAGATTTTTTAATTTTAAGCTGCTGTTCCTTGGAATGAGACCAAAGGGGCAATTCCCATATGTATTTACCCACAAGTTCACTGCAATTAACCCCAACCATGTTGCAGAACATGTCATTTGCCATTATCAATCTGCCATTAACATCAAGTAAACCTGTTAGTTGAAATCGGTGATTGAAAATGGCCTGGAGTTTTTTTTCTGTTTGTACATATTTTTGAATCTCTCTGCGTAATAGGAAAAAAATTATCAATGCCGAAATTAAAATAAAAGCGAAGCCCTTTATCGATTGTACTATCGTTATGTTCTCAGAATTTTTAACAAAAAAAAATAATATTTGGTCAGAGAATATTATATATAGCGCTGAAAATGCAGCATAGATAAAGGAAATTTTTATTGATATCCGCTCTTTTAAAAATAATCGGTAAATATTTTTCATAAATGAACTTGAATTACTCCTGATTAATCCAGTAACGGGTCCACGGGCATCGTTCCTTGTAAGGATAACGAATCAGTTCCGTAGCAAGAATGCGAAAATCCTTGTCTCTGACGGTGAAATAGGAAACCACCTTTTTTTCCCTTAAGTCCCTTAATCCCATGGCAACATACAAGGTTTGGTACTGCCCTTGAACATCGCACTTAACCGCCCCGGTCAGGATGGTGATATCCAGTTCCCGGGTAACGTTGAAAAGGTTTACCATGGCCACGGTAAACGCTTTTCCCTTAAAATGGTTCTCGGCATCCGTCCGGGTGAGTTCGCATTGAATGAAATTTTTAAATCCGGCCTCCAGCTCATAAAATTCCTGATCTGCCCCACGGCCGGTCCCAGGAACCGTTAAAAAAAATATGAATATGACGCTCCAAATCTTTATGAATTTATCCATTTTATCCATTTACAGGTTGTGTGGCTATTTCTTTTTCAGGTTTGATCAAGCTTTTTATGGTTTGTTGAAGGCGATTCAATGCCACGGGGGTAACCGTGACCGTCCCGGCTCCTGAAAATTTTGACAGGTATTGCCGCATGCGCTTTTCGTTATTATAACCGGTTTCCACAAGAATGGGTATTGTGTGATCAATTTTGAGCAGTTTATCCACAAAGGCCTGGGAGCCCATACCAGGTATATCGTAATTCACAATGACCATTTTAAATTTTTCAGGCTGATTTCTAAATACGCCCAACGCCACTTCAGGATCGCCGGAGATCATGCCGATATATCCCATACGTTTGACCACAGTATCGATAAGTTCACTGCGTTTGTTGTTTTGATCCAGTACCAGAATATGACCCCGACCGGCTATAATCCAGGCCTGCGTTTCCGACACATTTTTGGTGTCAAAAACACGGCTGCCTTCCATTGACCAGATTGTCGGATTGAAGGGGTGGACATTTGTCACATCTGTTTTATAGACTTTCGAAGCAATGAACAAATCGTTTTCATTATCAGGGACCTTGACAATAAACCCTTTATCCTGGGCAACATACCGGCGCAGCCATCTGCGGTATTCAGGGTGTTCCCCGGTGAGCACCAGCATCTTTAAGCCTGCATGGGAGCGCACCTGAAAGGAATGGTAAATCATGGGGGCTTTGGCATAGTCTTCCTGACTTTCCATGTAGTTTTCTTCTACAAACTCCACCATGAAATCCCTGGCCCGGCATGGCACTGCCGTTACAATCAAGACAAGCATCAGGATAAAATAACGTGTCATAGCTGTCGTTCCTAAAGTTCTTGGGTTTAAAAGCTAATAACGGCCATGGCCGACCTGGTCTATCAACAACATAGGCTCAACCCATAACAAACAATAAAACTAAAGACACCAACAATGCAGGACTAAAATGGGCGCCGCAGGCGCTTCACCCTCTTGTTTCTTGTATCTTGTTTCCAGTTTCATATAAAACACTATCGGCATAAAACCCGCACTTCTTGATTGCATCCGGTAATGAATATTTCAAATTTGATCTTACAGCAGCGTTTTGGACAGAACAAACAGCAGACTGTAAAGAATGGTTAACACCAGCACAAGACGCCTGTGATCTGTGCTGCGCCGGCCCCGATACCGGGCAAGCAAAAGACCCGCAGCATTAATCAGGGCACCTGCCCCCAGCACATCAACAAGGAACCGGACATAGTTCTGATCCCAGTAACGCCTTAATTCAAGCTGATAGAAACGGTCAAAAAAGGTTTCAAATTCGGGTTGAGCCCTGTGAAAAATCAGAATGGCAATAATTAATCCTGCACAGGCAGCGATATTTATCCAGATAAAAACAAGCCTGAAAAGATCCGTGGGCTTTCGTCTTTCCGATTGTCTTTTCTTTTCAGGCATAACGTCAAAAATGAAGTTTAATCACAAAGTTAAATTGCTTTGCGGGCTGCCCTGATGGGGTATAAAGTCCCTTATATGGGCATTGGCTTTGAACCTGCGCGTAATCATTTCAATGATCTCCTCGGCACTGGTCTCTATGGGTTTATTGCTCACATTGATCATGGAATAGCCCTTGGTAATGAAATATTTCTGGGCGTGTTCAATCTCCTTTTCAATTTCATCCTTTCCGGAATAGGCGTAGATATCCTTTGCCCCCAGGCTCTCCTGGCGCATTCTCCTGTGCGCCTGCAGCTGTTCCGGGTTGATGTTCAGTGCAAATACCCGGCGCCGGTCCACAAGGTCCAGGCTCCGGGGCATGGGAACACCGGGGACAAAGGGGATATTGGCCACTTTCCACCCCAAAACGCTCATATACATTGACAACGGTGTTTTTCCGGCCCTGGACAGTCCGATCAACACAATTTCGGCTTCAGCAATACTCTCAGGATTCAAACCGTCATCATGGGCCAGGGCAAAATCAATGGCAGACACCTGTTCTAAATTTACCAGGTGAATCTCCCGATAGAGTCCCGGGGTTTCCAGGGGCTTACGGTCAAGAAATGTTTCTATTTTTGAAATAATGGGGCCCATCAGATCAATGGTGACAATATGATTATCCATGCCCTGACGCGTGAGATACCTGCGAAGGTTTGAATCAACAATGGTATGAACAATAATACTTTCAATATCCTTGACCTTATCGATGAGATCATCGACCTGGCTCTCCGTACGTAGCCTGGGGACTTTTACAACACTGATATCGGAATCAGGAAATTGTACAAGGGTGGATTCCACGAGATGAAAAGCGTTGACACCCTCACCGCAGGAAGCAATGTATATCATTTGGAATTTGCCGGATCCAAGCATGTTTTTCATAAAATAAGGCCTTTATCCTGTCGAAGTTTTACGTTATAAACCACCCATACATAAACCTGAAACAAGAGTCAATTAAATATTATGGAACACCAGGACAGCGGCCCAGATGCAAAAAGGCATTCCGGGGCGCAATTGGATCAGACGCGTTCCCAAGCCATTCTGCAGGCGAGCAGTAACGGCAGGCTTACATGTGCAAGTGCCCATCGCCTTGCGAAGGCACAAAATTGTTTGCCAAAGCAGATCGGTATACAGGCGGATCTACTTGAATTGCGTATCGCACAATGCCAACTCGGTCTTTTCGGATCCCCCCAGGGCAAAAAGAATTTCAATCCCGATGCCGGCATTACACAGCAATTAAAGGACAGGATACTTGATGCTCAGTCTGACGGAAAAATTGACTGCAAAACCTGCTGGGAGATAGCAAAGGAATTTAAAATTACCAGAATAGATATGGGGTCTGTCTGTGAGCGGCTTGAAATCCGGATCAAACCCTGTCAGTTGGGGGTATTCTAAAATTTAATCAAGTCTCTTTGCTGTCCGACACCTTCTTAAGCGCCTTTTTCCTTCGCCGCTGCTTCTGTTTTTTCACCCGGGCTAATTTTTGGGCTGTGGCATCAGGCATCCCGAATTGCAACTGTTCAATCTTTTCCACCAGGGATCTCAAGGCCATAAACCGGTTCAGATGCTGGGATCTATACTTCCCGAATTTTACAGTTATTTGGGTGGGCACATGGGTCAAAAATACGGCAGAGGATGACTTATTTACCTTTTGGCCACCACGGCCCGAGGATTTTATAAATTTCTCCTGGATATCTTTTTTTGAAATACCCAAATGATTCATTTTCTTTTCAAGGGCTCTTATTTTATCTATATCAGGACCGGGCATCGGGATTTCAGCCGCTATATTTTTTTTAATGGTATTTTTTGGGGGTTAAAAAATTTTCCAATTTTTTCAGACATCTCTTTTATGGAAAGCGGTTTGGATAACACCCCCCTAATACCTATTTGCGCCATCATATCCAAGGTAATGTCGTCGCTGAATCCCGTACAAAGAAAGATAGGGATATCCGGGCGAAACTCCCTTATGTTTTCCGCCAGACAATCGCCGTTCATATGCGGCATATACAGATCCGTAATCACAAGATCATAGGTTAAAGGCTCTTTTTTGAAATGTGTCAGGGCAACCAAAGAATCTGTCATGGTTGTGGTACGGCACCCTAAACGCTCCAGCATGGATTTTGCTACTTTGAGAATGATGTCTTCGTCATCCACAAAAAGGACATGGATCTTATATTCAATGTCGATTTTCTCATTTAGGGCAGGCACATGAAGTCGTGGTTCAATACTTTTTTCCGAAAATTTTGGAAAATACAACTTGAACTCACTTCCCTTGCCCGGCTGGCTGTGTACCTTTATGCCGCCGGCCATATCTTTTACAATACCATAAACAACAGACAATCCCATGCCGGTTCCATCCTCATTGCCCTTGGTGGTATAAAACGGTTCAAAAATACGGCTCATCACCTCCTTTGACATTCCCTCGCCTGTATCCGAAACACTTAGACAAATATACTCTCCCGGCTTGACCCCGCCGTTGGAATCAGATTGAGAAACATTTACAGGCGTTAATGAAATTTCGATTACACCGCCTGTCTTACCCATGGCATGCACGCCATTGCTGACCAAATTCATTATAATCTGATGTAGTTGGGTGGGATCGGCAATAACAGGCGGACAGTTTGGATCTACAATTCTTTTTATTGAAATATAGCGTGGAATACCGGACTTCATCAGCTTGAGTACGGTCTCTATACTATTTTGTATTTGTAACGGCTCTCTTTTAATTTTCTTTTGACGGGAAAAATTTAAAATTTGCCGGACAAGTTCTTTTGCCTGCAGGGCACTTTCATGAAGCTGAGCCAGCCTTTCTTTTGTTTCATCGTCATAGGCAGCGCTTTTAAGAATCAAAAGCTCTGCATTTCCTATAATGGGAAACAGCATATTATTAAGATCATGGGCGACACCACCTGCCAGGGTGCCAAGGGATTCCAGCTTCTGGACCTGGGCCATCTTTTCATGAATCTTCATCTCATTGGAAACATTCTGCTGTACACCTACATAGTTGGTAATGTCACCATTTTTATCCCTGACCGAAGATATGGTAATTTCCATTATGCAAAAAGTGTTGTCTTTTTTTTTAAACTCGGCATGGCCGCTCCACACCCGCCCGGAACTGATAATGGCCCGCAGGTTAATATTAAACTGGCTATCATATTTCTTGCTTCTGAACATGCTGATATCCCGGCCGATGCACGCTTCCCTGGAAAACCCGGTCAGGGTCTCAAAGGCGGAATTGATATACAGGATAATACCTTCGGAATTTGTGATATAGACCATTTCCGAAATTTGCTCGACTGCAGCCAGCAGCAATTCTCTCTCTTTCTCAATTTTTTGATTGATTGCAGCCGCAAACTCAACGGGATCAGAGCCAACACTTTTATCAATGGTCCGAAATTTTTTAAGTGTAACGATCTCTTGTTTCAGGGTAGCCTTTTCAAGTTCAAGCTCCTTAATCCGTTTTACTAAACTGTTATATGACGCCTTTTGAGACATGTTCCTCCTGGAAAAAGAACCAGCGATTGTTAAGAAATTAACGAAAAGAGGTAATTTTTGTATATTCTTATCTAAAAGTATGACGGTTTGACAAGAAATTTTTCACAAAACTGCGAATTTGAGCGATTTAGGTATTTAATATAAACCACGATGAATGATATGATATTTAATTTGGTTTCGACCTAACACAAGGAACGGAGGTTAAGGAGTTGTATTCAAAAATTGTTATTTTAGATTTTCCGCCAAGATCGGCCCAAGAACCCATTGTCTGCCAGCTGGTTAAGAAATATGACCTGATGTTTAATATCCTCAAGGCACGAATATCTTCAAAAAGAGAAGGCCATATGGTGCTTGAAATCTCTGGTGCCGGGAAAGCGGCGTTTAACAAGGGGATCACCTATTTAAAGGAACATGGGGTTCTTGTATCCACACCCGAACATAAAATTTTCAAAGATGAAGAAAGATGCACCCATTGCGGCGCATGCACCGCAGTCTGTCCCACGGGGGCGCTGTACATCAAACGGCCTGAAATGGAAGTGATATTTGACAGGGAAAAATGCAGCCTGTGTGAGCGCTGTCTTCTGACCTGCCCCGTCCGAGCCATGGGTTTGTTCAGTGATGATTTAAAAGAAACTGCCTGATGTCTGATTCACCGGTTGTAGCCGTGGCTCTGAGCGGGGGAATAGATTCCATGGTGGCAGGGTTTCTTGTTAAACAGCGTTTTAAAAAAGTGCTCGGCGTTCATTTCACCACCGGCTATGAAAAACGTATGCCGGATCTATCCGGCCTGGCGTCCGTCTTCGGATTTCCCGTTCACACCATAGACCTGTCCCGGGAATTTGAGACCCGGGTGGTTGAATATTTTGTGTCAACCTATATGGCGGGGAAAACACCGAATCCATGCCTTGTCTGCAATATGCAGATAAAATTTAAGAGGTTGTTTGAGCATGCGCAAACGCTTGGGGCGGATTTGATGGCAACCGGCCATTATGCAACGGTGGTCAACAAATATACGTCCGGCAGAAAAGCGTCCGGGCAGGCATGGCTTGAAAGGGGGGCTGACCTGAATAAAGACCAGTCCTATTTTCTATCCATGCTCTCCCCTGATATTTTGGACAGATTGGTGTTTCCCCTGTCCGATTTTACCAAAAGCCGGGTCCGGGAATTTGCCGGACAACACAACCTTGTACCGGTTGTACCGGGTGAAAGCCAGGATATCTGCTTTTTGCCGGATAAAGATCATGGAAGGTTCATTAACACCAAAACAAAAGTCTCCCCAAAGCCCGGGCCGGTGGTTGACGGTCAGGGGAAGACCGTGGGCTCCCATCAGGGGCTTCACAAATTCACGGTTGGCCAGCGCAGGGGAATCAATATTCCTGGCCCGGCACCTTACTATGTAAAAAAAATTGATATGAATACCAACACCCTTCATGTGTGTTTTAAGTCAGATCTTGCCCAAAAACGGATGACGGTTGAACAGATGGTCTGGAATTATCCTGAAAAGAAAAATATAAAAAACCTGACTGTTCAGATCCGGTACGCACACAAAGCAGCCCCTGCCGGCCTTGACTGGGAGGACACCCGTGGCATTGTAACATTTGACACACCCCAAAATGCGGTAACCCCCGGCCAGGCCGCAGTGTTCTATCAGGCAAACCGCGTATTAGGCGCCGGTTTGATTTCAGCAATTCAATGAAAAAAAAAACATTTTATATCGAAAGCCTTGGTTGTAAAGTCAATCAATATGAATCGGACGCCATTGCAGCCCAGCTTGAAGCCCATGGATTCTCAAGGGCAGGTAAGGGGCAATCCGCTGATATTTGTATTGTTAACACCTGTGCAGTGACCTCCAGGGCCGGCATGCAGTCCCGCCAGGAAACCAGGAAACTGATCCGTGAACACCCCGATGCTACAATGATTGTCACCGGATGCCATGCACAGACTGACCCTGAACAGTTTAAAAAAATTTCAGGTGTGGATTTTATTGTCTGCCACCAGGATAAACCGCTCATCCCCGCATATCTCACCCGGGAACCGGCGAAAGAAAACTTATTTGATTTCAGAAAACCTGAATACGGAAAAACGGCATGCTTTTTGGAAATTGCAGAACCTGACCGGCCCGTATTCGGTAAAATGACCCGGGCCTACTTAAAAATCCAGGACGGATGCAATCAGTTCTGCACCTATTGCATTATCCCCTATGCCAGGGGCGCATCCGTATCCATGCCTTTTGACCAGGTCATGGCCCATGTTTTAGGCTTAAACAGGCAGGGGTTCAAAGAGGTTATTCTCACAGGTATTCACACCGGGCTGTATGGACTTGATTTAAAGCCTGAAACCTCTTTAACCCAACTTGTAAAAAAACTGGATGAAGAACGTCCGGTGGATCAAATCAGGATATCCTCCATTGAGCCAAATGAAATAACGGATGAGCTCATTCATATGGCAGGCCCCGGTCATATTTTGTGCGATCATTTTCATATCCCGCTCCAGGCAGGAGACAATGACGTTCTGGCCCGTATGAAGCGGCCCTATTCAGTTGAACAGTTCTCAGAAGTTACTCACAAGATACATCAAACCCTGCCGTATGCCGGTATCGGCCTTGATGTGATCATGGGGTTTCCCGGTGAAACAGACAAGGCGTTTGAAAATACATACAAACTTGTGGCGGAGCTGCCCGTATCTTACCTTCATGTATTCCCCTTCTCACCAAGACAAGGGACACCTGCATGGCATTTCACCCCAAAGGTACCGTCGGATACGGCAAAGAAAAGGGCTGCACTGATGCGCGAGCTTGGCGAGCAGAAGCGTTCGGCGTTTATCGAGTCAAACCGGGGCCGGGTACTTCAGGGATTGATCCAGAATCAAAGGGACCGGCACACAGGTATGCTTAAGGCGATCACCACCAACTACCTGACCGTCTTTATTAAGAATGAAAAAAATTCGCATGGCAACCCGGACAGCCTTAAAGGAAAAATCGTTAAGATTAAATATGATCAATGCAACAACGGCAACTGCCTTGTGGGCCGGATTATCCCATGACCCGGATGGCCACTTTAAAATCCCCCACCCGTGGCCGGGTCAAAATCCCCCGGCGGCAGAATATTGAGATCTAAGTTATTCTCTTAATATCTTCCATTTTTTCCTTTTTTCATCCCTCCCTATTGTCGCGCAGCTGAGAGAGCCGGTTGGCAGCCTCTTTGAGTCGGTAACTCTTCCCTTCAAATTTCAGCAGATGACCATGGTGAAGCAACCGGTCCAGTATGGCCGATGATGCGGCATTGTCTTTGAGAAGCAGGCCCCAGTCTTCAATGGGGCGATTTGAAGTGAT